>NZ_NKWE01000022.1:0-44091 GCF_006243315.1 Aeromonas sobria
GTTCAGCTCCAACGGCAAGGACTTCGAGTTTCTGCAACAGCGCCGAGCCGAAGGCGTCGACATTCACGACGCGGTCTATGAGCTGGCACTGCTGCGCTTTGCCGACGAAATGGAGGCCCTTGCATCATGGCACCATTAATCCCCCCGCCGCCCACGGACAACTCCCCCGCAACCAGAGCCCCCCGGCGCACTGCCCTGGGATGGATGCTGGCACTGGCGGTGCTGACCGCCCTCAACCTGGCCACAACCGGCTGGCTGGCCCTGCACCGTACGCCAACCCCGGTGGCCTTTGATATGAAGGGCACCATCGATCAGTTCATGGAGCAATCGGCCAGCCAGTCCCTGACCGAAGTGCAAAGCAAGCAACTGGTTGCCCGCTTTACCCAGGCGCTAGATGCCAGCCTCTCCGCCTGGCAGCAGGAGCACCGCGCGCTCATCCTGGTTTCCCCCTCGGTGGTACGGGGGGCCGATGACATTACCCGCACAATCCAGCACGACATCGCCACCCGGATGCGAGCGCAGCTTGCCCAGCCAGCCACCACCTGGCATGAGGGGGCGCAATGAGGGTCGCCTGCCTGTACATCGCTCTGGCCCTCGGTGGTCAGGCCCATGCTGCCAATCTGGGCACCTGGGGCGATCTCTACCCCATCACCGAGCCGGATATGCTGACCACTATCCATGACCGCCTGCAGGCCATGCAGGAGAGTGGCGAACTTGCCGAGCAACAGGAGGCATTCAAGGAGCGGGTGATCAAAAACAGCCTGCGACCAGCTCCTGTCAGGGGGTTAAAGCTTGCTACCCAGAACAGTACCCATTTCATTGATCCCACCTTCGTGGTTGGACAGGATCTCGCAGATCACGAGGGTCGCGTTTTTGCACGCAAGGGCGACAAGGTTAACCCGCTTGATTCCGTGCCATTCATCCAAACACTCTTTTTCATTGATGCCGATGACGACCGACAAGTCGCCTGGATGCGCAACCAACGTCCTGCAACACCTATCTACAAAGTCATTCTCGTTAATGGGGATATTCGCAAGGCCACCAACACGCTCGACACCCGCATCTACTTCGACCAGGAGGGCGTATTGAGCCGCAAGTTTGCCCTGACGGCAGTGCCCGCCAAAGTGAGCGCGGCCCCTGGCGGACTGCGTCTGCAGGTCGACACCTTCACCCTGGAGCCACGGCCATGAAACACCCCCTGCTTGCCATCATGCTGTGCGCCGCCTTGCTCTCGCCCTCTGCGGGTGCAGCCGATGCCGAGTGCCAGGGCAACTTTGTGAACCCTATTACCGACGTCTGTTGGGAATGCCTGTTCCCCATCTCGATTGGTAGCGTCGCCCTCATGTCTGGCCCCGCGCCGGATACCAGCAATCCGTCCATGCCTATCCAGATCTGCCCAATGGGGATCTTGTATCGCGTAGGCCTCGCTATCGGGTATTGGGAGCCGATGGCGCTCACCGATGTGACCCGTGCCCCCTATTGCCTGGTCAATATGGGCGGGATCAGTCTGGGGATTGGCAAAGTAGGCACCGGGACAGCTGGACAGAGTGACAAGGATGTCGCGGGCGCGTTTTATCACGTTCACTGGTACAAATACCCGCTGACCTACTGGCTCAACATCATCACCTCCATGGGCTGCCTGCAGGGCGGCGACATGGATATCGGTTACCTCTCCGAGCTTGATCCCACCTGGAATGACTCATCTATCGCGCTCATTTTGAGCCCCGAGGCCATGCTGTTTAACAACGTGATTGCCCAGGGGGCCTGCGCTGCCGATGCCATGGCCAGTGCCTTTGGCAAGCCCATCGACGCGCTCTTTTGGTGTGCCGGCGCGCACGGCTCCATGTATCCCTTCACCGGCTACGTCAGCAACGAATTCAGCCCTATGCAGTCCTCCATCCTGCTCTCCGAGCGGATGGCAGCCAAGCTCCACCGCCAGGGCATGATCATGAACTCTGTCGGCAAGGATCGCGCCGTCTGTTTTGAATATCCCTCGGCCATCGTGCCCAAAGAGCGCTGGCGTTATCAGATGGTCAACGTCCACCCGGACGTGACGGCCTGCCACCCCTTTGGCAAAACCACCACCCTGTGGGGCACCGGCCACAACATGCCCAATGACCGAAAGAACTTCGGCTATCTGATGTGGCGCAAACGCAACTGCGTATTTTTGTAAGGATGACCGATGACACGTCCCTTGATCTTCACCCTGCTCGGCATGCTGATCTGTCCGGCATACGCAGCAGACCCGGCACAAACTGACCTGGCCCATGCACAGCAATTTATTGACGGGCTCATTGCCAATCCACCGGGTAACGCGCACCTGCAAGCGGCCAGCGAACTGGGCCAGCAGAGCAGTGGACAGATGAACAATACCGATAGCCAGTGGGCGCAATCCCTGGCCCGCCAACAACAGGCTGCCGCGGGGGCCAAACCGGTACCCCAAGCGCTCTACTTTGTCTCGTTTTCCATCCCACAAACCGGGCTTAAGCGCCTCATTCTGGACGCCGACCGGTTCGGGATCCCCGCCACGTTGCGCGGCATGGTCAATAACGACATGCGCCAGACAGCTAACGCGGTCTTGCAGCTGGTCAATGAAGACCAGCGCGGCGGGGTGCAAATCGATCCCCAGGCGTTTCGTCGCTACGGCATCAATGCCGTCCCCGCCCTGGTGGTGACCTGTGGTGAGACCTATGACCGCATTGCGGGCAACCTTGCCCTGCAACAGGCCCTGACCAAAGTGGCAGAGTCCGGCGAGTGCGCCGACACCGCCAAGGCCATCCTGGCCGCCCATCCCTAACTGCAAGGAGCAACACCCATGACAACGCAACCCGCCCACCTCTGTTTTAACCAGGCTATCCGCGAGGAGTACCGCAAGACTGAAAACGCGTTCGACCAGATGACAAACGTCGTCCTCGGCGTTTTTCGTTTCACCACCACCTTTGTGGTGCATGCACTCGCGGCCCTGGCGGCCTGGATCTTGTGTCTGCTGAGCGTGGCCCCCGATACGCTCACCCCCCTGTCTCCCCTGATTGAAGCGCGCGTTGAGCACAGCGCCCCTTTTGATGAGCAAACCCTCCCCACTGGGCGGGCTATGCCGCTTGATATCATCGAGAGGGCCGAGGAGCCCACAGCTGTATCTGACATCGACGCAGTGTCCGAGCCTATCAAGGTGCTGCGTCCTTATCCCGAGTCGTCATACGTGGCGGATCCGCAAGAAGAAGCACATGCCCTGCTGAAAAACTTGCTACTGAGCGCGGTACTTGTTGCCTTCTTGGTGGGTGTGACGTGCAACACCGGTCGTTTCACCTGGGTATATCGCGACCGCGCTTGGGCCAGAGTCCATACCGCGCAGCAGCAACGTGAACTCCTGGATCTCTGCCGACTGGCGGCCACCAAGGCGTTGGCACAGCATCGCGAAAGCACATTGATCAAGGGGCAGGAGGTAGCATGACTCAATGTCGTCTGCTCTTGACGCTGTGGCTGGCCGCCCTGTCGCTGGCCGCCTCGGTCGGGGCCAATGAGCAATACAACCAAGGCAGCGAGTTTGCCAACAGCATCAAGGGCCAGGAGCAGACGGCTATCAGCGGCTTTGACCCAGCCGGTTCGCTACCCAGCTACACCAACGCACCGTCTGAGTCAGGTTATTACGGGGGCGTCACCAACACCTCGACCGATCTGACTTCACAAGGTAATGCCGCCCTGAACCAATCAGACGCAGGTAAAGCCATTACCGAGTCCATTCTGAATACGCCATCCGACAACAAACCCAGCATGGATGCACCTTTCATATCGGTGGGAACCGATGCCCAGGACAAAGCCGAAAGCGTGACAGACGGCAGTTTTGATGGCTGCGTTGAACAAGAGGTGACAAGTACTGAATACACCAACCATGTTTGCTCGCGGGATACGCGGGTAGACCAATATTGCGCACGCACCGCAACCATAGAAGGTGACTGGGTAGGCTCTACCTATGACTATCCCGTCACCATCCCACACAGTGCAATCAGATACGCAATATCAGGCTCAGACGTAACATTCAGTTTCACTGCACCAGTGTCAGGAACAATGCGTTACGCAAAACTTCACTTCAACAGAAATAGGAATTGGACACATTACCCAACCTCAATTTCATTTCTTAATTCGTTTTATCCAGAATTTAAGTCAACAGGAGCGTACCCGTTACCCGGTGCGACGGGAATGAATGTGGTTGCCGGTGCTACGTATACAGGAACAATGAGATCAAACCATTCAACCGGTAGTGCGGCCTCATACTTATATCGATATTTTACCGAGGGTGATTACTATACCTATACAGTTGAGGCCGCAATCACCGTAAACGACCAAACATTTAGTCCTAAAATAGTCTGGAGAGAAAGTTGCCCATTTGATAAAGCCGAGGGCGCATTAACCGGCTCCCAATGTACCGAGCCAGGCGGTAACAGGACTATTTATGTAGAAGGTAAGCCTTACACGATGTACAGCGATTGCTGGGCTTATAAAGACTCTTATTTGACTCAATCTCAAAGCGAAGGCTCATGCAGTCAATATATCAATGACCCTGCTTGTACCGTTGCCAATCGACAGTGCGCTTATGAGCTCGATGGCTTCTGTCTGCATGAAAACCTGACCTATTCCTGCGAGCACAAAACTACCGGATCCGGTGTTATGTGCGGCGGGACGTTCTTCTGTAAGGACGGCAGCTGCGCACAGGCGGAGGCAGGCAAAAACAACGCCTTTCAAAAGGCCGTCTCTGAATTGGCAGCCGTTGCTGCAGCGGGCAAGGACGTTGCAGAACTCAATGGCGCAGACGTTCGTGCATTCACAGGAAAGGCCCAATTTTGTAAAAAGTTTGCAGCTGGCTTCAGTAACTGCTGTAAGGATTCAGGCTGGGGTCAAGATATAGGATTAGCCAGCTGCAGCAGCGAGGAAAAAGCCCTTGGCGATGCGCGCCAGCGCAAGCTCACCATCGATATCGGCGAGTTCTGCAGCAAGAAAGTGCTTGGCGTCTGCGTCGAGAAAAAGCGCAGCTACTGTGTCTTTGATTCCAAACTGGCGCAGATCGTCCAGCAACAAGGGCGACAGTGGCAGCTCGGGGTCGGCTTTGGTGGCGCATCCTCACCTGATTGTCGCGGGATCACCGTCGAGCAACTCCAGGCGATCAACTTCGACAACCTCGACTTCAGTAACTTCTACGAAGACCTGCAAAACGGCTCCACTGTCCCCGAGGACAATGCGCTACTCCAGCGCGTCCAGCAGCAGATCAAAGACCAAGTGAACAACCAGACCGGAGGCGCAAAATGAGCCTCAGGGCCAGCAACATGCAGCAGATATCAGGCTGGGCTCTGAGGTGTGGTATCCGTTCGCCACACCGAGCGAGCCAGCAGGCAAGCGTAGCGCGGCAGTGGGGGTGGATGTTGCCCGCCATGCTCATGTTGGCCATGCCGGTCTCTGCCGCAATCTCAGCCCCCGAGCGCAATGAGCCGCAGGGCTGGCAGTGGTATAACGAGCCCCAGGACAATACCGAACAGCAGGCACCGGCCCCGAAACAAAAATCGGCCAGCGAATTAAAAAAAGCCTATCAGCAAGCAACTCAGGAAGCGCTGGATAATGCCATCTTGAATAGCTCGCCAGATAATTTCGCTCGCTTTATGCGCTGGCAAAATTTCTGGACTGAGCGGGCGGGGCAATTTTCCCAGAGCGCCAAGTCGGCCATGCTCAAATACCCAGAGCTCGATTACAACCTCAAATACAGTCACTACAACGGCACAGTGAAAGAGCAGCTGGCAATGGACAAGCAAAAAGAACAGACCGCCATTGCCAAGCTGGCCTCGCAATATGGCATTTTCTTTTTCTATCGAGGTCAAATGCCACTGGACAATCTCGCGGGCAGCATCATTGCCAATTTTGCCAAAGACAACAACATCAGCATTATTCCGGTTTCTGTGGATGGCGTATTAAATCCGGCGCTGCCAACGTCCCGTTTAGATTCAGGACAACGCCAACGCATGGGCATCAAGTTTTTCCCTGCGATCTTTCTGGTTGATCCCAAACAGCATACCTATCGACCACTCGCCTACGGGTTTATTACCCCGGACGATCTATCGCGCCAGTTTTTAAATGTCGCCACCGGCTTTAAAGGAGAATTTTAATGAACTACCTGGAAGCACTGGAGCAGTTGCAACTGCTGGATATCGAACAACTCACGCTGCTGGAGCAGGCACACTGGCGCTATGTCGCCTTTATGGGGATCTGCTGTCCCGATGACGCGCATCAGCACCAGGCCATCCTCGACCGGCAGACCTATCCCCAGTGGTATACCCACACCGACACAGGCCACCCCCGCGTCACCGATGGAGGGGTCGCGGGATTCATGTCTGCCGTTTCTCACATGCCCCCCGATGTCTGCCTTGCCTGGTATGAGGTCGACTTTTGCCAGACCTTTGGCACTCACTTCCGCGAGCGCCTCGCGCAGGGGGAAAGCCTGTGAACACACTTCGCACGGTTGTACTCACCTCATGGCTGCTGTGCTTGAGCGCCACCGCCTCAACCTGGGATGATATCGCCCGCCTCGATGCTGCCAAAGCGGCCAGACAGGACTCCTCGGCCCAGACGCGGGCTGCCGACCATCCCCCGTTTCGGTTAAGCGATGGCCGCGCCGTCCGGGTTGAAGACTGGAAGCTGGTGCTGTTCATGCAGTCCACCTGCTCCTACTGCCACCAGTTTGACCCGGTGCTTAAACAGATAAGCGAGCAAACCGGGATCGCCGTGTTCCCCTACTCGCTGGACGGTCGGGGCGACGCCGCCTTTCCTGCTGCGCTACCGGCTGGGCCAGATGTGATGGTCGAGTTTTTTAACAACGGCCTGCCCATCGCTACCCCCACGGTGTTCCTGGTCAACGTCAACACCATGATGACCTTCCCGATGTTTCAGGGCGCGGTCGCCGCTGATGTGTTTATGACGCGCCTCGATGAGGTGTTTCAGGTAGCCCTGAGCGTAGGAGGCCGCCATGCGACCCGTTAAACAATTCGGTTATGCCGCCCTGATGCTGCTGAGCACCGCCGTCAATGCGGATGTGAACAGCGACCTGAACGATTTTTTCGGCAAGCTGGGCTTTGAAACCAACACCACCATGCCCCATGCCTGGCAAGGCCAAGCCGCAGGCTATGCCAGCGGCGGCTCTATTTATATGCGTACTGCCGTCAAGCAGGTGCAGCTGTTCTCGATGCAGGTGCCCAGCCTCAATGCCGGGTGCGGCGGCATCGATGCCTACCTGGGCTCGTTTTCCCATATCACCGGCGACCAGCTCCAACGTTTCGTCAAACAGATCATGGGCAATGCTGCCGGGTACTTTTTCGATCTGGCCCTGCAGACCACGGTGCCGGAAATGAAGCAGGCCAAAGACTTTCTGCAAAAGCTCGCCTCGGATGTGAACTCCATGAACATGAGCAGTTGCCAGGCGGCACAAGGCATCGTTGGCGGGCTATGGCCAAAAACTGCAGTCAGCCAGCAGAAGATCTGCCAGGACATCTCTGGGGAACAAAACCTGTTCAGCGACTGGGCCGCCTCCCGCCAGGGCTGCACCCTCGGTGGCCAATATGGCAGCGTGACCGACAAGGCAGACGCCAAAAACAAGGATCAGGTGCTGAAAAACAAAAACCTGATGTGGGAGTCCCTGGGGAAAAATGGCCTGTTCAGCAGTAACCGCGAGCTCAAAGAGTTTGCCATGAGTTTGACCGGCACCTTGATCTTCGATGACAAAGGCGAGATCAAACCGCTTGTCGCGCTCACCACCAATGAGGACATCATCAAGGCGATGATGAATGGTGGCAGCGCCAAGATCTACGCCTGCGATACCACTTCGCTGTGCCTTAACCCGTCCATTCGACCGGTCTCTATCAGTGAGGCCAACGCCCTGAGCGGCCAGGTGAAAGCCATGTTGACCAGCATCCAGAACAAGGCGATCTCCGACTCGCCCCTGACCGAAAAGGAGAAGGGCTTTATCAGCTCGACCTCCGTGCCAGTGCTGAAATACCTCATCGATCCGCAATCACTCGGGGTGGCCAACAGCCTGCTCTACCAGCTCTCCGATTACATCAGTTACGACATTCTCATGCAGTACCTGCAGGAGTTGATCCAGCAAGCCAGGATCATGCTGGGCAGCAGCAACTACCCTGAGCCTGCCATCGAACAACTCCATCAAAGTCTTAATCAGTCCAGCCAGAACATCGCCGTGCTGCAATCGCGTGTCCAGATCAATCAAAGTGCGCTGATGGTCGTGGACAGACAGATGAGCTACATGCGCCAGCAGCTCTCCAGCCGCTTGCTGGAACGCTATCAATCCAACTACCGATTCGGGGGCGCAGGATCATAATGGACACTATCTACACCATCAGCGGCGGGGCATGGTTTCGAGACTCGCTCAATGCCGTGGCGGCGTTTACCCAGTCCAGCGGAGACTGGGTTTACCTCATCAAGATGGCCACCATCTTGTCGGTGATCATCGCCGCCATCACCTATGTGCGCACCCACGATCTGATGACCACGCTCAAGTGGGTCGCCGCCTTCGTGCTGGTCACCGGCGTATTGCTCGGGAGCAAACGGTCTGTGCAGGTCATTGACATATCCGACGCCACCGCCGTCTATCAGGTCGATAACGTGCCGGTGGGGCTGGTGTTGCCCGCCAGCCTGATAAGTTCGGTGGGTCACGCCATCACCGTCGCTTACGAGACGGTCTTTCACCAACCTGACGCCATGACCTACAGCAAAACCGGCATGCTGTTTGGGGCCAATCTGGTCGGCAGCAGCACCGATTTTATGTCGACCAATCCGGCCATTGCCGGTCTGTTCTCCGATTATGTGCAAAATTGCGTGGTCGGCGACATCATGCTCAATCACAAGTACAGCCTGGACGATCTGATGCGAAGTCCAGACCCATACAGCCTCATTTTCTCACGCCCGAGCCCCCTGCGCGGGGTCTATGACCAAAACGGCAATTTCCAGACCTGCCAGTGGGCAGCGGGTCAGTTACAAAATGCAATGAACCTCGACAGCGCCCCCGGTGGAGAGACTTGGTCTTACTATGTGCACAAGCTCTTTGGCGGCAAACCCAATGCCACCACCCTCTTTGGCACCATGATGGGCGACAGTTACAGCTTCTTTTATGGTGGCGGTCAAAGCGCCAGCGAGATCATGAAAAAGAACGTGACGATGAGTGCGCTGCGCAAGGGTATTACCAGTTACGGTGCGCGTAACGGCGATACCGCCAGCCTGGTCAACCTCTCTACCGAGTCCAGTTTTGCCAAGCTGCGCATGTCGCAAGCCACCGGGGCCAACATGGCGACCCACACCTTGCCCATCATGCAAACCGTGCTGTTTGGCATGATGATTGGGTTGTTCCCCATCGTCATGTTGCTGGCCATCATGAGTGTGCTCACCCTGGAAGTGCTCAAGGGGTATGTCTTCACCCTCGCGTACCTGCAGACCTGGCCAATATTGTTCGCCATTTTGAACAACGCCATGAACTTCTACCTGAAATCATCCTCGGGCGGCATCAACGTCACGCTCTCCAATCTTTCCCAGGTGCAACAGCAATATTCCGATATTGGCACCACCGCAGGCTGGCTGGCATTGTCCATTCCGTTCCTGGCCTACGGCATTGTGAAGGGCATGGGCAGTGCAGTCTCGCAAGCAGGTAGCTATCTGGGCAATGCCATGCAAAGCGCATCGACACAATCGGCGTCGCAAGCGGTCGATGGTAACTGGTCGTTTAACAACATGCAGACCGACAACGTGACTGGCGGCAAGTGGGACACCAACTCCTCCTTTGCCAATGGCCAGATGACCGCCCAGACCAATAACGGCTCACTGGTGACGCAAACAGCGGGCGGTGGCAGTGTCTATAACTCATCCCCGGCCATGTCGAAACTGCCGGTTGATATCAACTTTGGCAAGGCGATGAGCAGTACGGCGCAGCGCCTCGCCAGAGAGAGTGAAACCCAGGCCGAAAGTTCACTCGCCGGGTACAACCATGCGGTCAACAGTGCCTTTAACCAGGCCAAGCAGTTCTCGACGCAGTCAGGCAACAGCAGCAGCATGACCACCGGCGCCGACAGCAGTCAGTCCACCTCACAAACAAAAGGGGCCAGCATGATGGTCTCGGCGGCCCAATCCTATGCCGCCCGCAACAACATCAGTGAAAACCAGGCATTTAACGAGTTGATGGATAAGTCGAGCCGAGGTGAAGCTCATGTTGGGGCTAAGGCTTATGGTCGCATTGATTCGGATAAAGCCGTCCTCGGCAAACTTGCCAGCTTGACCTTCGGGGGCTCAGTTGGCGGTGAAATTCATGGCGGTGGCAGTCAGACTTGGGCCAAGGGCTCAACGGACAGTACTACCCAGGGCGGACAACAAACCCGGGATCACTCTGCCGACCAGTCCAGCCAAGAGCTCAAAGACTTCCGCCAGGGCAAGGACATGGTGCAAAGCTACCGCGTGTCGCACTCAGGCAGCCATACCGACAACACCGCCAATACTCAGCTTGACCAGCTGGGCGCGACCCTGAGCGTGGCCGACAGTCAGTACAGCCAATACACCTCGAGCCTGAATCGCAGCCACGAATACAGCCAGATGGCGTCAAGTAGCGACACCACCAGTGCCAACATGCAGAGCAACTACGCCCAGGAGTTTGTCGGCTACGTGCAGCAACACGCCCCGGCCAAGGCGGACGAACTGCTCACCAATACCGCCAGCTCGGAAGTCCGCACTGAGCGCGAGCAGCTGGCAGGCCAGTTTATGGAAGACACGCTGCGCTCGCGGGTAGAAGGAGACTATCAACAACACCGCTCATCGCTCACTGACGGCATGGAAACCGTTCAGCCACAAGGACCGTCAGGCAACAATACGATGGCCAGTCACACGGATAAATTTAATAAACTGGCCAATATGGCCGGAATAGCCGATGACACACAGCAACGGGTTGATAGTCAAATAGGTGATAACGGTCAGGTTATTGCACGAAATAATGATTCGATTAGCCATACCCAAGATGATATATTAAGGGATCGCCAACATATTCAAACCGAACAACAACAAGCTACCGATAATTTTGAAAGTAAGCATGCTGCAGCTGTTGTAAACCAAGATAAAGAAGATCCCAGAGCAGCCGAAGCAGTTAAACAAGCCAACGAGCTGTTTGATAAGGAGAAAGACAAATGATGATAACTAAAAAAGCCATCAATGATGACATTGCCTTTATCGTCGCCACCTTAAAAAATAAGGAGGTAGCTATCCCATCATTCCTCTCATGTGCGGCTCCAGGCATTGCTGTTCTGGTCGGCATGCCGTTATGGCAGTTCTGTATAGCTTATGACATGTCAACATTTAAACTAACAAATCGAATGGGTTCATTGCTATCGATTGGCTTTTCATTATTCTTGGGTTTTTTGCTTTTTATTGTCATTACAAGCATGCGAAGTAAATACCTATCCTTGCCCGCTGAGATACGAAATCGCAGCCTCATCGTTAGACTGATCAAACACAAGGCTTTGTTTTACGCTGGATTATGGGTTTCTCTTAATCTGGCTGCTGGATTGTTAGTTAAACATCTTGAAATTGATGCAATCTTTTCATATGTGGCTCAATTTGCATCAACACTGATCCTTTGGTTCATCGTTTTGCTCGATTTGGGCCGTTATGATCTCGCTGTTTTTAGCTCAGTGATCAAAGCATGGCGAGACGGTGATAACTTAGATCCTGAACAATTGAAAGGGTTAGATATTTAACAACAAAAAGAGAGTACAACAATGATGAAAAAAACAGTTCTGGCCGTGGTGACGGTCTCCATGCTCGGTCTGGCTGGATGCTCAGCCGTACATACCGCAGTAGCCAAACGCAATCTCGATGTGCAAACCAAGATGAGCGAAACCATCTTCCTGGAGCCCGCCGCAGAGCGCACCGTATACCTGCAGATCCGCAACACCAGTACCGAGCAAGATCTGAGCCTTGAGCCCAAGTTGCGCCAGGCCTTGCAGAACAAGGGCATGACCATCTCCACCAACCCGGACACGGCGCAATACTGGATCCAGGCCAACGTCCTCTCGGTGGGTAAAATGAATTTGCGGGATGCCGAAAACACCCTCATATCCGGATATGGTGCCGGGGCCTTTGGCGCGGCTGCTGCTGCGGGGGTGGTCGGCTATAATAGCTCCTCTGGCGGGGCTGCTTTGGGCGCGGGCCTGGTCGGGGCGCTCGTCGGGGTTGCCGCCGATGCCATGGTGGAAGATACCAATTACACCATGGTCACCGACCTGCAAATTGCGGAAAAAGCCCCCAAGGGGGTCACCGTGACCACCGATAACATTGCCATGCTCAAACAGGGAACGTCTGGCGGTAAAGTGCAAACCAGTACCGCCCAGGGTGATCGCCATAAATATCAAACCCGCGTAGTGAGCAATGCCAACCAGATGAATCTGGAATTTAAAGACGCCAAAACGGCACTGGAAGACCAACTTTCAAAATCGGTCGCGGGCATATTCTAAGACCTGTTGACGGTTAATATCAGGGGGAGCTCCTCCCCCCTATCCTTGAGGCAATATCATGAGCTTAAACACCCGCGATGTGACGCAGGGCGGGCAAGTCGCGTTTATGCGTCTGCGCATGTTCCTGCAAATAAACAACATTCTATCCTATTGGCTTATTTTGTCCTTTATTGTCCTGACCGGGTCGATTTTGTTTTATCGCGTCAGCACCCAAAACCTGATCAACGGTCTCATGTACTGGTATGCAACCACCATTGAACCGTTGCATAAATTCATGACCAATCCGCCGACCTACAAGATCCAATATTATGAGCGTGTCCTGCACTACAACACCAAGCAGATATTGAGTGATGCCTACACGGTCTATTGCGGACAGCTATTCAAGAACGAACTCATTATTGCCGCTTTATCCTCGATGGTCATCGTGTTTGTCGCTGGCCTGCTGTTCTATTTGTATATTGGTATATTGGGCAAAAAGCAGAGTGAAGACGAGATAACCGGCGGGCGCACCCTGAGTGACAACCCGAAAAAAATCGCCCGCATGATGCGTCGCCAAAAAGTAGCCTCCGATATCATCGTGGATGATCTCCCCATTATCAAAGACAGCGAAATTCAGAACTTCGCCATGCATGGTACCGTGGGTTCGGGTAAATCGACGCTCATGCGCAAATTTCTCGACCAGTGCCGTCAGCGCGGGGATATGGTCATTATTTATGACAAGGGCTGCACCTTTGTCGAAGAGTATTATCAAGAAGGCCGCGACATCATCCTTAACCCCCTGGATCAACGCTGCGCCAACTGGGATATGTGGGAAGAGTGCCAGACCTTGCCCGATCTCGAATCGGCAGCCACCACCCTTATTCCGATGGGCTCCTCGGAAGACCCCTTCTGGCAGGGCTCGGCCCGCACTATCTTTGCCGAAGGTGCCCACCGCCTGCGCACTGAAAAAGGGCGCAGCTATAACTTGTTCCTGCGCACCCTCCTGGCCATCACCCTCGATAAACTGCGCGAGTTTCTGGCAGGGACGCCCGCAGCCAACCTGGTTGACGGCAAGATAGAAAAAACCGCCATCTCTATTCGAAGCGTGTTGACCAACTACGTCAAGGCGATGCGCTATCTGCAGGGCATTGAGCGCAAAGGTAAACCCTTTACCATTCGCCAGTGGATGCAGGGCGTCCGTGACGGGGGTGAAAATGGCTGGTTGTTCATCACCTCCAACCAAAAACACCACGAATCCCTCAAACCCTTGATCTCGATGTGGCTCAGCATTGCCGCCAACAGCCTGCTATCAATGGGCGAAAACCGCTACCGGCGCGTGTGGTTCTTCTATGACGAGCTGCCCTCCCTGCACAAGCTGCCGAGCCTGCCGTTCATCATCGCCGAGGCCCGCAAGTTCGGCGGCTGTTTTGCGTTGGGCTTCCAGTCCTACTCGCAGCTCGAGGAGATTTACGGCAATAAATTTGCCGAGGCCATGTATGACCTGCTCAACACCAAGTATTTCTTTCGCTCCCCCTCTGCCTCCGTCGCCAAATTTGTCGAGGAGGATATCGGTGAAACCGTGCGCAAGAAGTTCTCCGAGCAGACCAGTTTCGGTGCCGATCAGGTGCGTGACGGTATCTCGTTTGGCAAGGATGAGGAGCGCGTCAATATTGTCAGCTACACCGACATCCAGATGCTCGACAACCTGGACTGTTTCGTGACATTACCTGGCAACTTCCCGGTGGTGCGCATGACACTCAAATTCGTGAAGAAGGAGAAAATTGCCGAGTCGCTGCCAGAGCGGGATATCCAGTCCAGCCTGGATCCCGAAGTGGACGACGAGATCACCCAGCGTCTCAACGAGACTGGCAAGATCTTCGACAACGTCACCCCCGGCGTGCTCCCTGCGGTTGTCGCCCTGGCAGCAGAGGGCAGCACCCCCATGTCTGCACCGCCAACACCACCGAGCCCTGCGCCTGCAACCATCCCCGCTCAAGCGGCTCAAGCGGCTCAAGCGGCTCAAGCGGCTCAAGCCACGGACACCAGCGCCCAGAGTGCCGCGACGCAAGTGCAGCCTGCCGGTCGAGACCAGGAGATCACCATGCGCACCCCTCGCCCTGCGGGGGTCGATGAGAATGGGGTGCTTTACGACGAGGAGCTTTACGCCAATTACCAAAAATCCGAACGGACACAGCAAGAAGCTGCGCGGCGCGAAGAGGTCAACATTAACCATCACCACCAAGAGCCGGGTGGTGACGAGCCGGAGTATTACTGATGCTGTCACTCTCCACCATCAAGGGCAGCGCGGCCTACTACGCTGCCGAGGAAAACTACTACGCCATGGGCGATCTCGAGTCGGTCTGGATGGGGGAAGGGGCCGACCGCCTTGGACTGAGTGGCCCCATTGACGGGGCCACCCTCGATGCCATCGCCCAGGGTAAACTCCCCGATGGCACTGAACTCTCGCGCATCGTGGATGGCAAGCAGACCCACCGCACTGGCTATGACTTGACCTTTTCTGCCCCCAAAAGCGTGTCAGTGATGGCGCTTGTGGCCGGTGACGAACGCTTTCTCGATGCCCACCACCGCGCCGTGGCCGTCGCCATGAAGGAGGTCGAGGCGCTGGCCAGCACCCGCATCATGACCGATGGCGTCACCCGCACCGAGACCACCGGCAATATCGTGGCGGCCCTCTACACCCACGACACCTCCCGCGAACTTGATCCGCAGCTGCACACGCACTCACTGGTGCTCAATGCCACCTATGCAGAAGGCAAATGGCGGGCGCTGAGCAGTGATGCCGCCCACATGAACAGCGGCTTTGGCAAAGACATCTTTAACAACAAACTGGCGCTCGGGCAGATATACCGCCACGCCCTGCGCCAGGACGTCGAGGCGATGGGTTTTGAAACAGAGGTCACCGGCAAGCATGGCCTGTGGGAGCTCAAGGGGGTGCCGACCGAACCATTCAGCCAGCGCAGCCAGCAGATAAACGACGCGGTCGGCCCCGATGCCTCACCCCAGTCCCGCGATGCCGCCGCGCTCGATACCCGCAAGGACAAGGCGGTTGCCGACCCCGATCTACTGATCGCCGATTGGCGTGATCGCCTGGGCAAAGCAGGCTTTGAACTGCCCCTCTATCTCGCCAAGGCCGACGAACGTGCCCAGGGATACACCATCCCCACGCCAGCTGGCACGGATATCACCCAAGCCGTGAGCCAGGCGATATCCATACTTTCGGATAAAAAGGTACAGTTCTCCTACTCCGAATTACTGGCCGCCACGGTGAGCCAGCTCCCTGCCGAACAGGGGTTGATCACCCAGGCCCGCGAGGGTATCGAGCAGGCGATTGGGCGCGAGCGCCTCATCCCGCTCGACAAGGAAAAAGGGATCTTCACCTCCGATATCCACCTGCTCAACGAATTGTCCATCGCCCAGCTGGCCAACGAGTTCAACCAGCGCCCCCCGATAGCCACCTTTGCCGAGCGGGCAACCCCGCGTGATCGCCCCTATGCCGACGCCTACTCCGTGTTGGCCCAGGACAAGGCCCCGCTGGCTATCCTGTCCGGACGGGGTGGCATGGCCCAAACCATCGAGCGCATGGAAGATGCCGTGCTCATGGCCAGCGAACAGGGGCGTGAGGTCACCATCCTGGCCAGCGACAATCGCTCGGCTCGCCTGCTGGCACAAAGCCAGCCTCTGGCAGGCAATATCGCTCCGCGTCACACCCTCAATGCCGCCACGGTCTTTGCCCCTCATAGCACCCTCATTGTCGAGCAGGCTGAATCCCTGACCCTCAAAGAGACGCTGCTCATCCTGGAAAAGGCACGGGCCAGCGATGTCCAGGTGCTGATGCTCGACAGTGAGCGCCAGCGTGGCGTCGGCAATGCGCTCTCCGTCCTCAAGCAAGCCAGCGTGCCGCAGTACCGTTTCTATGATGCGCCCGACATCGAGGCCACCGTCCAGAGCGTGCCTGACAAGCCAGCGCGTTTTGACGCCCTGGCACAGGACTACGCGCATCGTCTGCAGCAAGGCGAGCAGGTGGTTGCCCAGGTCTCCGGGACACGGGATCAGCAGCAGCTAACCAGCCATATCCGCAGCGCCTTGCGGGATAGCGGCCAACTGCACGGACAGGATCACACCCTCAACGTCCTTGCCCCGGTATGGCTCGATAGCAAGACCCGCCATCAGCGTGACACCTATCGCGAGGGGATGGTCATGGAGCGGTGGGACGACAAGGGTAAAACCATGGATCGCTATCGCATTGATCTCGTCGCAGACAAGACCCACTCGCTGGTGCTGGTAAGCGGGCAGGGGGAGAAACACACCATCAAGATCCGCGCCCTGGACAGCAGCTGGTCGCTGTTTGAAAGCAAACGCATCGAGGTCGCGGCGGGCGATACACTCCGGGTGCTCGGGCGAGAGGCCGAGGGTACCCTCAAGGCGCAACAGACCCTGCAGGTACTGGACGCGGCCCCTGGCCACCTGCACCTCAAGACCCCAACCGGTGAGCTGCAACTGCCAACAGACAGGGCACTCAAGCTCGACCACAACTATGTCACCGGCGTGGGCGTTACCGCCAGCCAGGACGCCACCGTACTGGCCGCCATGAGTGCCCGCCAGATGAGTGGCACAGGGCTTAACCAGCTGGCCAGAAGTGGCCAGCATATTCACATCTACACCCCGCTTGATCAGATACGGGCACAGAGCAAGCTAGCCAGTCATCCCCAGTTCCAGCTGGCCAGTGAAAAGCTCAAAGCCCACGGCGACAGCGACCAGCTCGATACTGCGCTCAAGCAGGCCACCGCCAGCCTGCACACAGCGGCTGAGCAAGCCCTGCATTTGGGGCTGGCCCAGGTGGAAGCCAAAGGCATCGTCTTTTCCACCTCAAGCTTGCTGGCCGCCGCCCTGGATTTTGCCCCGGCAACCCCGATTGACTCAATCAGCGCCGTGCTCGATGACAAACTCGCCAAGGGTGACCTGCTGCCGGTGCCCGGCAAGCGCGGCGACGTGGTCTCTCGAGCCAGCTTTGACATGGAAAAGTTCATTATCGCCACCATTGCCCAAGGCAAGGGAACTGCGACCCCCTACCTGCAGCAGGTACCCGACCCCCAACTGGCAGGGCTAACCCCCGGCCAGGCACAATCCACTCGCCTGATCCTGGAGAGCAACGACCAGTTCATCGCCATCCAGGGCTATGCCGGTGTGGGTAAAACCACCCAGTTCAAGGCTGTGCTGAGTGCACTCGACACCCTGCCCCCGGAACAGCGCCCGACCGTGGTCGGGATTGGCCCCACCCACCGGGCCGTCCATGAAATGCAGTCCACCGGGGTCAAGGCACAGACGCTGGCCTCGTTTCTCTCGGAGAGTCGCCTGCAGGCCATGGCAGGGGAGCAGCAGGACCACAGCCGCACCCTGTTCCTGGTGGATGAAAGCTCGATGATTGGCAACCGCGACATGGCTGAGTTTTACCAGCGGGTGGCCGCCAGTGGCGCAAGGGTGGTCAGCAGCGGTGATACCGCGCAGCTCAAAGCCATCTCGTCAGGTGCCCCGTTCCAACTGATGCAAGAGCGCAGCGCGGTCGATGTGGCCGTCATGAAAGAGATTGTCCGCCAGCGCCCGGAGCTCAAACCGGCGATCTACAGCTTGATAGATGGCAACCTCACCCAGTCACTGGCACAGCGCGAAGCGGTGCAACCGGCTGTGGTACCCCGAGACCCGGCAAACAAACCGGATGCCTGGACACCGGATCGCTCGGTGATTGAGGCAAAGAACCCCGCCGAACTGGTGGTCAAAGATTATGTCAGCCGCACCCGTCTGACACGGGATAACACCATGGTGATCGTGCATCTCAATGAGGTGCGCCACGGTATTAACGCCGCAATACACCAAGCACTGTTTGATAAAGGGGAATTAGGTTCACGCCAGACCAGCCTGACCATTCTTGATCCGGTGCGCATTGAAGAAAATAGCCTGCGTAGCAGTGAGCAGGTACAGAAAAATGCGCTCCTTGGTAAAGTGGCCGTGCTTGACCAGCACTATTACACCATCAGTGGTATCGACCCCCAGGCCGGGACAATGACCATCAAGGATAATGAGGGCAAGGTGCGACTCATCTCCAATATCGAAAACACCGCCCATGATCTCGCTATCTATCAACCGAGGGAAATAAAGGTCAGTGAAGGCGATAAGATCCGCTTCACCCGCACCGTCAATGAACACGGCCATGTGGCCAATAGCCAGTGGCAGGTAAAACGCATCGAGGATAATGGCGCGATAGTGCTGCACGATGGCAATAACGAGAAAACCGTTCGCCCCGACCAATTTAAAGAAGACCAGCACATTGATTTGGGATATGCCATTACCGCCTATGGTGCGCAAGGAGCGAGCAGTACCTACGCCATCGAATTACAGGCGATCAAAGGCGTAAATAGAAACTTGATTACCCTGTCGTCTGCGTATGTCCCCGCCTCACGTGCCAAAGAACATATGCAGACCTATACCGATGATAAGGAAGGCTGGATTAACTTGCTCAATAAAAACCTCAAGAGCCAGGTTAGTACCGCCCACGATGCGCTCGAAGGCGACCAGATTAAAGGGCAGAAGGTCGCCGATATGTTATTGGGCACCGCCTCGCCGATGCGCTCCACAGCATTGGGGCGACATGTGCTAAAGACCCATCAACTCGATGAGCAGCAGCATATGGGCAAATACATTGCACCAGGCAAAAAATACCCAACCCCGCACGCTGCCTTTCCGGTGTGGGATAATAATGGCAAACCGGCAGGGGCTGCCATGGTGGAACTACAAAGCCATCACCAAAATAAAGGACCTACCCTGGATGGTGAATATCGACTGGTGGCAAATGAACGCGCCGAGTTTATCGGGATCCAGCGTGCCAGTAATGGCGAAACCCGTATCACCACCAGTTTAGAGGATGGCATTGCCATGGCGACCAAGCATCCACAAAGTGGCATATTAGTTAGCATACATGGCGCTCCCGCCCCCTTTAACGTTAATCGAATGACTGGGGGGAAGTTAGTGATCTCTGATACGGATATTCAGCATCTGAATAAAGATAGCGAACGGGAGTTACCGCTACCACAAGATATGGCGACCAAGGATGCCAAACGTCAGGATGAACTGATAAAAGCCGTGGCTAGGGAGAAAGAACAGCCGGATATCAAACTGCCTGATGATAAACAGCAAGCGGTCAATCGCGACGACAAGCGACTCCACAACGATATCAATCAACTCAATAAAGACGCGGAGTTAAGTGAGCGACAATTGCGTAAGCTGGCAGAAATCAGAGACATGGCCAAAGCCAAATTTACCCATGAACTCCACGACAAACTGGATAAGCTGGAAAGGGAGATAATCAAGGAATTGACCAAAGGGGAGTAAAAAAGAAACCGGCCATGGGCCGGTTTTTTACATCAGCGACTGCTACGTGCAGTTAACTTTCTTCATCATCAGTGGAAGGGAAAAATTGCTCCATATCGTTCTTGATGGTTCCCTTCACCTTTTCCTTTATTGCCGCCACGTCGATACCATTTGCCTCCCCCAACGTTTTGGTTAAAAACTGGGTCAGGTACTTTGCCTCAAGAACTCCGGACAGCAGCATCCGGTCAAACTCATCGTGACTACTTCCTGCATGTTCAGAGCGGCGAAGATTGTAAACGCGCAAGCCCAACTCCAATAACATACTGGTCTTGCTTGAAAAGCTAACCTCGTCTGGATGCGCGCCAGCTTGAATATCTTCTTCGACCAAGCCCTTTATTTCATCGATAACAGCATTCTTCAAGTAAACCGTTACTTTTGCCATTTGCTAACCTCTATTTAAAATAGCAACATCACAATGTACCATAACCGTGCATGCACCGCTAGGGACTCGAGGGGGTAGCCGTGCATGCGCCGCCATGTAGCCGCGCCACTTTCTTGAAGCCCAAGCATTTACGTTGGCAGCGCATCCACCGTGCAGTTCATAATTCATTGATATTATTGATGTATGCTTTTGCACTGCTAGCGGCGCCGTGCTTTGTCGGTGCTGGCACGGTGCTTACACTGTTGTTTTCTGTCAAAAACGCTAAATAACACCATAAGAGTTGGCTTAATATGATGATTTTAAATGATTTATCTGCAAATCGTAGATTTGCTACGGGTGTGGAGTCTTATGGTTGAAGAGTAGGCTATCTATAAATATCGTGCTTTGGTTGACTCGGTATATGGCCGCAGAGGGTGACGAGGGAATTTTCGGCATCAGTTCGCCGTAAAATTGGCGAGTTATCCTTTGCGGGTTGTTTTTCCAGAGGAAACGGGATTGTCTTTTTCTATTGCGTGGCGAGATGTTAGGAAAGGGTGACGGGGGAATTGTGCGGCATCAGTTCGCCGTGCAATTTGCTCGTTACCCTTTCCGGTGATAAAGGGGGAAATACCTATTGTTTATTTGCTCGCCATCTCATTTACTGGCAAACTGGTTGCCTTGTTTAAGGGGGATACGATGAATAGATGGTTGCCGCTGGTCATGTTGCTAAGTCCCGCCGTCGTGGCTGCCGATTGTTTCGATATGGCGGGGCAGGCTTACCGTATTGACCCTGATTTACTACGCGCAACGGCCTTTCGTGAATCCAGTTTTAACCCCCGCGCCTTGAATGTCGTCTCCGATACAAAATATGCCGTTGGATTAATGCAAATTCATTCCCAGCACTTCGCCAAACTGGCACAATTCGGGATCACGCCAACGGGCCTATACAACGACCCTTGTTTGAATATCTACACGGGAGCCTATTACATGGCACACGCCATTAAACGGATGGGGTATAATTGGGACGCGGTAGGGGCTTACTATGCTGGATTTTCCACATCAGCCAAGCAGGCAGAAAAACGTAAATGGTACGCCGAACGGGTCAAGCTCACATATGACGAGATCAAAAAAAAGCCCCAAACATCAGGGGCCAAATAACAGCAAGGGAAGCAAACCTGATTAATCTAATGCGCTAAAAATCAAACTATGTTCTTCTAACGTCAAGGCATATTCACGAAGTGCGTGATAGAGTGTTACAAAATGGTCTTCATCTGTCATTTCCCACATGTAATAGTATGCAAAAAGACAAGCCACAACACCGGTAGCGTGGGCAGTCAACACCCCCTCAAAACCATTACCATCAATGGATAACGTGTAACCTTCTTTTTTCAAAGGGGGAACCATGAAGAATGCACCATTCGATACCTCCCACATATCCCAATAACCGCCGCTGTACGATGCGCAGATTTCTTTCATCCAGCCATAAATGTTACCTTCAGTTTTCATCATCCAGCGCCCGAAATATTTAGGCATCATGTCCATACGTTTAGAATCAATAACCAGACCAGCAATTAAAGTATCCATAAATCACCCCTTGTTCGGTCTGGGCCACTCCCAGACCGTTATACATTGATGGTTTTTGTTGCCTGAATTTTAATGCCACTGCGCCGCCGCAATCGCCTTACCTGCGAGCACAATTAATTCTTCATTTGTCGGCCATCTGCCAGACTCTTTGACATAATCAATAATGGCGGTTCCATACTCCTCACACACCTCATAAAGCCACGGTGTGCCAACCATTTCGATATGGGTCTTTTCTGCTAATTCCTTGAGGATGGGAAACGCATCATTCATTGCCCAATAGGTTGTTTCAACCATACCGCCCGGGCAACCATCACACATTTCGTAACCGCCTTGGTGAATGATCCCCGCAATTTGCTTACCGCGTAACATGCGCACGTTATTATCAATACTAATGCAGATATAAATGAGTGATTGAATGTCGTATTCGTTCATGGTTTACCTCTAAGTTGAATCTGAATATGTGTGTGGCGTTTTCGTGTTAATCAATATTGGCTTGATATATTGATGTAGACATAACCAAAACTTCCGAGTGTATCTGCCTCGCATATTAATCCGCCCTGTTCTATCCGAATGGCTTTTTGACAGCGTGGATCCAATTCACCGGATAACAATCCGCCCTCAAGCTCTTTAACTATTTCTGGAAAGACCGCCTCTAATTTAGCTTTTTGGTGGTCGGTCCATTCCCCGATGAATCCGGCTCTATCTGATAGGAAATGCAAGCGATACCGCTCTTGAACCAGCCGAGCCCCAAAACTAGGGCTAATTTCACGTAATAAACCCCATTGGCTCGCCATTCCATTTTCACTATTAATTTGCTCGATGCTGTTCATGGTTATTCCTTTTCTTTGTGAAATTTGCCTTTCTAGATTCTGAGCTGCGCTCTAGGTTTTCAGCGCCCGTGGCTCTTTACTGCGTTGCTTGATGTGATTTGCCTCTCTGAGTTCTTCGCCGCAAGAAAGGGAAACAACACGCGACAAGGGAGACGATGCCTGTGCATCCCCGCAAGCCGCAGCGCAAGCGAACGAAGAGAGTGCGAACGGGTGAGGAGATGGCGAAGCGAACACTGGCAGCGGCGACCGGCGTGTTAGTTTGCCTGGCGGTGAAGAGCTTAGAGGGGCAAGGCAGAGCGATTAAGCTGGCCACGGGTGCGGCAAGCGGAGCGCGCAGCCTCGCAGAGGCGTAGGCATGAGCGATGGAAACCCGAAGGGGCGAGACAGCATCTTTTCGCTGACTCGATGCGAAGCATGACAGCGCGACCGCTCGCGGTCATGTCCAAGTCATTTTGTAGAATTGAATCATCAAAAGCGGCATTTGATTGGTAAGGGGAGAGCAGACCCAGCAGACCAGGATGATTTACCCGGTCACACCATCGAGCAAGCACCAGGCTTAAAAAGTGATATTGAAGCAACAGCCCCCGGAGCCTAACCGCCTGTAAGGCGGCCAAGCCGCAGCCGAAGGCTGAGGCTTGGGTAAATCGATCTCATTCGACTGACTCGGGTTGATGACAGGTCAAGTGCTGCCAGGTTGCCAGATTTCGCGCTACCGACCGCACAGCCCCCTCTTCCTCGATGATCAGGTGGAGCAACAACCGCTCAACGGGCTCGACGCTTGTCCCTGCCAGACTTGCCTCGTTGGCCTCCATTCTGACCGCCTCCATGGTCTTGAGCAGTTCAAGCGCTTGCTTTGCCATGTCGCCTAACCGTGTTTCAAGTTCTCGCATCTTCTTTCCCTCCCCTATGCGGCCCGCAGTCCATTGGCCAGACTCAGTCGGTTTAACCCTGCCTGGTGATATTGCGGCAGCAACTCGATCCCGATGTAGCGCCGTCCACACTTGGCCGCCGCCACACACGTAGAGCCGGAGCCTGCGAACGGGTCGAGCACAATGTCACCCGGACGGGTAAACGACTCGATAAGCGGCTTCAACGAACCAACCGGTTTTTCAGTCGGGTGATGGCGATTGCCTGAATACTCCCAGGGCATCACATCCGGCAACGGCTGCGCGGGCACCTGGGGACGGCCTTTGGCGAGCAGGTAGGCGCATTCATGGCGATAGCCGACAAAGGCAGCTTTGGACGCATAGGACTTTGTGAACACCAGATGACCGACAACCCGAAACCCGGCCTGCTTCCAGGCGGCCATAAAGGTATCAATCTTGTTCCAGCCATAGAAGCTCACCGCCAGCGAGTGGGGCTTTAACACCCGATACATCTGCGTAAAGGCAGGCAGCACCCATTCATCATTAACGTCATTGGCAATCGTTCGCCCGGAGCGGTCTTTAAATCCGACTAGGTACGGCGGATCGGTCAAAATGAAATCCACGGCGGCATCTGGAAACGTAGACATGATCTGAACGCTATCACCCAACATGAATCGTGACATGGTATTGGCCTCGTCATAGAAGGGCGGCAGGAGGTCTCCGGGATGGTTGCCATTCCCTGCTGCCCGAGGCCAACACGCAATGCATCGCAGCGGGTCAAGCGGACGTGGAATACCGCAGCCGTATGCTTTTCGCGGCGAGGATATGCCGCGAAAGCCGCTTGAAGGCTGTTTGCGTCCCGCAATGCGGGGCATTGCACGATGGCAGAGGGCAGCAGGGTTCCCCGGCGTCACCATGTCATGGAATATAAAAAGGGCCGCCCCGCAACGTGCCAGGATGCTCCAGGGGGCAGAACCAACGGTAGTCACCCGGCAGCAACAAAGAGCGGGCGCGAGCGCCCAGCCTTATCTAGAGGGGAAAGCCCCGACAAGCCGGGGCCAGGATGAGATGGGTTTAACCTTCAGCAGGCAATGCGCGAGCTAATCGGCGAGCCTCATTAACGGCCCGCACGGTCACTTTGCGCACCCATGCACACCGGCTAGGCGACCAGACGAACCCGGCCCCCTTGCACAACTGGCGCAGCTCTGCCGCTGGCTTGCCATCAAAGCTGATTTGGATGCGTCCATCATCCTCGAACATGCGCCAGCCCTGGCCCGCCTGCTCGATCGGTGCTGCGCTGTGCAGCGCTTCGACCTGCTCGATACGCTGGCGCAAGCGGCGGATCTCAGCCCCGTTGTTGCTCAGCTGCCAGGTTTTGAAGCTGCCACGCTGGGCCTTGTTGGCGTCTTTCATCGCCTGCTGCTTGGTCTCACGCTGTGCCAACCTGGCCCGCAACAGCTCGAGCGCCTCGGGGTTATCACTGGCAATGCCGCCACGGCCTACCACCTCAGCGCGGGCGCTCAGGTACTGGGATTTTTTATCGAGGGCAACTGATGCCCCCATGTTGCGATCTACGTTTTCGAGATCACGACGGTGGCGGCGCTCGCTGTGATGCCCCATCAAGATGGGTTGCCCTGGGACGATGTAGCTCAGGATCCCCATGCCGTGGTTGAAACGGGCCTCACTGGCGCGGCTGGCGTTGATCGCCCGCACCTGCAGGCGCTCGCGCTTGGCGTCGACGCGGTCGGCATACTTGCCCAGGGTATCTGCTCGGGTAAGGGTGGGGGCCTCGGCCCCCTGCGCTGTCTGCGTGATGAGTTCTGTTATCGGAGCCACCGGCACAGGCTGGCCACCGTCGGGATCATCCTCTGGCGGGGTTGGCTGCGTCAGCATCGCCCAGGCAATCCGGCAGGCTTTACCCATGCTGTCGGCGGCGATGTAGTCGAACTGGTGGCGCTGCTCGCCCTGCTCGATAGTGACGTTCCAGAGTGCCCCCACCGGCTTCGCGGTAAACTTGGGTTTAACAGCGGCCACCGGTGCCACAACGGCCAGCGCCTGCGGGGCCTCCTGCCAGACAATGGGCTCCCCCTTGCGGTGCCATACCCCGCCCACCAGGGTTACCTTGTTCGCTTCACGCGTCAGCAGACATTGCGCCCACTCCCCCCAGATGAGCTGGTTTGCATCGCCGGTCACTCGCTCGCCGCTGCGCTGCTCGAGATAGCGGGTTGCTACTGCCATCAATTCGTCGCTGTGCTCGCGCTTGATGAAGGTATAACGGCAGCCGCCGAACACCGCATTAAACGGGGTGGTGTCGAAGTTGAAACAATCGGTCATGCCGTCGAATTTGCCGTTTTCGTACTTGCCGATCACCGCCTCAACCTCTTGGTGGGTCGGGCCATCCTGCCAAGAGACGGTGATGGTGTCATAGCTGCTTTTCACTGAAAACTTGATGCCTGGTAAGGCATTTTTCAGGTCGCGGCGCACGTTCTTTGCAGCGGGTACCCCGCCGCGATCTTGCTCGCCAAGCGGGGTTAAATGGGCATATTCAGGGGCACCGGCTTGCAAACGGGCCAGTTCGGCGGCGTAGGCATTATTGGCTGCGGTTTCCTGGGCGGTGGCCTCGATGCGGCGTTGTTCCTCAATGGCCAGGCGGGCTGCGGCTTCCACGTCGCTCGCGTGGGCGCGGCGCTCGACATGGTCAGCAGCACTACAGCCCAAATCGATACCCTGCATAAAGGCGATCAGATCTTCGCTGGCGGTGGCCACGTAATAATCGCGGCCCTTTGGTGTGTCATAAAACGCCAGCATAGACAGGCAATGATCGGCAAATCCGAGCTCATCATGCGCAGCCAGATCAATCCGGCACTGGTAGATCTCGCCATCATCAAACGTTACGGTGACCTTGGTTTTGAGGTACCCACGGCCAGCATGTTCGAGGGCCACGGCAAAGGCGTTTTTTTCAAAATCGGCATAAGCCACGACCTGCTCCTTTTGCCACGCGCCGGACTCTGACCAATGTACGGTCACCGTGACAGGGCGGCGGACAAACTGGGCGGCCTGCTGGGCCTGTGCGGCTGCTGCTTTGAAATCTTCCATGGTGATGATAGTTGCGCTCATGATTGCCTCTCTCTGCTGGTTGCCGGGTCTTTAAACCCATTTGCGTCTCTAGATTCCGAGCCGCGCTCTAGGTTTTCAGCGCCCGTGGCTCTTTACTGCGTTGCTCGATGTGATTTGCCTCTCTGAGTTCTTCGCCGCAAGAAAGGGAAACAACACGCGACAAGGGAGACGATGCCAGTGCATCCCCGCAAGCCGCAGCGCAAGCGAACGCAGTGAGTGCGAACGGGTGAGGAGATGGCGAAGCGCACCCTGGCAGCGGCGACCGGCGTGTTAGTTTGCCTGGCGGTGAAGGGCTTAGAGGGGCAAGGCATAGCAATGGCGTTGGCCACGGGCGCGGCAAACGGAGTGCGCAGCCTCGCAGAGGCGTAGGCATGAGCGATGGAAACCCGAAGGGTCGAGACGGCATCAGTTCGCCGACTCGATGCGCAGCATGACAGCGCGACCGCTTGCGGTCATGCCCATCCCTTGTTCGTTTTTGACTATTCGAGTTGCAATGTCGATCCTGCTAATCTAGCGATTCAAAAAACGCAGCATTGCACCGACATGGAGATATTATGCATGAATGAAATAGCTATAAATTTCAGTAGCCCTTCCTGGTGGTTTAACATGGGCTTCCCATTATTCTTTGCCTTGATTGTTTCTCGCGCCTTCTTGTTTTTCAAAAACAAGATGAAAAAAGCCTTCAGATATAATAAATTGAAACTTGCTAAATACATCAAGAAGAATAGGCACAACCTCGCAGCAGTGAATTATCAGATGATGAAGTCGCTATGTTGCTTTATAACGTTCCTCTTTACCTGCGCACTATATTTATTCTTGGTTATCACAGGTCCCTTGACACAAGTTAAAGAACAGAGCACAGCGGCCTTTTTCATCTGTTTGATCCCTTTAATTATTATTGAGCTCATTTACCTGAATCAGAGAGACCGCGCCATGCGTCTCGTATCTGAATACAATAAGGTTCGCATCAAGAGAACATGCGCACATGTTAGAAGCCAATGTTAACCACAACCGGTTTCTGCCGCGCTGCGCTTGCCTGCTGGCTTGTTCGTCGCAGCGCAAAGATGCCGCGCCTCAAAGCCCAGTCTTTACTCTCTCTGGCCTGCCAAGTGGCAGGTCAGATGCCTGTATTGACCCTTCCAGGTAATGCTAACGCTTGGCGTCACCACGAATGATTGCTTTAACGGCCACAACCGACGCATCGGGGGGCACACTGAGCGAACCGGCCAGTTCCCCCTCAATACTTCTCGTTATCTCCGAGTCCCCTTTAAACCAACACCATTCATACCCAGTCTTGGTATCAGCAGCTTCCAAAATGCCGCTCCGATAGTCGAATGTCACCATGGTCGTTTACCCAATAAACTCGAGATAACGGTCGGCGATCTGTAGATCCTCCCCCCCCTCAATCACGCCCGCCGCCAGCAAGATGCGCCGCCAGGCGTTGTATTCAATAGCGCGATGATTGTTTGCATCAACAGGGCGCTCCCAACGCCTGACTGTCGGGCAACCTTTTAGATCGATGGGATAGCCCAAAAACGCCCCTAGCTTGGTTTGTGGCCAGCCTAACAAGGCAGTACGGACAAACTTGATTTCATCCGGCGTAGGCAGCACAAATTCAGGCGAATAGCGGTGTCGGACACAGGGCCGCATTTTGAATTCCTCGATAGAACAATCCAGGCCAGTGACATCGTAGATAGCTTTATGTTCAGACATGATAAGGCTCCAGCCGCCCCGTCAGGGGCGGCGCAGTGTTTAAATTAATCCCCGCTCTGCAAATGACATGCTGTTTTCACCGGCGACCACAATATGATCCAGCACCCGAATATCAACGAGATCCAGCGCGGCTTGCAGTCGCTCGGTGATTTGGCGATCTGCACGGCTTGGCTCTGCGACACCGGACGGATGATTGTGAGCCAGTATCACGGCAGCGGCGTTATGTTTCAGTGCGGTTTTGACGACTTCACGCGGATACACGGCAGCGGAATCAATCGTGCCGTGGCTAAGGTCAACGGCGTTGATAACGCTGTGCTGATTGTCCAACAGGATCATGGCAAAGGTTTCATGTTCCAGTGTGGCGAAGCGGGTTTTCAGATACTCGACCACCATCTCGGGGCTGTTCAGTGAGTCCAGCCGAGTGAAGCGGCGAGCAATAATGCTGTGCGCCAGCGCGATAATCCGTTTTTCTCTTTCAGTGAACATACAGGCAATCCTGTTTTTTGGGTCCAGGCCAATCCCGTACCACAAAACAATTATACCATACCATTGGGACGGTTAAATCATTTTCACCTTAATAAGAAAATAAATGTAATAGGCGGGTATCCCGCCTATTTTTTATTTCACATTATCTGTGCTGTGATATCTGGCGATAACAGTGTTTTGCCATTGCCTCCCTGACCCATGCCGCTTTTTGCATGAGCAATATGATGGCCTGTTCGGCGGGCATGTGAGGAACGTCCATTAGACGTATCCCCCGCTTTTTGTTACTGTGAGTGGTCATGTTTACTCCTGGAACGGGTTTACGTGCTACCCCCTGTTAGCGCAGGGGGTTTTCTTTTTGCACAACGGGTATGCCTGTTATTACGAGCTGGGTATATCCGTGTATAAACACCATACCGTACCAATGGGATGGTTAAATTGATTGAGATCACAATTCTGAGCAGATAGCGGCAAGTAGCGGCTGGGCTTTGAGGCGCGGCATCGTTTCGCTGCGACGAACAAGCCAGCAGGCAAGCGATAGCGCGGCAGTTGCCTCCCCCGTGCCGAATTCATGCACAGCTAATGGGGTCACTTTTGCACCGAATTTGTGGATAACTCTCCCTCCCCTACACCATCTAAGTTTTCCGTGAGTGTTCAGTGGGGCTTTCGCCCCGCGCTTTATCCTCTCCATCAGCACAGCCCCGGCATCAGTGCAAAAACTGCCCACACGTTGACGAGCGCCGACATGAGCGATGTGGGCTTTAATGCACGGAGTCTGGGATATAGACGTTGTGCTAGGGCTAGTATTTGACCCGGTGGATAAAAGAGGGAGATGAGACAAAAATACGACATGCCGCCGTGGTAATGATGTCGTGTTTTTGCATGCAAAAGTGTCGTATTTTTGTATAATTGGGATAGATGTAGAAAGGAGGACTCATGATGACCATTGCAGACCGTGTTGAAGCACGAATCAAACGATCTAAGCGAGATGTGTTTCTCCGTGAGGATTTCGATGACTTGGGCGGTTATGACCAAATAGGCAGAGCTTTACGCCAGATGTGTGAAAAGGGTCTGCTTCTGAAGGTCGGCTACGGCGTGTATGCAAAGGCACGGCGTAACCGGATCAATAGTCGCTTGATGATCGCCTCCCCTGGTGGTCCAGACGCCGTACTCATTGCTACGCTTGACCGCCTGAAGGTGCCTTACGAACTGAAGGGCCTGACCGCAGCTTATGCCGCGGGGAAATCCACTCAGGTTCCCGCCTTTATGGAAGTTAAGCCTAAAAAGCGTTTTTCCAGAAAGCTGAAAATAGGAAGCCGAGTGTTCAATGCAGCCTAAAGACTCTTCGATTTTCGCCGACGTTTCTGACTACTTCGGGATCGATAACCCTGCGATAGCAGAAAAGGACTACTACGTCGTCCAGCTGCTCAAACTGCTTGCAAGTCATTCTTGCCAGCACCACACCATGGTGTTTGCAGGCGGGACCGCATTAGCCAAAGCTGACGTCAAGCTTCAGCGCATGTCTGAAGATGTCGACATCAAGTTATCTGTTAACGATAGTGCTAAAGATGAATCTCGAAGCGCGATGAAGCGCCATCGCAAAGCCATCCGAGATGGTTTGATTGAAGAGCTCAATGCGACTGGCGTTTTCCAAGTAGAGAAGGCTGAGGTCACTTGTCGGGATGAGCACAGGTACATTGAAATGCCGGTGAGATACCCGCAGGCCTTCAGCAAGGCCCCCTGCCTTCGGCCTTTCATCAAGCTCGAACTCATTGAGACTGATCTGCTTGCAGGCCATAACCCCATGCCCATTTGTTCGCTGCACAATGAAGCGATGCAGCAAGGACCAGAAGTGCCAGCTTTCAACACGGTTCCCCTGATCTCCACCCAAGCCGAGAAAGTGTTGTCGATGCTGCGCAGAACAGCCAGCGTCAAGCATGACCCAAAACGATTGGACGATGAGTCGTTGGTTCGCCACATTTATGACACTTATCGCCTGCAACAAAGTACCACCTTTGATTTGGCCGAACTGTCAGGGCTGATAGCTGAAGGGATGAAGATGGATCGTGATCGCTATGGTCCCCAACACCCCGAGTTTGCAGCAGATCCTATCGGTGTGATGCGGTTTGGCCTGGATGTGATTGCTGGTGACCCCCTATACAAAGATCGTTATGAGGCGTTCGTGAAGCCGATGGTGTATGGGGATGCGTTGACTTGGGATGAGGCATTTCGCGTGTTCGAGGCTGTTGCGCGCCAGGCTCTAGATCACATTGAGCAACACGAACTTATTTAGTGGTGCGCGAGTGCTAGCGGTACTTCACCAACTGATCGAGGAAAAATGATGAACGGGTTAGCCCGAAATGCAAAAGGGCATTGGGTAGCCACCCACATGGGCCAGCGCGTAACCTTCACCGAACAGCGCTTCGGCGATGCTGCCGAGTTACTTGCCCGCCGTGTCCTGCAGGCGATGCAGGCCGGTACATACGACGAGTTGAGGGATAGCGCCCTGCTCAAGCAGAGTTACAGTCGAGAGCTGGCCGCCCAGGTGTTGGGCATCCACGTAGGTGAGCTGAATGAATGGCTTCTGCGCGGTGTATTGCGGGGTCAGGAGATAACTCCCCCCCGCCCAGACAACCGTAGAGGGGCAGGGAAAATTAGCGGTTATGAACTGGCTATCGTGCAAGAGCGCATGAAGGCAGACTGAGTTAGTTAAGGAAAAATGATGGATATGGAAGCTCTGAAAGAAGAGATCCGCCTTGCTATGGATGGGTTTGGCGGAAGTGACATTGCCTGTGCGGCTGCCTGCCTCGCGTTGGAAGATCTGGAGTGCGCCCAAGGAAAGAACTGGGACTGGGTTCAGACTGTTTTGTCTGACTGCCCAGCCGCCAAAGAGGCCGCCTTAGCCATTCGGCGGGAGATGGAAGAGAGAAACATCCTGTCTCGTGCCCCAGCTCAAGATCGCTTTGAAAGCTGGCTGATGAAGAATGCCCCATATCTCTCACTCCTCTGGGACTTTGAAAAGCACGAGCTGAGCCTACCCATGGTCGATAGTTATCTCGCCACAGCATCTCACGGACAGGCGATTATGTGCCGGTTCGCAGCGGGTGTTTGGCTGGGAAGCAACGATTACCAGTTCGACATGATCGACGCTGCGGGGGTTCTGGATCACGAGCAGAAGACCGCTATCACAGCTTGGTTTACATCACCCTTCTGGCCGTAGGCCGATAACCGAGGAAAAAGCACCGCACGGCGTTGGCAATCATCGTCCTCAATCAGTTCTCGGACGGCTCTGGGGGCAAACCGCAGGGCTCAGTGTAGATGACTTGTAGCTCAGCTACAGTATCCAGAACCGCAACCCGTTATCGGGGCCGTAATCCGACCAGCGTCCTGGCTTGTCGTAGTAACGCCCTATATTCCAGGACAAGCGGATTTTTGCCCTCAAACGACCAACCGCCATACTTAGCTAACCAACGGCGGGGCTGATCTGGTCGCCATTGTGCAATGGCTTCCTGCAACAACGCATTGATGTGAGCTTGTTCGGTGTCGCGGCAGTATTGGGACATTGGGGCAGAGGCTGTATCATAGTGGTGGGTGCTTGAGGCTGTCTGTCTCAAGCGCAAGCAAGAGCCAGATAGACGAAAGCCCCGAAGGTCAATTTTCATTAACCAACGAGGCTCTTATCATGTACGTAGCAATACTGATGTTAGCCTCTCTCGACGAAGGAGGCAAGTATGCCTGGAAAAACCGCCGTGATGGCGTTGCTCATTGTGTGTGTCACGGTGCTGGCGTTTACCGCGCTGGTACGAGATTCACTGTGTGAGCTAAGTGTGCGGCAAGGCGGCACGGAAATCCGGGCATATCTTGCTTACGAACCGAGAGAGTAACCGGCAAGGTGGGGGTTCCGAACCCCTGCCTTTTCGGCGACGGAGGTTGCGATGGTCATGCCTGCAAGCACCCAATTTTTTATGGCGGATGGCGGGGGAAGAGCAGTGTACCCTGGGGAAATGGATACCTGCCTGGCATCCGCCACCTATTTGAGAGCGTAGAAATGAGCCTGAAACAGTATCAAAACTGGCTATCCCATTACTTGGTAAGCCGCCGCGATGGTGACCATGCCTTGGCTGCCGAGCTGGCAGGGATGATATGTGGATTTTGGGAACGGCAAGGTAATAACGCTGAACAGCAAAAGTGGCTACGGGTCCAGGAAGAGCACCATCAAAGTATCACCTGACCGCCCACAGATAATCAAAATAAAAAATGAACAATCAAAACAAGATATTGATGATTGTTAGGTTTCCATCCCCTCACCAGCTTGGGTAGGGTAGCCCGCCGCTTGGCGACTACTATTCAGTTGACTGATTGGGCAGGCGCACACAGCCAAGCGGCACATCTGAATGACACCCGCCCCATAGATGAACACGCAAGGCCACCACTGCTCAATAAGAGTTATCTGATGGCACCAGATTCCCCCAGCTTTAAGGCACAGCGTACTCTGGATTTCCCCAGGCAGCTCTACTGACCGCGCTAACCCGGGGACAGCCGAACAGCTCAACCCAACATACCAGCCAGCCCTGCACCAAGTAGTGGCTGACCACCGTCAAATCAAAGAGTAATCACCGAGAAAATCCGATACCGAGTGACATAAACACCCGTTTCAGCTCCTCCAGGGACATGGCCACCACCAAACGCAATAATTGCGGCACTATCCCCATGTGGTTTCCCCCTATTCAGCCACCGATACACCTGAGAACGAGACCACCAAATCAGGATGCCTGGGTGGTTAGGATAGTTTGAAAAGCGATGTCTTTCTCAAAAAGTAACGTGTCTAGGAGGCTGGGCGATTCACTTATTGACCTGAGCTTCATATAGATACAAAGTGCCCATGAAAATTATGGGCGATTCAGGGCTTCCACTTTCGCTTACTGGACTTGCCTCTTCAGCGTATCGATTTCTATAAATGACAAGGGGGGTTTACTTGCATCTTCACTCATATAGCCTAAGGAATTTTCGCCGTCTAAAGCACGCTCATATTGAGTTAGCCGACGATATATCTATATTCGTCGGGTCGAATAACAGTGGAAAAACATCAGCAACGCAAGCCATCCATTCGTTCATTACAAGTGGAAAGGATCGTTTTAGCCTTTACGATTTCAGCTCTTCGTGTTGGAACGACTTTGAGGAAGCTGGAAATATCAACCTTGCTAACCCGATCCCACCGGACTTCTCGCTGCCAAGCATAGATCTTGACCTCTGGTTCGAGGTCGCAGCACCAGACCTCTATCTAGTGATCCCCTTGTTACCGAGCACCTCTTGGGAGGGGACTAAAGTTGGTATACGAGTTTCCCTGACAGCTCGAAACCAAGCTGACCTCATTCGGAACTATCAGAACGCCAAAGCAAAAGGTGCAGAGCAGATTGCTGAACTGCCGCAAGATTCACAATATGTCCCCTGGCCATGTTCCATGACCGACTATCTCCAACAAGAGCTAAAAAGTGAATACGAGTTACGCTATTTCATATTAGATCACTCGCAATTTGACGAAAACTTCCGCGCAATTGACGGCTATATTCCTAGCGAATTAAGTGGAGAGCCAGGCGGTGGCACAATTCTGAAGTCGCTCATCCAGATCGACAGCCTCAGTGCTCAACGACACCTTGCTGATCCCAACCCTGAAGCAGGTGGCCGATCGGAAGATCTGTCAAAACGCCTCAGCCGTTTCTACAAACGTAACCTGAATCAGCGTCAAGATGACCATACGGCCCTTAAGGCACTGTTCGACTCCGAGCAAGCATTGAACGTTCACCTAGATGAAGTATTTGAACCGATGCTCAATCAACTCGCCGAACTTGGCTATCCAGGCGTCAATAATCCCCGGCTGAAGATTAAGTCCGCATTAAATCCTGCTCACATCATGAGCCAGGACGCACAGGTCCATTACCAAATCGGAAATGGCGCTGATACGGCAACCCTTCCTGATAGTTACAATGGGCTAGGATTCAAGAATCTAATTTATATGGTTGTGGAGATTCTCGACGCCCAAGCAAGGTGGGCAACAATGGAGAACCGCCCACCGTTGCACCTAATTTTCGTGGAAGAGCCGGAGGCACATCTCCACGCTCAGCTACAGCAAGTCTTCATTCGCAAGGTTCTCGATCTCCTGAAAATAGAAGGCGACAATGAAGGTATCTTCGGCAGTCAAATGGTCATTACAACCCATTCACCGCACATTCTTTACGAGCGAGGCTTCACGCCAATCCGCTACTTCCGGCGCAAGAAAGTCGGCACAGAACAACAAACTGAAGTTCTAAATCTATCGGCCTTTTACCAAGCCCAGCCAGATGACCGTGATTTTCTAGAGCGATATTTGAAGCTAACACACTGCGATCTGTTCTTCTCAGACGCAGCTATCCTCGTGGAAGGCAATGTAGAGCGGTTACTCCTGCCCGTCATGATCCAGAAAAGCGCAAAGAGTCTCCGTTCAGCATGTCTCTGTATTTTGGAGGTCGGGGGGGCCTTCGGACACCGCTTTCAGTCGCTTATCGAGTTTCTCGGTCTGACAACGTTGATTATCACCGACATTGATAGCGTAGCCCTCGTGACTTCGGATGCAATAGCTGAGGTTGACGATGAGGACATCGAAGAGTTTGAAGTTCCCGCTGACGTGGATGAAGCAGTGGAAGAGGTGGCAGGTGAAATTGCTCCAGCGCCGAAGAAGAAGTATGGCAAGGCATGTTTACCAAGTGAAGCTGGTGCTGCGACCTCGAATCAAACTCTCATTAAATGGCTCCCCGGCAAGCGCACAATCGAAGACCTGAGTACCGCCTTAGATGCGGACAAAACACACGAACTTAACGATGGTACTAAGGTTCGTGTGGCCTATCAGACTAGACGCGCAGTCACTTTCAAAGAAGTTACTGAAAACTTGTGCGGACGAACGCTAGAGGAAGACTTTGGTCTCGAAAACCCAGAATGGTCTCAAGCTACAGCAAGAAAGCAACTCGGCCTAATAGTAAAAGGAGGGGCTGTCGACCCTAAAGCTCTTGCCCAAGGTCTTCACAAAAAGGTTTCAGGTAAAAGCTTCGATAAAACGAAGTTCGCGCTCGCAGTTCTCACCGAAAACGAAGAAGCGTGGGATGTCCCGAAATACATCCATGATGGGCTTGTTTGGCTGAAAGACGAAGTGCGAATTGAACTAGAGCCTGTACTGACAGACGAGAATATTAATGCCGCAGTAGTCGTATTAGGAGGCGAAAATGAGTAGCCGGGCAAATAAACCGGACACCCAAGCAGACATCAACCTGCGAACCTGCCTAGGGAACGTTCCGCCACGTAGCTTCATTATGAAGGCCGGTGCAGGGTCTGGCAAAACAACTTCTCTTATTAAATGTCTATCGTCAGTTATTCAAATACATGGAGGCAAGCTAAAGAGGGCTAGGCAGCGAGTTGCCTGTATTACCTATACAGAAATTGCAGCCGGAGAAATCTGGAGAGATGTTGGCAATGACCCACTAGTACACGTCTCGACAATACATAGCTTCATGTGGCTACTAGCCAAGCCGTTCCAGAACGACATTCGCGGTTGGGTATCTGGGCGCATCGCAGAAAAAATTGCGTCGCTTGAAGAGACACAAGCAACCTATGGCCCCAGGATTCAGCAGCGGACGAGGGACAAGGATACCAGAGATCTCGAGCGCCTCCGCTGGCAGTCTGGGCGGATCGCTGCAGTCAAAAGCTTCCGATATGGGACCGGTAGTAACTACGCAAAGGGGATTTTAGGCCACGATGACATTCTGAAGATCGTGCCTCACCTCATTGCCGAACGGCCTCTCTTCCGAACCCTTATCGCACAACAGTTCCCTTTTGTATTTGTGGACGAAAGCCAGGACACGACCACGGAGGTCGTGGAAGCTTTGAAGATCGTCGAGCGTGAACCTGGAGCCCAGCTTTGCCTCGGTTTTTTCGGCGATCCGATGCAGCGCATTTACGTCTCAGGGACCGGACTCGTTGATGCGGAACCTACATGGGCTGAAATTCCGAAACCTGAGAACTTTAGATGCTCAACAAAAGTTCTGAATCTCGCAAACGCCATTCGCCGCGACGGTGACGATCTTATTCAGGTCCCAGGCCATCGTCTAGGCCCTGATGGCCTCCTTCCGAGCCCTGAAGGCTCTGCCCATCTTTTCATTTTACCTGCGGACGATATGCGGGATGCCAATCTAATTCGAGTACGCGAATGGATGGCTGCACGAACCGGTGATGACTATTGGCTGCCAGCTGCTGATGACCAAGAACGGGTAAAACTGCTCGTTATCGTTCACCAGATGGCGGCAAGGCGTCTAGGATTCGGAGACCTCTATACTGCGCTAAACTCCAGAGCCCCGTCAGCATTCAAAGATAATTTTTTAGATGGCTCTGCATGGCCCATTTCGCCGTGTGTGAAATTCCTCATTCCGATCGCAATTGCCCATACAGGCAACCGACCGCTCGAAGTAATGCGACTGATCCGGGAATACTCACCCCTTTTAGCTAAAGAATCCCTTGACGGGGTGGACATAGCTGAACGCCTTAAAACGCTTGGGGAACTTGTCACGTCGATTGCAGCGGGCATCATGGGGAGTTCCAACATAACGATCGGCGACCTTCTGAGGCAGGTACATACCGTTGAGTTACTGACCCTTGACACCCGTTTGGTATCGTATTTGGATCCGGAAGCAGCGGTGCCCGCAGTGCCCGCCGAGCCCCAAGAGGAAGAAGAGTATAACGACTTCTATAACGATGAATCTGAAAAAGAGATAGCTGCAATGGACGCATTTCTGGCGTGCCCTGCTAGTCAGCTTCTGGCATATCAAACTTACATCTCGGAACGCTCACCATTTTGGACTCAACAAGGCATCAAAGGGGCAGAGTTCGATCGGGTTCTCGTCGTCCTGGACGATGCCGAGAGTACACATGTCCAGTTCTCCTACGAAAAATACCTAGGCCTCAAAGCACCATCCGGTAACGACCAAAGGCACATAGATGCGGGTGAAGAGACAACAAAGGATCGAACTCGCCGTCTTTTTTATGTGAGCTGCACAAGGGCATTGAAAGACTTAGCCGTCGTTTTATTTACGGAAGATCCTGAATCGGCAGAGGCACATATACGTACGCTGAATCTTTTTGAAGATGATAGCATCAACAATACAACTGTTTTCGAAAGGAAATAAATCGAACGTCCATTTTTGGAAAAGCAGGGTTGGCAACATCAAGATCGATGTGTCAACTGTTCATGGGGTTTCAACCCTGCTTGATAAAGTTAAAGAGTTTCCGGCGTTTTTCAAGATAGCTGCCGACAGTACACTCGAGCTATTGTCATAGATGGTCGCCCCGGTTTGCCAAGCCCTCAATCCATGAAAGTGAGTCAGGTGGAGATTGCAGCCATAGATCCGGATTTCAATCGAGGCTACCGCCTCTATCCCTGATGGAATTCGCTGACTGGCTCCTCTATCAAATGTTCGCACTTGAAGGTGCTTTGACAATATCGGGTTTTGCCAGCCACGGTCTGACCTGTCTCGCCACCCCAATATTGATCAGTTTCCTGTCAAGGTGGCCAGCCACTTCAGCACCAGATCGCTCAGCACACCGCCGCCAGCGCCTTCCAGGATCGCCACCACAGTGCTGGCCACTATCACCGGCCATTTCCACTTGAGGGTGGCAGCCAGGGGCTTGAGGGTGTTCTGCTCGTTCTGTCGCGCGTCGCGGTCTGCCGGCTGACGTGTCGCATTCGTGCTCCCCTGCGCCAGCCCGGACGGGTCCGTTGCCTTCTGCTCGCCAGTGATGGTTTGCTGTTGCTGGCCCCCGGGCGAGCTCACCATCAGTTGGCCACCGTTGAATCCGCCCTCGATGCGAATTGTCACCGGCGCCAGCGGCTGGGGTGAGGAGGGCATTTCGCCCCCCTCGATCCCGGCCTCGGCCAGGTCGAGCGCCCAGGTCAGCAGTTGGTCCCGGACCACATCGACAAGTGCGCGGATCTGATTGCCGCCAACCACCCGTACCGGTTCCATGTCGAGGTTCAGGTCTTTCATCAGCATGGCCATCATCTCCGGCGGGAGAACCATGCTCACATTTTTTCCGGGAATAGCCACGTCTTCCAACCCGCTGATGGGCTGACCAATGCTGCATGTCGAGACCGCTTCTGCGAATTCAGGGTGGTCGATGATGATGGGGATCAGCCCTCTAAAGGGATTCCGAGCTTTCAACTCACAGCGTATGACTCGATAGGAGGGCAGCTTGGCATCATCCGGATAGCCCCGCAGCTCATGGTCGATCCAGGTAGCCCACTCAGCCTGTTTGAGTATACGGGCGACCACCTTGGCCTTGCGCAGCAGATCGGTGGTCTTTACTGCAGGATCACCGGCCAGAGCAATCAAGTCAGATAGCGGGGTGGACATCGAGGCGCTCCTGGGCGACAAAAGAGCCCCAGTGTACCCGATCTGGCCCTGTCGGTTGCAGCGCTGCAAGCGGGGCGGATCCAGCTCGCCCTCGCTGTCATTTTCAGAAGACGACTGCACAAAATATCAAAAGCCGACTGCGCGAACAGAACACTTCATCCACTGTTGAGCAGCTTTGCTCCATCCTCGCGTAGCTCGCCTTTTGGCGAAACATGTCGATATAAGGTCTGCCGAGTGATCCCTAGCTCCTGACACAGAGCACCGACCTTGGTTTCAGGTTGCCCCATCGCGGCCATCGCCAACCGTAGCTTGGCTGCGGTCATCTTGAACGGTCGGCCACCTTTCCTGCCGCGTGCCCGTGCTGATGCCAACCCCGCAATGGTTCGTTCGGCGATCAACTCTCGCTCGAACTCAGCAAGCGCAGCGAAGATGCCAAATACAAGCTTGCCTGCGGCAGTGGTGGTATCGATGGCCGCGCCGTGACCGGTCAACACTTTGAGGCCAATGCCACGCCCTGTGAGGTCGTGGACTGTGTTGATCAGGTGGCGCAGGTCTCGCCCGAGACGATCCAGTTTCCACACAACCAATGTATCGCCTTCGCGCAATGCCTTCAGGCAGGCTGCCAGTCCAGGGCGATCTTCTCGTTTACCGGAAGCCTGATCTTCGTAGAGATGGGAGGGGTCGAGGCCAGCAGCAATCAGTGCATCACGCTGTAAGTCGGTTGCTTGTGAACCATCCGCTTTCGACACCCGCATGTAACCAATTAACATTTCGCACCTGTCACATATACGTTCGATTAAGTGACATTCTGCGCTGCAGAGTCTACAGTGTCAAAAATTGACACTTAATCCGTCATTTATTCTAAGGAATGTAAAAGGGCCTGTCCGGGTCATAATGTGACAAAAATTCCTGAGGGATCCCCTCACGAGTAAACAGAGCACGCAAGCTGGCCAGTGATTCGGGATCCCGCCGCCCGTAGGAAGCCAGTGCAAACAGTGAACGTGCTGCTTCGGGATTGTGTCGTGCTTCAGCTAACGCTTCATTGATGACATTGAGCAGGTGTTTGGCGGGATCCTTTGTACGCAAGCCTGTGTTCGGTTCAGGCCAAAACAGTGCGGCCTGTTCGCCGCCTGGTATCAGTTCATTTGATTCGATCAGGTCGATAGCGGTGGCCGCCGCTTCCAGCATCTGCAATTGTAACGCCGGGGCCAGAACTTCGTAGGGACGCCACAGGTTTTGACCCGCACGTAATGGGTGTTCGCAGCACGCCCAGATATAGCGAATATTGCTGGAGTCGCTCCCGCACTGCGAGAGCGGAGTATTCAGCTCGTCGAGTATTGTGCGTAGCAGTCGAAACCAGAGGCCAGCATGTATACGCCGAAACGGTAACTCGACGTAGCCTGTTGTCAGCGCTTGCCAGGTACGCCGGTCCATCGTGGTAATCGGGTCGCTAGCTGTGCGTGGCGCAGTGTCGGTGTACTCCCAGCCAAGAAACCGACCTGATACGCCCCAATAGGGTTCCAGCCAGCAGCTATGCAGTGGACAACTCAGCATCAGGGGCAGCTTCCACGCGAGCAGTACGGCTGGGTTCTCCGGAACGTTCAGGCAGCGCGGACAGGCGCGGTGTATCGGCTGGCTTGGCAGCCAGGCACGCCAGCTCGTGATGAATCGCGCCCTGCGGCGTAATTTCGGCAGTAGCACAGAAAGCTGGAACGCATAGGTTTCCAATGCTTCTGGGATCTGATCATCAAGGCTGTCCAGTAGCCACGGCACCCAACCTGCGAGGCTCATGCAGCGCAGCCGGTCCAGCTCGATGCCGCTACGCTGGGCGAGCGTCGTCAGCAGTGACAGCGGCGGCGCGCCATCTAGGTCATCGACCTGGCAGTGCCCGAACTCATGTGCCAAAAGGTCGTGCACGTCCATCTGATATATGGCTGCGACACGATGGAGCCAGGATGATAGAGCCTCACCCTCCTTGGGGGCTGGATGGAGCGGCCAGCGTGGTGCCGACTTCAAATCAGTTCCCGCTCGAACTGTCGTCTCCGCTCACTGGGGCCGGTGTAGTTGGCCATGCTGAGTGTACGGTGGTTGATCGCTTCTTCGCCGCTCTCCACGGCGGCGATAGCTGTCGCCATCAGTAGGTGCGCCAGTTCACCGATGGTGCCCTCGCAGCGCGTGAGCAGGTAGCGAGCCATGTCCTGCGTGGCAATCTGGGAAGGATGCCGCAGCGGGAGAGATGCCGCGAAGCTGGCTAACAAAGAGCAGCAATCGTCGTTGGCCTCCCAAACCGGCAGCATCATCGGCTCGAAGCGGTTTTCCAATTGGTCATCCGAGCGGATGGCTAGATAGGCGTCACGCGTGCCGACCCCGACCAGCGGAATGCGCAGTTCGTTGCCCAGAAAGCGCAGCAGATTGAGGAATTCCCGGCGGGTGACGCTGTTGCCAGCCAGGACGTTGTGCAACTCGTCGATCACCAGCATGCGCACGCCGACTTTTCGAAGCAGTGCCAGCGCCAGTTGCTCCATTTCCGGCAGCCGTGGGCGAGGGCGCAGCGGCGCGCCCATCGCCGCGAGCAGCGCGACGTAGAAGCGGATCACCGACGGCTCAGACGGCATCTGCACGACCAACACCGGGATGTGCTCTTGGTCGGCGTCGGAGCTGGCCGGGTGGGTGCGGCGGAACTTCTCGACGATCATCGACTTGCCGTTGTTGGTTGGACCGACCAACAACAGGTTGGGCATGCGTTGTTTATTTGGCCACGCATATAGTGCTTCCAGCCGGTTCAACGCCTCGACTGCTCGCGGATAGCCGATCCAGCGGTCAGCGCGAAGGCGATGGATGCGTTCATCCGCCGGGAGACGGGCCAGGCCCTGCGCTGATGGCAGCAGGTGGGACAAGTCGATGATGGGATATTCGTCCATGGCTACCACTCCTCAATTTGGTCGAACGGTTTGGCCAGTGGCTGGTTGTCTGCTTGAGGGTCAGCCATGTCCGCGTCCGGTGGTGGCGAGATTTTGATGGTCGGGGCCGTGGCCTTGAGGTGCTGGCGTCGATCCGCATCGCGCCGCGCCTTGCGGGTCGCCTTCTGCGCGGTGGTCACGATCTCGCGCATCTGACCTATCATGCGGAACAGCGCCGACTCATCCACCTGTTCGCGCCCTTGCTGCCGCAATTTCGCCAGCGCCTGCTTTTGTTCCCAGAGGGTGACAGCCGGGTGTGACAAGGTACGGTAGGGAATTTCCAGGTAGTGCTGCCCATCCGGTTCCAGCACCCAGATGCGGCTAATGTCGCGCGGGTCGCGCCGGATCAGAAACGCGGGTAAGCGGTCGCGCCGGGCAATCCATGGCTTGAGGGCATCGGCGTAGTAGTGGATGTGGTCTATAACGAAGCCGGTGCGGGTAAGCGAGCGGCGAATGATGGGCAGGAAATCGACCAGAAAAGCCGTGGTGCGGGTGATGACGGTTGGCACGCCGGTTCGCGCGATAGCTTCGGCCCATTGCGCGGCCGGCGGCTGGAGCAGGCCGTTGTGTACGGAGCCGTGATAGGTGCCGACCGCCAATGTGAGCCAGCGCTCCAGCTCGCGCAGTGTCAGGGCTGCCATCTTCTCGGAGACGTATTCCCCGCGCTGGTCAGGGTTGGAGAAGGTCGTCCCCGGCAATTCGTCGTGGATCATCTGCATCGCCGTGCCGATGATCCGTTCGACGATACCACCGTAATGTGGCTGCCCGAGCGGACGATAGCTCAGCTTGATGCCATGCTGTTCGCAGCCACGCCGCAGTGCTTCGCTTTTGAATTCGGCTGCGTTATCCAAGTAGAGCAGCATGGGCTTGCCGCTCATCGGCCAGCTCATTTCCACCCCGAGCCTCTCCAGCCAAGGACGCTTGTCGCAGGCAACATGCGTGAGGCATAGGCCGACAGAGACGGCTGACGGCGCTTCCAGCGTGACAACCATGCCGAGCACGCAGCGGGTGAACACATCGATGGCGATAGTGAGGTATGGACGGCCAATCGGTTGCCGGTCGCGTTCGTCCACGACGATCAGGTCGATGACCGTATGGTCGATCTGCACCTGCTCCAGCAGTGTAGTCATAGCGGGAGGAGTGCCGCCGACACCTTGCTGGCAGCGGGATGCATCCTGGCCTTCCCGGCGGCGAGTTGCTTCGAGCGGATCGAGGCTTGCGATACGCAACGCCACGGTGTTGCGCGCCGGTACCCGCAGCTTTTGAGCTTTGCAAGCCTGCGCAATCTCGCGGTGGAACGCCGCCAGGCTGCGCTTCTGCTTGGTCAGAAAGCGCTTTTGCAGCAATTCGCGGATAATGCGCTCAATCGACTCCGGCAGGCGCCCCCTGCCTTTCCCGCCGCCGGATCGGCCGCGAGCCAGGTCTGTTACAAGACCCGAACCTTGTCGAGCTCGGTGGATCAGAACATACACCTGCCGCCTGGACAGACCAAGTGCTTGAGCGGCGGTGTCGGCCATGTCATGCCCGATCACTTCAAGCGCCGCCAGCGGCCCAATGATATCCATTCGATGCCTAGCTTGCGCCCATGCCGCGTCGGGCAAGGTGGCCACACCTTGTTCGGTAATAGGTGATGTGTCTGACGTCATGCCCACACCTCACTTTGGTGCACACGAGTGTTAAGCATAGTCGAGATTGGTGCAGGTAACTTCTGATATTTCGTTGTCAGGAGCCAGCTGCACAACGGCTGTTACGCCCAGTCAATTGGTGCAGTCGTCTTCTGAAAATGACA
>NZ_NKWE01000023.1:0-289 GCF_006243315.1 Aeromonas sobria
GGTCAGCGCCGGTGAGGGTGGCGGTGTCATCGGTGCCGGTGATAGCGACGGTGACGGTGTGCTGGGCGGAGCCGTCAGCACTCTTGACCACGAAGGTTTCGCTGGGCAGGGACTCGCCCTCTTTGAGGGCCTGCACCAGCGGGTCATTGTTATCGAGCGCGTAGGTCCAGTTGCCCTCTTTGTCGATGGTGAAGGTGCCGTGTGCGCCTTTTACCTGAGTCTGGGGCTGGAACACCGCTTCGCCGTTGTCGACATCGGTAGTGACCAGCTTGCCGCCGGTGGTGAGGGT
>NZ_NKWE01000023.1:296-211147 GCF_006243315.1 Aeromonas sobria
GAGCGCGTAGGTCCAGTTGCCCTCTTTGTCGATGGTGAAGGTGCCGTGTGCGCCTTTTACCTGAGTCTGGGGCTGGAACACCGCTTCGCCGTTGTCGACATCGGTAGTGACCAGCTTGCCGCCGGTGGTGAGGGTGACATCCTCTTTGACGGCACCCTGGTCAGCGCCGGTGATGGTGGCGGTGTCATCGGTGCCGGTGATAGCGACGGTGACGGTGTGCTGGGCGGAGCCGTCAGCACTCTTGACCACGAAGGTTTCGCTGGGCAGGGACTCGCCCTCTTTGAGGGCCTGCACCAGCGGGTCATTGTTATCGAGCGCGTAGGTCCAGTTGCCCTCTTTGTCGATGGTGAAGGTGCCGTGTGCGCCTTTTACCTGAGTCTGGGGTTGGAACACCGCTTCGCCGTTGTCGACATCGGTAGTGACCAGCTTGCCGCCGGTGGTGAGGGTGACATCCTCTTTGACTGCACCCTGGTCAGCGCCCGGTGTGGCAACGCCGATGGTGGCGATGTCGTTGGTGCCGGTGATGGTGATGGTCACTGTGGCCGGGGCACTCTGGTTGCCACTCGGATCGGTTGCAATATAGGTAAAGGAGACCTGTCGCGTCTCACCCTCTCGCAGGGATTGAAACTCGGGGGAGGGAATATATTGGTAACTGCCATCGGCATTGAGGGTCAGCTGACCGCTCTGCACGCCGCTCACCAAGGTGTAACCCTGGGGATTGATGCCGTCGCTATCGATATCCCGTGCCGCCGGAACCTGAGCGAACAGGGTTTGTGTATCTTCCGAAATGATCTGCTGCTGATCAAAGGCAACCGGGGGATGCTCTATCTTGCCGGCGATCTCATCACCCGGCAGCGCATCCTGGCGTTGCGGGTCACGGCTGTTATGGGTCGTATCAAAACCCGCTTCTGAAATTGTTGCTCTGGCGGTTCGCTCGGTCACGATGGAGCCCGCATTACCGGAACCCTGAATGCCAGCGGTATTGCCGGTAGCGGTCGCACCGCCGCTGGCGGTTGCCTGGGCGAGGTCGGTCGGATCTTGCCCATCCTGAATGGCCTGCTGGATGGCAGCCAGCTCCTGCTCAATCGTGGGGTCGATTGCTCCCTGATCGGAGGGGGTGGTTTCGCTGGGAATATGGTTATCCACACTCTCCATTGCAGGCGGTGACAGTTCTACCTCCGAAGGGGATACCAGTATCACACCCTTAGGAAGCATATCGCCGACATTAACGGCTTTGATTGAGCCATCTTTTAAAATGATCCAGCACTCTCCTTGGGCTTGAGTAAGTTCCATTGCTTGATCGAGTAGGATTTTGTGCATGTTGCGTGTGTTCCTAATAGTCTGAACTGATAAATTTATAATTTTAAAAGAGATCTGTGCCTTCCAATGCGCTAAGGAGAGTGCATGGAATAATAGGATGGTTTATTAGCAATGAGTTTGTTATACATTCATTCTCTGCGGGAGAAAGTAGAGCATAACGTTTACTCCAAACGTGTTTACATTATGTTTATTGTTATTTAACTGTTTTTATTGTTGCCAGTTCATATCTGGAATCTGGACCCAGACATTTTAGGTGCTCATTATGTAAGCGCATATATATTTTTAATGAGAATAAAGAAATTTAAAGGTGTTTAATTGGAAAACGATTTCATCGTCGATAACGATGCCATGATAGCGGGGTGAAATTCACTTACATATCAGTATTATAGGTTTTTATTATAAGTAATCGTCATTTTTACCGGCGTTTACGTGGTTTTCCATGGTGAGGATGTGAAAGAAAGTGAAGTGTTTTAATTGTTCGTTTACATAGTGGCAACGATCCAGAAAAAATAAGTTTTTAATCCGCATGGCCATCGTGTTGATGGTATGAATATGTAGTCAGAAGTGTGAATGTTAATACTACTATGCAGTAGGATGTGGGCTGGTAACACATTGATCTGTATCTTGTAACAGTATCTTCTGTCGCTGGCTGTTGCATATCGCTCCTATGGGTTGCTTTCAGAACGGGTGCGAATATTTCCCATCTTCAGCCTGCTCAGGCCCGTATTAGACGAGCTGATCGTTGCATCTTTGAGCATTTCTATCTGTCGAATGGAAAAAGTTATTCTGCTAATCGTTTTCCGCTTTTTATGTGATGGAGATCACTGTACCATCGCCGCCCGACCTGTCACCCGGCCGCATCTCCCCCCTGCGACGGCGCTGGCGTCACCCGATACATGCTGTCACCCGGAACGTGAATGACCCCAGGATGGGACCCGCCACTAACCTGTAGGTTTGTGGTCTGCGTGTCGCGTGGGTCGGCACCTCTCCCGTCCGATCTTCCGCGATACCTGTCTGCAGACTTGCCATATGAAACTCCTCTCTTCATAGGTGCAAGATGACACTGTTATTGAGTCTGGTCGGTATACTGGCCCTGATGTTTATTGCCTGGCTGGCCAGTGAAAACCGCCGCGCTATCCGCTGGCGAACGGTATTGGGTGCGCTCGCCCTGCAGACCGGCTTTGCCGCGCTGGTACTCTATTTCCCCCCCGGCCAAGCCATTCTTGGTGCCATGAGCAATGGCGTCTCTGCCCTGCTCGGTTTTGCCGATAGCGGGATAAGCTTCGTGTTTGGCGATCTGGCCAGCAACGGCTTTATCTTCGCGGTGCGGGTGCTGCCGCTGGTGATCTTTATCAGCTCCCTGATCGCAGTGCTCTATCACTTCGGCATCATGCAGTGGGTGATCCGGGTGTTGGGGGGCGGTATTCACCGCCTGCTCGGCACCAGCCGTGCTGAATCTCTGGTGGCCACCGGCAATATCGTCCTCTCGCAGGGGGAGTCACCGCTACTTATTCGCCCCTTCCTCGCCAGCATGACCCGCTCCGAACTGTTTGCGGTGATGACCTGCGGCATGGCCTCGGTAGCTGGCTCGGTGCTGGGCGGTTACGCCGCGCTGGGCGTAGATCTCAAATACCTGATTGCTGCCTCCTTTATGGCGGCGCCGGGTGGTCTGCTGATGGCAAAACTGCTGGTGCCCGAGCAGCAGCAAGTGTGCGATCAAGAGGAGATCCCGTTGGACAAGAGCGATTACAGCAACGCCATCGATGCGCTGGCGGGTGGTGCCATGAACGGCATGAAGATCGCCGTGGCCATCGGCACCATCCTGCTGGCCTTTGTCAGCGTGATCACCATGATCAACGCCGGTCTCACTACCGTGGGTGATTGGTTCGGCTGGGCCGATCTCTCCTTGCAACAGCTGCTGGGTTATCTGTTTGCCCCGGTGGCCTGGCTGATTGGTGTGCCTGCCAGCGAGATGATGGCGGCAGGTTCGCTGATTGGTCAGAAGGTGATCATGAACGAGTTCGTCGCCTATCTGGACTTTGTCCAGATCAAGGATGGCTTGAGTGCCCATACCCAGATCATCATCACCTTTGCCCTCTGTGGCTTCACCAATTTGGGCTCTATTGCGGTGCAAATTGGTTCTATCGGCACCATGGCACCGGAGCGCCGCCACGATGTGGCCAATATGGGTTTAAAGGCGGTGCTGGCTGCCACTCTGGCCAACCTGATGAGCGCTACCCTGGCCGGGATCTTTGTCTCACTGGCCTGATGGTTGACCCGATAGCCGGTTAGTCAGCGGTAAAAACAAAAGACCCCCTCTTGTCGTTAGGCAAGAGGGGGTCTTTTTATGGCTCATTGATAACGATGAGAGGGCGCTATCGATTCGGCAGAGCACTTCACCTTCACTTCACCGAGCGGGGGTAGGGTAAGCACAGGTTTTCAGTTGGAGCTTTATGATATGCCTACCATAGTCACTCACGCCGCCGTACCGTTCTGCCTTGGGCTCGGGCTTGGCAGCCGGATTATTCCGCCGCGCCTGCTGCTGGCGGGGGTTGCCATCGCCATGCTGCCCGATGCCGATGTGCTCGCCTTCAAACTGGGGGTCGCCTATGGCCATGTCTTTGGCCACCGCGGCTTTACTCACTCCCTGCTGTTCGCCTTTGCTCTGCCCACTCTGGTCATGCTGTTTTACCGCCAGCTTAAGGCCAGTGCCGTCACCGTCTGGTCATTTCTGCTGGTCTCTCTGCTCTCCCACAGCTTGCTCGATTCCCTCACCACCGGCGGCAAGGGGGTTGGCTGGCTCTGGCCGTGGTGTGACGAGCGCTTCTTTGCCCCCTGGCAGGTGATCCGGGTCGCTCCCTTCAAGCTGGAGGCCTATCTCACCGCCCGAGGCGAAGCTGTGATCCTCTCCGAGCTCTACTGGGTCTGGCTGCCGGGGGTTGTATTGATGCTGATATTGATGGGGTGGCGGGTGTGGGGAAGGGGTCCTAGGGGATGCGGAGACTGGCGGCCAAATGATGAAGAGAGTCATAGCTGTGCCACTGGGTGGCGCAGAGGGCGAGCAGGGCTGATGCCTCCAAGGCGCCTTGTTCCCAGTGCCGGAGCAATATCCACAGGGCATGCAGTATGCAGAGACCCAAGCTCACCAGATATATGAGAGCTAACGCCACTTCAATTAAATCCGATATACCGTAGGGATCATTAGGATTGTGATAAAGCAGGTCATAGCCAAAGGCGCGAAATCCGAGTCTTAACAGAAACAGGGAAAAGCAGAGGGTGGCCAGTTGTTTTGTTTTTCGGCTGATTTTTGTCATGCAACGTATCAAATCTTCCAAGGCTAACTTTTGGGGCTGAGATGCAGCAGAGCTGGGACACCCATTTTTTTGAATGTTGGCTATGCCATGTCTGGCTCAGAAAGGTGGGTGTCCCAGATTTGATTTTTTACGTGGAGTAAGTAAATCTTTAACCTATTGGATGTCGACCAATAGTTATTTATTAAGCTGTGGGTAAAGTGGTACGACATCCAATTTTTTAAATTTGACTTATATTGATTTATATTAAATCAACTAACTCTCTATCGGTTGTTTCATTGGATGAAATAATACTTCTCGCTTTTTCAATTGCATTGTCAATGTAGGAATCAAATGTTATTGCAATCGGCAGTACTTTTTCAAAGCACTCTTCAAAAAAGAATGTGGGAACACTGTCTTTTATCTCTACTGTGTGACTCCTTACCTTGTTTTTAGTTTTAGTGATACCATTATAAATAATATTTTCGACTTTTTTCTCTGTTACTGATGATAGAGCTTCATGCAATGGACGAGTATAGGGCAAATGAAAGTACATAGATTTATAGACCAATGACTCATTTATGTTAATTCTGAAAAGTCTCGTTCTGCCGAGATAATTTTTGTTTTTCTTTGCCAATGGTACACTGAGTCCATCTATAAAAAACTTTATAAAGCTTTCAACTAATTCATGCTCATTGTTATTTTTAATATGATGTCTCACTTCCTCTAACAGGGGAATAGTATAATATTTATTGAAATACAAATTATCCATTTCTTCTAAAAGGGATAGGAAATTATGAGCTTCACTACTTCTAGCTTTCGATAGTTTCAATATTATCTTTTCATACATGCGTTTTTTATCGTCGGGGTTTAGGCTGGAAATTAATAATGCAGCAAAGTATTCTTGAAGAGATCTATGTGCAAATCCATATATTCCATTATCCTCAACCCATAAACAAATTGCTGATTTTAGATCGTTGACTAATTTAGATGGTGAAAATTCAAAATCAATTTTCCCTGACACAACTTTTAGCTGTGATTGAATGTAAGTAAAATCCCAGTCATATTTCGAGTCAAAATAAGATAAAAAACAAAACTTTTTAAGTATCTCTTCGAATTGCTCCTGATCTAACCCGCTAACTTTTTCTCTTACATAACCTAATTTTGTTTTACTATCATGTTCAGAAAACAATGCATTTATAACTCTTCTGTAGAATATACACTTCTTATTTGGAACTGATGCATTACTTTGAAATGTTAGAATGTAAAGTGATAATAGCAACGGGTTAGCAAGAAAGCTTTGTATATGTGAGTTTGAGTTTTCTCTAATAGAGGTAACTATTTTCTGCGCGAGTTCAGCCTCATCTTTAAGTTGTTTGAAGACAAAGCCATCAATATCGCCACTATCTATAGATAGTTTCTGTATAAAGGAATTATGGAATAATGGCAGATTCTCTATATTTGAGTATGGTCTACTAGTTAGCACATATTTATTATCTGAGAACGTATGGCAAAAATCATTTATTTCATTGGCAATTATTTGTTTGCTATTGCTATTTAATTCATCGAAACCATCTAGAAAAAAGACGAACTTTCCAGAGTGTAATAGGCGTTCAATTATCCTTTCATTTTCTGAAATTTTATTCTCGAAAATTTTTTCAATAATGTGCTCTTTTAAACTACCTGATTTTCCATTTAGATATCGTAGTTCAATCATTATTGGTATAGCATACTTAAGTCGTATGGAGTTTATAAATAAATGTTTTACCAACGTGCTCTTGCCACTTCCTGCATCACCAATCACAGTAATAAAATTAACGTTTTTAAATACATCACTAATATAGTCTGTTTTTAATACCTCATTATTTAGAGAGAGTTTTAGTGGGTAATAGATATCATATATGTAAACAGGAGTGTTACCCTTTAATAAGGTTTTTAAATGTGAGTACCGTTCAAGTTGCTTTTCTAAATATCTTTTTATTCCCGTCTTTAATAATGCATTGCCTTCATCCACAAGCTCATTGAATATTGACTTACCATTGGAAATTAGATCGGAGACAAGTGTTGATACTATAGTCTCTAGTAATTTTTCATCCATAAATACTCCAACATAGAAATATACATTTCTGTAAATGTAGTAAGTGACTTAATTGCTTAAAATAAAGTCACCAAGTGAGTTTATTTGATTTTATCCGGGGGGCATTTTTAATGACTATTTTTATACATGTATGAATATAATTCCATCTCGTATGTTGGGCTAAAAATCGTAGGTTGGTGCTGAACGGAGTGAAGCCCAACGTTTACCGCGAAATATACCTGTAAATCTGTTTTACGGATCTGGTACATCCTTGTTTATCCCGCTCTGGTTGGCGCAATGATGCTCGCCTGCTGGGCTTTGCTACACGCTGCATCAACCTACAAAACCACGCTACCGCCCCTGAGTGACAGCCCCCAGTTCGCTGCTTTTAACCCGCGAGATATCAACAATCGCTGCCATAGTGTTCCCGAGAGGTTGATTGTCGTTTGGCTATCTTAAGGGGGAGCCTGGCGGGTTGAGAAGAGGGGTTTAGCGGGAATCTGTGCTGGATCAACAAATTAGTCATTGCACCCAGTGCTGGGTGATCACTCGCTTTGCTAGTGAATGCGAAGATACCCTCACCCCAGCCCTCTCCCAAGGGGAGAGGGGGCTTGTTCACTGTTGCACGGTAGCCTCAGGCGGGCACGGTTTTGATCCCCCTCTTATTCGCTGAGGCGAGACCTCTTGTCCAGGCCGCGAGGCAGGATGCCGAGCGAGCGGCGCTGGGCCATGGATGGCCCATCGGCGCGTGCCGTTGGACAAGAGGGTGAGCCGAAGGTACCCGACGTCAGTCGGGCGAATAAGCGGGGGAGAAGACCTTTGGTGACTTTGGGTCTTTCCAAAGTCACTCGCCCCAGCCCGTAGGGCGGGCGAAACTCCGTCGAGGGCAGCGCCCTCGCGTCCTGCGTGCTAAAGCCATGCCATCAGGAATATCCGCTAGATCGGGCGTTCGGATTAACTCCGCCTGGATCGCGAACGTCCGAATACGCTTCGCTATTCGAACCTACGATTCGATAATTCCGGGGGATTATGGGTTCCCTCACCCTGACCCTCTCCCAAGGGGAGAGGGGACAAAGACGTTGGGGCGGCAACAAGCAAAAAATAGAAAGGGAGCCTATCAGGCTCCCTTTTCGCAGACATGGCCAATGGCATTTGGTCAATGCCGCCCCTTATCGATTGGTCGCGGCCTTCATCCCTTCCACAAACTCTTTCAGGCGAGTGAGCATATGCTCCGGGTTCTGGTGGTGTGTCTCGATAATCTTCACCACGGCGGAGCCGGAGATGGCACCGGCGGCGCCAGCGGCAATGGCTTCACGCACCTGAGCTGGTTCGCTGATGCCAAAGCCGAGCAGGGCGGGGGGCGCCTTGAACTCGCGCAGGGTGTTGATCAGGCCATCCACAGGCATGCCAGCCTTGGTCTCAGCGCCGGTCACACCGGCGCGGCTCACCAGATAGGTGTAACCACTGCCGAGCTCCGCCACCTGTTTCAGGGTCTCGGCATCGCCATTGGGCGGGGCGATAAAGATGCTGTCGATACCGAACTTGTCGGCGGCCGCCTTGTAGGGGGTGCACATCTGTACCGGCACATCGGCGACCAGCACCGAATCCACGCCCGCCTGCTGGCACTTCTCGTAGAAGCCGTCAATTTTGCGCACATAAACCAGGTTGGCGTAGACCAAGAGGCCAATGGGCAGCTGCGGGTACTTGGCGCGGATGCGGCCGAGCAGCTCAAAGCAGTCGTCCGGGGTGGTGTGGCTCTCGAAGGCGCGCAGGGCGGCACCCTGAATGGTGGGGCCGTCCGCCACCGGATCGGAGAAGGGAATGCCGAGTTCGAGGGCATCGGCGCCCCCTTCGACCAGCGCATCGACGATGGCCAGTGACAATTCGGGGGTGGGGTCACCCAGCATCACGAACGGCACAAAGGCGCCCTGATTGACCGCATCCAGACGGGAGAAAAGTTGTGCGTAACGGTTCATTTGCAGGTTCCTTCTTTCTCAAAGCTTTCTGTTTCCAAGATATCGGCAACGGTGAAGATATCTTTGTCGCCACGGCCGGAGAGGTTGACGATGAGCACCTGCTCTTTTTCCGGTTCACTGCGGGCCATCTTGAGGGCGTGGGCCAGCGCGTGGGAGGACTCCAGCGCCGGGATGATCCCTTCGGATTTGGCCAGCTCCTGGAAGGCGTCCAGCGCCTCCTTGTCGGTGATGGAGACATACTCGGCGCGGCCGATGGAGGCCAGATGGGCGTGCTGCGGGCCGACAGAGGGGAAGTCGAGCCCCGCCGAGACGGAGTAGGACTCCTGAATTTGCCCCTGCTTGTCCTGCATCAGGTAGGAGTGCATGCCAAAGAAGACCCCCTTGCTGCCGTGACCCAGCGGCGCACCGTGCTCGCCACTCTCGATGCCGTGGCCACCCGGCTCGACCCCGATCAGGCGCACCTCTTTGTTGTCGATGAAGTCGGCAAACATGCCGATGGCGTTAGAACCGCCGCCGACACAGGCGATCACCGCATCGGGCAGCCGCTCCTCTTTCTTGAAGCACTGGGCCTTGGCCTCTTCGCCGATCATCTTCTGGAACTCCCGCACGATAGTGGGGAAGGGGTGCGGACCGGCGGCGGTGCCGAGCAGGTAGTGGGCGGTGTCGTAGTTGGCAGCCCAGTCGCGCAGCGCCTCGTTACAGGCATCTTTCAGGGTGCTGGAGCCGGAGTGCACCGGAATGACGGTGGCCCCCATCAACTTCATGCGAAACACGTTGGGCTTCTGGCGCTCACAATCCTTGGCCCCCATGTAGACCCGGCACTTGAGGCCGAGCAGGGCGCAGGCCAGTGCGGTGGCGACGCCATGTTGACCGGCGCCGGTCTCGGCGATGATCTCGGTTTTGCCCATCCGCTTGGCCAGCAGCGCCTGACCCAGCACCTGGTTGGTCTTGTGGGCGCCGCCGTGCAGCAGGTCTTCACGCTTCAGATAGAGGCGGGTCTTGGTGCCCTTGGTCAGATTGCGGGTCAGGGTGAGCGGGGTCGGGCGACCGGCATACTCGGTCAGCAGCTCCTGAAATTCGGCGATAAAGGCCGGGTCTTCCTGGGCATCGACGAAGGCTTTTTCCAGCTGAAGCAGGGCGGGGATGAGGATTTGGGGTACATACATACCGCCAAATTCACCAAAAAACGGGTTGAGCAGGGTCATGGTTTCTTCCTTATACCTTGAGTCAAAAACGGAACATCAAAAACGATACAGAGATCCAGTGGCCGCCTTAGAGCGCGCGCAGGGCGGCGAAGGCGGCGGCGAGTTTGTGGTCATCTTTCTGGCCCGGGGCACTCTCTACCCCCGAGTTGAAATCAAGGCCGAGGCAACCCACTTGAGCGGCTTGCAGGGCGTTGTCGGGATTCAGGCCCCCCGCCAGCATCAGTTTGCTCTTGTCGAGATGGGCCAGCATTGCCCAGTCGAACGCCTGACCCGTGCCGCCGCTCTGGCTGCCCACTTTTGTATCCAGCAGCAGCCGATCCGCCGGATAGTCGAGGGCGGGCAGCGGCTCGCCGCTTGTGATTCCAACGGCTTTCCAGATCTGGCAGCCAGCTGGCAGCAGCGGACGCAGCGCCTCGATATAGGCGGCATCCTCATCCCCATGCAGTTGCACCGCGGCGAGCCCCAGCGCCTCCACCGTTTTGGCGATGGTCTCTTGCTGGGCGTTGCGAAACACCCCCACATAGGAGAGCGGCGCACCCGCCATCACGGTACGGGCGGTGGGAATGTCCACGTAGCGCGGGCTTTTCGCCACAAAGATCAGGCCGCCAAACACGGCGCCCGCCTGATGGGCCGCAGCGGCATCTTCGGCGCGGGTCAGGCCACACACCTTGTTCTGACCCAGAGTGAGCTTGCGCACTGCTGCTTCCAGATCCGGCTCGGCCATCAAGGATGAGCCCACCAAAAAGCCTTTGGCGTAGGGGCGAAGATCTGCCACCTGAGCGCGGTGGTTGATGCCGGATTCGCTGATCACCACCCGATCGGCGGGAATGTCTTTGGCCAGCTGTTTGGTGCGGTTGAGATCGACGCTCAGGTCCCGCAGGTCCCGGTTGTTGATGCCGATCACCGGCGCGCCCAGGGCGATGGCGCGGGTCAGCTCCTCTTCATTGCTCACCTCGGTGAGCACGCCAAGGCCCAGCTCTTTGGCCACCGCGAACAGGGTGCGATAGCCCTCGTCGGTGAGCACCGAGAGCATCAAGAGGATGGCGTCCGCCTGATAGTGGCGGGCCAGATAGACCTGATAGGGGTCAATCATGAAATCCTTGCAGAGCACCGGCTGCTGAACGCGGGCGCGCACCCGCGGCAAAAAGGCGAAATCCCCCTGAAAGAACTTCTCGTCAGTCAGCACCGAGATGGCGGTGGCGTATTTGCCATAGATGTCGGCGATGGCCTCCGGGCTGAAATCGTTGCGGATCAGCCCCTTGGAGGGGGAGGCCTTCTTGCACTCCAGAATAAAGCGGGTAGAGCCTGCCTTGAGCGTGCCGACGAAATCCCGATCGCTTGGGGTCAGCGCGCTCTGGAAGCTCTCCAGCGGCTGGGCCAGCTTGCGGGCGGCAACCCACTCCTGCTTGGCCGCCACGATCTTGCCGAGAATGGTCTGGCTGATGGAGGCCATGTTCAGAAAAGCATGGGGGGCGATAAGGTCTGACATCTCGTTATCCTTGCGAAACTGGCTCTTGCCCTGCGGGCGTTCTGAATGACTGCTGTGCGATGTGGTGGCTGACATCATGCCTCCTGATGGCCCGCTTCCTGATGGCTAAGAATGGCCAGTTGGGTGGCCAGCTCTGCTGCCTTGCCGCTGGCCAGCACTGCCAGCACCTGTGCCGCCGCGCTCTTGAGATCCGCCGCCTTGCCCGCCATCAGCAGTAGCGGGGCCACGTTGGCGGCGATGGCGGCGTTGTGGGCCGGAGTGCCTTGCCCTGCCAGAATGGCGGCGGTGATGGCGCGGTTCTCTTCCGGTTCCCCTCCCTGAATGGCGCTGACCGGATAGGTATCGAGGCCAAAGTCAGCCGGGGTGATCATGAATTCGCGGATCTCGCCGTCACGGATCTGGGCCACCTGGGTCGGGCCGTGGATGGCAATTTCATCCAGCCCGGCACCGTGCACCACCATACCGGTTTTCAGCCCCAGTGCCAGCAGGGTTTCTGCGATGGGGCGCACCAGCTCGGGGGCATAGACCCCCATCAGCTGATAGGTGGGGCGGGCGGGGTTGATGAGCGGCCCCAGCACGTTGAACAGGGTGCGGGTCTTGAGGGCCTGACGCACCGGCATTGCGTGGCGCACTCCGGCGTGATACTGGGGGGCGAACAGGAAGCAGATGCCAAGCTCGTCCAGACAGTGGCGCGCCTGCACCGGGCTCATGTCGAGCTTGATCCCCATCTTGTCGAGCAGGTCGCTCGAACCCGACTTGCTCGAGACCGAGCGGTTGCCGTGTTTGGCCACTTTCAGGCCGCAGGCGGCGGCGACCAGCGCCGAGGTGGTGGAGACGTTGATGGTGTTGAGACCATCGCCACCGGTGCCGACGATGTCGCAGAACTCGTAGTCCGGACGCGGGAAGTCGCGCGCTTCCGCCAGCAGCGCTTCGGCGGCACCGGCGATCTCCTCCGGGGTCTCTCCCTTGATCTTGAGGGCGGTCAGCAGGCTTGCGAGCACTATGGGATCCACTTCGCCACGTACCACCTGGCCGAAGGCGTCGCGGGTACTTTCACGGCTCAGAGACTGACCCTGATAGAGGGTGTTGAGATGTTGATGCATGTTGGTCTCCTTACCTTAACGCGCGCCGCGTGTCGAAAAAATGCTTTCTGGGCGGGTGATATGGGCGAGTGCCTGAGTCAGCAGGCGGGCCCCTTCCGAGGTCATGATGGATTCCGGGTGGAACTGGAAGCCCAGCACCCTGTCGTCCTGCTGCTCTATGGCCATGGGCATGCCCTGATAGTGGGCAATCACCGTCAGCTCTTCCGGCACATAGGTAGCGACCAGCGAGTGGTAGCGGGCCACCGGCAGCGGGCTCGGCAGACCGGCGAAAGCGCCGTGGCCGTTGTGCTCAATCAGGGATCGCTTGCCGTGGACGATTTCACCCGCCGCACCGACGGTGCCGCCGTAGGCTTCGCACAGGGCCTGATGGCCGAGGCAGATACCGAGGATCGGCACCTGACCGCGGGCCAGCTTGATAAGGTCAATCAGGCAACCCGCTTCATGGGGCGCGCCCGGCCCCGGCGAGAGCACCAGCACCGCATCCCCTTCGCAGGCAGCGATTTCGCTCATGATGCGGCTCGCCGGCAGGCTGTTGCGGTAGATCCGCACCGGATAACCGAGGGAGCGGAACTGGTCGACGAGGTTGTAAGTAAACGAATCGAAGTTATCGAGCAGGAAGATATTAGTCATGGCTCACGTCCTTATGTTGCTCCTGCTGGGCGCTCAGGGCTTGCAGGGAGGTGCCATGGCTGGCGGCGATGGCGGCCAATACGGCGGCTGCCTTGGCGCGGGTTTCATCCGCTTCGGCTTGCGGTTTGGAGTCATAGACCACCCCGGCACCGGCCTGCACATGGGCCACGCCATCTTTGACAAACGCCGAGCGGATCACGATGCAGGTATCCATCTCGCCTGCGCCGTTGATATAGCCAACGGCGCCGCCGTAGCTGCCACGACGTTTGCCCTCCACCATGCGAATGAGCTCGCTGGCGCGGATCTTGGGGGCGCCGGTGAGGGTGCCCATGTTCATGCAGGCCTGATAGGCGTGCAGGGCGTCCAGATCAGAGCGCAAGGTGCCGACCACCTTGGAGACCAGGTGCATCACGTGGCTGTAGCGATCCACTTTCAGCAGCTCCTTGACGTAGCGGGTGCCGGGCTCCGAGATGCGGGCGATGTCGTTGCGGCCCAGATCCACCAGCATCAGGTGTTCGGCCACCTCTTTTTCGTCCTGACGCAGCTCCAGCTCGATGCGGCCGTCGAGATCCCGGTTGATGCTGCCATCCGGGTTCAAGCCGCGGCGGCGAGTACCGGCGATGGGGTACATCTCGACGTCGCGGCTGGCGGCGCAGAATTTCACCGCGCTCTCCGGCGAGGCACCAAACAGGGTGAAGTTTTCATCCTGCACGTAGAACATGTAGGGGCTGGGGTTGGTCTGTTTGAGGCGGCGATAGGCGGCCAAGGGGCTAGGGCAAGGCAGGGAGAAGCAGCGGGACGGCACCACCTGGAAGATGTCGCCACGGCGGATAAAGCCCTTGAGCTTCTCCACCTCGGCGCAGAACTGCTTGTCGCTCTTGTCCACACTCATGCCGCCGGTGAGGGCCGCAGTGGCCAGCTCGGCGCTCAGGGGCTGTTGGCAAAGCTGTTTGAAGTCGGTGAGCCGTTCGCTCAGGCGGGTGTATCTGTCATCCACCTGGCTCTCGTCGCTATCGCCGCCGAAGATGCAGGCCAGCAGTTGGGTAGAGCGCTCGATATGGTCGATGGTGATCAGGGTCTCGGCCACATAGAAGCAGTAGTCGGGGCAGTTGTTGCTCCCCTCCGGCACCTCTGGCAGATCCTCGAAGGAGGCGATCAGGTCGTAGGCGAAGCTGCCCGCCATAAACAGCGCCTCGCTGTTCGCGCTAGCGTCAAGAGAGCCCAGCTGGCACTGCAGCTCTTGTTGCAGGGTGCGCAGCACGTCCAGTACGCTGCTCCCCTTGAGGCGGGAGTCTTCATCCTGCTCCCGATCGGAGGCCGGGAAGTCGAGTTGCAACTCGCCATCTACTAGCGAGCGGGCAACCACCGCAGGCAACCGCTCGGCCAGCAGGCTCTGCAACTGGGCGCCGTTGTCGTTGAGGGTGCGCACCCGCACGGTGCGGCCATGGCACTCGATGCGCAGGCAGGCATCTACCAGCAGCAGGCTCTGTTTGCCCGCCTTGGAGTCGATCTCGACTGATTCCAGCAGCAGGTTGTTGGGGCGACCCTGACAGAGGCGGGTATAGAGCGCCAGCGGATCAGCCACGTAGGGGGCGTTGAGTTTGAGGGTATCGAATTCACCCAGAGGAAGGCGATGAGTGGCTGTCATAGTGCGTTCCCTTGCGTGTGATGCGTTTTACCGATGTTCATGACATTGAATTCCTTGAAAATTAAATTGGTTTAGGCGGTTTCATCAGGGGCGCCATCGCCAGGTCAGTGTTCTTGTCTGAATTCTCGGTTTCATCACAGGTCCATTTGCCGGATAATAAAAAAGCCCGCTGGGGTCAGCGGGCTTTTTATTTGGGTTCTTAATTTGCTGTCAGATTACAGATACAGCAACGACCACACGCCCGCATGTCAGGGAGTGTGCCACCACCAGCTTGCTTTCAGGGTGATTGTCGTTTGCATGATAAAATCCTGTAAAAAGATGTTTGCAATGAAGTGCCTACAGAAAACGATAAAGCCGCGGCCAAGTCAAGTCGCTTTTTAGCCTTCTTTCACCGATTTGCCATGAATGGTGACCTGACCACGAGAGCGGAATTACCTGATGAGATTCGATCTGCACTGTCATACCACTGCCTCCGACGGGGTGCTGAGCCCGGCCGAACTGGTGCGCCGCGCCGCCGAGAAACAGGTCGAGGTGTTAGCGGTTACTGACCACGACACCCTTGATGGCCTTGATGAAGTTCGCCGCACCATCGAGAGTGAGCAACTGCCGCTGCGACTGGTGAGCGGGGTCGAGATCTCCACTGGCTGGGAGCACCACGAGATCCATATCGTGGCGCTGGGGGTGGATGAAAAAAATCCGCTACTGGTGGCATTTTTAGCTGGCCAACGGGCTCGTCGCGAGGCGCGGGCATTGGAAATAGGGCGTCGTCTGGAGAAGTGCCTGATCCCCGGCACCTATGAAGAGGCCAAGGCGCTGGCCGGTGACGCCGCCGTGACCCGTGCTCACTTTGCCCGGGTGCTGGTGGCGCGCGGGGTGGCCGACAACATGCAGAAGGTATTCAAGAAGTACCTGAGCCGTGGAAATAAAGGCTATGTGCCGGCCGAATGGCCAGAGATGAGCGAGGCGATCAGCGCCATTCACGCCGCTGGCGGGCTGGCGGTTCTGGCTCACCCCAGCCGTTATGGTCTCACCGCCAAGTGGATCAAGCGCTTGCTGGTGGCCTTCAAGGCGGCCGGTGGTGATGCCATGGAGGTGTCGTTGCCCCAGCAGAGCCCGCAGGAGCGGGCCAACCTCGGTCAGTGGGCCAAGGATCACGACCTGTGCATTTCGGTGGGATCGGATTTTCACTTCCCTTCCAACTGGACCGAGCTGGGTCGCCACCTCTGGTTGCCCAAAGAGGGCATGCCGGTCTGGTTGGCCTATCCCGGTCACTTTGGGCTCACCACCGAGCAACACACAGAGCTGCTGGCGAGCCGCTAATGGCACCAGCGCAATAGGAAACAAAACGGGCAAGAGGGAATGGCCATATTGTGGCTGGCCTATCCCGGTCACTTTGGACTCACCACCGAGCAACACGCAGAGCTGCTGGCGAGTCGCTAACGACGCTAGCGAAGTGGCCGCAAGCAGGTGAAGTGGCCACAAACAGGTTAAGGTAGTGTCATGGGTCTGGAACCCGTGACCATACGAGCGGGCAGGTATTGCTGCCCCCATTGCGAGAACAAGCTATGAGTCAGCATTTTTACGTACATCCGGAAAATCCTCAGGCCCGTCTGATCAGTCAGGCGGTACAGATCATCCAGAACGGTGGCGTCATCGTCTACCCGACCGATTCCGGCTATGCGCTGGGTTGTCAGATGGGTGACAAGGGGGCGCTGGAGCGCATCTGCCGCATCCGTCGCCTCGATGCCAACCACGACTTCACCCTGGTGTGCCGTGATCTCTCCGAGATCGCCACCTACGCCAAAGTGGACAATGGCGCGTTTCGCCTGATCAAGAACAACACCCCGGGCGCCTACACCTTCATCTTCAAGGCGACCAAAGAGGTGCCACGTCGCCTGATGAACGAGAAGAAGAAGACCATTGGTATTCGGGTGCCGGATAACCTGATTGCCCAGGCACTGCTGGAGGCGCTCGGCGAGCCGCTGCTCTCCACTACCCTGATCCTGCCGGACTCCGAGATGGCCGAGTTCGATCCGGAAGAGATCTTCGACAAGCTGGGCAAGCAGATCGATCTGGTGGTCAACGGCGGTTATCTGGGCGAGCAGCCCACCACAGTGGTGGATTTCTCTGACGACGAGCCGGTGCTGCGTCGTCGCGGTGCCGGAGATCCGACCCCGTTTGAGTGAGTCTGCTGATCCTGTCTCCGTGACGGTCACGCCCCAGGTGGGCGCACATATCGCGGAGTCAGCGGGGGAGTCCGTTCTCCCCCAAGCCATCCCATCCCCCATCGCGCGGGTACTGGGGCAGCCCTATCACGAGCTGCCCCAGGACTTGTTCATCCCGCCCGATGCGCTTGAGGTGTTCCTCGATACCTTCGAGGGGCCGCTCGATCTGCTGCTCTACCTCATCCGGCGCCAGCAGCTTGATATTCTCAACCTGCCGATCCTGCAGATCACTGCCCAGTACATGGAGTATGTGGAGCTGATGCAGGGGCTCAACCTTGAGCTGGCGGCAGAGTATCTGCTGATGGCGGCCTGGCTGGCAGAGATCAAATCCCGCCTGCTGCTGCCCAAAGCGCCGGAGCTGGAAGATGAGGAGGAGGGGGAAGACCCGCGGGTTACCCTTATTCGTCGCCTGCAGGAGTACGAGCGGTTCAAAGTGGGGGGCGAGCGGCTCAATGAGCTGCCACGGGTGGAGCGGGAGATCTTTATCGCCACCGCCTTGCCCCCCGATTTTGGCGCTCTCAAACCACTGGCGCCCGATGTTTCGCTGGTTGAGCTCGCTCTTTATATGCAAAGTGTGGTAAAACGCGCGACTCATTTCGAACATCACCAGATCCGCCGCGAACAGATCCCGACCCGGGTGCGCATGGCGGAGATCCTCGCCATGCTCTCGTTGGGCCAAACCTTGCGCCTTGAGCAGGTGCTGCGTGCCGAAGAGGGACGCATGGGCGTGTTGGTGACGTTTTTGGCCCTGCTGGAGCTGTGCAAGGAACAGCTGATCTGGGTCCTGCAAGCCCAACCGTTGGGCCAAATCTATTTTGCATTGGCCAGCCAGCGTGAGGAGGGCAACCATGGCGCTGCCCACTGAACGTTTAAAAACCCTGATCGAGGCGGCGTTGTTTGTGGCCGGTCGCCCGCTCAACGTCAGCGAGCTGAAAAGCAGCGTGCTGGCGGATTATCCGGTGACCAGCCGCTATGTTCAGCTGCTGTTGGCCGAGATCAGGCAAGATTACAGTACGCGGGGGGTCGAGCTCAAAGAGGTCGCCTCCGGTTGGCGTTTTCAGGCGCGTCAGGAGTATGCCGAGGAGCTATCAAGGCTCTGGAGCGAGCGGGCGCCCCGCTATTCCCGCGCCGTGATGGAGACGCTGACGTTGATCGCCTATCGCCAGCCCATCACCCGTGCCGAGATCGAAGCGATCCGCGGGGTGGCGGTGTCGAGCCAGATAGTGAATACCTTGAAAGAACGTGGTTGGGTGCGCAGCATCGGCCACAAAGAGGTGGCAGGCCGCCCCGAGCTGCTCGCCACCACCAGAGAGTTTCTGGATTATTTTAATCTGCAGAGTCTGGAACAGCTCCCCGAGCTGGATCCGGATCTGCAACCCCCGTTGCCCCCCATGCCAATGGCGGAGGGTGGCAGCGATCAACAATCAGGTAACCCCGATGAGTGAAAAACTGCAAAAAGTGTTGGCCCGCGCGGGTCACGGCTCCCGTCGTGAGATGGAGGCCCTGATCACCGCAGGTCGGGTCAGTGTGGATGGCAAGGTCGCCACACTGGGGGATCGCGTCGAAGTGAACGCCGTGATCCGGGTAGATGGTCACCAGATCAAGACCCGTGCCGCGGAAGAGGTCATCTGCCGCGTGCTGGCTTATCACAAGCCGGAAGGGGAGATGTGTACCCGTCACGATCCGGAAGGTCGTCCCACCGTGTTTGATCGTCTGCCCAAGATGGAAGGTGCCCGCTGGATTGCGGTTGGCCGCCTTGACGTCAACACCTCCGGTCTGTTGCTGTTCACCACCGACGGTGAGCTGGCCAACCGTCTGATGCACCCGAGCCACCAGGTAGAGCGTGAATACGCGGTACGTGTGTTTGGCGAGATCACCGAAGCCATGCTGCAGCGCCTGCGCAAAGGCGTGCAGCTGGAAGATGGCACCGCCAAGTTCAACAAGATCAAACCGGCTGGCGGCGAAGGTCTGAACCAGTGGTTCAACGTCACCCTGACCGAAGGTCGCAACCGTGAAGTGCGCCGTCTGTGGGAATCACAGGAAGTGCAGGTGAGCCGCCTGATGCGGATCCGGTATGGTGACGTGACCCTGGATCGTGGCATCCCCCGTGGTGGCTGGCAGGAGCTGAAACTGCCGGAAGTGAACTACCTGCGTGGTCTGGTGCATCTGCAGCCGGAGACCGAATCCAAGGTTGACCTGCAACAAGATGGCAAAACCAGTCGTCACAAGCAGGCCGCCCAGATCCGCCGTGCCGTCAAGCGTCACAAGGATATGCAAGGCATGGAGCCGCGCGCCCGCAGCACCACCGCCCGTCGCAAGCCACAAGCCTCTACCCGCAACTCGGGTACCGGCAGCAAGTAAGCTGCAATGCGTTGCGAACTGCGCGCTGACAAAGAGCGCGCAGTCGGCCAAGCAAAAGGCCCGCACCAGATGGTGCGGGCCTTTTTTGTAAGTGCGTTGCCATGTGGCAATACTATTGGACCTGTGCCACCGCTTCACGAGTAAGTCGGCCGATCTCTTCCCACTGCTTCTCTGCGATCAGTTTCTTGTCGACCATCCAGGAGCCACCACATGCGATGACCCGCGGGATGGCCAGGTATTCATTGATATTGTGAGTCGAGATCCCTCCGGTGGGCATCAGCTTGATCTGGGTATAGGGTGCCAGCAGCGCCTTGATCATCGCAGCGCCACCCGATGCTTCGGCCGGGAAGAACTTCAAGGTTGTCAGCCCCATCTCCAGCGCAGCTTCAATGGTGCTGGGGTTATTGACCCCCGGAATGATCGGGATGTCTAGCTCCTGACAGGCCTTGACCGTATTGGGGTTAAAGCCGGGCGAGACGATAAAGGTGGCACCCGCCTCTTTGGCTGCGATCACCTGCTCGCGATTAAGCACTGTGCCTGCGCCAATCAGCATCTCTGGTTGGCTCTGGCGCAGCAGCCGAATTGCATCGACCGCGGCGGCGGAGCGGAAGGTGATCTCGGCAACCGGCAGACCGTTATTGGCCAGTGCCGCCCCCAATGGAATGATGTCTTCAGCCTGCTCGATGGCGATCACCGGGATCACTTTCAGGGCTTGCAGTTGTTCAGTAATGGATGACATTCGGTTGACCTCGTTTAGTGTGATGCCGGTTGGCTGGCCTGTGGCCTGATGAAGCTGTCGGTGACACTGCGGGTGGCACTTTCCGGAATAATTGCCCCCTTGTGCTGAATGACGATCCCCGCCAGTCGGTGGCCCATGCGGGCACATTCGTCGATTGCCCGTCCTTGCAGGTAGCCAGCCAGAAAACCGGCATTGAAGGAGTCACCGGCCGAGGTGGTATCAACCACCTTGCTGACGGCTTGGGTAGGGATGGTGATGGCAGGGAGCCCTGTGTGCAGGGCTTGATAACAACAACCGGCTGCCCCCTGTTTAACTACGGCCTGCTGCACCCCGGCAACCTTGAGCCGCTGCAGGGTCTGCGCCACATCCTTATCTCCCCACAGGGCCTGTTCATCGTCATCGGTGACCAGTGCCAGCTCGGTGATGGCCAGCAGTTGCTGGTAACAGGCACGGGCATCGGCCGGACTCTGCCACAAGGCGGGACGATAATTGCTGTCAAAAATGATCTCGACGCCCGCCCGGTGCAGTTCACCCAGCCACTGCAGCAGAGCCTGCCGATCTGCCGCTGGCAGGATCGCCAGCGAAATGCCGCTGAGATAGATCGCATCCACACTGCTGACGGCCTGCTGGAGCTGTGGTAAGTGCGGGTGCTGCATCAGATAGCGGGCAGCCGAATCGTTGCGCCAGTAGAGAAAGGTGCGCTCGCCTTGCTCATCAAGCTGGATAAGATAGAGGCCGGGATGACGCTGTTGATCGATGAGCACCGCACTGGTGTCGATCCCGGCCTGTTGCCAGCGCGCGATGATTTGCTGGCTGAGAGGATCCTGGCCCATGGCAGTCAGGTAGTGCACCTGAATATCGGTGCGTTGGGAGGCTCGCGCGAGATAGATGGCGGTATTGAGGGTATCGCCCCCAAATGCCTGCTGCATGTCGCCAAAGGGCTTGCCATTGAGCTCAATCATGCACTCCCCGAGCAGGGCAATCCGTTTCATGTGAGATCTCCGTTTGTACTACTTGATGCACTGCCATCTGAATTGTGTGCTGATTCGCTATTCAACAAACAATCACTGCATAGTAAAGACTTCATTCATCCCTCTTACTATTGTTGAATTAATGTATTTACAACGCCGCGACACAGTGGCGAGAACCGTAGGTAAGTAACTGCTCATAGGCCTGCGTCACCGCATCGACAAACCCATTATGTTGCGGCAGCTCCGTCCCGAAAATAGATTCAATGGCTAGCAGTGGCTTGACCACCTTGCTGCTGAGACCGAGCTCTGCATAGATAGCCTGGAAGCGGTGGAACAGGGGATCCCGGACATCGATCACCTCACCGTTTTCCCCCTTACCGCTGACATAACGCATCCATCCGGCGATGCCTAATGCCAGATGGCGGTAATCACTGCCGTTCTTCAGATGGAAGAGGACGGAGTCGACCATACGTTGTGGCAGTTTTTGACTACCATCCATGGCGATTTGCCAGGTCTGGTGTTTGAGCGAGGGGTTGGTGAAACGTGCGATCAGTTGTTGGGCATATCCATCGAGATCCGTACCAACAGGCATGTTCAGGGTCGGCGCCTGTTCATTGAGCATCAGCTCAAGCGCTGCCTGGCGGTAGGCCGGATTGGTCATGGTGTCTGCGATATGAGCGTATCCCCCGAGATAGCCGAGATAGGCCAGGAATGAGTGGCTGCCGTTCAGCATGCGCAATTTCATCTCTTCAAAGGGCACGACATTGCTGACAAATTCGGCACCAGCCAGATTCCAGTTGGGGCGGCCGTTGACGAAATTATCTTCAATTACCCATTGCCGGAATGGTTCGCAGGCGATGCCGCAGGGGTCATAAACGCCCGTGGCTTGCTCAATCTCTGCCAGCGTCTCCGGGGTGGCAGCAGGTACGATGCGGTCGACCATGGTGCAAGGGAAGGTGACCTGCTCACGGATCCAGGATGCCAGGTCTCCATCGAGTAGTTCGGCAAATCCCAGAATTGACTGACGTGCAACATGACCATTTTCCTGCACGTTGTCGCAAGACATGACTGTAAAGGGAGGGAGTCCACGCTCTTTGCGCAGGCGCAGGGAGGCAACGATGCAGCCGATGGCGGAAGTGGGGGCATCAGGGTGCTGCAAGTCGTGCTGGATCAACGGATTTTGCGGGTTGAACTGCCCGGTAGCAGGGTCTGCGCAATAGCCTTTTTCAGTGATCGTCATGGATACAATGGCTACTTGCGGTTCTGCCATCTTCTCGAGGATGGCGGAAATGCCGTCAAAGGTTGGATGTAGTGACTCAACCACAGAACCAATCACTTTAGGTTGTACGCTCTCAGCGCCCTTCTCTAGGACGGTGTAGAGGTGATCCTGCGCTCTGAGGGAGCGAATCAATTCCTCTCCACCAAACAGGTTGACCTCACAGATCCCCCAGTCACTGCCATCTACCATGACTGTCTCGTGAGTGATCAAGGCCTGATGGGCTCGATGAAATGCTCCAAATCCGATATGAAGCATACGTGTTTCTAGTATATCTCTTTGAAATTTAATGTGTTTTATGTTGTTTGAAGCTGTTTTCATGCCAACTGTTTCCTCTCAAAAGCAAGCTGTGAATGCTGATTGATTTGGTCAACCAATTGTGAGGTTGAACCTAAAGTAGGACATTTATCAGGCAGCATAGTCAATGATCGCGCACAAGAAGCGATCTAAAAATGGGATCTTAATAACACGACTGGTCGATTTACATACTGTGTTTGTGATGGTGCCTACAAAAAAGCCATACGTTGGTTGACCAATTTTGGGCGGTAGTCAAGGATGAAGCACATGCATTTATTCTTGGAGAGAGTCGAATCTTATGTCGTATGTAAAATGTGTAAAGCTATGTTCGCCAAGTCATATTGCGATTCAGGAAGTCCCTTACCCCAAAAAGAAAAGTAGCGAGGTGTTAATCAGAGTCGAATCAGTAGGGATTTGTGGATCTGATATTGGCGCATATAGAGGGGTTAATCCTCTGGTAACTTATCCAAGAATAATAGGACACGAAATTGTTGGTCGTGTGATTGAAACTGGTGATGGAATGTTACCGACGATTAACTTGGGAGACCGAGTTATTCTTGATCCATATATTTATTGTGGTTCATGTTATCCCTGTAGTATAGGTAGAACAAACTGTTGTGAACAATTAAAAGTTATAGGTGTTCACATAGATGGGGGAATGCAAGAGGTTATATCACACCCTGCACATATGTTGCATAAAGTACCTGAAACGTTATCTGTTGACTCGGTTCCATTAGCAGAGCCGTTAACAATAGCTCTACACGCAATTCATCAAACAAAACTAAAAAATGGTGAGCATGTAGTAATAATTGGGGCGGGGGCGATAGGTGTGCTTGCAGCCCTTGCAGCCATGCGTAAGTACGAAGCAATCCCTATTTTAGTTGATATAGTGGATACCCGTTTGCAGCATGCTAAAAATCTTGGTGTATCTCATGTTATTAATGCCAAGAATGAAGATGTTGTAGCTGTGATTAGTAAAATAACTAACCGGAGAATGGCTGAGGTAGTAATTGAAGCATCAGGAGCAAATGCCTCAATTCAACTTTCTCTCGAACTGGCCGCATTTTCTGGACGAATTGCTTTGACGGGATGGCCTAAAACAGAAACCCCACTAAAAACCAACCTCATCACTTATAAGGAGCTGACCATTAGTGGGTCAAGAACTAGTGTTGGGGAATTTGATGAGGCGTTGACTATTCTTTCTGAAAATATTATTGAACCTTCAGAGGTGATTAGTAAGGTTGTATCATTAGAAGACATCCCGGCGTTAGTGAAGGAACTATCTGAATACCCGGAAAAATATCTAAAAGTAAATGCCATAATAACATCATAATTGATTCATACAGCTGTACCATTTTTTAAGATTTCTACCTTTTGAGGTGAGTTAAATGAATTATAAAAAAACACTTAGCGCCGTTGCTGTATTCAGCTTTCTGTTCAGTGGTGCAGTACATGCAGCTCAAGTGATAAAAATTGGACATTTTATGTCTGACACACATCCGCAAAGCGTAGCACTAACTAACTATTTTAAGAAAATAGTAGAGGATAAAACACAAGGTCGATATGAAATAAGAATTTATCCTAACAATCAGCTTGGTGGTGAGGAGCAGGTACTCAATGGTGTTCGGCGAGGAACCATTGAAGGTGGGGTTGTTGGGTTGTTGATGCAAAATACCAATCCAATTTTTGGTATTTGGGAATGGCCATTTTTATTTAAAGATAATCAAGAAGCAAAAAAAATATTGACCCAGTCTGATGTAGCTAAAGATATTCGAGAGAAATATCAAGAATATGGAGTGAAGGTTCTGGCTACGGGTGTGAATGGTTTTCGCGTGACCTCATCAAATGTTCGTGTCGCAGAGTTTAAGGACTTTAAAGGTCTTCGATTACGCGTACCGAATAATGATATGTTTGTTACATGGGGAAAAGCGATGGGCGCAAATCCTCAAGCAATGCCACTAAGTGAAGTATTCACAGCATTAGAACAAAAAGTAATTGATGGTCAGGAAAACCCGTACTCCTTGCTCAAAGAGTCAGGATTATATGAAGTGCAGAAATATATTGTGGAAACCAATCACTCATTTTCCCCTGGCATGCTTATGTTTAGCTTGAAAACGTGGAATAAAATGAGCCCAGAGGATCAGGCCATTTTCCAAGAGGCAGCAAATGTCTTCCAAGAGAAGGAGTGGGAGTTAGCTATCTCTGCTGAGAAAGAGAATAAAGATTTTTTGAAAAATAAAGGGTTGGAGATTATATATCCAGATGAGAAATTCTCTCAAGAGATGAGAACAGCTGCTAAGCCAATCTATGATAACTATTATAATACATACACTTGGGCTAAGCCTATGATTGAAAGTATTAATTTAGCAAAAAATACTGATTGATAATTTATTATGTGTAGCAGAGTTAGCAAAATTAATGCTAACTCTGCTAGGAGAGTTGTTATGACAAAAAAAATAGATTTTAATTTGTTGTTTAAAGTTATTTCGGTACTTTCGTTAAGTTTGATGGTTTTGTTGGTTTTTGTAAATGTATTAATGCGTTATTTTTTAAACTCCGGATTACCTTGGTCTGAAGAGCTTGCTCGGATATGTTTTGTTTACACAGTATGTTTTGGTATTGTTATTGGTGTGAAGGAAAAGAATCACCTAAAAGTCGATATTATTACTAATATCTTGCCAGTAAAAATTAATAAAATTATATCTATATTTTCTAATTGTATATGTATGGGGGTCATGGGGGTTTTGTTTGTTGGAGCATATAATCTTATTATGTTGACTTATGACCAGCAAATGCCCGCAACAAAATTATCATCAGCATGGCTATATTTTGCTCCAGCTTTCGCTGCTAGCATATATTTTTGTTCGGCTATTAAAAATACAATCAAGCCATGATGGGAGGATATTTATAATGCTATTGACTTTTATTTCAGTCTTGTTTGGCGCATTATTTATTGGCGTTCCAATTGGAATATCAATGATGCTTAGTGCAATAGTTTTGTTATTTGCAATGGGTATGTTTGATCCACAGATAATAACAGAAAACTTTACAATGGGGGTTAATAGCTTTCCATTAATGGCAATTCCATTTTTCATTCTTACCGGTGAAATAATGAAAAATGGTGGGTTGTCGTTGCGGATCGTTGATTTTGCGATGAGTATGGTCGGCCACATAAAAGGCGGCTTAGGCTATGTTGTTATCATTTCTGGTTTAATTTTTGCCGGATTGTCTGGCTCTGCAATTGCAGATACCGCAGCATTGGGCGCTATATTAATACCAATGATGGCTTCCCGAGGATATAATATAAATACATCCACAGGTATTGTTTGTGCAGTTGGTATTATTGCTGTTGTTCTTCCACCAAGTATCCCTATGATTGTGTTTGGAGTGACTGCGGGGGTTTCAATTACAAAATTATTTATGGGAGGAATGGTTCCCGGTTTGTTAATGGCTGGCGCACTTTGGCTAATGTGGAAATTCTTGTATAGAAACACAGATATGCCTGTGATGTACAAAAAATCTGGAAAAGAGCGCTGGGCAGCATTTAAAGATGCATTTTGGGCGTTACTATTGCCAGTTATCCTTATTGTAGGTTTACGAGGTGGTATATTCACGCCAACGGAGGCTGGCGTCGTCGCAGCGATCTATGCTGCAATTATTAGTTTTTATGGGAAAGGACTGGATAAGGCGACTCTTCTTGACATTTTTTCCAATACGGTTAGAACGACTGGTGTTGTGATGTTTGTAGCAGCTGCTGCGATGGTTTCCGCATTTGCAATTACAGTTGCGCAGATCCCTACAGAAATAGCGGCAAATTTAGCTGATGTAACTGAAAGCCCTAAAATTATTTTGGCTCTCATTATGCTATTTCTTTTAATAGTTGGCTGCGTTATGGATTTAATTCCTGCGATATTGATTTTCACTCCAGTCCTAATGCCAATTATAAAAATGTATGGGATTGATCCAAATTATTTTGGTATCCTTATGGTTATCAATTTGTCAGTTGGACTGATTACACCACCGATAGGGACTGTTCTATATGTAGGGTCAAGTATTTCTAAAACAACAGTGTATGACGTATCTAAAGGTGTATTTCCATTTTTGATGGTTTATATAGCGCTGCTAGCATTATTTATCATCCTTCCTGATATTGTAATTGTACCGATGAATTACTTTAGTTAATAGGTTGATGTCGTTTTATTAAAACTATTTAATTGACATATCAGTATCTTTTGAATTATGGTCTTTTCAATTAACAAAAGCTTGTGAGAAAGATATGACTGATGAGTCTAAACGCCAGTATCGAGAGATCGGTGAAATAATAAAGAGTGAAATTATTTCTGGCAAATATTGTATTGGGGATAAATTGCCACCAGAGAGGGATATTGCTGAGAGCTTTTCAATTGGACGCTCTGTGATTAGAGAGGCACTCATAATGTTGGAAATCGAAGGTTATGTAGAGGTAAAAAAAGGTTCTGGGATTTATGTTATTTCTACAAACTCAAGAGATAATGATAGTGAAATTATACATCTCATAGGGCCTTTTGAATTAATACAAGCCAGGCAACTTTTAGAAAGTAATATAGCTGAATTTGCCGCACTCCAAGCCACACCTTCTGATATAAAGGTAATGAAGGCTGCACTTGAGATGGAGATTGAAGGTCTTGAGATGGGTAAAAATGAAGATGGTGATATGAAGTTTCATCAAGCAATCGCAGAGGCAACGCATAATTCAATGTTGGTAGCGCTATGGCGACAAGCATGGGAATGTCGAGTGAATAACCCCATGTGGCAGCATTTGCACAACAGAATAGCTACCAATGAGTATCAATTGGAATGGTTGGATGATCACAAAAAAATATTATCTGCAATGCAGAGAAAAAATTCATCTGCAGCTAAATATGCGATGTGGTCACATCTCGAAAATGTAAAAATACGATTAATGGAACTTTCTGATATAGATGCTCCTGAGTTTGATGGTTTTTTATTTTCATCCTATCCAATTAATTTGACGAAATAATTTAAACAAAGATATGAGGGTTTTATTATATGGAACAAACATGGCGCTGGTATGGTCCTGATGACCCGGTAACCTTGAACGATATAAAACAGGCTGGCGCAACGGGCATTGTGACTGCATTGCACCATATACCCAATGGTCAGATTTGGAGTAAGGATGAGATCCTAACTCGCAAAACCTTAATCGAAGAAAATGGTTTGACCTGGTCTGTGGTAGAAAGTGTGCCAGTACATGAAGAGATCAAGACACATTCAGGCCAGTATCAGCAATGGATTGATAATTATAAAGTGTCGATCCGTAATCTGGCCGCCTGTGGTATTGATACTATTTGCTATAACTTTATGCCGGTGCTGGATTGGACCCGAACAGACCTTGAGTTTGAGATGCCGGATGGTTCCCGTGCACTACGTTTCGATCATATCGCATTTGCTGCTTTTGAGCTCTATATCCTGAAACGTCCTGGCGCGACTCATGAATACTCTCAGGAAGAACAACAACAAGCGCTGAGCTATTTTCACGGTATGAGCGTGGAGCAAATAGAGACGCTCACTCGCAATATTATCGCAGGTTTGCCTGGTGCCGAAGAGGGCTATACTCTGGAGGCATTTCAGGTACATTTGGATAAATACAAGGATATCGACAAAGACCGTTTGCGGGAGCACATGGCCTATTTTCTCGATGAAATCGTACCTGTGTGTGAAGAGTCAGGCGTCCGCTTAGCTGTCCATCCGGATGATCCTCCCCGCCCGATCTTGGGGTTGCCGCGTATTGTTTCCACCATTGAGGATATTGCGTGGCTGGTTGACCGAATTCCCAGTCAGGTCAATGGTATTACCATGTGTACCGGTTCGTATGGTGTTCGTGGGGATAATGATCTGGTTGATATGATCAAGCGTTACGGGAATCGTATCTATTTCACACATCTACGTTCCACCAAACGTGAAGATAACCCCAAGACATTCCACGAAGCGGCTCACCTTGATGGAGATGTCGATATGTATAATGTGGTATTGGAAATAGTTCGTGAAGAACAGCGTCGGCTGAAAGATGGTGATAATAGACTTATCCCCATGCGGCCAGATCATGGTCATCAGATGATTGATGATCTGAAAAAGAAAACAAATCCGGGATACTCATGTATTGGTCGTCTTAAAGGGCTGGCCGAAGTGAGGGGATTGGAAATGGGAATAACCAAGGCTCTTTTCTCAAATAACTGACAATTATTATGTCTGGTTGAGTCGTGAATAAACCAAGGAGGCTATTGAGCCTCCTTTCTTGTATTAGGGTGTCATTAACCGTCAGCCAAAAGATTGCGCCATGGATGAGGTCTTGCTAGCCTGTGCGGCTCTGATAGAGGAGTGAACGATGAGTAAGGTACTTGATGAGCTGCTGGCGTTGCTGGCGCTTGAAAAAATCGAGGAGGGCCTGTTTCGGGGCCAGAGCCAGGATCTCGGTCTGCGGGCCGTGTTTGGCGGACAGGTAATGGGGCAGGCCTTGTCAGCCGCCAAGCAGACGGTCGAGAGCGGCCGTCAGGTTCACAGTTTTCACTCCTACTTCCTGCGTCCGGGGGATGTGACCCGCCCCATCGTCTACGACGTGGAGAATATCCGCGACGGCCAGACCGTTTCCACCCGTCGGGTCAAGGCTATTCAGGGCGGCAAGCCGATTTTCTACCTCAACGCCTCGTTTCAGGTGCCCGCCGATGGCTTCGAGCATCAGGCGCAGATGCCCACCGGCATCACCCCGCCGGAAGAGCTCAAGAGCGAGCTGGAGCTGGTGCGCCCCTACGAGAACCTGATCCCGGCCTCCTTGCGCGACAAGATCCTCTGCGAGCAGCCCATCGAGATGCGTCCGGTCACTTTGGTCGACCCTATTCGGCCGACGGTGCAGGATCCGGTGCGTCACGTCTGGTTCAAGGCCAACGGCCAGATGCCGGACGATCTGCGGATCCACAAATACCTGCTGGCTTATGCCTCCGACTTCAACTTCCTGCTCACTTCCCTGCAGCCCCACGGGGTGTCGTATTGGGAGCCGGGGATGCAGGTGGCCACCATCGACCACTCCATGTGGTTCCACCGGGATTTTCGCTTCGACGACTGGCTGCTCTACGTGGTAGACAGCCCGAGCGCCAGCGGCGGTCGCGGTTTGGTACGTGGCCAGTTCTTTACCCGTGATGGCATGCTGGTGGCGAGCACCATGCAAGAAGGGGTGATCCGCCGTCGCAGCAGTTAAGTCGCAGAGCGGTCAGCAAAACGGGGTGGCTTGGGCCACCCCGTTTTCGTTGCTGCCATTTGCGCGGGCTCTGCGGGATCAGCCGCCGCGCTGGTACTTGAAGCGCTTCTTGCGCCGGTAGGGATAGACATCCTCGAACACCCCCACCTTGATGTTGCTCTGCAGCATCTTCCAGTAGTTGGCGTCGAACATCTCCTTGTGCAGTTGCAACATGATCTCCCGCACCAGTGGCTTTTGCAGCAGGAAGGTGGCGAACTCCTCGGGGAAGATGTCGTTGGGGGCCACCGAGTACCAGGGCTCGGCGCACAGCTCATCCTCGGGGTAGCGGGGCGGCGGGATCTGGCGAAAGTTGCACTCCGTCATGTAGCAGATCTCGTCGTAGTCGTAGAACACCACCCGGCCGTGACGGGTGACGCCAAAGTTCTTGAACAGCATGTCCCCCGGGAAGATGTTGGCTGCCGCCAACTGCTTGATGGCGTTGCCGTACTCCTCCAGCGCGAGGCGGGTCTGCTGCTCGTCCGCCTTGTCCAGATAGAGGTTGAGCGGGATCATCTTGCGCTCGGTATAGAGGTGCTTGATCACCAGCTTGTCATCGCTGATGGTGAGGGCCGACGGCGCCACCGTCTTGAGTTCGGCCAACAGCTCCGGCGAGATGCGATCCAGCGGAAACTCGAAGTTGGTGAACTCCTGGGTATCGGCCATGCGGCCAACCCGATCGTGCTGTTTGACCAGCCGATACTTCGCCTTCACCTGCTCGTGGCTCACATCCTTGGGGGGAGTGAACTCGTCCTTGATCACCTTGAACACCACATCGTAGGAGGGGAGGGTGAACACGCTCATCACCATCCCCTTGATGCCGGGGGCGATGATGAACTGATCCCGACTCTGGGCCAGATGGTGGCGGTAGTGGCGATAGAGCTCGGTCTTGCCATGCTTCTGGCAACCGATGGCGTTGTAGATCTCGTAATCGGGCTTGTGGGGCATGATCTGGCGCAGGAAGGCGACAAACAGTGCCGGTTCGCGGGCATAGACCATGAAGTAGGCGCGGGCGAAACCAAACACGATGGAGGCGAGATCCGGTTCGAAGATAACGGTATCCACATAGATGCTGTGGCCGGTGCTGAGCAGGGGCAGGATAAAGGGGAACACCTGATCCCTGGCCCGGATCAGTCCCACCAGATAGGCCCCCTTGTTGCGGTAGAACACCTCTTTCAATAGCTCGATGGCAAACGGCTCGTCATGGAGGATTTGCGGGCCGTTCTCGGCAAGATGGCGGTGGATGTCGACAATATCCCGCTGCTTGTCCTCGTAGGGGAGGGTGAAGCTGTAATCCCCCAAAAGCTGGCTCAAGGTCTGCGGCAGGTGGGCCAGATCGGTGCGATAGATGCGCAGCAATGCGCTGAGATCGGGCTTGTCGCCACGGCTGACAAAGGGGTGGATATAGAGGTTCTCGTCGCGGATGTTGCGATGGCGAAAGATCCGGCGATAGACGGAGTTGAAGAAGGACTCCGCCACCTCGAAGTTGTCACAACGGGGCAGCAGATCGCTGAAGGCGCTTTTGACCCGTTTGAGCAGCTCCTGGGTGGCGTGGTGCTCCCCCATCATCTGGCGGATGGAGCTGGCGGTGGCCCCCACATGGTGGTCATAGAGGCGAATACGCTCGCGTCCCGCGAGCTGTACCCCCAGCCAGTCACTGTTCTCGAAGCGGCTCTTGCTGCCCTGGGTTATCTCGAGAAACCGGCTGTAAAACGACTCGAAGCGTTGCAAGATAGTCTCGGCGACGGCCTGTTCCAATGGCTGCTGCATCTCTCTCTTCCTTGTGATCTGTCGGGCCGATAGCGCGAAGGATTGCGTGTAATTCGTTCACACGTCAGGCCACTATCGCAACATTCAAACGTCTGTTCAAGTGGCAATTTTCGGGGATAAACGGTAGATTGCGCCCCTGTTTTGCTGATGGTTTAGCGACTGTTTGCTGTCTGTTTGAGAGGCCGTCCGGCCTGTGAGGAAACCCGATGAAGCTCTATTTTGTCCTGGTGGCACCTGCCCGCCCTGCGAATGTGGGGGCTGCTGCCCGCGCCATGAAAACCATGGGATTCGATGCCATGCGACTGGTAGCGAGCCGGGTACATGAAGAGGAAGAGGCGAGCTGGGTGGCTCACGGCGCCCAAGAGATCCTGACTCAGGCCGAGGCGTTCGACACCCTGCCCGAGGCGCTGGCGGATATGGATCTGGTGATCGCCACCACCGCCCGTGAGCGCGGTCGCTACCAGCACTACCTCACGCCGGGGGAGATCCGCGAGCAGATCCGCGCCAAGCCATCCCTCGGCAAGGTGGCCATCGTCTTTGGCTGCGAGGAGTCAGGACTCTCCAACGAGCAGCTGGCCGAGGTCGATCTCATCAGCTATCTGCCCCTCAAGGTGAGCTACCCGTCCCTCAATCTGGGGCAGGCGATCATGCTCTACGCCTACGAGATGAGTCAGCTGATGGATGAGCTGAACGCCGATTGCGCCGCTGCGGTAGCAGAAAATTTTGATAACGCCGGGCAGGTTCGAGTGCTGAAAAGCAAAACAGCAGAATTGCTGGGTGAACTCGGAGTTTCGCAGGATGAAAAACTGCATCAGTGGGTGATGGACCGAGTACCCATGCTGCCGCAGCGGGATTTGAACATGCTCCACCTGCTCTGCAAAGACCTTGCGCGCCGATTTGGGCGCAAGTAGCAAAGAGGTTTAAGTTGACAGCCCAAGGCCCGCCGCGGTATTGCTAAAAGCCAGCTTCGTCAACGAGTGTTCGTCATGCAGTTATTCACCAACGTCATCACTACCACCATTATTACCGGTACCACCACAGGTGGCACTGGGGCCGGTTGATGCGCTGACGAACAAGCACAGAAATCAAAAAAGGCCCGTACCCACCCAGTACGGGCCTTTTTGTTGGATTGGTTTTTAGATTGAATTTCATAGATTTACAGGGAGAGAAAGCGATGAGAGTGTTGAAATTTGGCGGGTCTTCACTGGCCGATGCAGAGCGTTTTTTACGGGTGGCCGATATCGCGGTCAACACCCACGGCCAATCTCAGGTAGCCCTGGTGCTGTCTGCGCCTGCCAAGGTGACCAATCATCTGGTGGCGTTGGTGGAACAGACCAGTCGCGGCATGGATGCCAGTTCTACCCTGTTTGAAGTCAATGGCATCTTCTCCCGCCTGCTGGCCGGGTTGAAGGCGGCTTATCCGGCGCTGGATGACAAGGCGCTGTTGGCCCGTCTCACTGCCGAGCTGGATCAGGTTGAGCGGCTGATGCAGGGCATTCGTCTGCTGGGTCTCTGCCCGGACAACGTGCAGGCGCGCATCCTGAGCCGTGGCGAGAACCTCTCCATCGCCTTTATGCACGAGCTGCTGCGGGTGCGCGGTCTGGAAGTGGATCTGATCGTGCCGGAAGAGTTGCTGGCCACCGACGGCGGCTATCTGGAAGCTCACGTCGATATCGAAGCCTCCCGGGTGCGCTTTGCCGCCAAGGGCTTACGTCCTGTTGTGGCAGAAAAGCAGCGATGTCTCTACCTGATGCCGGGCTTTACCGGTGGCAGCGACAAGGGTGAAACCGTGCTACTGGGCCGCAACGGCTCCGACTACTCCGCCGCCGTACTGGCCGCCTGTGTCGATGCCGAGTGCTGCGAGATCTGGACTGACGTCGAGGGCTGCTACAGCTGTGACCCCCGTCTGGTGCCGGATGCCTATCTGCTGAAAACCCTCTCCTACAAGGAGGCGATGGAGCTCTCCTACTTCGGCGCCAAGGTGCTGCACCCGAAAACCATCGCGCCTGTGGCCCAGTTCCACATTCCCTGCCTCATCAAGAACAGCTTCAACCCGCAAGGGGCGGGCACCCTGATCGGTCCCGAGAGCGGCGACGATGACCTGAAAGTGAAGGCCATCTCCGACTTGTCCGGCATGTGCATGTTCAACGTCTCCGGCCCCGGCATGAAGGGGATGGTCGGCATGGCCGGTCGCATCTTCTCCGCCGTCTCCCGTGCCGGGGTCAGTATCGTGCTGATCACCCAGTCATCTTCCGAGTACAGCGTCAGCTTCTGTATCCACAGCTACGACCAGGAGAAGACCCGCAAGGTGCTGGAGCGTGAGTTCGAGCTGGAATTCAAAAACCAGCTGCTGGAGCCGCTGGATATCATCAGCGATCTGGCGATCATCTCCCTGATCGGTGACGGCATGCGCACCAGCAAGGGGATGGCGGCCCGCTTCTTCACCTCGCTGGCGCAAGCCTCCATCAATATCGTCGCCATCGCCCAAGGGTCGAGCGAGCGCTCCATCTCGGCCGTGGTGCGGGATCGCAAGGTGGCGGAAGCCATCAAGGCGTGTCACCAGAACTTCTTTGGCAGCCAGCAGTTTATCGATCTGTTCGTGGTCGGGGTCGGCGGCGTCGGCGCGGCGCTGGTGGATCAGATTGCCCGCCAGCAACCGGTGCTGGCCGAGCAGGGCACTGGCCTGCGGGTAGTTGGCATCGCCAACAGCCGCCAGATGGCGGTCAACAAGGATGGCCTGAACCTCGCCAACTGGCGTGAACAGCTGGTGGAAGCGCGCGACAGCTTCTCGCTGGAAGGGGTGAAAAAGCTGGTGGAAGATAGCCACATCATCAACCCGGTGATCGTCGACTGCACCTCCTCCGAGGCGGTGGCCGTCCAGTATGCCGACTTCCTGGCCGCCGGTTTCCATGTGGTCACTCCGAACAAGAAGGCCAACACCGGCTCGCTCGATTACTACAAGGCGCTGCGCCGCACCGCCCGCCAGACTCGCCGCAAGTTCCTGTATGAAACCAACGTCGGCGCGGGTCTGCCGGTTATCGAGAACCTGCAGAACCTGATCAAGGCCGGTGACAAGCTGCGTGCCTTTGACGGCATCCTCTCCGGTTCGCTCTCCTTTATCTTCGGCAAGCTGGACGAAGGGATGGCCTTCTCCGAGGCGACCAACATCGCTCGTGGCAACGGCTTTACCGAACCGGATCCCCGCGATGATCTCAACGGCATGGATGTGGCGCGCAAGCTGCTCATTCTGGCTCGCGAGGCAGGTATGGCGCTGGAGCTCTCCGATGTCGAGGTCGAGCAGGCGCTGCCACCCGGCTTTGATGTGAGCGGCGACGTGGAAGCCTTTATGGCCCGTTTGCCCGAAGCCGACGGCTGGTTCCGCGATCAGTTCGCCGCCGCGCAGCGTGAAGGCAAGGTGCTGCGCTATGTGGGTTCCATCGAAGGTGGCAAGTGCAAGGTGGCCATCAAGGCGGTCGGTGGCGATGAGCCTCTGTTCAAGGTCAAAGACGGCGAGAACGCGCTCGCCTTCTTCTCCACCTACTACCAGCCGATCCCGCTGGTGCTGCGTGGCTATGGCGCCGGTACCGAAGTGACAGCCGCTGGCGTCTTTGCCGACGTGCTGCGCACCCAGAACTGGAAGCAGGAGCTATAAGCATGAGTTCAGACATGTACCCCTCTTATATGACGGACAGCGGCAGCGTGGTCGCCTACGCTCCCGCCTCCAGCGCCAACCTGAGCGTGGGATTCGATGTACTGGGGGCGGCGCTCGCCCCCGTGGATGGCTCTCTGCTCGGCGATCGGGTGCAGGTGAAAGCGGCTGACGTAGCGTTTGCGCTCTCATCCGTGGGCCGCTACGCCCACAAGCTGCCGGACGATCCGAAAAAGAATATCCTGTTCGACTGCTGGGTGGCCTATGGCGAGGCGCTGGAGAAGCGCGGCCTGACACTCAAGCCGCTCGAAATGGTGCTGGAGAAGAACCTGCCGGTCGGTTCGGGTCTGGGTTCTAGCGCCTGTAGCGTGGTGGCGGCCCTTGAAGGGCTCAACGCCTTCCACGGCGCGCCGCTTAATGAGCACGACATGCTGCTGTTGATGGGGGAGATGGAAGGGCGCATCTCCGGCTCCGTCCACTACGACAACGTGGCTCCCTGTTATCTCGGCGGCATGCAGCTGGTGCTGGAAGAGCACGGCGTCATCAGTCAGGGCATTCCGGTGTTCGAGCAGTGGTACTGGGTGGTCTGCTACCCGGGCACCGTGGTCTCTACCGCCGCCGCCCGCGCCATCCTGCCGGCCCAATATCGCCGTCAGGATTGCCTCACCTATGGCCGCCGCTTGGCTGCCTTTGTTCACGCCAGCTACACCGGGCAGGAGGGGCTGGCCGCCAGCGTACTGAAAGACGTGATTGCCGAGCCCTACCGCGCGGCGTTGATTGAAGGCTTCACCGAGGTGCGGGCGCAGGCGGCCCAGAACGGGGCGCTGGCCACCGGTATCTCCGGTTCCGGTCCCACCGTGTTTGTGGTGATGAAGGATCTGGCGCAGGCCGAGCGGATGAAAGATTGGATGGAAGCACATTTCGTGCAGAACGAAGATGGATTTGCCCGGGTCTGCAAACTGGACATGGCCGGGGCACGGGTAACAGGAAGCGAGCTATGAATCTTTACAATATCAAGGACAACAGCGAACAGGTGAGCTTCGCGCAGGCGGTGCGTCAGGGTCTGGGCCGCGATCAGGGGCTCTTCTTCCCCGAGGTGATTGCGCCACTGGCCGATGTGGATGCCCTGCTGGACTTGCCGCTGGCCGAACGCTCTGCCCGCATCATCAGCCACCTGCTGGGGGATGAAGTGCCCGCAGCCAAGGTGAGCGAGCTGATCAACGCTGCTTTCACCTTCCCGGCGCCGCTGGTCAAATTGAAAGATGGCACTTATGCCCTCGAGCTGTTCCACGGCCCGACCCTGGCGTTCAAGGATTTCGGCGGCCGCTTTATGGCCCAGTGCCTCGCTGCCTTTAGAACCAACGACAAGATCACTATCCTCACCGCCACCTCCGGCGACACCGGCGCCGCCGTGGCCCACGCCTTCTACGGGCTGGAGGGGATCGAGGTGGTCATTCTCTACCCGAAGGGCAAGATCAGCCCGTTGCAGGAGAAGCTCTTCTGCACCCTCGGCGGCAATATCCGCACCATCGCCATCGACGGCGACTTCGATGCTTGTCAGGCGCTGGTGAAAGATGCCTTCGACGACGAGGCGCTGAAAAAGGCCATTGGCCTCAACTCCGCCAACTCCATCAATATCAGCCGTCTGCTGGCGCAGGTTTGCTACTACTTCGAAGCGGTGGCCCAGCTGCCCAAAGCCGACCGTGCCAAGGCGGTGATCAGCGTGCCGTCCGGCAACTTTGGCAACCTCACTGCGGGCCTTATCGCCAAGGCGCTGGGGCTGCCGGTGAAGCGCTTTATCGCCGCCACCAACGCCAACGATACCGTGCCGCGCTATCTGAAAACCGGTCAGTGGGAGCCGCACCAGACAGTGGCAACCCTGTCGAATGCCATGGACGTGAGCCGCCCCAACAACTGGCCACGGGTGGAAGAGCTCTGCCGCCGCAAGGGCTGGGCACTGGAGACTTTGGGCTCCGGCATGCGTGACGACGCCCAGACCCGTGATGCCCTTAAACGGCTGCACCAGCTGGATTATCTGTGCGAACCCCACGGCGCCATTGCCTGGGATCTGCTGGGGGAACAGCTGGCCGAGGACGAAGTGGGGGTGTTCCTCTGCACCGCCCATCCCGCCAAGTTCAAGGAGTCGGTGGACGAGATCCTGCATCTCGATGTGCCGCTGCCCGGCCCGCTCGCCAAGCATGCCGAGCTGCCGCTGCTCTCCGTTAATTTGCCTGCGGAGTTTGCCCGGTTAAGGGCGTTTTTGGTGAGTTGAGCCGCCGAGTTGAGATAACAGATAGAAATAAAAATCCCCCAGTAATGGGGGATTTCTGTGGGTGAAAGTCGGTATCTAAAGGCAACTGGCAATATCACGAAATATTTGTATCGCGAGCGTCCGATTACGCTTCGCTAATCGAGCCTACGTGCAGCCCCTCTTGATGCATTTGTTAGGCCATAGCAAGACTTGAAACTCTTGTATATTCAGCTTTCACCAGCTCAAAGCCATACTTATTTTCAAGCCGTTTAATAATAAAATGACCACGAGCCATATCTTGGTAATAGTCGGTGAACATTGCGTTTAATGTAGCTCCTGCAACAGCACCTATAATCGGTACTGCTTGTGCTGCCGCCTTTTCTGTGATGACCACACCGAACCTTGCAGCAATTTTTTCTATTAAAGAAGCTAGCCACTTCCCTGTTTGTGCTGGTGTTAATTTTTTAAATGCATTTGCTGATGCTTGTCTTGCAGCGATCTCTGCAAGTTCTTTGGACAGTATCTGCATAGCCTCAGCGGTAAAGCTTCTTGTTGCATAGTATGCAGCTTCGACAGCATCATCCCCCTCAGATGGCCCACCTAAGGCAAACACCTCTAGACAAGCCTGCTTCGTCTCTACTTTTTCTAAATCAAAACCTTCACTTCTCGCTATGTCAGCAACTGAACGAAGCATGATTGTCGTTGAAATTGGTAGTTCAATAGCTAGTGCAGTAAAGCCGAAAGCTCCACCTACAGCCCCAGAAACAGCAGCAAAAAGCTTATTTGTTTTAGTTGATGCTTCGCGATTTGGCTCATTGTCTAAGCTCCCCAGAGCCGCGTCTGCAGCCTTGTGAAGTGCTTTTTCTACTAGGTTGTGAATTTGTTTTTCAGTACCTTTAGGGAGCTTACTCATCAAGTAATCTATTGGTTTTCCAACAACCTGAGTCATTTTTTCTGTGATTGTATCTTGCTCCAATAAATTTACTGCTTTCTCCAAATCTCTCATATCTTTTTCTTCAAAAATCATTTTAATAATCCTTATTTATATTAACCGAAATTTGGAACCGAAATTTTAAATTTGGGACACCCACCTTTTTGGGGGAGGCGTAACGCCACCAAAACCCACGCTACCGCCCGTGGATTACAGCTTCCAATATGCTCCATTAACCAGCGAGGGCAGTGGCCCATCGCAGATGAGTAGACACCGGATGGCCATGTTAAGCCAATCGAGTCTTGTCTCACCAGTCAAAGAGTGACGTAACTATCGGAAAATTCATGTTTTATGCGCTGGCTCAATAAATCGCTGTGGCAAGGCGCAGGATTCCCATGGCCCTTGATTTTATTGGGGTTGGCGAAAAATGGGACACCCACCTTTTTGATCACTACGTCATCCCACGAAAACCCAGGCTACCGCCCATGGATAACTGCATCCAATATGTGCCATGGACCATCAAGATGGACCTCACGGCTGGTTCAATAGGCTTTACCGCTGCTCTTGCAATGACATTTTCTGGCCTCACCGGTCACAACGTGACGTAGCTATCTGAGCATCCGCGCGCTATGTACCAGCGCCATAAACGAGTGGCAGTGGTGCTGGTTGGCACTTTGCCGGGGGGTACTTGCAGATGGCGGCTCTGTCGGTTATTCCACTGGGTGGATGGCGGGGCAGCATAGCTGGTTGCTATTGGATTTGGGTGATAGATTAACACTTTGATTTATAAGGTTAATCGAGACGTTTAAATGACAAATGTATCTGTAGCGCTAATCGCTCTGCTGCTGACCGGGGCCGCTCAGGCTGCTCCTGTGGTTTTCTCCCCCGAGTCGGGTGTGTTGTGCGACAAGAAGGCGGGTTTTTGTGCTGACACTCAGGGGATCTCCATGGGGTTGACCCAGGTCCATCTGGGCGACAAAGCGCAAGACAAACTGGTGAAAATGTTCGGTTCGACCGACGGGGTCGATATGGGCAGCTACACCTTGAGCAATGGTGTGCACTGCGAGAGCAGTGAAAAGCAGTGTTACAAGGATCGCTACTTTCCACGTACCAAAGAGAGCAAATACACCGCCATGTTGTTCAAAAAGAGCAAGTAACGGCGCCACGGTTTGCAACGGGGGAGCATGGCTCCCCTTTTTGTTGCCCGATTGCCAAGCCAGATGCAGGGTGGGTGCACGAAGCTTGTATCGGGGCTGCAATAGCGACACTATTGACTCCTTTTTATGGGTTCCGCAGCGGCGCAGCCATAACCTGTCGTTACCGGACGAGGGGTTGGCGAGCTGCATTTGTGCGGGAGTACGCGGGATAAAAGGGAGTAGAGCAGGATGATGGAAGAGCAAGAGTGGCGCTGGCTCAATGAACCGGCCGAGTGGCACCAGACCAGCGACGGTTTGCAGGTGGTGACAGACCAGCAGACCGATTTTTGGCGCAGCACCTGGTATGGCTTCGAGCGCCACAGTGGGCATCTCTATGGCTGTGAGGTGGCGGGGGAGTTTACCTTTCAGGTCTGCGTCGAGGGGGAGTTCACCACCCTCTACGATCAGGCGGGGCTGATGTTGCTGCAAGACGATGCGCACTGGCTGAAAGCGGGGATCGAATACAACGATGCCCAGCCGATGATCGGCAGCGTGCTGACTAATCCGCGCTCTGACTGGGCCACCGGTATTTTCAGCGGCAATCCGCGCCGCTTCTGGCTGCGGCTGACCCGGCTGGCCGACTGCCTGCGTTTGCAATACTCCACCGATGGCAAGGTGTGGCCGCTGCTGCGCCTCGCCCCGTTCCCGCCAAGCGAGGGCTGCTTTATCGGGGTGATGTGCTGCACCCCCGAACGACAGGGGCTGGCGGTGCACTTCTCTGACTTGCGCCTCACGCCTCCCCTTGGCAAGGCGCTGCATGACCTGAGCTAGCTACCCGGCCCATTGTTGGCGCTGTGCGGGTGCTAACCGGCAGAACCAACAATGTCATCGGCCTGTTGCGTCAGTAGCAGGGGCTATCGAGCGGGAGGGCAGTCGCCCTCCCGCTTTTTTATACTGGTTGTCCGGTATGTCAGGAATGGCGGGTGACAGTGATGGGCAAGCCGTAGCAAGCAACGTCTAAAAGCATGCGGCATGCAACGTAGCAGACAACAAGTTGCTGGAACTGGGATCTCGATCGGGGCAACAGGACTTTTGTCCTGCAAGGGGAGACCGGGCGGGGGCTAGGATGCGCCCATCCACACGAGTCAAACTGGAGCACAACAATAATGACCGCTCATATCAATGCCAACCCGGGCGATTTCGCCGAGACCGTCATCATGCCGGGGGATCCGCTGCGGGCCCGCTATATCGCCGAGACGTTTCTGACCGATGCGCGCGAGGTGACCAATGTGCGCAACATGCTGGGCTACACCGGCTACTACAATGGCCAGCGCATCTCTGTGATGGGCCATGGCATGGGGATCCCCTCCATGGTGCTCTACGCCCACGAGCTGGTGAATGACTTCGGGGTCAAGCGCATCATCCGCATCGGCAGTCTGGGGGCGACCCAGCGTCACGTGCAGATGCGTGACGTCATTCTGGCGCAGGCGGCAGGCACCGATTCCCCCACCAATGCCAAGCGCAGCGCCGGTTACCAGATGGCTACTTCGGCCGACTTCGCCCTGCTGCATAAGGCGTTCACCATGGCGCAGGAGAAGTCCATTCCGGTCAAGGTGGGCAATATCTTCACCGGTGATCTCTATTACGATCCGGACGAAAACCTCATTCCGGCGCTGGAGAAGTTCGGCGTGCTCGGGATCGACATGGAGGTGGCCGGTCTCTACGGGCTGGCCCATCAGCAAGGGATCGAGGCGCTCGCCATCTTGACAGTCTCCGACCATTGCCTGACCGGTGAAGAGACCACGGCCGAAGAGCGGCAGCTCTCCTTCAACCAGATGATCGAGCTGGCGCTGCATACCGCGCTGTAAGCGCCGCCGCTCAGCCAGCCCTGCCCGCACCCTGTACCTTATGAGAGATCCAATATGAACAATAAGCTCTCCCTCACTGCCATCAGCTTCCTGGCCAACTTTGTGATGGCCGGTTTTGCGACTCAGTTCGGCATGCTGATCGAACCCATCGCCGCCAAGTTTGGCGCCGATGTCAATCAGGTGGCTTCCATCTTCTCCCTGCTTAACGGCGGGGCGCTGGCGGGCACCATAGCCGCCTTCTTCCTCATCGAGAAGGTGGGGCTCAAGCGGATGACGCTGCTCTGCTATGGCCTGATCGCGCTGGCAGCGGCATCGCTCCATCTGACCGGCTCGCTCTATGTGGTGATGGCGGCAATGACGGTGATTGGCCTGTGTGGCGGGGTGGGGCTCTGCATTGCGGGCACCCTGGTGGTGAGCGTCTGGAAGGAGCGGATGCAGAGCACCATGTTGGTGGTGCAGGATGCCACCTTCAACGTGGCCGGGGTGGTCTTCCCGCTCATCACCACTTACACCCTGACCCACGCCATGGCGTGGAGCTGGAGCTATCTGGCGGTCGGCGTGGTGGCGCTGGCGACCATGCTGGTGGCGGTGCTGACCAATTTCCGCAGCTGCGAGGCGGGCGGCGAGAGTGCCGGTAACGAGCACTCCGAGTGGAATCTTGGCATCATCAGCGGTGGGTTGGGACTCTTTCTCGGCATGCTGGCGCTTTACACCTTCCTTACCTGGGCGCCCATGTTCGTGAAGAACAAGTTTGGCATCCCCTTCGAGGAGGCGGGCAACATCATCACCCAGTACTGGACGGCGGCCCTGCTCGGCGCGTTGGTTTCGACCGCTATCGTGACCCGCATTGCGATCCGCACCTTCCTGCTGGTGATCATCACCCTGGCGATGGGGATGACGGCCCTGATCGTTACCACCGACAATCTAAGTCAGCTGCCTTACCTCACCTATGGTTACGGCTTTGTCTGCGCGGCGCTCTACAACGCCTTTATCGCCTATGGGGTATCGTTTGTGCGCCAGGCATCGAGCAAGAACGTCTCCTATATCCTCATTAGCGGCAGTGCGGGGGCTATGTTCAGCCCGGCCATCAGCGCCCTGTTCGAGCAGGTGATTGGCTTACAGGCAGTGATGTACGCCATCCCGCTTATCTATGGCGTGATCCTCGCCATGCTGGTGGCTTCGCTGCGGATGGCCCGGCCCCAGCCCTGTCTGGCCTGAGCGGGAGAGTAAACAGCAAGAGGGGCGGTGTCGACCGCCCCTCTTTTTATCCTGTTATTGCGACTTGTTGACGGGCGTTGCCTGCTTTGTTTATGGCTGCTCCAGAAACGCTTTGAGCCCCGCCAGATCACGGATCTGTAATCCCTCCTCGCCGCGCGCCACCAGCCCCTGATCCATCAGCTCCTTTACTGCTCGCCGGTAGACCCTGTCCGTAGTGCCGAAGCGTTCTGCCTCCTGATACCCCTTGCGAAAGCCGCTCACCGGGTTGTCGTGGCAGTGGCTGTGATAGAGGTCGAGGGCAATGTTGTAGCTGATGGGGTAGAGCATGCGGCAGGTGAAGATATCCACAGTGTCCTGATAGTCGATGGCAATGGCGGTGGCAAAAAAGAGCGCCACCTTGGGGTGGGCAACCAGCGCTTGCTCCAGCTGCTCGCCGTCGATGCGGGCAACCTCAAGAGGCTCCTCGGCGATGATGTCGAGCTGGCAGCGATAGCCGGTGAAGAACTCCATCTCGCCAAACAACTGATTGTCGCATTCCAGGGTGCCGAGCTGAAAGCGGCGGCCGTTCATGGCGGTGTGGCCCATGGCGATGCGGCCGCTCGGCACCAGCACCAGATCCCGCAACAGCTCCCCCTGATGCATAAGAGGCTCCCCCTCGGGGATAAGGCGCCACTCCGTGATGCAGGATTGAACTACCTGCACGATAAGATCGTGGCTGGCCTGCCAGTGGGGCTGAAAGCGGCCCTTGAGAAGGGGTTTGAGTTGCATGAAGTGCGCGCGCCTGCTGAAAACAAACGGCTATTACACACGCTTGCATCCGGATATGCCAGCTCTCCCCATCCAACTTCCCCCATCCAGCCCCCAACCACTCCACACCAAGATGGCGGGTGAGGAGTCAGAAAGGCGGATCTGCATGGCGGGATCGGCCCTGTTTCTGGTCGCGTTAAGTGGCTGGTGGCGGGGGCATTTTGGTTTGTGATCCTGATCGCCAGTCCGCTCAATTGTTGCATCTTTGAAAAGACGTATCTCAATACTGTGTTAAGATGCAGGCCGCTTCATTGTCTCTGAAACTATCCCCATGCTGCTTCAAGTTCACAATCTGAGCTGCGTGCGCGAAGATCGCACTCTGTTTGAACATCTCTCTTTCTCGGTTTCACCCGGCGATCTGGTGCAAATTGAAGGCCCCAACGGGGTTGGCAAGACCAGCCTGTTGCGGTTGTTGACCGGGCTGTCACAGCCGTTTGCCGGTGAGGTGTGCTGGAATGGGGAGAATATTCGTCACTGTCGTGATGAGTATCATGCCGATCTGCTCTATCTGGGCCATCAGCCCGGTGTCAAAGCGGCCCTGACGCCCTTTGAAAACCTGACCTTCTACCAGCAGTTACATCATCCTGCAGATGCGGATGCCGACCTGTGGCAGATATTGGCACGGGTTGGGCTCGCCGGTTTTGAAGAGCATCCAACCGGACAGCTTTCCGCTGGTCAGCAACGTCGGGTGGCCTTGGCGCGGCTCTGGTTGTCAGCCAAACCGGCGCTCTGGATCCTGGATGAACCCTTTACCGCCATCGACAAGCAGGGGGTCAAGGTGCTGGAACAGCTGTTTTTGGCCCACGCAGATCGGGGCGGCATGGTGATCCTCACTACCCATCAGGATCTGACCCTGATGCAGGGACGGCTGAAAACCCTGTCGCTGACCCCCTTCTCCTTGACGCCCTTGTTGCAGGAGTAACCCTATGTTGCGCGCCGCAATGCACCTGATCCGCCGTGAACTGTTGATGGCTCTGCGCCAGCGTTCCGACATTCTCAATCCGCTGTGGTTTTTCCTCATCGTTATTACCCTGTTTCCGTTAGGAATTGGCCCGGAGCCCAAGCTGTTGGCTCGCATTGCCCCCGGCATTATCTGGGTGGCGGCGCTGTTGGCGGCGATGTTGTCGCTGGAGCGGCTGTTTCGCGATGACTTCAGTGATGGCGCGCTGGAGCAGATGATGTTGATGCCGCACCCGCTGGGATTGCTGGCGCTGGCGAAAGTGGTCGCTCACTGGCTGCTGACGGGATTGCCGCTGCTGCTGATCTCACCCTTGCTGGCGATCTTGCTGTCGCTGGATATGAACACCTATCTGGCGGTGGTCGCGACGCTGGCACTGGGCACGCCGGTGCTGAGTTTGCTGGGGGCGGTGGGCGTTGCCCTGACGGTTGGATTGCGCAAGGGCGGTGTCTTGCTGAGCCTGCTGATCCTGCCGCTCTATATTCCGGTATTGATTTTTGCTACCTCTGCCATCGATGCAGCGGGAATGCACTTGCCCTATGGCGGACAACTTGCCATCTTGGCAGCCATGTTGGTTGGCGCCCTGACGCTGACGCCGCTGGCCGTGTCGGCGGCATTGCGGGTCAGTCTCAACTGATGATGGGTTGGCCAAGAGAGAGGTGGCTCCGTACGGATCATTGTTCTGAAAAATAAAGTTGCGATGGATCAAGGATAGTGCCGCTTATTGCTTTCGGGGTATTTGATGCCGCCCCGTGGTCGGTATGGTAGGCCTCGCCAAACGATTAATAACAAAAGGTTTTGTGAGCTATGTGGAAATGGTTGCACCCTTATGCCAAACCGGAGCGGGCCTATCAGCTGGCCGGTACTCTGTTGCCCTGGTTTGCGGTGATTAGTCTGTTCTCGTTTGTGATAGGGACCGTCTGGGGATTGGCGTTTGCGCCTGCGGATTACCAGCAGGGGGATTCCTTCCGGATCATCTATATCCATGTGCCTTCCGCCATTCTCTCCATGGGGGCTTACTCCACCATGGCGGTGGCTGCCTTTATCGGTCTGGTGTGGCAACTGCGGATGGCGGATATGACGGTGGCGGCCATTGCGCCGGTCGGCGCCGTGTTCACCTTTATCGCTCTCTTTACCGGTGCCGCCTGGGGCAAGCCCATGTGGGGCACCTGGTGGGTGTGGGACGCACGGTTGACCTCCGAACTGATTCTGTTGTTCCTCTATCTGGGGGTCATCGCCCTCTACAACGCCTTTAGTGACAAGGTGGTCGCAGGCCGTGCTGCTGGCATTCTGGCACTGGTGGGGGTGATCAATCTGCCGATCATTCACTACTCGGTGGAGTGGTGGAACACCCTGCATCAGGGGGCCAGCATCACCAAGTTTGATAAACCCTCCATTTCCCCCGAGATGCTGTGGCCGCTGCTGATCATGATCCTGGCGTTTGCCGCGTTTCTTGGCGCCCTGACCCTGATGCGGTTTCGCAATGAGCTGCTGATGCGGGAGTGGCACCGCCCCTGGGTCAAACAGCTTGCCGAGCAGGAGAAGTAAGCATGCACTTTGCCTCTTTCAGTGACTTTATGGCGATGGGCGGTTACGCCTTTTATGTCTGGTTATCGTTTGGTGTCACGTTCGCTTGCCTGATCGGCATCATCATTTCGACTCGTATCAAGACCCGCAGCCTGCTGGGGGAGTTGCGTAGCAAACAGGCCAGTGAGGCTCGTCGCATGGCGGCCCGGCAGATGGAGAACACCCTATGAACCCGAGACGCAAAAAACGCCTCACTATTATTCTGGCGATCAGCACAGGTTGCGCCCTGGTGATTGGGCTGATCCTCTATGCCCTCAGCCAGAATATCGACCTCTTCTATACCCCGAGCGAGCTGGTGCAAGGCAAGGGACCGGACAAGATCAAGCCGGAAGAGGGGCAGCGTCTGCGCATTGGCGGACTGGTGGTGCCGGGCTCGGTGCAGCGGGATCCCCAGAGCCTCAAGGTGGCGTTCAAGCTGGTGGATAACGGTGGTCATCTGGTGACCGTCGAGTTTGACGGCATCCTGCCGGATCTGTTCCGCGAAGGGCAGGGCATTGTCGCGCAGGGCACCCTCAAGGATGCCACGACCGTGGAGGCGTTCGAGGTGCTGGCCAAGCATGATGAGAACTACATGCCGCCGGAAGTGGCCGATGCCACCAATGGCATGCATTTCAAGCCCGAATATACCGAGGCGCAGTTGAAGGGGGCCAAGCCGTGATCCCTGCGGTGTTTGCCTTTTCTGCTCTGCTTGCCGTTCGTGATGCGGCTGTTGTCACCGTTCAATTGAAAGGAATCCCGTCATGATCCCGGAATTAGGTCAGTTTGCGCTGATCCTCTCCTTTGCTACCGCCCTGCTGCTGGGGAGCTATCCGCTGCTTGGCGCCAGCTGGGGACGCCTTGGCATGATGTCGGCGGCCCGCCCGCTCGCCTATGCCCAGTTTTTGTTGTTGTTGCTGTCGTTTCTCTGCCTGACCTGGGCCTTTATCGACAACGATTTTACCGTGCAGTATGTGGCCACTAACTCCAACAGCTTGCTGCCACTGGCTTATCGTATTTCGGCGGTGTGGGGTGCTCATGAAGGCTCCTTGCTGCTGTGGGTGCTGACGCTGGGGGGCTGGACTGCGGCGGTGGCCATGTTCAGTCGCCAATTACCGCTGGATGCGGTGGCGCGGGTGCTGGGCGTATTGGGGCTGATCTCGATTGGTTTCACCGCCTTTGTGCTGTTTACCTCTGATCCCTTTACCCGCACCTTGCCCTATTTCCCGGTGGATGGTCGCGACCTCAACCCGCTGCTGCAGGATCCGGGTCTGATCTTCCATCCGCCCATGCTCTATATGGGCTATGTGGGTTTCTCGGTGGCCTTTGCCTTTGCCATTGCCTCCTTGATGACCGGTCGCCTCGATGCGACCTGGGCGCGCTGGTCTCGCCCCTGGACCATGGCGGCCTGGGTGTTTCTGACTCTCGGCATCGTGCTGGGCTCCTGGTGGGCTTATTACGAGCTGGGCTGGGGCGGCTGGTGGTTCTGGGATCCGGTAGAAAATGCCTCCTTTATGCCCTGGCTGGCGGGTACAGCGTTGCTCCATTCGCTGGCGGTGAGCGAAAAGCGGGCCAGCTTCAAGGCCTGGACTGTGCTGCTGGCGCTCTCTGCCTTCTCATTGAGCCTGCTCGGGACCTTCCTGGTGCGCTCCGGGGTGCTGGTGTCGGTGCATGCGTTTGCCTCTGACCCGACCCGCGGTCTGTTTATTCTCGGCTTCCTGCTGGCGGTGGTCGGTTCATCCTTGCTGCTGTTTGCCTTTAAAGGCTCTCAGGTGAAGAGCCACGGCAAGCACGAGCTGTGGAGCCGCGAGACGCTGCTACTGGCCAATAACGTCATGCTGATGGCGGCGCTGTTGACCGTGCTGCTCGGCACTCTGTTGCCGCTGGTCCACAAGGAGCTGGGGCTGGGCAGCATCTCCATCGGTACACCTTTCTTCAACCACATCTATAGCTGGTTGATCATTCCGTTTGCCCTGCTGTTGGGGGTTGGCCCGCTGTTCCGCTGGCGTCGTCAGCAGTTGGGGGAGCTCAAAGGCAAAGTGATCTTCGCGTTGGCGCTGAGTCTGGCCACTGCGCTGGTGCTGCCGCTGACGTTTGCCGAGACCTTCAAGCCGTGGGCTGCGGTGGGGATTGGTCTGGGTGCCTGGATCATCATCACCAGCGTGCAGGAGACCTGGATCCGTGCCACCCACAAGCACAGCTTTGCAGTCGGTGTGCGCAAGCTGGGTAACAGCCACTGGGCGATGATTTTGGGTCATGTGGGGCTGGCGGTCAGCATCATAGGGATCGCTTGCACCCAAAACTACAGCATCGAGAAGGATCTGCGGATGCAGGCCGGTGATCGGGTGCAGTTTGCGGATTACGAGTTTGTCTTCACCGGGATCAAAGAGAAGAACGGCCCTAACTACGATGGCTTCAAGGGCGTGCTGGAAGTGCACAAAAATGGCAAGCAGGTCGCCCTGCTCAAGCCAGAGAAGCGGATGTATAAAGTGTCGCGAATGCCAATGACCGAAGCCGCCATCGATGCCGGTATCACCCGTGATCTCTATGCGGCGCTCGGCGAGCAGCTCGATAACGGTGCCTGGGCGGTACGGATTTACTACAAGCCCTTCGTGCGCTGGATCTGGTTTGGCGGTGTCTTTATGGCGATCGGTGGGGTGCTGTCGATGCTCGACAAGCGTTATCGTTTCGGCCGTCGTGAAGAGGAGGCCAAGGCATGAGCAAGAAGACCTGGTTATTCCTGATCCCCTTTATCGTATTCCTGCTGGGGGCGGTGTTTCTGTTTAAAGGACTCTATTCCGATCCCACCAAGCTCGAATCCGTGATGGTGGGCAAGGAGGTGCCGATGTTCACCCTGCAGGACATTTATGATCTGGACAAGCAGCATGATCGCACCATCCTGACCGGCCGCCCTATGTTGCTCAATGTCTGGGCCACCTGGTGCCCGACCTGTTATGGCGAGCATACCTACCTCAAGCAGCTGGCGGGGCAGGGTGTTCCCATCATCGGCATGAACTACAAGGATGAGCGCGACAAGGCGATCAAATGGTTGGCAGAGCTGGGCAACCCCTATCAGGTCAACCTCTATGATCCGGACGGCATGCTGGGGCTGGATCTGGGGGTCTACGGCGCGCCGGAGACCTTCTTTATCGACAGTCAGGGGATCATTCGTTATCGCCACGTGGGGGATATCAACCCCGAGAATTGGGCGTCGACCCTCAAACCCATCTTTGATGCCATGAAGTGAAGGTGAACCGGATGAGAGTAGTGATTGCATCCCTGCTGCTGGTGTTGGGATTGGCCATACAAGCCCCGGCCATGGCCGCCATCGATGTCTATACCTTCGACAGCGATAATCAGGAACAGATATTTCGTGAGTTAACCAAGGAGCTGCGCTGCCCCAAGTGCCAGAACCAGGATATCGCCGACTCCAATGCGGGGTTGGCCAAGGACTTGCGTGACAAGACCTACCAGATGGTGCGCGAGGGCAAGGATAAAGAGCAGATAGTGGATTACATGGTGGCCCGCTATGGCAACTTTATTCTCTATAGCCCGCCCCTGATGGCCTCCACCCTGATCCTGTGGCTGGGCCCCTTGCTGGTGATCCTGATCGGCGGCGCCGTGGTCGTGATGCGCAGCCGCCGCGCTCCTGTGTTGACCAAGAAAACGGATAATGGCCTTAGTGAAGAGGAGCTGCGTCGTCTGGCCGAGTTGCTCAAAGAGGAAGAGAAACAATGACCGCCTTTTGGATAGTGATCGCGGCCCTGTTGGTGCTGGTGAGTCTGGTTTTGGTGGTGCCGCTGTGGCGTGGTGAAGGCAAGCAGAGCATCAGTCGTTCGGCGCTCAACAAACAGCTCTATCGCCAGCGGCTGCTGGAGATTGGCGAAGAGCGCGAGCAGGGTGTATTGGCTGAAGAGTCCGATTCGCTGGTCGAGCTGCAGCGAAGCCTGCTGGATGATATTCCCGATGTGGAACAGACCGCCCGCAGTGGCAGGAGTCTGATCTGGATCCCCGGTGTGGTGGTGCTGGTGGTGGTGAGCCTTGGGCTCTACTACAAACTGGGTTCCTGGCAGGAGGTGAGCCGCTGGCAAGATGCCAGTAGCCGTCTTGGCGAGCTCAGTAATCGTATTCTGGTGGAGCGCGATGCCCAGGTGACCGAGCAGGATCTGCTGGATTTCACGCTGGCGCTGCGTACCCGTCTCAAGGCTGAACCGAATGACTATCGCGGCTGGTTGCTACTGGGGCGGATGGCGCTCGATGGCAATGACCCCGAGATGGCCAGTGAAGCGCTGGAGCGGGCCTACACCCTTGCCCCACAAAAGTCACTGGTGGCGGTACCCTACGCCCAGGCGTTGATGATGACGGGGGATGAGGCACAAGCCGATGCCCTGTTGCAGGCCGCTATCGCCCAGGATCCGGACAACATCGAAGCTCGGTCAGTCTATGCCTTTATGGCGCTGCAAAAAGAGGATTTCCAGACAGCATTGACCCGCTGGCAACTCATGCTGCCGCTGATGGAGAAAGGAACCCCTCGCTACGTGATGGTCGAGCGCTCCATGGAGTATGCCCGTGCGCAGCTCAAGCAGCGCGGCATCGAGGTGACAAACGCTGGCGCAGCCAGTGAGCCCGATGTGGCAGGGCAGCAGTTTGCGGTGAAGGAGGGGGAGTTCCCCATCCACATCACCTTGGCGGCCGGTATTCAGATGCCGGAAGATGCCCATCTGTTCGTCTTTGCGGTGGTGCCCAATGGTCCGCCCATGCCCATCGCGGTGAAGCGTATCGCCGGACCAGCGCTGCCGGTCACCCTCTCGCTGGGTGATGGCGATGCCATGATGGAAGGCAGCAAGTTGGCCGCCTACCCGGAGCTGCAGTTCAAGGCACGTCTCTCCCGAGGCGGTAATGTAATGAATAAAGAGGGGGCCTTTGAAGGGGTATCCGTGCCGGTCAAGACGGCTGATATCCCCACCGCGCCGATTGACATCCGTATCGATCACGCCCTCTAATATGCCTTTGGATAACCCGGCCCCTGGATGGGGCCGGGTTATCTATACTTCTGATAAATCAAAATAAAACGTCAGGACTCCCATATGCATTTTCGTTCAGGAACCCTCCTGTCAGCTTTATTGCTGGCTGGGTGTGCCGGTGGCCCCCCGAAACCAGGCCCAGAGAGTCTGGATCTCAATCCCGGCATGAATAATCCGGGCGCTACCAGTACGGCAGCCGATCCTCGTGACCCATTCCAGGGGGCCAACCGGGCGATGTGGGCGGTCAACTACGATGTGCTGGAGCCCTATGTCGCTCGCCCCATCGTGCATGGCTACGCCCGCTATGTGCCAGTGGGCATGAAGGATGGCATCGAGAATCTGGTTGAAAACTTCAATGAGCCGAGCAGCATGGTGAACCATCTGATCACTGGCGATTTGAAAGGGGCGGGCACCAACCTGGGGCGCTTTACCGTCAACACCACGGTCGGTCTGCTGGGGATCTTCGATGTGGCCAAACACGCTGGTCTCGAGCGCAACAAGCTGGAGATGGATACCGTGCTGGGCAAGGCCGATATCGGTGACGGTGCCTACATCATGGTGCCAGTCTACGGCCCGACCACCACCCGTGAGCTGGTCGGCGATACGATTGATACCATTTATTTCCCTTATGCCTTGCTGACCTTGCCGCTGCGATTTACCCACTGGATGCTCGATGGCTTGGGGACGCGTGCCAAACTGATCGATCAGGAGCGGATCATCGACAATGCCCTCGATCCTTATGCGCTGACCAAAGACTTCTATCTGCAGATAAACCAGAACAAGGTGACAGGCCGCCAGAGCGTGCTCAAGCAAGAGCAGACAGAACAGGCTGATGATGCCAATCTCGATGAGTATATGGATGAGCTGGATCAGTAATCTCGATCAGTGAAGAGACAAGGCGCCGCTGGGCGCCTTTTGTATTTATGGCGCGGTTGTCTCTTGGCACTCACCATAAAAAACGCCCCGCAGAGCGGGGCGTTTTGGCAAGAGGGGCTGATTAGGCAGCCAGGTTCTTGGCCGCGAATTCCCAGTTGACCAGAGTCCAGAAGGTTTCCATGTACTTCGGACGCATGTTGCGGAAGTCGATGTAGTAGGCGTGCTCCCACAGGTCAACAGTCAGCAGCGGGGTAGTACCCGCTTCGGTCAACGGGCAACCGGCGTTGGAGGTGTTGACGATGGCCAGAGAGCCGTCTGCTTTCTTCACCAACCAAGTCCAGCTGGAGCCGAAGTTGCCGATGGCAGATTTGGTGAAGGCATCTTTGAATTCGGCGAAAGAACCAAACGCCTTGTTGATGGCCGCGGCCAGATCGCCAGTGGGCTCACCGCCGCCATTCGGGGAGAGGCAGTGCCAGTAGAAGGTGTGGTTCCAGATCTGGGCGGCGTTGTTGAAGATGCCAGCGCTGGAGGTCTTGATGATCTCTTCCAGAGACTTGCCTTCAAACTCGGTACCCGGCACCAGATTGTTCAGGTTGACCACATAGGTGTTGTGGTGCTTGCCGTGGTGATATTCCAGAGTTTCCTGGGAGATGTGCGGTTCCAGAGCATTGATTGCATAGGGCAGAGCGGGAAGTTCGAATGCCATTTTCTACTCTCCATTGGCTGGTCCGTGCGAAAGCGACGGTTGCAAGACATTGCATACTCTTTTCTATATCTGAAAAGAGTTGTTTTTAAAATGATGGGGCTGGGTAGCCCAAAGCCAAGGGATTGTAGCAGCATCAAAGATGGCCTAACAACTCTTGATTGGCGCCATGATCGCGATCAAGCCCGCGTCTGTTCTTTGGGTAATTCGATCATTGTCGGCCCTTTGTCGGGTTGTACTCGGACAAGATTGCAGTAGAATGACTGCCGAAATCGCTCTAGTGAGGCACCTATGGAAACTATTGAAAAGATTAAGCAGCAGCTGGCTGATAACCCCATCATTCTCTTCATGAAGGGCTCCCCAAAGCTACCAAGCTGTGGTTTCTCTGCCCAGGCCTCCCAGGCTCTGATGTCCTGTGGCGAGCCGTTCGCATACGTTGATATCCTGCAAAATCCGGATATCCGCGCCGAGTTGCCAAAATTTGCCAACTGGCCGACCTTTCCCCAGTTGTGGGTTGAAGGTGAGCTGGTCGGTGGCTGTGACATCATGATTGAGATGTTTCAGGCCGGTGAGTTGCAGGCCCTGATCAAGGAAACTGCCGCCAAGTACAAGCAGGATGACGCCGCCGCCGAGTAAGCGGGTGTTCATATCGCTGAAAAGGGAGCCATATTGGCTCCCTTTTTTATTTGCCAGCGACCCAGGCAGTGCACACATCGCGAGCAGGATATCTGTGCTCATATGTATGGATTGAGTCGCAGGGCGTTTTTTGCATTAAAAAACCTAATCTTTAATGCATTGTTTGCTAGTTGTTAATTATATAATCTCAGTGTGCCTGATTATATTTTCTAATCCTTTGGGATTCGAGTGTTGCTGCTGTCACATTTTTTGATAATTTCACAATGAGCTAGTCTCTTTGCATGTTTTTTTGTGTTGATGCTCACATTAATTGCAGTTTATAAAACCTAGTATCCCTGCGTCCTGTGAAGTAAAACCCTACAAATTAATAAATAAAAAGAGATTTGCGATGAAGATGTATAGCAATCTGCCCATTGGTCTTCATGATATTACTGAAGCCAAAAAAAGACTGACCAATCATATATACAAGACCGCGCAACTACCCTCAAATTACATCAGTGAACGTTGTCATGGTGAGGTTTACCTCAAGCTGGAAAACATGCAACGTACAGGCTCTTTTAAAATTCGTGGTGCTTTCAATAAACTCAGTTCATTAAGTCTGGAAGACCGAAAAAAAGGCGTTGTGGCCTGTTCGGCGGGTAACCATGCTCAGGGCGTATCACTCTCCAGTGCCATGCTTGGTATTGATGCCAAGGTGGTTATGCCCTGCTGTGCCCCCAAATCAAAAATTGCGGCAACCAGTGATTACTCAGCCAAAGTGATCCTCCATGGCAATAGTTTCAATGACACCATTGCCAAAGTCAGTGAAATTGTAGAAATGGAAGGGCGGGTATTTATTCCCCCATTCGATGATGCCAAAGTGATTGCAGGCCAGGGAACCATTGGCTTGGAAATTATCGAAGATCTGTATGATGTCGATAACATCATTGTCCCGATCGGTGGTGGTGGTTTGATTGCCGGTGTGGCGATGGCGATTAAATCAATCAATCCGACAATCAGAATTATCGGTGTGCAATCTGAAAATGTGCACGGTATGGCAGCCTCTTTCTATGCCGGCACCATCACTAATCATAGAACCAGCAGCACCTTGGCAGATGGTTGTGATGTAGCAAGACCCGGCTCTATGACCTTTGAAATCGTCAAGCAGCTGGTTGATGATATTGTCCTGGTTTCTGAGGATGATATTCGTCACAGCATGGTCGATATGATCCAGCGCAATAAAATCATCACCGAAGGTGCCGGTGCACTCGCTTCTGCAGCTCTGCTAAGCGGTAAACTACAGCATTATGTTGAAGGTAAAAAAACCGTCTGCATTATTTCGGGTGGCAATATCGATCTGACCCGTATAGTCGAGATAATCGAACAGAACAATATTCGTCAATTTAGCCTGTAAGGAATGCAGTCATGATATTAGACAGTGTCGTTACTAGCAGCAAAGAAAAAGAAAATACCCGCGCTTGGCGTAAAACAGATACAACCTGGGGATTGGGCCTATTTGGTACAGCAATCGGTGCCGGGGTGCTATTTTTCCCCATCCGGGCTGGATATGGTGGCTTAATTCCGATATTGATTATGATGGTGCTTGCCTATCCGATAGCATTCTATTGTCATCGGGCTCTCGCCAGATTGTGCCTCTCCGGTAGTAATCCTTCCGCTAATATCACCGAGACCGTCGAAGAGCATTTTGGCAAGATGGGCGGTGTGGTCATTACTTTCCTCTACTTCTTTGCCATCTGCCCCTTGCTCTGGATATATGGTGTAACGATCACCAATACCTTTATGGCATTCTGGGAGCATCAACTGCAAATGGTGCCGCTCAATCGGGGTGTGGTCGCCCTTGGGCTCCTGCTAGTAATGGCGTTCGTCATCTATTTCGGTAAAGATCTGATGGTTCGCGTGATGAGCTATCTGGTGTTTCCTTTTATTGCCAGTCTGATTGTCATCTCTCTCTCGTTGGTCCCTTACTGGAACAGTGCGGTATTTGACCAGGTCAATCTGAGTGAAATCTCCTTGTTGGGTCACGATGGTATTCTGGTAACCGTCTGGCTTGGCATCTCCATCATGGTCTTCTCCTTCAACTTCTCACCGATTGTCTCCTCTTTCATCGTCTCCAAGCGGGAAGAGTATGAGCACGAGTTCGGTCGCGATTTTACCGAGAAGCGCTGCTCCAAAATCATCTCCGGTGCCAGCATGTTGATGGTTGCCGTGGTGATGTTCTTCGCCTTCAGCTGCCTGTTTACCCTGTCACCGCAAAACATGGCAGAGGCCAAGGCCCAGAATATTCCGGTGCTCTCCTATCTGGCCAACCACTTCTCCTCGATGACTGGCAGCAAGTCTACATTTGCCACCACCCTAGAGTATGCGGCGTCTATTATTGCGCTGGTTGCCATCTTCAAATCTTTCTTTGGTCACTATCTGGGGACGCTGGAAGGGTTAAACGGCTTGATCCTCAAGTTTGGCTATCAAGGTGACAAGACCAAGGTCTCATCGAAAAAGCTGAACATGATCAGTATGTTGTTCATCATGGGCTCCACCTGGCTGGTCGCTTATGTCAACCCCAACATCCTTGACCTGATTGAGGCAATGGGTGCGCCAATTATCGCCTCTCTGCTCTGCCTGTTGCCGATGTATGCGGTGAGCAAGACGCCAGCACTGGCAAAATATAAAGGTCAGGCCAGCAACCTGTTTGTCACCATCATAGGTGTGCTGACCATCCTGAATATTGTTTCCAAGCTGTTCTGAAAACCTTTTCTGCAAGTCATTAACCATTCAGGCCCCTTAGCGGGGTCTGGATGGTGCAGTCAGACATGAGCAATAACCAGTTCTTCGTTGGTCTAATTATTTGGACCCTGGGTAAGGCTCGCCATTTTTTGACTTTCTGTTTATGGTGAAATGCCCTGACTGCAGTGACTCGACCCTATTTATATCGAGGCAATGTAATGAAGTTTGATTCGTTGGTTCTGGTTATCAATTGCGGCTCCTCATCGGTCAAATTCTCCGTACTGGATAGTCAATCCTGTGAAGTGGTGATATCAGGTATGGCGGATGGTATTGAGACGGCACATCCCCAATTGAAAGTAGATAAAGAGCCCGTCACTCCCTTAGCCGAAAATAGCCACACCTGTGCATTGGCTGCCATTGCGGCAGAATTGAAAAAACGAGACTTGCTGGATGCCATTGCGCTGGTTGGTCATCGCATTGCTCATGGTGGCAGTGAATTTAGCGAAGCGGTGATCATTGACGAAAATGTCTTGGCCAAAATAAAGCAGGTGTCACCCTTGGCACCACTGCACAATCACGCCAATCTGAGCGGTGTGATGGCTGCTCGTCAGCTATTTCCGGCGCAACCCCAGATTGCGGTATTTGATACCGGATTTCACCAGACCTTGAAGCCAGAAGCTTATATCTATGGGCTGCCTTACCAATATTTGCAGGATTACGGTGTGCGCCGTTATGGCTTTCATGGCACCTCTCATCGCTATGTCGCCGAGCAGGCAGTCTCTTTCCTTGGGCTAAATGGTAACGATGCCGGTCTGGTGATTGCTCATCTGGGCAATGGCGCTTCTATTTGCGCGGTACAGGATGGCAAGAGCGTCGATACCTCGATGGGGATGACGCCGTTGGAGGGGCTGATTATGGGCAGCCGTAGCGGCGATATTGATTTCGGCGCGCTGGCCTATATTGCCAGCAAGACCGGGCAATCCATCGAAGATATTGAGCGGGTCTTGAACAAGCACTCCGGCTTGCTCGGTATTTCTGGTCTCTCTTCCGATATGCGAGTGCTGGAGGCGGCTTATCACGAAGGTCATCCAGGGGCGAAATTGGCGATCCATGCCTTTGTTCACCGTATTGCCCGCCATATCGGCGGCCATGCTACTTCATTGCGCCAGCTGGATGCGGTAATTTTCACCGGCGGTATTGGCGAGAACTCCACTTTTATCAGACAGCTGGTGTGCGAGCGCCTGCAGGTATTTGGCATTGCCATGAGCGGGGAGTTAAATAAACAGTCCAATGCCATGGGATGCCGGGTTATTTCTACACACTCTTCGACAATATTTGCAGCGGTCATTCCGACCAATGAAGAGAAAATGATCGCGCTGGATGCCATTCGTCTGGGTCAACAGATCCGTCAGACCGAGTGTGTCTGAATATTTCAACTGTAATGTCATGAATCGTGAATGAGGTTTATTGAATGAAAATTGATGTGCAATTGGATCAGGATAGTTATATCCAGGCGTGGCAAGGTTTTACCGGTGAAAACTGGAAACATGAAATTAACGTTCGTGATTTCATCCAGCAAAACTATACCCCGTATGAAGGCGATGAACAATTTCTGGCGGATGCCACCGAGGCGACCACTACTTTGTGGAACAAGGTGATGGATGGGATCCGCATCGAGAATGCCACCCACGCACCAGTCGATTTTGATACCAATATTGCTACCACTATTACCGCCCACGGGCCGGGTTATATCGAACAGGGGCTGGAAAAAATCGTTGGCCTGCAAACCGACCAGCCACTGAAAAGAGCGCTGCACCCCTTTGGTGGGGTAAATATGATCCGCAGCTCTTTTGAGGCATATGGTCGGGAGATGGACACCGAATTTGAATATACCTTCAGCGAATTGCGCAAAACTCATAATCAGGGGGTGTTCGATGTCTACTCTCCCGAGATGTTGCGCTGCCGAAAATCGGGGATTTTGACCGGTTTGCCGGACGGTTATGGCCGTGGTCGGATTATCGGAGATTATCGTCGGGTTGCACTCTATGGCATAGATTATCTAATTCGTGAGCGGGAGCTGCAGTTTGCCGATCTGCAACCGGCACTCGAGCGGGGAGAGCATCTGGAGCAGGTGATCCGCCAGCGCGAGGAGCTGTCCGAGCACCAGCGGGCACTGGTGCAGATCAAGCAGATGGCGGCGAGCTACGGCTGCGATATTTCCGGCCCGGCCCGCACGGCCCAGCAGGCAGTGCAGTGGCTCTACTTCGCCTATCTGGCGGCGGTGAAGTCGCAAAATGGTGGGGCCATGTCCCTCGGTCGTACCGCTACCTTCCTCGACATCTATATCGAACGGGATTTGAAGGCGGGGCTGATCAGCGAGCAGGACGCCCAGGAGCTGGTCGATCACTTCATCATGAAGATCCGCATGGTGCGCTTCCTGCGCACCCCTGAGTTTGACACCCTCTTCTCCGGCGATCCTATCTGGGCCACCGAGGTGATCGGCGGCATGGGGCTGGATGGTCGTACTCTGGTGACCAGGAACGCCTTCCGTTACCTCCATACCCTCAAGACCATGGGGCCAGCGCCCGAGCCCAACCTCACCATCCTCTGGGCGGAAGGGCTACCGCGTGCCTTCAAGACCTATGCGGCCCGCGTCTCCATCGATACCTCATCCCTGCAGTATGAGAACGATGACCTGATGCGCACCGACTTCGAGAGCGATGACTACGCCATCGCCTGCTGCGTGAGCCCCATGGTGATCGGCAAGCAGATGCAGTTCTTCGGTGCTCGCGCCAACATCGCCAAAACCCTGCTCTACTGCATCAACGGTGGGGTGGACGAGAAGCTGAAGATCCAGGTCGGCCCGAAAGTGGCGCCCATCATGGACGAGGTGCTGGATTACGACACCGTTATGAGCAGCCTCGACAGCTTTATGGACTGGCTGGCGGTGCAGTACATCAGCGCGCTCAACCTTATCCACTTCATGCACGACAAATACAGCTACGAAGCCTCGCTGATGGCGCTGCACGATCGGGATGTCTATCGCACTATGGCCTGCGGCATCGCCGGTCTGTCGGTAGCGGTCGATTCGCTGGCGGCCATCAAGTACGCCAGGGTCAAGCCGGTGCGCGATGCTGACGGGCTGGCGGTCGATTTCGTGATTGAGGGGGAGTATCCCCAGTACGGCAACAACGACGAGCGGGCCGACTCCATCGCCTGCGATCTGGTCGAGCGGTTCATGAAGAAGATCCAGGCGCTGCCGACCTACCGCAATGCGGTGCCGACCCAGTCGATCCTGACCATCACCTCCAACGTGGTCTATGGCCAGAAGACCGGCAACACCCCGGATGGTCGCCGCGCCGGTGCGCCGTTTGCGCCGGGGGCTAATCCGATGCACGGTCGGGATCGCAAGGGGGCGGTTGCCTCGCTCGCCTCGGTGGCCAAGCTGCCGTTCAAATATGCCAAGGACGGGATCTCCTACACCTTCTCCATTGTGCCGGGGGCGCTCGGCAAGGAGCCCGCCAATCGCGAGAACAATCTGGTGGGGCTGATGGATGGCTACTTCCATCACGAGCGGGATGTGGAAGGGGGCCAGCACCTCAACGTCAACGTGATGAACCGCGAGATGCTGCTCGATGCGATCGATCATCCGGACAAATACCCCAGCCTGACCATCCGGGTCTCCGGTTATGCGGTGCGCTTCAACGCCCTGACCCGCGAGCAGCAGCAGGATGTGATTGCCAGAACCTTCACCAACATGATCTGACTTGTGTGCCCGGGGCGAGCAGCTTTGCTTCGGGCCAACCCCGTTTTATGACCTCAAGGAGAAAGCTAAGATGCGACAGGTTATCAGTACCAAAGCGGCACCGGGTGCCATCGGCCCCTATGTGCAGGGCGTAACCCTCAGCAACGTGACCGGCAACATGATCTACACCTCGGGCCAAATCCCGCTGGATCCGGTGAGTGGCGAGATCCCCGAGACCATCGAGGCGCAGACTCTGCGTTCGTTGCAAAACGTGCAGGCGATTGTCGAGGCGGCAGGCGCCCAGGTACGCAACATCATCAAGACCACGGTGTTTGTCTCGGATCTAAACGACTTTGCTGCGGTGAATCAGGTCTACAACGACTTTTTTACCGAGCACGATGCTATGTATCCGGCGCGCTCCTGCGTGGAAGTGGCCCGCTTGCCGAAGGATGTGAAGATCGAAATTGAGGCGATTGCTGCGCTGTAACCCCCATCGGGAGTGGGTCAGCAAGCCAAAACAAAGCGGCTGCCAATGGCAGCCGCTTTTGTCTATATGGTCATCGGGCGGATCAGGCGATACGTTCGATACGGGCCATGTAGAAACCGTCGAAGCCAGTCTCTGACGGGCTCACGGTGTGATCGTCACGCAGACGGAAGTTCTCGTTGGCCGCGAGGAACTTGTCCACCTGCTGACGGTTCTCCTGAGGCAGGATGGAGCAGGTTGCATAAACCAGCAGACCACCCACCTTCACCATCTGGCTGTAACGCTGCAGGATCTCTTCTTGCAGTGCTACCAGCACCGGCAGACGCTCGGCGGTATCACGCCACTTGGCATCCGGATTGCGCTTGAGTACGCCAAGGCCGGAGCAGGGCACGTCCAGCAGTACGCGGTCGGCGGTCTCTTTGAGGCGCTTGACGGTCTTGCTGCTGGTGATGACCCGGGTCTCCACGTTGTGGGCACCGGCGCGACGGGCGCGCTGCTTGAGGTTCTCCAGCTTCCACTCTTCTACATCCATTGCCAGCAGACGGCCTTTGCCCTGCATCATGGCGGCGATGTGCAGGGTCTTGCCACCGGCACCGGCGCAGGCGTCGATGACCCGCATGCCTGGGGTCACTTCCAGCGCAGCTGCGACCAGCTGGGAGCCTGCGTCCTGCTGTTCAAAGCAGCCGTCGGCAAACGCCTTGGTGCGGAACAGGGCGGTATCAGAGGTGACCTGCAGCGCAGTCTCAACACCCTCAACCGGGATGGTGGTGACATGCTCTTTGGCCAGAATGGCTTGCAGCTCTTCACGGGTGCACTTGAGGGTGTTGGCCCGCAGGTAGCGCTTGGGCATCCAGGCCAGGGCGGCACGCTCGGCAGGCCAGGCTTCGCCCAGCTGCTCGCTACCCAGCTTTTCCAGCCAGCTCGGGCAACCATCCATCAGCACCGGGTTCTTCTTCGCTTCGGTCAGACGGCGGCGAAAGGCCTCTTCATTGAAACGATCCAGAGTGGGGCGGTTAGGCTGGTCAATTTTGTGAAAAGCGTGCCAGGCATGCAGCAGTGGCCAGACATTTTTCTCGGCCTGACGGACCTGAATGCCGGTCAGGGCACAATAAAGACTGAGGCGACGCAGCAAATCGCCGGTGACCAGGGCAATCCTTGCCTGTTCTTGCGGTTTGAGTTCGATGCCAGAGAAGTGACGGGCATAGGCGCGGTCCAGGGTGAGACCCTGGCCCAGCACATCGTCAACAATGGCAACGATCAGATCCCCGAAACGGGGCAACAGTGGGGACTTAAGCATGAGATTAACCTTGGCCAGATAAAGATGAACCCCCCGAGTAGTGTGGGAAGATTCTAAAACAGATAAATCGGCGCAATGATAGGTGTAAGGGTCATGTGGTGCAAGGTGGTTATGTACGGTGTGGTTGGGGTAAGTCCCGTTTTCGACGGTGATAGCCTCTCCCAAATGAGAAAACACCCTCGCTGAGGCCAGGTTTGCGCATATCTGGCTGTGGCTACTTGCCCGCTGCGTTATGGCTTGTCACCGTCAGACGGGCGGAGCACAATGCCTGCAATCATTTTCTTGATGGTCGTGGAGCCATTATTTATTTGAAGGAAAATCAAGATGATGGATGTTGCTGATCTGCGCCGTGAATACTGCCGTGGCGGGCTGCACCGTGCCGATTTGCCGGCCGATCCGCTGGCGCTGTTCGAGAAATGGCTGGCGCAGGCCTGTGAGGCCAAACTGACCGATCCCACCGCCATGGTGGTGGCAACGGTGGATGCCAATGGTCAGCCGTGGCAGCGCACCGTGCTGCTCAAGCACTACGACGCACAGGGGATGGTCTTTTACACCAATATGGGCAGCCGCAAAGCGCACCAGCTGGAAGGCAACCCTCGTATCAGCCTGCTCTTCCCCTGGCACACCCTCGACCGTCAGGTTCATGTGACCGGCCGGGTGGAGAAGATGAGCACCTTCGAGGTGATGAAGTATTTCCACAGCCGCCCCAAGGATAGCCAGATCGCCGCCTGGGTTTCCAAGCAGTCGACCCGTATCTCGGCCCGCGGCGTGCTGGAGGCCAAGTTCCTCGAGCTCAAGCAGAAGTTTGCCAATGGCGAAGTGCCGCTGCCGAGCTTCTGGGGGGGCTATCGGGTGGTGATCGAGACGGTAGAGTTCTGGCAGGGTGGCGAACACCGGCTGCATGACCGCTTCTACTACACCCGCGAAGGGGATGGCTGGCATATCGAGCGTCTGGCCCCCTGATCGCGCTGTTCAAATCGGTTTTCACAAGGAGTGTGTATGCGTCTGTATGGTGATCTGCGTTCCGGCAACTGTTACAAGGGGTGGCTGCTGGCCCGCTGGCTGGAGCTGCCCCTTGACTGGGTGGCGGTAGATATTCAGGCGGGGGATACCCGTACCCCCGCGTTTCTGGCCATGAACCCCAACGGCAAGATCCCGGTACTGGAGATTGGCCAAGGCGATGCGCTGGCGGAATCCAATGCCATCCTCTTCTATCTGGCGCAAGGCAGCGCCTTGTGGCCAACCGATCCACGCCAGCAGGCGGAAGTGCTCAAATGGATGTTCTTCGAGCAGTACAGCCATGAACCCTACATCGCGGTGGCCCGTTTTATCGTCCACTATCTCGGCCGCCCCGAGTCCCAGGAGGCGCGCCTCGACGGGCTGAAGGCCGGTGGCGAGAAGGCGCTGGCGGTTATGGAGCAGCAACTGAAACAGAGCCCCTACCTGTGCGGTGATGCCCCGACCATCGCCGATATTGCCCTTTATGCCTACACCCACGTGGCAGAGGAGGGGATCTTCTCCCTGCAGGGGTGGCCCGCCATTCGTAGCTGGATCGCCCGTATTGAAGCCCATCCCCGCCATCTGACGCTGCCTGCGGCCTGTCAGGCCAGCTGATGGAACTGCTGATCGAGGCGAGTCTGTGGCAACCGCAGTGGGCTGCGCTGTTGCAGGTCTGGCAGCAGCACGGCCATCGCTGGCAGTTGCTGCTGGGCAAAGAGGCGGCGGCCTCCCTCGATCAGGCCCATCTCCCGTGGGCGATCTGTCCCCCTGACGGGGTGCTCTGCCCGGGGGCTCTGCTGGCTGCCTGGCTCGATGGGGATCTGCTGGCTGATTTTCATGCTGACCCCAGTCGCCAGATCCTGAGCAGCGCCTCTACCTCGCTGGTGACCCTCGCCAAGGAGCAGGGGCTGCTGACTCTTGGTCCGGTGGGGGCCGATCTGCCGCTCACCGCCGGGGCCGATTTGGGCGCCGTGCTCAATCGCCTGCTGGCGCGCCGCGTGATGATACCGACGTTGGCCGAAGGTTCGCACGCCGCTGGCGTGGTGCTGCGGCCACTGCAGGCTGCCGATGATCGCGAGATCGCGCGCTACTGCAGCGACGAGGCGCTGGCCCGCTACACCCTCAATATTCCTCACCCCTACCCGCCGGAGGGGGCCCGTGACTGGCTGGCGCTCAGCTGGCGCAAGGCTGCGCTTGGGCTTGGCTGGAGCTGGGCCATCACCTTGCCAGAGGAGCAAGGGGCTGCGCTGGTCGGGGTGATCTCCCTGCATTGGAATGGCGAGCTCGCCTGGTGGGTTGGCGTGCCCTGGCAGAATCGCGGTCTGGCGACCCGGGCGGCCGAGCTGGTCAAGGGGTTTGCCTTTGACCAACTGCAACTGCCTGCGCTGACGGCCCGCCATATGCCGGATAACCTCGCCTCCGGCCGGGTGATGGCAAAAATGGGGATGTACTATCGCGGTCAGCGCCATATCAGCGGTCGTCAGCCGTGCGAGGTGAGTTACTGGCGACTGGATCGTGCCCTCTCCTTGCCAGCCCCCCTGCTTGATGAGGTCACTCGCTGGCTTGAAGATGAGCGGGTCGCCGTGGTGATCCTGCGAGATCCTGCAACGTCGGATCGGCAGATTGTCAACGGCAAGCGGGTCATCTCGCTCTTTATGGATGAGGCCGGGATCGGGGAGGATCCCTTCAGTCTGCACTGCCCGCCGCATCTTGAGCGGTCGCTGGAGCTGCACTGTTACCCCGTTGCCCTGCTGGAGCAGGCCGAGCCGGAGCAGTTGCCCCATCTTGGCGGTGTGCTGCTGAAAGACAATGATGAACAGGGGTTGGCATGGCTGCTGCAGTTAGCGGCGCTGCAGCGTCAGGGGCCAGCCCTGCTCAGCCGTGAGGAGCGCGGATCGCGGCTGTACTGGTTCAACCAATTGATGGCGCAGGCGCTGGACGGCCACGGTGACTCGCCGCAGATGCGCTATCAGCAGTTACGGCTGCTGCTGGAGTTGCCGGAGCTGGCCGACGAGCTGGATGGCTGTTGGCATCAAGCGCCCGAATTGACCTTCGAGCGGCTGGCGCAAGAGGCGCCCGCCCTTTGGCTGGCCTACCGCGAGGCGCTGAACAGGGTCACCCCGACAGCCCTGCTGGCTCTGCAGCAGCAGTTTGCCGCTCGTTTTCCTGAGTCCACCCTCCCATTTTTGGACAAAGGTACTCAGAGTGACCAGCAGTTGTGTGGAATAATGCCCGCTCTGCTGTACGAGGAGTAACGTTGTATGTTGAGAACCGAGCGCCCCGGTGACATGTTACCGGTCTACGAACTGGTCAGTGCCGCCTTCGGTCGTGCCGAAGAGGCTGAGTTGGTCAACCGTCTGCGCGAATGTGGCGCCGCCGTGGTGACCATGGTCGAAGAGGAAGAGTTCGAGTTCATGGGGCACCTGATGCTAAGCCCGATCACCATTAACGGCATGGAAGGGCCCTGGCTCGGCCTGGCGCCGGTGGCGGTGCATCCCGACTGGCAAGGCCAGGGGATTGGGTCTGATCTGGTGCGTGAAGGGCTGGATACGGCACTCGAAATGGACTGGAAAGGGGTGGTGGTACTCGGGGATCCGGTTTACTACCGCCGTTTCGGTTTTCGTCCCGCCAGCGAATTTGGTTTGCACTGTATCTATGAAGTGCCTGCTGACTGCTTTATGGCGATGGAGCTGCAGGAGAGTGGTTTTGCTGGTGTGCAGGGTGAGGTGCTCTATCACCCCCTGTTTGATGAAGTGCCTGACGAGCAGCAAGAAGAACAAGAAGTACAAGCAATACACATATAGCGAAAATCCTCATTGACCTTGATGGCGTCCCCGGCTTGAGGGGGCGTCTTGGCGGGTATGGCCACGTTTGCCGGGTCAAGCAGGTTCACTCTGTGCATGGTCATAAAGGGCTGTGCCATGGCTGCCCCCTTTCCCCGCATCCTCTGCTGGGCAGTAGCAACCCACGATCCCTCTCTCTTTATCCTCTTGCGCGTTATGGGTGGCGAATTGTGCCACTGTGCTTGTGACCATCATGGCCGACAGCCGGTTCACCCCTCTTGCAATAAGAGGGGTGCGCAGCATCAAAATAATGGACAGGGGATCTTGGTCGATCAGGATCCAAGCACTCAGAGATTACTGAGAGATTTCAATCTGATCCGCGCTGTGCAGCGGGATGCGAAATACCGTCAGGCGCAGAAACAGGTAGATGGCCCCCAGCGCTGCCCAGATCAGCCCCAGCTCGAAGGAGGAGGGCTCGAGGTTGAGCCACAGCACCCCGATGCAGGCGGCGCCACAGAGCGGCAGCAGCAGGTACATCAGGTGATCCTTGAGGGTTTTGTTGCGGCCCAGCTTCACATAGAAGTGGGCAATCACCGCCAGATTGACGAAGGTGAAGGCCACCAGGGCGCCGAAGTTGATCAGCGCCAGCGCCATCTCCAGATCCAGCGACACCGCAGAGAGGGCCAGCAGGCCGACCAGCAGCACGTTGAACGCCGGAGTCTGCCACTTCGGATGGATATAGCCGAAGAAGCGGGCGGGCAGGGCGCGATCACGGCCCATCACGTAGAGCAGGCGCGATACACCGGCGTGGGAAGCCAGACCCGAGGCCAGCACAGCTACCGTGGTGCAAACCAGCACCACAGACTGGAACAGCTTGCCACCGACGTAGAGGGCGATCTCCGGCAGTACCGCATCCGGATGCTGGAAGCGGGAGATGTCGGGGAAGTAGAGCTGCAAAAAATAAGAGGTACTGACGAACAGCACACCGCCGATCAGCGCCGTCAACACGATGGCGCGGGGGATCACCCGATCCGCGTCCGGAGTCTCTTCCGACAGGGTACTGATGGCGTCAAATCCGAGAAATGACAGACACAAGATGGAGGCCCCCATCAATACCGGCGAGATGTGGATCTGTTCGGAGAAGAAGGGGCGGTTGCTGGCAAGGGTGCCCAGTCCTTCACCGTTATGAACGCCCCAGGCGATCAGGCCGATGAAGAGGGTGATGATGGCGAATTGCATCACCACGATCAGGCTGTTGAAGTTGGCCACCAGTTTGATGCCGCGCAGATTGAGGGCGGTCATCACCACCGCCAGACCGAAGATATAGGTCCAGGGCTCCACCTCCGGGAACAGGGCACCCAGATAGATCTTGGCCAGCAGCATGTTGATCATCGGCATGAACATGTAGTCGAGCAGAGAGGTCCAGCCCACCATAAAGCCGACATAGGGGTGAAACACCTTCTGGGCATAGGTATAGGCGGAGCCTGCCGACGGGAACTTGCGCACCAGATGGCCGTAGCTCAGGGCAGTGAACAGCATGCCGATCAGGGCAAACAGGTAGGCGGTTGGCACATGGCCTTCGGTGATCTCGGTGACGATGCCGAAGGTGTCGAATACCGCCATGGGGGTGAGGTAAGCCAGACCCATAACCACGACCTGCCACAGTTTGAGGGTCTTTTTCAGACCAACCTGTTGGGCCGCCATTATGCATGTTCCTCATGCAGTGCCAGAGTGGCACGGTCCATCAACGAAACCGGGAGGGAAGCCCGGGAATCAAAGGCGCCAGGGTGGCGCACACCGGCCATGGCCGGTTGGAAAGCATAGAGATGCCCCATGTTGTTCCTCACTAGACTTGGTGTCGGGAGATTGCTGCCAATCTCGCTATCTTTTCCGGGGGTGATCCGGCCTCGTTTATGGGTTTGTTCACTGTCTAAAAAAGAACCGATAACCTTGTGTTATATCGGTTCTTTCAGTGGCCGCGCATTGTGCATTTGCAGGGCCCCCCTGACAAGAAAAAAAGGGGGCAAAACTGCATTTTTTTGCACAAGTGAGCGGTCACTTTGCTGCTGGTCAGGCCAGTGCGGCCTCCAGTGATTTTTCAAGGAGTTGCAACCCCTCTTCAATCACGGCGGCAGGGGCGGTCAGGGGGGCGAGAAAACGGATAACATTTGCGCGCACCCCGCATGACAGCAGGATCAGACCCCGTTTGCCCGCCTCGGCTACCAGCCGCTTGGTGAGGTCGGGATCAGGCTGGTGGGCATCACGCTGTTTTACCAGCTCCATGGCCACCATGGCACCGGGGCCGCGAATTTGACCTATGCAGTCAAAACGCTCGGCTATGCGTTCCAGCGTCACCTTGATCTGCTCACCTTGCGCCAACGCTTTTTGATTGAGCTGCTCCTCTTCGATCACCTGTAAAACGGCCAGTGCCGCGGCACAAGCGATGGGGGAACCGGCATAGGTGCCACCCAGGCCCCCCGGCTTGGCGGCGTTCATGATCTCCGCTTTGCCGACCACCGCAGAGAGGGGGAAGCCACCGGCCAAGCTCTTGGCCAACGTCATGATGTCCGGCTCGATACCGGCATACTCGGTGGCGAAGGTCTTGCCGGTGCGGCAAAACCCGCTCTGGATCTCGTCGCAAATCAGCACAATGCCGTGCTGGTCGCACACGCTGCGCAGCCGCTGCATAAAGCTTGGGGAGGCGGGATAGAAGCCACCCTCACCCTGTACCGGTTCGATGATGATGGCGGCCACTCTGCTCGGCTCGATGTCGGCGCTAAAGCAGAGTTCGAGGGCGTGCATCGCATCCTCTTCACTCACCCCGAGATAATCGGCGGGGAAGGGGATGTGGTAGACCTCGCCGGGGAAGGGGCCAAAGCCGGTCTTGTAGGGCACCACCTTGCCGGTGAGCGCCATCCCCATCATGGTGCGGCCGTGAAAGCCCCCCTTGAAGGCGATGGTGCCGCTGCGGCCGGTGTGGGCGCGGGCGATCTTGATGGCGTTCTCGACCGCCTCGGCACCGGTGGAGAGAAATAGGGTACGCTTCGGGGTCGGGCCGGGCACCAGCGCGTTGAGCTTTTCGGCCAGCTCGATGTAGCCCGGGTAAGGGGTTACCTGAAAGCAGGTGTGGCTGAACTTTTCAAGCTGATCGCGCACCGCCGCCACCACTTTCGGGTGGTTGTGACCGGTGTTAAGCACGGCGATGCCGGAGGCAAAGTCGATGTAGCGGTTGCCCTCCACATCCCACAGCTCGGCGTTTTGCGCCCGTTCGATAAAGACCGGCAGCAGGGTGCCGACGCCGTTGACCACGGCCGCTTCGCGGCGCGCTTGCCACGCCTTGTTTGATTCTGACTGACTCATCTTTCCTCCCTGAGGGGCCGCAGCCCCCGATATTCCCTGACTGAATGTGTGGCGGGCGACTTGGCGCCCATCGCCGCCGACCAGCCCATTGGCCCAGATCGGCTGCGTGTGGTTTGCTCTGCAGCAGCCCTCTTGCGGGGCACAGTGGGCCACATTTAGCCCCTTGCCGCCTCCGATGAGCCTCTGCATCTATCTATCAAAACGATGGATTGAATGGCCAAGGCATCGGTGAATAGGATGCCTTGGCCCTCTGCTGCTTTAGCGAATGCCACCAAAACAGAGGTATTTGGTCTCGAGATACTCCTCCAGCCCCTCGGCGGCCCCTTCGCGGCCCAGACCCGACTCCTTGATCCCGCCAAAGGGGGCCAGCTCGGTGGAGATGATCCCCTCGTTGATGCCGACCATGCCGTATTCGAGCTGCTCGGCCACCCGCCAGACTCGGGCGATGTCGCGGCCATAGAAGTAAGCAGCGAGCCCGTAGGGGGTGTCGTTGGCAATGGCGATGGCCTCGGCTTCGGTGTCGAAGCGCACCAGTGGCGCCACCGGGCCGAAGATCTCCTCCTGCAGGATGGGGTTGGTTTTATCCACCTTGCCCAAAATAGTGGGGCGGTAGAACAGCGGGCCAGCGGGATGGGCTTCGCCACCCAGCAGCAGCTCGGCACCGGCGGCGACCGATTGCTGCACCAGCTCGGCCACCTTGCTGGCGGCGGCGGGGTTGATCAGCGGGCCGATCTGGGTGCCCTCGCTCATGCCATCCCCCACCTTGAAGGCGGCGACGGCGGCGGTCAGCTTCTCGACGAAGGCATCGTAGACGCTGGCCTGCACCAGAATGCGATTGGCGCAGACGCAGGTCTGCCCGGCGTTGCGGTATTTGGAGGCGAGCGCCCCGGCCACCGCGGCATCGAGGTCGGCGTCGTCAAAGACAATAAAGGGGGCGTTGCCACCCAGCTCCAGCGACAGCTTCTTCATGGTGTCGGCGCACTGGCGCATCAGCAGCTTACCGATGCGGGTGGAGCCGGTGAAGGAGAGCTTGCGCACCACCGGATTGCTGCAGAGCTCGTTGCCCACCGCGCTCGCCTGATGGCTGGTGACGATATTGATGACACCGGCGGGGATGCCTGCCTGCTCGGCCAGGGCGGCCAGTGCCAGCGCGCAGAGCGGGGTCTCGGCAGCAGGCTTGATGACGATGGTGCAACCGGCGGCCAGCGCCGGGCCCGCCTTGCGGGTGATCATGGCAATCGGGAAGTTCCACGGAGTGATAGCGGCGACTACCCCGACCGGCTGCTTGATGGTGGCCAAGCGGCGATCGCCGCTAAAGCCCGGAATGGTGCGGCCATAGGCGCGCTTGCCCTCCTCGGCGAACCACTGGATAAAGCTGGCGCCGTAGGCCACTTCCCCTTTGGCTTCTGCCAGCGGCTTGCCTTGCTCACAGGTCATGATGCGGGCCAGCTCGTCGCTGTGGGCGGTGATGGCGGCAAACCAGGCGTAGAGCTTGTTGCTGCGCTCCTTGGCGGTCAGCGCCGCCCAGCCGGGTTGCGCGGCGTGAGCAGCGGCGATGGCGCGGCGGGTATCTTCGGCATCCATGTCGGGCACCTGGGTAATGACGGCACCACTGGCGGGATTGGTGACCTCGAAGGTGCGGCCGCTGGCGGCAGCGCACCAGTGACCATCTATATAGGCGCGGGATGTGATCAAGCTGGAGTCGGTGGTTGTTCCTGACAATGTTACTGACATAGCAAGCCTCGAGTGTGGGTCAGAGCAGCTGGTAGCCGGCGTGAGCCGACCCTTCCTGCGCCGCTGCCGTATAAAATAATAAGCACAGGAAGACCATAAATTGAGCTTAAATGTTTTTCAAGTGTTAAATATATTTGAATTCTTGGGGGGCGTCATGCTAGAAAATGGGCTGTGTAGCGCAGTTTACCCCGTCAAGATGGGATGTGTGATCGAGAGTGGGGGAAATGGGTGTGCAAAATAATGAACGGTCAGGCTGTGTAACATAGCAAACGGCTAGGGAAGGCTGGTCCGCTATGTTAACCACCCGGATTTAACCGCCAGGGGCGTTTAACCACCCGCCTCGTTTACCAGGGACAACAGAGAGGTGCTGATGTTGCAGGGACGCAAACAAAGCATGAAAGGCGGTCTGCCATGAGCGGGCCACAGAGCCTGCATGGCGCTCATGGCAATACAGAGCACGACGCAAGTCGGCAGAGCATGGGCGAACGATTGGCGGCGGTACGTCATCAGCTCGGACTATCCCAGCGGCGGACGGCCGAGTTGAGTGGCCTGACCCACGGCGCCATCTGCATGATCGAGCAGGACAAGGTGAGCCCCTCGGTCGCCTCGCTGCAAAAGCTGCTCACCGTCTACGGCTTGCCGCTGTCACGCTTCTTCGCCGAGGAGGAGAGCCGCACCCCGGAGGTGGTGATCAAGGCTGATCAGCTGATCGAGCTGGGCAGTCAGGGGGTATCCCTCAAGCTGGTGCACAACGGCAACAACCGTCGCCAGCTCGGTTTCATGCTGGAGACCTATCCCCCCGGCACTGACACTGGCGGTCAAGTAAAGCATCAGGGGGAGGAGGTGGGCACCGTGCTGGAGGGATCTGTGATCCTGACAGTGGCGGGCCAGAGTTATCCGCTGGCGGCGGGCGACAGCTATGTGATCGACACCGGCGAGCCCCACAGCTTCAGCAATCCGTCGGGGCAGACCTGTCGCATCGTCAGCGCCCACACCCCGGCCAGCTTTTAATCTAGGCAGTAGTTTGGCAATAGAACCGGTAAGGAAACAGGGATCATGACCGAACATGTAAACAGTTACTACGCAGCTAGCGCCAATAAACACGCGCCCTACCCGACACTGACCGAGCAGCTGGAGTGCGATGTCTGCGTCATCGGCGCGGGCTATACCGGCCTCTCCAGTGCCCTGCATCTGGTGGAGAAGGGTTACAAGGTGGTAGTGCTGGAGGCGGTGCGAGTCGGCTTTGGCGCCAGCGGTCGCAATGGTGGCCAGATCGTCAACTCCTACAGCCGCGACATCGACACCATAGAAGCGAACTGCCCGCCGGATCAGGCCAGGCTGCTCGGCTCCATGCTGTTTGAGGGGGCCCAGATCATCCGCGAGCGGATCGAGCGCTACCACATCCAGTGCGATCTGCAGCAGGGGGGCGTCTTTGCCGCCGAGACCGAGAAGCAGCTGCACGAGCTCAAGGCCCAGCAGGCGCGCTGGCAGAAGTGGGGCAACGATCAACTGGAACTGCTCGATGCCAAGGGAGTGCGCGAGGTGGTGGCGAGCGATCGCTACGTCGGTGCCCTGCTCGACAAGAGCGGCGGCCATATCCACCCCCTCAATCTGGCGTTGGGAGAAGCCGAAGCGATCCGCATGTTGGGGGGGCAGATCTTCGAACAATCCGCCGTCACCAGTATCACTCCGGGCCAGCCCGCACTGGTCAAAACCGCCAAGGGGGCGGTGAAAGCGCGCTTTGTGGTGGTGGCGGGCAACGCCTACCTCGGCAATCTGGTGCCGGAGCTTGCGGGCAAGAGCATGCCCTGCGGCACCCAGGTGATCGCCACCGAAGTGCTGGGGGAGGAGCGAGCCCGTTCACTGCTGCCGCAAAACTACTGCCTGGAGGATTGCAACTACCTGCTCGACTACTACCGCACCTCCGGCGATCACCGGCTGCTCTATGGCGGCGGCGTGGTCTATGGTGCGCGGGATCCGGCGGATATCGAACGGCTGATCATCCCCAAGATGCTCAAAACCTTCCCGCAACTGGCGGGGGTCAAAGTGGAATACACCTGGACCGGCAACTTCCTGCTCACCCTGTCGCGGCTGCCGCAGTTTGGCCGCATCGGCCCCAACATCTACTACATGCAGGGCGACAGCGGCCACGGTGTCACCTACACCCATCTGGCGGGCAAGCTGCTCTCCGAAGTGCTGAGCGGTCAGGCGGAGCGTTTCGATGCCTTTGCCAAACTGCCTCACTACCCCTTCCCGGGTGGCCGCCTGTTCCGTATCCCCTTCACCGCCGCGGGCGCTGCCTGGTACAGCCTGCGCGACCGCTTGGGGGTATAAGCACCGCCAGCAAAAAATCTAGGCCGACGCCAGAAACAACAAGGCCACCGCGAGGTGGCCTTGGTCGTTAACTGCGCTGACTGACGCCGCAGGCTTGATAAGCCCGGCGCAACAGACAGTGGCGGTTAAACCTCTTCGATATAGTAGGCTTCAACGGTGCCTTTGAGGGTGATCAGGATTGGCTGACCACGGCGATCCAGCGCCTTGGGGGAGGGGATCTTCACCCAGCCTTCGCTGATGCAGTACTCTTCGACATCGGTGCGCTCTTTGCCGTTGAGGCGAATACCAATGTGGTGTTCGAAGCATTCAGCAACATGGTGTGGGCTACGCGGGTTGCCTGCAAGGTGATCCGGCAGTGCTGGTTTGGTGTTGGTATCGCTCATCGATATGACCTGAAATGAATAAAAAGTGCGTCATTGTAGAGAATGCCGTCATGGCATTCAAGGCGGCCGCTATGCTCGCACAATTGCTGCTCACCCTCTTTAAAACCGTTGCGGCAATAGAAGCGGCGCGCCTGCTCATTCTCGGCGTAGACCGTCAAATCGAGCCGGTCATATTGTGTCTTGAGGTGATTGAGCAATTGGCGACCCAGCCCGTGTGACTGCTGGTCAGGGGAGATAAACAGCGCCGCCACAGTACCCTGATACCAGGAGATAAAGCCCAGCAGTTGGCCATCCTCCTCATAGATCCAGCTCTCGCTGGCGGGCAGGTAAATATCGCGCATCGCCGCCCGTTGCTCGCGCCAAAAAGTGGCGGGAATAAAGTCGTGGGCTTGCAGCGATGCCTGATACCAGAGCTCGACGGCGGCATCCAAATCGGTGGTAGATAATGGGCGGATCATAGTGGCCTCAATTACAAAGAGTGGAAGTAACGCAATGACGTAGGCTCGATTAGCGCAGCGTAATCGGGCATTCGCGGTAGAGATGATCGAGGGTGCAGGGATTGCGCCGGTTTACCGCTTTGGTCAGTCCGGCAAGGTTGTTATTTATGCCATCTCCGTCACTGTATAGTGACGCTCGACATTGACGGTTATTTCCCCCCAACGGGAGGATTTGACTCTGGCTTGGTGCGCTTGAAAAGCAGCCTGATCAGCAAACTCTTCATAGACATTGAAGCGGCATGGATTGAGTTGGTCTTGAGTCACCTCAAAGATCAGGCAGCCTGCTTCAGAATGTGTGAGAAAAATATGATTATCAAGTTCATCATGAACGACTGCCAAATCAGAGAGTGGTACGATAATAAAACCACTCAATATCACTTTTTTCATTATTTATCCTATCTTTTGCATGGGCTAACTTAGCTTTATTGAGCGTCTTTATGTTTTACTAAATAGCTGTCCAGAATAGTAGATCACCGGAAAAAGGGAACTCAGTCCAGTTTGTGCGATCTGATTAGTCACCAAACAAAACAAGCCACACCCAAAGGACTGAGTTGATGCCTATCTTACCACTCCAGGTACGACCACAACGGCGCCGCATTCACAAAATCATCCATGCCACACCTGATAAGGGGCATGCTCGTCGCCTGATGGTAATCTTGCTGTTACATGAAGGACGCTAATTCCAAGTGGGGCTCAATGATCTCACATCAGGGACTTGTCTTCACCTTCCTTAGCGATAGCTGACACGCTTGGCTGGCTCAGATGGTCAGCCGTGAAACAATGAGATTTATTCAACAGCGTAATGTATGAGTAATATGCCTCGGTATAATAAAAGGCTTATGTTGTGAGTAAATAAAGGGTGACCAATTCATACCGGTCAGCTGCCAACATATGGTTTAAACCAGGAGCGTTGATTAATTTAATAGGAATCTATTTAATCAGCTCGTGAAAATACAATATATATTGTCGTGGTGTTGTTAATGTTACCGGCAACACATAAAGGTGTGAATATAAGTGGGTTTTAATTTTGCATTTAAAGCTCGTTCAGCTCCAGTTATGGTTGTTATTATTATGGTGCTCTAAGTTTTATTGGAGAAATCATGTTTATGAAATTAATATTAAGTCGTTCTATGTCTAACCGAGCCCTGCTTGGTAGTGTATTGCTGCTGGCTGCAACCACTGTTCATGCTGGGGGGCAATTTACACTTGGTCGTACCGTACTATTGGATGGTGGCCGCGTAGCCACAATCCCCATACCAGCATGTCGGATGACCGATGCAATAAAGATTAAGGCTGAACGTGATGTTAACATAAAGCGTATGGTCGTTACTTTCAATAATGGCGGTAAGCGCACCATTAACTTTAATAGAGAGATTCGCGAGAATAAGGAAACAGAATGGCGTTCCTTGGGTTCCGAGCGTTGCGTAGACTCCATTAAGGTGTATGGTAGCTCTGAACGTAGTACCGGTGGTATCAAAGTATTTGGCCGAAATTAAAAATATAAATTAAAATTAAGATGTCCCTTCTAAGTCAGGGGCATCTTAATTTAAATATCGTTAATATTGATGTAAATTAAATCTAGTTCAGACCTCCCCTTTATAAAATATCCATGCAGCCACTTTAACTCCTATCTCATGTCTTAGTGTTAATTAGATATATTGTAATAAAGTCGGTAGAACAGACATTCCAACGATCTTCATAATATTGTATTCATCATTAACGTGACCTCCCGTGAGAGGCTGTTTACCGTACAACCATCAAACCGCTTGTAACCTGTAATGAGATGGTAGAAAGGCGATAATCAATTCCGTATCAATAAATTAAATCGATCGCCGTGCAGAAAAGACAAGGCCCCCGATGTCGGGGGCCTTGGTAGGGCAATCACTGGCTTGGCTGCGTAGGGCCATGCCGATCAGGGCAGATCCAGGGTAAAGCGGGCGCCGCCGAGGGGGGATTCATCAACCCGGATCTGGCCGCCGTAGCTGTGGACGATCTCGGTCACTACTGCCAGCCCTATGCCCTGTCCGGGGGAGCTGTCGGCACGGACGCCGCGCTGGAAGATCTGCACCGATTTGGCTGGGTCTATGCCGGGGCCATCATCTTCCACTTCGATACGCAGTCGTTCAAGGTGGCGAGACACAGTCACCCGGATCTCGCTGATGGCGAACTTGCAGGCATTGTCGAGCAGGTTGCCCATCAGCTCCATCAGGTCGCCCTGTTCGCCGTGAAACAGGGCGTCGTCGTCGAACTTGAAGTGGGTTTGCAGCTTCTTGTGGCGATAGACCTTGGTCAGGCTGGCCAGCAGCTTTTCAATCAGTGGTACCGGTTCGGAGCCCTTGCTGGCAAGGCGTTGGCGGCCGGTGACGGCGCGTCTGAGCTGGTACTGGATCATCTGATCCATGGTGAGGATCTGTTCATTGATGTTGTCGTGGATCTCCCGCCCCAGCTTGATCTCCTGGGTGGTCATCTGGATCAGCGCTAGCCGGGTTTTCAGGCTGTGGGCGAGATCGTTGAGGGCGTGCTGGTAGCGCTGGGTCTGCTGGCGTTCGTTCTCCAGCAGCTGGTTGACCGAGTCGGTCAAGGGGGCCAGTTCCCGTTCAAATTCATTGGAGAGGGCATCCCGTTTGCCAGCCCGGATATCGTCGATCTGGCGGGCAATGGTGCGCAGGGAGCCGAGACTCCAGAAGGTGGTGATCAGCAGCAGCCCGGCCAGCAGCAGGTAGGCGAGCAGGGCCTGACGGGCAATCTGGTAGAGGTAGGCGCGGGATTCGGCGTGATAGCGCTTGGCCGAGTCGATCATCACCACGTAGTAGGCGGTGGTGCCGCTGCCGGGATTGCGGATAAAGCGCAGGCTGTAGACGAAGTAGCTCTCGCCGTTCTTGATGGTGTGCTTCTTGAAGAAGTAGTCGAGATCCATCCCCCCAAGGTAGCGCATCAAATCAACGCAGATGGTCTGTTTGGCCTTGATCACTTCCGGCATATGGAGGCTGGACCAGACAAGGTCTCCATCCGCCCGGCAGATCAGGGTATCGAGGTTGCGATCGCCGGCATTGCGGGACATTCGCCCCAGTTCGACGGTGGGCCCCTTGTCGTCCGGTTCGGTGGAGGAGAACAGCTTGGCCAGGTTCTCCTGCATCCGGGCGCTGGCTTTTTGGGTCTGTTCCTCGATGTGACCAATATAGAGGGCATACACCGCAAACCCCATGCTCAACGCGATGACCAGCAGCGAGCTGAGCAGCAGTTTGATGTGCAGGGAGCGACGGATCATCTTGATGGGGCGCGGCAGATGAGACAGCATCAGTTACACGAGAGGTTGAAGATGTAGCCCTGACGCCGGATGGTGGAGATGGGTTGAATTGTCCCTTCCGGATCCAGCTTCTTGCGCAGGCGGCTTACCATCACCTCAATGGTGTTGGGGTCCCCTTCGCCATCACCGTAGAGCTGGTCGAGCAGTTGCTGCTTGGAGACCACCTGACGGGCGTTGCGCATCAGGTACTCCAGAATGAGGTATTCAAAGCTGGTGAGCACAGATACTTCACCGGCGATGGTCAGCTCCTTGCGGGAGAGGTCCAGCTCGTAATCACCGGCCTTCACCTTGGGTGAAATAAAGCCGGCACTGCGGCGCACCAGCGCATTGAGACGGGCCAGCAGCTCATCTTTCTGGAACGGTTTGACCAGATAATCATCGGCACCTGCTTCCAGCCCCTCGACCTTGTCCTGCCAGTTGCCACGGGCGGTCAGCACAATGATGGGGAAGGAGATCTGCCGTTCGCGCAGTTGACGGATCAGTTGCAGGCCATCCATGTCGGGCAGGCCGAGATCAATGATCGCTACATCAATGGGGTAGTCAGCGGCGTAGTGCAGTGCAATTCCTGCCTGGTCGGTGCTGTAGACCTGATTATCGGCTTCGGTCAGCAGGGAGGAGAGGTGGTGATTGAGCAGCTTGTCGTCTTCGACCAATAAAATTTTCATGATGTGAACGGTCATAGGGGTCCGGGCTGCCAATTAGAAAGTGTATGTCGCTGAGAGTCAATTCGAATCCTATCGCGCCGCGCCTGTATCGGGACTGAATCAGCGGGGCTTCAGCGACTTCTCAAGACCTGCCAGAGTCAGCCTTGGCATCTGGTTCGACCCAATGGAGAAACCCAAATACAGAGGGGGCCACGATGGCCCCCTCTGCATTTTCCTGTTTTTCGTTAGCTGCGGCGCGGCGGCAGCATATTGGTGAGGGTGTTGTCTTTGAGAATATGGTGGTGATAGAGGGCTGCCACCGTGTGCAGGCCGATCAGGGCATAGCCGACATCGCCGAGGGTTTCGTGCACCTCCTTGATCAGCCCCTTGAGATCCGGGTTGGGGGCGAGCAGGGCAGGCAGCTCAAGCCCAAAGAAGGGAATGGGCTTGCCGGCGGCGCTCAGCAGCAGCCAGCCAAATAGCGGAGTGAGAATGATAAAGCCATAGAGAGCGAGGTGGGCGAGGGTGGCCAGCTTGTGCATCATCGGCGAGAGCTCGGGCACGATACGGGGTGTCGGGCTCATCCTGCGCACTACCAGCCTGACAAGCACCAGGGCGAAGATCAGCAGCCCCAGCATAAAGTGCCACTGTTTCATCAGGTCGCGGCCCGGGTCCCCTTTGGGGAAGATGTCGCGAAATTCGATCAGGGCGTAGACGGCGATCATCGCCACCAGGGTCAGCCAGTGCAGCCCGATACTCAGGGTGCCGTAGCGTTTTTCACTGTTCATCAGCATAGGTTTGTTCCTTCGAAGTGTTGTCACATCCGTGTGGCGTCCCCGCACCCAAACGTGTCGGGGCGAGGCCAGATCCCTTGGCGGCAACAGCCGGGCTGCCACGCTAGCCATCAACCGGCAGCTTGCCACTGGCAGCAGTCAGAGGGGAGCTGCCCTCTCCTGTCTGCATGGTATCACTGGCAACCGGGTGGATAGTCTGATCAATGCCACACAATTTACAGGCTCATTAAGCCCTTTGTTACGTGAAGAAGGCGTGAAATCGGCGGCGTGAAATAGCATCAGCGATGGCGGATGACCTTTCGCATCCGCCAAGGATCAGGCGGGCTCGATGGCCAGCACCACGCAATCCGGTTCGTTGATGCGAAAACGGACGTTGCAGTCAAACAGCCGCACCCCGTACTCCTTGTCATCCGGCTTGCCCTTCTTGTAGGCGGGGCGCGGATCTTGCGCCAGCACTTCGCTCACCAAAAGGCGCAGCTCGGGATGGGCCTTGAGCCAGGGTTGCAGCTGCTGCTCGGCCTCGGCACTGAAACTCACCGCCAGCGGCGGAGTGGGGGCATCGGGGGCAAAGCCGCCACGGGCATCCGGCAGGCTGTCGGCATAGGGGATATAGGGTTTGATATCGACGATGGGGGTGCCATCGAGCAGGTCCACCGCCCCCAGCTCCAACCACAGCTTGCCCCGCTCGCGGCCAACCCCGTGCAACTCGACTACCGAGAGGCCGAGGGGATTGGGGCGGAAGGTGGAGCGAGTGGCAAAGACGCCGACCCGTTCGTTGCCGCCAAGGCGCGGCGGGCGCACCGTCGGGTGCCAGCCCTGCGCCATGGTCTGGTGAAAGACGAAGCTGAGCCACAGATGGGAGAACTGCTCGATGCTGCGCAGCACATCCGGCTGATCGTAAGGGGGGAGCAGCTCGAGGCGGGCGCGGGCCGATTTGACCAGACCGGGCTGGCGGGGGATGGCGAACTTCTCCTTGTAGGGAGAGCGGATGATCCCGAGGGTGTCGATTTCGAACTTCATGGCGGATCCTGACTGAAAACCTCGGCAATTTAGCACAGGCGGCCCCAAAACGCAGGCTCTGCCTCACTCCCCCATTTCTGCTGCGCTGCCGTGATCCTTGTCCCATCCCGGCCAGTCGGGGGCTGTGCCGTACCGTCAAGTTGCGTAGGGTGGAGGCAACGGGCGTATCAGGATGAAATGGGCCCACGGGCGCCGAAGGGGAGGGAGAAGGGATGAAACTGCTGATTATCGGTGGCACCGGCTTTTTGGGTCGCCACCTCACTGCGCTGGCGCTGAATTGGGGTCATCAAGTGACGCTGTTCAATCGTGGTCAGCGGCAGCACCCTGATTGGCCTGATCTGGTGCAACTCACCGGTGATCGAGACAAGGATCTGGGGGCGCTGCAAGGCGCGGGGTTGCGCTGGGATCTGGCCATCGACACCTGCTGCTATCGCCCCGAACAGGCGGCCAGCCTCTCGGCAGCCTTGCTCGGGCGCTGTGAGCGGCTGATCTTTATCTCCACCATCAGCGTCTATCGCGATTTTTCACTGCCGGGAATGGATGAGTCGGCGCCGCTGCACCCTATCCCCGCAGGGGAGATGCCCAGCGACTATGGCCCCCTCAAGGTATTGTGCGAGGAGGAGTATCGTGCTCGCTGGGGCGAGCGGCTCTGCATCTTGCGCCCGGGCGTGTTGTGCGGCCCCCATGATCCCACCGGTCGCATGGCGTGGTGGGTGAGGCGGGTGCAGCAGGGCGGCCCCTGGTTGCTGCCGGGCAGTGGCGAGGATCGCTTGCAGTATCTCGATGTGCGCGACTGCGCCGAATTTGTGCTGCGCGCCGCCGAGCAGCAGCTGGGGGGCATCTTCAACCTGCTCAAACCCGGCATTACCCTGAGCGACTGGCTGGAGCGGCTGAGCGCCCGCTTGCCGCCCGCCAGACCGATCCAGCCCGAGTGGCTGCCTTGGCCGACCCTGATTGCGGCCGGTATCGAGCCCTGGCAGAGCTATCCCACCTTGCTGCCTTGCGAGCAGGCGGAGTTTGCCGGTTACGGCGCTGTCAGTGCCGAGGCGGCCATCGTCCACGGGTTGAACTTCCGGCCGTTGGAGGAGACGGCTGTCGATCTGGCCAACTGGTTGGCCATCGAGCCTGCCGCCGGGTTGGTGGTCAGTGGCCTGACCATGGCGCAAGAGGCGCAGTTGCGCCAGCAGCTACTGGTTGCCAGCGGCTTACCGTGACGGAGATCGCAGTAACAAAGAGTGCAGTAACAAAGAGCGCAATAACAAAACGGGCACGCGATGGCGTGCCCGTTTTGTTATGAAAAGCCGTGGGCCTGTTACTTCTATTCGGCCACTTTCAGCGCCTGTCCGTAGCAGATCACCTGTTTCAGGCAACCCGGGGTGTCGCTGAATTCGGCGCACTTGTCGATGGTCACGCCGTTGCCGCCCATGTCGGCTGCACGGCGGCGAGCCAGAGTGCGGGCATCACCGGCGTTGGGCACCGGTTGCTTGGCATCGGCCTGGCAGGATTCACCCTCGATGGTGCCGAGGTAGAGGTAGTTGAGGTCAGCCAGCTCATCTTGTTCGTAAATGCGCACGCTACCGGGTTTGAAGTAGTCGCTGAAGTTCTCTTTATCCAGATTGCTGTTAAAGGCGTAGTTGGCACAACCGGAGGCAATCAGGGGCATCATCAGGATCAGGCGTTTCATCATCTCGTATCTTGTGTCGGCGATGAAGACAGTAGAAAGGCGCAGGCGATCCATGTCGGCATCTTGTTGAATAATGAGGGGGACATTATAGGGGCCAGCCGCCTGTGGCGACCAGCCCCGTTTTGCGCCCGGGTGTCAGGGTGTGACCCCCATCAGTTTGATATCAGGCTGATATCAAACCGGAGCCAGCCGCTGATAGAGGCTACGGTAGTAATCATCCGCCAGCAGCTCTTTGTGAGGGGCGCAGAGGCGGATCTGTCCCTCTTCCATCAGGGCAATCCGGTCCATCTGCTCCATCCCCAGCAAGCGGTGGGAGATCAGCAGCAGGGTGCGATCCGCCCCCAGCTTGAACAGCAGGTCCATGATCTCCCGCTCGGTCTTGCTGTCGAGCCCTTCGGTCGGTTCGTCGAGCAGCCAGAGCGGTGCATCGTGCAGCAGGGCACGGGCAAGACCGATGCGGCGACGCTCGCCACCGGAGAGCGGCCTGCCGCCGTCGCCCAGCCAGGCGTTGAGGCCTGCCTCATCTTCCAGCAAATTGGCCAGCCCGACCTGAGTCAGCACCGCAATCAGCTGCTCGTCAGTGGCGGTCGGTGCCGCCAGCTTGAGGTTGCCGCGCAGGGTATCGGCAAACAGGTGCACCCGCTGGCTCACTACCGAGATGGAGGCGCGCAGTGCCCCTTCGCTGTAGTCGGTGAGCGGTTTGCCATCGAGCAGGATCTTGCCCGCCTGCGGGCTCCACTCCCGGGTCAGCAGCCCCATCAGAGTCGATTTGCCACAACCGGTCTGACCCAGCAGCGCCAGCTTTTGGCCCGCTTGCAGTTGCAGGGTGCAGCCACGCAGCACCGGCTGGGGGTTGCCGGGATAGCCGAAGTAGAGGTCACTGATCTGCAGGGCGCCACCGGTGGCGTGGGTCTGCTCGTCGCCCCAATCGGGGGCCTTGGCCTCTTGCAAAATTTCATTCAAACGACGGGCCGAGGTGAGGCTGGTGGATAGGTGCTGGAAGGCGCCCGCCAGCGGCATCAGCGCCTCGAAGCTTGCCAGGGTGGCAAACACCATCAGTGCGGTAATGGGGTCGGGCGCAGCACCTGCCACCCCATGACCAGCCAGCCAGAGCATCAGGGTCAGGGTCCAGCCGCTCAGCAGCTGCACCGAGAAGTTGGCCAGCCCGCTCACCTTGGCCATCCGTGCCTGTGCGGCGAGCAGCGCCTGTTCGGCCTGTTGCAGTTCAACCAGCGCCTTGGGGGCGGCGGCAAACATCTGCAGTTCTGCCTGACCGTCCAGATAGTCCACCAACCGGGTGCGCAGGGTCGATTTTTCGGCAATCAGCGCCTGACCGGGGCGTCGACCGAGGAAGTAGAACACCAGCGGTAGGGCGATCATCCCAAACAGCAAAATGGCACCGAGGGTGAGGGCGAGGCGGCTATCAAAAAACGACAGGAAGAAGACCAAGCCAGCACAGCTAAGCAGGGCCGCGCCTATGGGGGTGATCAGCCGCAGATAGACATGATCCATCGCATCGATGTCGGCCACCAGCCGGTTGAGCAGATCGGCCTGGCGAAAACCGGCCAGGGTGCCGGTGGAGAGCGGCGAGAGTTTTTGCCAGAACCAGACCCGCAGTCGGGTCAGCACCCGGAAGGTGGCATCGTGGCTCACCACCCGCTCGCCCCAACGACCGGCGGTGCGGATGATGGAGAAGAAACGCACGCCGCCAGCCGGGGTCATGTAGTTAAAGGCATGGGTGCTCGCAACTGTCATCCCCGCCACGGCAGCGGCGGAGAGGAACCAGCCGGAAAGAGAGAGCAGCCCCATGCCAGCGGCCAGGGTCACCAGTGCCAGCAGCAGGCCAATGGTGAGGCTGAGCCAGTGTTGGCGATAGAGGCGCAGAAATGGCAAGAGATCAGTCATCGAGAGAACCCCCGGTACGTTGGGACAGCAGGTGGGCAAAGGGCCCCTCTGCCTGACTTAATTGTTGGAAGCTGCCTTGCTCCACCAGTTGGCCGCGTTCCAGCACCAGAATTTGATCCATTTTGGTGAGCTGATCGAGGCGGTGGGTGATCATCAGCAGGGTCTGGTTGGCGATGACCTGTTCCAGCGTAGTCATGATGGCGCGCTCGGAGTGGCGATCAAGACTGGCGGTCGGTTCGTCCAGCACCATCAGCTGGGTCGATTTGAGCAGGGTTCGCGCCAGCGCGAGACGCTGGGCCTGACCGACCGAGAGGCCACCCGCCTGATCGCCAACCGGATAGTCGAGCCCTTTTTCCATGGCAAATTCCCACGCCTGCGCCCGTTTCAGGGCATCTTCCAGCTCGCTGTCACTGGCCGTTGGCTTGGCCAGCAGCAGGTTGTCACGCAAGGAGGCGTGGAACAGCTGCGGGTTTTGCGAGAGCCAGCCCAGTTGCAATCGCCACTGGGTCATGTCGAGGGTGGCGAGCTCCTGGCCGTTCACCTTGAGCTCGCCGCGATAGGGGGCAAAGCCGAGCAGGGCATTGACCAGCGAGCTTTTGCCCGCACCGCTAATACCGATCAGTGCAGTGCGCGAACCGGCTGCCAAAGTGAAGTCGATGGGGCCGACCAGCACCTTGCCCTCGGCGCTCAGCACTTCAAGACCTTTGGCTTCTACCTTGACCGGGCTATCGGCCTGGAACGGAGTGTTGCCTGCGGCCGGTTCGCTCACCTCGGCTTCGAGGAACTCCAGCAACTGCTCGGCGGCGCCGATGGCCTGTGCCTTGGCGTGGTAGTGGGCGCCCAGCTCCCGCAGCGGGGCGTAGAACTCGGGGGCAAGAAACAGCACGAACAGGCCGGTAAAGAGGGTGACCTTGCCGCCATAGTGGCCAAAATTGAGGTGATCGATATAAGAGAAACCGAAGTAGACGGCGACCAGTGCCACCGAGAGGGCGGCAAAAAATTCCAGCACCGCGGTACTGAGAAATGCAAGGCGCAGCACTTCCATGGTGCGCTCGCGAAAATCTTCCGAAGCGTCGCGGATCGCGTCCCCTTCTGCCTGAGTGCGCATAAAGAGCTGCAGGGTGCGCAGCCCCTTCAGGCGATCAAGAAAGTGGCCAGAGAGGCGGGCCAGCGCCTGGAAGTTGCGGCGGTTGGCATCGGCGGCACCCACACCGACCAGGATCATGAAAAATGGGATAAGGGGCGCGGTACCAAGCAAGATCAACCCAGCCGCCCAGTTGACCGGGAATATCGCCACCAGGATCACGATCGGGATAAAGACGGCAATGGCCATCTGCGGCAGATAGCGGGAGAAGAAATCCTGCATATTTTCAATCTGTTCCAGCAACAGGCTGGCCCAGCTACCGGCCGGGCGGCGCTGGATATAGGCAGGGCCCAGTCGGCTCAAGCGAGTGAGCACCAGCTGGCGGATGGTCTGGCGCACTGCGCTACCCGCCTTGAAACTGGCCACTTCGCGGCCATAGGCCAGTACCGCCTTGCCGAGGGTCACCAGCAGCAAGCTGATAAAGAGCGTGAGGGATTGTTCGGGAGTTGAGCCCTCGATGATAAAGCGGTGTAGCAGGGTTGCCAGCAACCAGGCTTGTGCCACCATCAGCATGCCTTGACCCAAGCCAAAAGCGATGGAGAGACTGATCCAGCGGCGACCGTGACTCGATTGCTTGCGCAACCAGCCATAGAGACGTTTTTGCGTTTTTTTATCCATTACCACCATCCTCGCGTCGAGTGGCGCAAGACTATCCTTGCCGTTTGGCCTTGGCAACCTTGTAAATTATCTGTGCTGAAAATGTTTGCTTGAAAAAGCAACCGACTGCTCAATCCTTGTCCGAACAGATTGATTTATTGAAAAAAGTGGCAAATGCGGCATTGCGCTTGGCGGCAAAATGCATATAGTAAGAGCCCTGACGCGGGTGTAGTTCAATGGTAGAACGGTAGCTTCCCAAGCTGCATACGTGGGTTCGATTCCCATCACCCGCTCCAACAATTTCAGATGCCAGGCGGGCATCGTATAATGGCTATTACCTCAGCCTTCCAAGCTGATGATGCGGGTTCGATTCCCGCTGCCCGCTCCAGCTTCAAAACAAAAAGCCCACTCCTGCGAGTGGGCTTTTTGTTTTTCATCTTGTTCACCGTTTGACGCAACGATCACCGTATCTCTGCATTAAGGGAAACCGCAGAGACAGAAAAGGCGCTTGGGGCGCCTTTTCAGATCAACCGCGTAGCGAGAGCTTATTCCTGCTCCAGCTCACCACAGAAACGGTAGCCTTCGCCGTGGATGGTGGCGATGATCTCCGGGGTGTCGTTGACGCTTTCGAAGTGCTTGCGAATGCGACGGATGGTCACATCGACAGTACGATCATGGGGCTTGAGCTCACGACCTGTCATCTTTTTGAGCAGTTCGGCACGGGTCTGGATCTGGCCCGGGTTTTCGCAGAAGTGCAGCATGGCACGGAACTCGGAGCGCGGCAGCTTGAACATGTCGCCAGTCGGGCTGACCAGTGCGCGGCTGTTGATATCCAGTGCCCAGCTGTTGAACAGGTAACGCTCAACCAGCTTCTTCTCTTCGCCACCGGCGGCCACGTTCATGGTGCGGCTCAGCAGGTTACGGGCACGGATGGTCAGCTCGCGGGGATTGAACGGCTTGGTGATGTAATCATCAGCGCCGATCTCCAGGCCCAGAATTTTATCCACTTCGTTGTCGCGACCGGTCAGGAACATCAGAGCGATGTTGTCGTTTTCACGCAGCTCACGAGCCAGCAACAGGCCATTCTTGCCTGGCAGGTTGATGTCCATGATCACCAGATTGATGGTGTGGGAGGTGAGAGCTTGATGCATCTCATCGCCATTATTGGCTTCAAGAACCGCGTAGCCTTCTGCTTCGAAGATGCTTTTCAGGGTATTACGTGTGACCAGTTCGTCTTCGACGATCAGAATGTGTGGTGTTTGCATGAGTATTCCCAGATTCTTATCAGTTAATTATCTTAAATTTAACACTCTTTGGCGTTTCAAACCGATTTCCTGACGGATCCTGAAAATTTATTACGTCATCCTGGGTATGCGTGTCAGGTCGGAATATCGCGAATTAGGCATTGGTACCGGCAAGTATCCCTGTGCCACTTATAGGTTCTCGACAACTCTGGTCGAGCAGAACCTGGAAAGGTCATCCATTACGAAAGTGGCCGCATTTTATCAGTTAACAGGAGCATAACAACACTCTTTGCTGTCAGATAGCAACTTTTTAACTCTGTTTTGATATAGGTCAAACCCTGGCATAGCGGCATCATACTTGGCCTGAACCCGGTTTTCGCCTATATGAAATGTAATGGAATGTAACATGTGATTGACATGATTTTGTGGGAAAACTACAAGAAAATCTGCTTTATCGCGCCATTTGAGACACCATGCTGGCCTGGGTTTGCCATCATCACCGCCTGGAACCCTGCCAGTCAGCGGGTCGGTGAGCGACGCAATCGACGGCGGGAACGGGCACTGTGGCGTCTGTTGACGTTGGAACTGCAGGTGCCCGTGGCGGGTCCGTTTTGGGGATCTGACCCGGACGAACGTTGGCAGGAGTCATCGCTGGCAGTGGCGTTATCCCTGCCGCAAGCCCGTCAGGTGGCGGCCCGCTTTGGCCAGCATGCCATCTATTGGGTTGAGGATGGCCGACTCTGGTTGGTACCAGTATTGACTGATAAATCAACTGTTTGTCTGGGTTACATTGAATCTCATTGGATTGCCAGAAAAGCCATCTGATGAAAGAATGAACACCTTCATGTATCTGAAAGGAATCTAATCATGCTGGATCTCTTGCCCGACCTCTGTGATCAGCAGGGCGACCTGCTGCAAGTTGCCGACCCGGTGTTTCAGGATTTTGGTGGCAAGGCCATCTTCTATGGTCGCGCCGTGACCCTCTCCTGTTACGAAGATAACAGTCTGGTGCGGGAACTGGTGACCCGACCCGGCCAGGGCAAGGTGATGGTGATCGACGGCGGCGGCTCGCTGCGTCGTGCGTTGCTTGGCGATCAACTGGCCATCAAGGCGGTGGAGCAGGGGTGGGAAGGGATCCTGATCCACGGCGCGGCGCGGGATGTCGGCACTCTGGCAACCCTGGCGCTCGGGGTCAAGGCGCTGGCGGCTTGTCCAGTCAAGACTGAGAAGCGGGGGCTGGGTGAGTTAGGAGCCGTGGTCAGCTTTGCCGGGGTGACTATTCACGAAGGGGATTACGTCTATGCGGATCGCAACGGCGTGGTGGTAAGCGCCACACCGCTGCTGTGATCATCAGAAGTTGAAACCAACCCCGAGGCTCAATGCTTGATCCGCGGTGAAGGCACTGACGCCATAGTTGGCAGTGAGGGAGAGTCTTGGGGTCAGCAGCAGGCTGGAGTTGAGCTCCAGCAGGGTGCTGCCCTGAGTAAGGTCGAGATGCTTGATCTGGCTGCCGACATTGAGCTCGGGTGATAGCTGGTAACGTACCCCTGAGCTCATATTGAAACCCGATTGGCGATTCTGATCCGCCACCGCTGGCCCCGCTTCCATAAAGAGGGTCACATCATCCACCACCGGATATTGATAGCCGCTATTGACCAGCCAGAGATCAAAACTGTCGCTGCGATGGCCATGGCCGTTGAGCAGCACCCCCGAGTAACTTTTGACATAAAGAGACGGGTTGGATTGTGGCTGAACCACTGCCCAGTCGGCGGCCTGTACGGCCATGCTGGCGCAGGATGCAAGCAGTGTGATGATGAGCGATTTGACCATTCGTTTCCCCTCCCTGGGTCCGGAACTGAGCCTAAGCATGGCACATGCCAGTTGGGAGTAAAGTGAAGCTTGATCACAATTAAATCCTTGGGCATGGTCGCTGACCATGCTAAACAGGCTGCCGTATTGATGGCTCCATTTATTAAGAGGTGAATCCATGAACAAGAAACTGACTCTGCTGGCAGCGCTGGCTCTGGGAGGCTGCGCAATGGCAACCGGTTCCAACATGACTCAACTGCAAGCATCCAGCTGGCAGCTGCAAGGCGCCACCGGCGATACCTTCACCCTGCAAGTTGCCGATGGCAAAGTGGCGGGCAAGGGCGGCTGCAACCGCTATTTTGGCGGCATCACCCAGCAGGGTGACGGTGTCTTGACGCTGGGCGCAATGGGGGCAACCCGCATGATGTGCATCGGCGATGATATGAACAAAGAGATGGATTACCTGCAAAAGCTGGAGAAGGTAGCCACCTACTCCATCAACGGTAATCAGCTGACCCTGAGCGATGCCAACAAGGCTGCCCTGCTCACCTTCAACGCCATGCCTGCCGTCAAGTAACGCCATGCCGTATTTGATGACCAGCACAGGTCATACGTTCAGAGCCACCCATCGGGTGGCTCTGTTTTTATGGCCAGATTTTCGCTCTGCCCAGATGGGCTAGCGGTGTAAAACCACTCGCTTGCTCAGGTTGTCGCCACCGTCTCATCGGGTGAGGTGATGGCGGCGGGTAGTTTATCGATCCGCACCGCCGCGACCTTGAACTCGGGGATCCTGGCATGGGGGTCGGTGGCATTGATGGTGAGCCGGTTGGCTGGCGCTTCGGCAAAGTGGAACGGGATAAAGACCACCCCCGCTTGCATCCGCTTGGTGACGAAGGCAGGTAGTTCAATATGGCCGCGGCGGCTGGTGACCTTCACCCGCTCGCTGTTGCTGATCCCCAACCGCTGCGCATCGACCACGCTCATCATCACCCGTGGCCCGGCCAGATTATCGAGGCCCTTGGTTTTGCGGGTCATGGTGCCGGTATGGAACTGCTCCAGCAGGCGGCCAGTGGTGAGCACTATGGGATAGGTCTCGTCGGGTAGCTCGGCGGCATAGCGGAACGGTGTGGCGACCATTTCCCCCTTGCCACGGGTGAACTGCTTGCTGTGGAGCAGCCGGGTGCCTTCGGGCGCACTGTCGTTGCAGGGCCACTGCAATCCTTCCGCCCCCACCTTGTCCCACTGGATGCCTGCGTATTGCGGGGTGACCTGGCAGATCTCGGCGGTGATCTCCTGCGGGTTTTGATAGTGCCAGTCGCCGCCCATGGCGTTGGCGATCTGCTGGATGATCCACCAATCCTCCCGCGCGTCACCCGGCGCCTTGAGGGCGGGGGAGATGCGCTGCACCCGCCGCTCGGTGTTGGTGAAGTGGCCGCTCTTCTCCGCAAAGGAGCTGGAGGGGAGCACCACATCGGCGAGCTGGGCAGTTTCAGAGAGGAAGATATCCTGCACCACCAGAAACTCCAGCTGCTTGAGCCCCTCGATGACGTGATGCTGATCCGGATCGCTCAACACCGGGTTTTCTCCCATCACATAGAGCCCCTTGATGCTGCCCGCGCAGGCGGCATCTATGGTCTCGGTGAGGGTGAGGCCGGGCGTGCGCGGCAAGTCAGGCTGCTGCCAGGCTGCTGCGAAGCGGGCATGCACCTCGGGGTTGGCCACCTTCTGGTAGCCGGGGAGGCAGTTGGGCAGCGCCCCCATGTCACAGGCACCCTGCACGTTGGACTGGCCCCGCAGCGGGTTGATGCCGCCCCCTTCGATGCCGATGTTGCCGCACAGCAGTTGCAGGTTGGCGATGGCGCGCACGTTGTCGTGGCCGGTAGTGTGCTGGGTGATCCCCATGGAGTAGTAGATGGCGGTGCGCTCGGCGGTGCCGATGAGGCGCGCGAGCTCGATCACCTGCTCGGCCGGTACGCCGGTGACGAGGGCCACTTTGTCCGGTGTATAGGTGGGGGAAAGCACTTCGGCTTGCAGCGCCTCGAATCCCTCCACCCGTGCGGCGATGTAGGCCTTGTCGTGCCAGCCGTGCTGGATGATCTGCTGCATCAGGCCGTTGAGTAGCATCACGTCGGTGCCGGGGCGGTGGGCCAGATAGAGGCTGGCATGGTCGGCCATCTCGATCCGCTTCGGATCGGCCACTACCAGCCGCGCCTTGCCGGTGGTGACGGCCCGCTTGATATGGGAGCCGATGATGGGGTGGGCCGCCGAGGTGTCGGAGCCGATGATGAAGATGAGATCCGAGTGGTCGATGCTCGGGATGTCATTGGTCATGGCGCCGCTGCCGAGCGATGCCTCCAGCCCGGTGACGGTGGAGGCGTGACAGAGTCGCGCGCAGTGATCCACGTTGTTGGTGCCCAGCTCCCGGCGCATGAACTTCTGGAACAGGTAGTTCTCTTCGTTGGTGGTTTTGGCAGAGGAGAAACCAGCCAGCGCATCGCTGCCATAGTGCTGGCGCAGGGAGGTGAAGCGCTCGGCGACCAGCGCGATGGCCTCTTGCCAGCTGGCGGGCACCAGCTCGCCATCTTTGCGGACAAGCGGCGTGGTGAGGCGCTCCTCGCTCTGGATAAAGTCAAAGCCGAAGCGCCCCTTGACGCAGAGCAGCCCCTGATTGACCGGCGAGTTGCGGTTCCCCCCCACATAGCGTATGCGGTTGTGCGCCTCATCGACATAGAGGGTGACGCCGCAGCCAACTCCGCAGTAGGTGCAGATGGTATTGACCGGCGTGAGCAGCTCGGTGCGCCCCTGCGACTTGTCGCGGGCATCCACCAGTGCCCCGGTTGGGCAGACCTGCACGCAGGCGCCGCACTGCACGCAGTGGGAGTCCCCCATCGCCAGCCCGCTGTCAAACTGCGGCCGGTTCGATAGGGTGCCATCGCTGTTCTTGGCAAAGCGCAGCACTCCCTGCACCGCTTGCTCACCACAGGTCTGCACGCACTGGCCGCAGCCGATGCAGCGGTTGGCATCGAACACGATAAATTCGCTGCTGTTATCCACTGCAAACTTCTGGCACTGGTGGGTATCGAGGGCGCTCTGGTCGACCTTGTATTCGGTGGCGTAGTCGCGCAGCGCACAATCGGTGTTGGCCTGACAGCCGCACTCGAGGCAGCGGCTGGCTTCGCTGCGGGCATCGCTGTCACTGAGGCCACGCTCTACCTCGGCAAAGCTTCCTTTCCGTTCGTCATCCGCCAGATGAGGCATGATGCTGCGGGCGACTTGCTTGAAGTGGGCAAACTGGGCGGGATCGACCTGCTTGAGTGTGGGGGCTTTGCAGGCGTTGAAGGGGCGCACCGGATCGACCATGTCACCGTGGAGGAACTGATCGATGGCCAGCGCCGCCTTGCGGCCATCTGCGACTGCCTCGATGGCGGTGGCGGGGCCGCGGCGCAGATCGCCGATGGCGAACAGATTGCCGTGGCCGCTGTGCATGGTCTCGGGGTGGGACTCCAACGTCTGCCAGCGGGTGAAGGGGAGGCTGAGGGACTCCCCTTCCATAAAGCTCAGATCCGGCTGCTGCGACACTGCCGCAATCACGGTATCGAACTCCTCGACGAGGTACTCGCCGGTGGGCTCGGGGCGGCGACGACCGGAGGCATCCGGCTCGCCGAGGGCCATCTTCTCGAGGCGCACCTGACAGACGCGACCACGGCTGTCCGGCAGGTTTTCCACCGGATTGGTCAGCATCATGAAGCGCACACCTTCTTGCTCAGCCTCGTCAATTTCATACGCTTCGGCAGGCATCTCGGCACGGGTGCGACGATAGATGAGGGTGGTTTTCGCCCCCAGCCGCACCGCCGTGCGGGCACAGTCGATGGCGGTATTGCCACCCCCGATCACCGCAACCTTGTTGCCGGTAGTGAGCCGCTTGGCCAGCATCTGATCTTTGAGGTAATCGACCCCGAGATAGCAACCAGCCAGGGTGCTGCCCGGGTAATCCATCGGCACCGCCTTGGAGGCGCCGACCGCCAGACAGACCGCATCATAGTCGCGGCACAGCGCTGAGAGGGTGAGCTGGTGGCCCAGTCGCTGCTTGGTGTGGATCCGCATGCCACTCTGGCACATCAAGGCGATCTCCTGATCGAGGATCGCCTTGGGCAGCCGGTACTCGGGAATGCCGTAGCGCAGCCAGCCACCCGCTTCGGGCATCGCCTCGAACAGGTCGACCTCGAACCCTTCGTAACCCAGATAGTAACCACAAGTGAGGCCGCCTGGGCCGCTGCCGATAATGGCAACCCGCTTGCCCTTGGCGGGCTTCTTGGCCGGTTGATAGGGGGCTGCATCGGTCAGATCGAGATCGGCGGCGTGGCGCTTGAGCTGGCGAATGGCCAGCGGCTCATCTACCAAGGCGCGGCGGCACTCTGCCTCACAGAAGGCGGGGCAGACCCGGCCGATGGAGAGGGGCATCGGCAGGGTCTGCTTGATGACCGCCATCGCCGCCTGGTGCTCCCCCATGGCGATATGGTGCAGATAGGATTGAATGTCCACCCCGGCCGGGCAGGCGCGCTGGCAGGGGGCCTCGCAATCGGCATAGTGATCTGCGAGGATGCGGCCGAGCGCTTGCTGGCGGTGAGTGCTCAGGGCATCGCTGTGGGTCGTGACTATCATCCCTGCCTCGGGGCGGGTCTCGCAGGCGCGGCGGGGGCCGAGACCGGCAATCTCCACCACGCAGAGATCGCAGGGCGTCTTGGGGGCGCTGGTGTTGTCACCGCACAGGGAGGGAATATCGATTTGGTGCTGTTTGGCTATCTGGAGCAGGGTTCTGGTCGGGTCAACCGTCAACTGAGCCCCATCGAGGGTGATGGTGATCATGGCGTCATAAACTCGCTTTCAAGGCGCAGAAAATGCTGCATCTGGCGGAGCCAGCAGGGGAAGCGACAGGGAGGCCGCTTGCTATACGCTCACCATAGCAAAGGTCATTTACAACTTTATTTGATTTTGGACAGGTTATTGCTCTAAACAAGAAAACGATTTCAGGATGGTGATGACGACCGGAGTTAGATGGACAAATGAGCGGCTTCGTTGTTTTTCGCCACTAGATAAGCCGTTTCTTACTGTGCATGTCAGATTTGAGTTGGTTGTAACAGGGGCCGGAGTTCCATCAGGAACAGGTTGTGGTGAGCCTGTTCTTTCAACTTTTTTTGAAGGGTGGGTAGATAGTGCAACCGCTCAGGTGATGCCGAATGACCGGTGGTCGTGACCGGATCCAATGGCTGGAGTCAGTGCTCGAAAATGTTACAGCAAGAGATAGCCGCGGCTGGGCGTGAACCACGGCCACTCAATAACAAGCAACCACCTCTTGCAAGGTGGCTGTGCTATCGGGGCATATCAGGGCTTTAACCGCCAGCTCCAATGGGCGTTCAATCGCTCACCGGGTGGGCTGTCGGTTCAGTGCGAGATCAGCGTCGGTAATCTGGCTTGCCAAATCTGATGCCAGTCTTGCAGCTCACGGCGTGGCATCGGGCGGGCACTGAAAAATCCCTGGCAGACATCGCAGCCCAACTTGGCCAGCAGTTGCCAGGTCTGTACATCTTCAACCCCTTCGGCGACTGATTTGAGCCCCAGCTTGCGAGCCAGCTCGATACTGGACTCGATAATGGCCAGGCGTGAAGGATCGGCATAGCAGCGATCGACAAACGAGCGATCCAGTTTCAGCTCGGTAAAGGGCAGCAATCTCAGTTGTTGCATCGAGGAGTAGCCGGTACCGAAGTCGTCGATAGAGAGGCCAAAGCCGTGCATCCGCAGTCGGGTGAGTGCTTCCAGTGCCTTGCCAAGATCCTGCACGAACGAGCTTTCGGTCACTTCCAGGGTGATCAGCTCAGGGTTGACACCCAAGCGCTGGCACTGGTTGATCAGGCTGTGGCAGAGATCGCCCTCGATCAGCGAGGTGCTTGACAGGTTCATCGACAGATTGAGGGAGAGGCCAGTCTGTTCCCACAGGTGACAATCTTGCAACGACTTGTTGATGATGACCTCGGTCAGCTGGTCGATAAGACCGTTATTTTCGGCCAGGGGAATAAACACGTTGGGTGAAATAAGGCCATGTTGCGGGTGCTGCCAGCGGGCCAGCGCCTCCATCCCGACCCATTGGCCAGAGGCAAAGGCGACCTTGGGTTGGTACCAGGGCAACAGCTGGTCATTGTCGAGTGCGCGCTGCAACTCATCCACCGTGAGGGTGGGGCCATCCTCCTTGCCTGCAGGGGCTGCGACCGGTGACCAGGCACTGATCAATTGTTGCAACTGTTGTGAGCTCGACGGCTTGTCGATGCGGCCCAGCACATGAAGGCCATAGGCGGCGCTCATGCGCAGCACCGCATCGACCACATCATCTTCCAGCGCACTGGAGAGGATGATACCGCCTTGAAAGCCCCCCAACGAGAGGCGGCGCAGGAGCGCCATGCCATCCATGCCAGGCATCCGCAGGTCGCACAGCACAATGTCGATGCTGTGATTCTGGCACTGGGTCAGCGCCTCGATGCCGTCCCCCGCCTCCAGCAGGTGTTGATAACCGAGCGCCCGGATCTGGTGCATCAGAGTCTTGCGCTGAAACGCATGGTCTTCCACGACCATGATGACCAGCTCATTTGCCGCTTTATTCATGGAGCCACAATCCCATGTTATGTTCAACGTCGTTCATCAATTCGCTTACCCCTTGCCCCAAATGTTCAAGCTCATTGAGTTGTTTCAGACGCGCCGCAGATTCAAGCTTGGCCGCCTGTTCTGCCAACAGTACTTCACCAACCATTCTGGCTGCCCCCTTGATGCGGTGGGCGACCTCCACTAATTCTTCGCTATCACCAGCGGCGATCGCTTCTTCCATATCTTGGCAATCTTTGCGATTAGAGGCGATGTACTCACTGGCCATGCTTTTGGCGGTCTCGAGATCGCCAAACAGCCCTTGCCAGCGTTCGCCTAATGTGGACGCAGTGTCAGCCGCTGACAAGCGGGTTGCCGCTGCAGGTGCCGCAGGCAACCAGCGGGTTAACATCTGGCGCAGCGACTCCAGCGAGTAGGGTTTGAACAGCATGCCATTCATGCCCGCGGCCTCCATACGAGCAGAGGCTTCTTCCGAGGTGTCGGCGGTGACCCCGATGATCGGGGCCTCTACCCCTTGTGCCCGCAAGGTTTGGGTCAGAGTGTAACCATCCAGCTTGGGCATATGGCAGTCGGTGAGCAGTAGCGCGAAGTGCTCATTTTGCCAGGCATGCAACGCTTTTTCGCCATCTTCCACCACGTGGCAATCTACCCCCAAAATAGCCAGCTGGCGGGTCAACAGCGCACGATTGACCAGATGATCGTCTGCTACCAGCACCCGGCCCCCCAGTTTTTCGATGCAGGCTATCCCATGGGTGACTGCGCGCTCGGTCGTCAATTCGCGACAGCTCTCGAGCAAGAGGTCAGGATAGAGGGGGGAGTGACCCAGACGCCACCAGTGTTCGGAGCCCATCCGTGCCCGCAGGGCTTCGCGAGGCGAGACCACCACCCCTTTGAGTGAACTGTTTTGCAACAAGGTGTGCCAGTCACTCCCCAGCGCGGTTTCAAGGGCGCGCTCTTCCGCCAGTAGCAAGCCGCTCAGACCTTCTGTCAGCCGCTGTGCATCCAGTGGCATTAATGTGGCACCTAGCCGAGCCATGGTGGCCTGCAAGCCAGGGTCATCACCCACAAACCACCATTCGCTGCCCGCGAGGGCTAGCGGCTCCCACTGACCATTCACCAGTGGGAGCGTGAAACTGAAACAGGAGCCTTCACCAGCCTGACTGCTGACCGCTAGGGTACCGCCCATTTTTTTAACTAGCTGCTCACAGATGGTCAGACCGAGACCGGTACCGCCAAAGCGGCGGGTGATATCGGACTCCACCTGTTCAAACGGGGTAAAGAGCAGCCCGAGTTTCTCTGTGGCGATGCCGATCCCGGTATCAGTGACGGCGATCACCAACTGCTGTTCGACGTAACTGGCCCGGATAGTAACAGAACCTCGCTCGGTGAATTTCACCGCATTATTGAGCAGGTTGGAGATAACCTGGCCGACTCTGATCGGGTCGATATCTGCCAGATCTGGCAGGGCATCATCCCAGTGGATCGCCACTTTCAACCCTTTGCCATAGGCCAGGGTGGCATGGCCACGGATCACATCGCAAACGACCGATTGCAGACGGCAAGATTGTGGATTGAGGTTGAGCTGACCCGCTTCAATTTTGGAAAAATCGAGGATGTCGTTGACCAGATAAAGCAGGTTATTGGCCGAGCTCTCCACATTGCGCAGCAGATAGCGCTGATCATCATTGAGCTCGCTCATGCGCAGTAGCTCCAGCATGCCATGCATGCCCGAGATGGGGGTTCTCAGCTCATGGCTCATGGTCGCTAAAAAGCGGCTACGGGCCTGCATCGCATGCTCGGCATAGGCGCGGGCTTTGCGCAGTTCGTGCTCTTGCTGCTTGAGGGCGGTGATATCTTGCACCACCCCGTTCAAGAACAGATCGCCACACTCTTGTTGGACAAAGTTGCCACGTATCTGCAAATTACGCTCGCCTTGCAGGGCTGGTACTATGACTTCCAGCTCCAGCGGCGCAAGGGTGCGGGCATGGGTGGCCACCTTCTCGGCAAATACCGTCTGGGCCTCCTCGTCCAGACCGAAGATGGCGCCACCGGACTCTGACGCCAGCAAGGTCTGCTGGGGGATGCCCAGAATGTCACTTGCCCCTTGTGACAAGTATAAAAAGCGCCCCTTGCCAACTCCTTGCCACAGATATTGGTAGACCACCCCGGGCATACTGTCGGTGATATCCCGCAGCCGGGCTTCCACTTCACGGACTTTGTCTTCGGCCGCCGTCAGGGCACTGATATCGGTTAATACCGTTAATATCCCCTGAATCGTGCCATCTGATGCGCGGTAAGGCTGTTTGATATAGACAACATTTAGAGGATCCTGGTCTGGCCGCCGTGTTTGACCGGTGCCTTCAAACATCTCTCCGGTGTCCCAAACCCGCTGCTCGTCGCGCAGCATCTGCTCCCGCTCGGGAGGGGTCATATGACCCCAGCCATCGCTCGCGGGATCCGCACCGATAAACAGCGACCGATAGGCTTTGTTACACAGGGTTAGCTGGTGTTGTCGATCCCGCAAGGCCACCATATTGGGCAGGGAGTCGAGCAAGGTCTGCACAAACAACAATTGCTGGTTGAGTTTTTCCTCGGCCCGCTGGCGTTGCGCAATCTCGCGCTGCAGGGCACGAGTCCACGCCCAAAACAGGGCAAACAGCAGGGTCGCCGCCGTGCCAACCATGACGAACCAGAGCAGCACGGTTTGGGCATTGATCCCGGTTTGTACGCTCATCGACAGCCAGCGTTTTTCCAGTTTGTCGAGCTCCTCTGGCGGTATCGAATAGAGCACCTTGGTCAGGATCTGCTGCAGCATGGGGTCTGGTCGAGTCGCCATGGCCAGCGGGAGGCGCAAATCCTTCCCGGTGTAGACGACCTCGTAGCGCTCAGTCACCTGTTGGTTCATGGATGGCAGGGGCATCATGACATAATCTGCATCGCCATTATCCAGCAGTTCCAGCAATCGGCCGTCGCTGTGTACTTCGACGATCTGTGCCCCCACCTTGATCAACAGTGTTTTGTCTACCGACCCCAGCACCATGCCGATCCGCTTGCCCTGTAACGACGAAATAGTGGATAAATTGGTGCTGCCTTTGGGGCCAATGACCACCCGATCGACAAACAGATATCCGGGGGTAAACAGCGCAAAATGATTGCGTTCAGGGCTTGGGGCTATCGCAGGAATAAAATCAATCTGTTGTAATTTCAGCAGGTTTTGGGTTTCACCCCAGTTATTAGTGCGTACCAGAGAGAACTCCAGCCCGGAATATTGATGCATCAACGCCATCAGGTCGGCCACAAACCCGACCATCTGCCCCCAATAATTGAACTCGCTCATGGATGTCCAGTGAGGGGAGACGCCGTAGGTGAGGATGGGATGTTGACTGAGCCACTGCCGCTCGTCGGCACTCAGTTGCAGCGATGTGCTCTCCCCTGCGCGGGTACTCTGGTTCGTGGTGGTGACCGCCAGCATATGACGGCGATCTTCAGCGGGTATCTCGTTAAATGCCTTGCTGACCAGGCTAACCAGAGCCGCATTTTGCTGATTCATATTGATAGTAAGTGACGTGGGGGCAACCCACGCTGGCATGGCTAGGGTAAATCCGGTGTTGGGGTGTTGCTCTTGCAGCATCAACAACGACGGCATATCAGCCATATAGGCATCAGCCAGCCGCTGCTTGATCATAAAGGCCGCCTCACTATCACTGTCCGCCTCGACCACCCGCTTCATACCCAATTTTTTCAATTCATTGCATGAACTGACGCCGGCGACACAGACCCAGCGCAAGGTGTGGGCGTCCTGCTGAGAGAGCACAGTTTTGCCATTAGCTAGTAATACCCCCCGTGGCGTGGCGAGTAAAAAGGGGATAGAGACAAGATTGTCCCGCCATTGTTCACCGGGCTGATAGTTGATCAGCATGTGAACGTCACTGTGCTGCAGGCCTATCAAGGCCTTGGCGTAGGAGGCGTAGCTCTTGTAGCGCAGGGTCAAGCCAAGCTTTCTGGCGATCTGCTGCGCCATCTCGGGGATCGGCCCGGAAAACCGCTGTTCTGCATCCTTATAGCTGTAGGGAGGATCCCCCATCATCGGCATCCCGATGATCAGCTCCTTGTTAGAAGAGAGCCAAGCGCGTTCAGCAAAATCCAGTTCATCTTCATTCAAAGATGTATGGGCGTGCGCACCCATGCAGCAGAGCAGTAACAGGAGAAACAGGAATAGGCGATTACATTGGCGGAGCATCAGAAGGAATCCAACAAAATTGGGCGCGTATTGTAAGCGCTTTAAATTGCAGCTGCCAACATCAATTTACTCAATATGGATCCGCGACATACCGACGTGCAGGTGTGAGCCGGGGCCCCAGGATTGCAATGTGATCATAAGGCCTTTGTGCCCCACAGTGCGATGGTGCGTCCGGTGTTTTTTTCTGCCAAAGGTCAGGCCTGGGAGATGCGGGTAATCCGGAGCTTCTCTATCCGGTAGCAAGGGGGTTCTATTGGCATTGTGATTGCTCAGGTTTGCGCAATATGCGCGACATGATGCCGTTGTGGCGACTTGCCTGGGCGCAGGGTGATAGAGCACTCTTCGCCCAAGCGGTTATAACTCCAGCTCGATAATGGTGAGTTCCCACCGCTCACTGCGACATTGTTCCTGGTAGGCGTCGTCTGTCTGTGCTTTGCTCCGCTCAATCATGGCGATGACGTTGGCGTGCCGGATAGTTGCAAACTGATTCAGCCAGATCTGATGACCACTTTGGGAGAGACGAGCTACAGGTGTTTGACCATGGAAAACATGGAGTTTCTGAAGCTTGTCTATATCGATACGTACAGCGTCTCCGACGTGTAATTGCCGCAGGTGCTGGTGTATCGGGTGGTTTTCGTTGCTACGTCCGGCATAACCGATATCCAGTTGGCGCATACCCATGATGGCAAAACGGCGTTGCCGTACAGGGGCGGTGACCTGGATCGACTCGTTGTAACAGCGATCGACAATGAGAGGGAGGTGGGGATGCCGCTGGTCAGCGCGGGACATAACCACTAATCGCTGGATTGCTCGGGTCATCGCAACATAGAAGAGGCGCCGCTCTTCCTCGATGTTGTTCGCAGTGCTTTCTGCGCAGCGTTGCCATCCGCCATCAAGGATCAAAACATGGCGATACTCTTCCCCTTTAACGCCATGCGCCGTGCTGAGGAGCACGCCCTTGCCAAAGCGGATCTGGCGACGCTGTTCGCTCAGGTATTCGTAAAGGAACTGCAGGAAATAATGCGCCGATAACGCTTGTTCTCCCTGACTCTCCTGCCATTGGGCAATCAGATCGTACAGCAAGGCTTCCCAGCGGTTTGCTTGATCAAGGGTAGGGAGGGGAGCGGCCAGTTGCTGCGCTGTCAGGAGTGCGTGGCCTTGTTGATGCAACCAGTTCTGGTAACGCAAGATCTCGCGACAGCGATGTATCGGGAAACCATGCTCTCGATCCAGGGTAAATCGGCAGGGAATAGAAGCATCAGCGAGTGCTGAACGTACCCATGCCAGCTCTTCTTTATCCAGCCCATTGCGAGCCAGTACTGCGATAGACTCCAGTGGGCATGTCGGATCTTTTTCACGAATCAGTGTGATGTGTCTGACGATTTCAGCGGCCTGTTGGGCCCCGTCAGTACAGGATTGGACGATGACTTTGCCACGTGCTGGCTCCAACCCTTCCCAAGCGCCACCCGCTACCTCCATCTTGCGCCGTTCATCGATCACAATGGGATGTGAACGCTTCATGCGATCCAGATTGTGTTCTATCAGCTGGTTAGCCGTTTCGATGATGTTGCTTGTTGAGCGGTAGTTCCAGGTCAGATAGTGCGTCTGGGCGTTGTAGTCTTGTTCGAAGCGACGGATAAAGCTGACGTTCGCTTCGCGGAAGGCGTAGATGGACTGGTCGTCATCACCCACCGCCATCAGCTGCAGGCGCGCTTCTTCATCCTCTTCGCTTTTGCCAACCAGTGCGGCGATCAGTTGGTACTGCTGCTCGTCTATATCCTGATATTCGTCGACGAGCAGAAATTGCAGCCCCCCCAACAGCTTTTCCCGCTGCTCTTCCAACTCGAGACCGAGCTGGCTCTGCTCTCCCCGCAGCAGCTTGATAGCGTCATCAATGATGGTGGTAAAGTCGATATCGTCTGATGTCCGGTTTTGCACCGCATTACCTGTCAGGCTCATCGCAAGACCGTGAAAGGTGAATACCGAAACCCGAGCTCCGTCACGCCCCAGCAGTTCGGTCAGGCGTCGGCGCAGGGACATCGCCGCATTATGGTTGTAACAGAGCAACATGATCTTGGATGGAGCGACTTGCTTGACCCGCATCAGGTAGGCGCAGCGGTGGATAATCACCTTGCTTTTGCCTGACCCCGGGCCTGCCAGTACCAGCAGGTTTTGCTCGGGCGGAGCCTGAACGATCTGCTCCTGTGCCCGGTTGTGAAGATCTTCAACAATGCGCTTCCAGGAGTGTTCGCTGGTCGCCAGCTCCAGGATCTTGTTGCGCCCTTTGAAGTAGTGACCGAGGAACTTGTCGGCTTCCATGGAGAAGTAGTCTGTCACCAGCTTTTTGGCTTGCTTGAAGTGTTCCAGACTGATGCGGGCGTATTCATTCATCACATGGATCTGAATCACCTTCTGGCGATAGTGATGCTCAAGCGGCTGATAGTCTGCCTTGTTGTATTGTTGCTGCCGCTCCGCCGTCAGCGTGAGGGTCATGGCGCTTCGGAACACGGCGAGACCATTTTGCAGCACGATGGCGTGTTGCTCATGCAGGTAGAGCAGTGCCCGCTCGGCCCCTTTGAGCAGCCACTCCTGCTGGCTGCTTGCCTCCCGCTTGTTCATTAGCTGAGCCACATCCATGTCTTCTCGCAAGTATTTGACCAGTTGTTCCAGGGCAAACGACAGCATTACCTGGCGCTGGACACTCTCTTCGCTGCTTGCCAACAGGGTGTAGAGAAAATCGAGGGTGGCACCTGTGACGCGATGGCGTTGATCAATCGTCTGCTCAATCTGGGACCAGGTACGGTTGAAGGTGAGTTGGTAGAGATCCCGAGAGAGATATTTGACATCAATGGAGCCTTTCTCGCCCCCCGAGCGACCATCCTGGGACCAGCTGGTCAGCAAATTGCGCAGCAAGCCAGGGTTACTCCGTTCATGCCCCAGATCTTTGATGGCCTGATTGACCAGTCGAATGTTAAAGATCAGTCCTTGCCCTGTATCAGGTTCGGGTTCTTGTTCACGCAAGGTGTCCAGCATCGCCTTCTCAATGCTGTGCACTTGCCCGCAGAGCACCCGGGCGTTGTCTCTTCCTTTGGGGCGAAGCCAGGTAGTCAGTAACATCCCCTGAGAGAGCAGACCTACATCTGCCATTTGGGTGAGTACCCGCATCACTTCGCTGGCCTGAACACCACTTCCTTGGTCCGCCATGTATTGGCCTGCCTCTTCGGCAATGGTATCGGCACTGAGACCATCATCATCGGCAGCACTCATCAGCGCCTGGATAACAGCTTGCCAGATGGCGTTGGCCTTGGGAGCCAGTTTCAGACTGTCTACCCTTTTCATCGCCTCCTCGGTGGACGCAAACAGGGGGCGTCCCTGAAATACCTGAGTGATGTTGTCGCTGCGCTCCAGATAGCCAGCTCGCTCGAGCCAGGCGATAGCTGTCTTGACCTTGGTATCCGCATTGTTGTCATCGGCAGCGAAGCTGGTTTCCACCTCTGGCTGGTTGATGAGCTCTGCGCTGGTTGCGACCAGTGGCGGGTTGTTCTCCTGCTTGCCTCCTTTGCTGGCCCTGAGCCTTATTCCCCGCAGGATCTGTTTGATATCGCGCAGGCTGACCTCACTCATGGCCTCGAGCTGGAACTGTTTCTCGATGTCTTGTGCATCAAACAGCAGCACGCAGTGGGCTTGCTCTGTATCGCGGCCCGCTCGCCCCGCCTCTTGCAAATAGTTCTCGAGCGAGCCGGGGATATCGGCATGAATGACCAGACGCACATCATCCTTGTCGATGCCCATCCCAAAGGCATTAGTCGCGCAGATGACCCGGATCTCGCCACTGATAAATTGTTCGAGGGTTGCTTTCTTTTGGGCATTGTCCATTCGGGCGTAAAAGCGCGCGACAGGGAGGGATTGTTGCTGGCCGAGGAAATCAGCCAGCTCGTCCACGCTGCGCTTGGTTGCGCAGTAGATAACGCAGGAACCGGGCTTCTCCTCTCCGAAGAACTGCTCGAGCAGGTTAAGGATATGGCCCTGTTTATTGAGTCCTGGGCACTCAACGACGGCATATTCGAGGTTGGTACGTTCAACCCCCCCTTCCAGTCTGCGAAGCGGTCGGGGCTGCCTGTCGAGAAACTGTGCGCAGATATCCTCAATCACATCCGGCTTGGCGGTCGCGGTATAGCAGAAGACAGGAGGCATGGGTACCTGCTGCTCGCTGGCAATGGTGGCGATGGCCTTGGCGCAGTAGAGATAGTCAGGGCGAAAATCATGTCCCCATTTCGACAGGCAGTGCGCTTCGTCAAATACCCAGCCACCGATCTGACGTTGTCGTATTGCTTGTTTGACAGTGCGGTTACGAAGCTGCTCGGGGGAGATATAGAGCAGGGCGATATCCCCCATGCGGATCTGCTCAAGAATCGCGCCTCGCTCTGGTAGCGTCAGCAGCCCCGAGATGGCGGCAACCCCTTCGATACCGGCCTTGTATTTAAGGTTGTCCACCTGATCCTTCATCAGTGCCTGCAGGGGGGAGATCACGACCGTGAGCGCGCCACTGCGCTGGTTGCGAACCAGTGCCGGGAGTTGGTAGCAGAGCGACTTGCCGCCGCTGGTGGGCAGGATCCCGAGCAGTGCGACGCCAGCCATGGCTTCCTCGATCAAGGTCTTCTGCAATGGTGTCCCATCAGGCAGGTTGCGGAAGTTGTCGAGTTCGAAGATTCGCTGCAGATGGCGGCGTGCGTCGTGGTTCTCCTGACAATAACTGCAGTCGGCATGACCACAGTGGCGCTCGCGAACAGTGTGAATGATCTCTGCTGTTTGGGGAAAGCGGCGCCAAATCCAGGGCGGCAGCACAGAGTTGCCGCCGGCAACGGGCAACCAGGCGCAGGCATAAGCCAACGGTAACAGCAGCATAGGTTGACGCAGGGCATCGCCAATCACTCGGTTGAGCTGATTGGGGCAAGCCTTTTCATGGGCAATGCTCTTGATCAGGGTAGGTAGCTCGGAGACCCTTACTGGAGGACGGCCCGTAAGCCTTGCAAACACCAGTGACAGACCCTGAGTGTTAAATTGCGCCATGACTCCCTGGCTGAACAGGTGTTGATAAAGCTGCAATTGGGGTAGGGGTAAGGCTTGCAGGGCTATCAACTGTTCCGAGAAAATCTGCAAGGCGAGCCTTGCATCAGCGACCGGATCATTGAGGGTATCCCGAACCAGTTTGTAATCCTTGACCAAGCGGTGATAGGGGTTTTTGGGAAAGGCAATGGGAGATAGATAGAGGGTATCTATGACCGGCTTTTCGAGAAGCAACTGGGGGCGTACAGCCTGTTTGGCCAACCAGGGGAGATCAAAATCGAGAATATTGTGGCCAAGGACCACATCAGCCTCTTGTGCCAGCGCATTTAACTCCTTGAGGGAGAGATCCTGCGGGCCCTTGAGATTGAGCTCACGCTCAGCCAGGAGGGCGCCCAGATGACGCAGTTTTTCATCCCGGGTCAGCTCAAGGTCAAAGGAAAGAATCTTGTCATCCCCAAACAGGGCCACGACATCAGTCGAGTTCATTAATAGCCATCTCCATCTGGCGTTGACCTCTCATGGCGATAATAAGTGCCAAAAGATCAGTGAGTTGGCCGAATATTACCCGAAATGTTGAACGGTGGCATCATTCAGAGCCCTCTGGTCTCAGTTCTTTTGGCTGGCATCCCGTTTTGGTAAATGTCCCTGCATCCTTAATGGCTCATGTTTGGAAAGTGTCGTCCTTGTCATGGTCAACCCACTGATCTTGTGAGACTATTTCTCTTCCTTCTCCGATCGGAACGCATTGTGCCCCTCGACTACTACCAGCGCCACGCCACCGAGTTAGCGACCCGTTACCAGCAGGTATCTGCGCGCGCCGTGCACGGTGACTGGCTCACTCTGCTGGAGCCTTGGCTCCTGGCGGCGCCGCGCAGCTTGCTCGATGTAGGGGCTGGCAGTGGTCGGGATGCCGCGTTTTTAGCCGGGCTCCATCAGGGCCACAAAGTGGTCGCTGTCGAGCCCTGTCAGGCACTCGCTGCGCAGGGGCAATGTCATACCCGTGAAGCTGCGGTGGCGTGGGTTAATGACGCTATGCCTGCTCTCTCTCGCGTGACGGGCACTTTTGATCTGATTTTGCTCAGTGCTGTCTGGATGCATCTATCCCCGGAGTCTCGCCCCTTGGCGCTGACACGTCTTCATGAGCTGCTCTCACCAGATGGCTATCTGATACTGAGTCTTCGCCTGGTTATCTCGGAGCAGGAGATGCGGGAGCGGGCCATGTATCCGGTGGCCGCCGATGAAGTCGAGCAGCTTGCATTGGGGGAGGGGATGACACTGCTCCATGGGTCAGAACTACAGGAGGATGCTTTGGCGCGTAGCGGGTTGTGTTGGCAGAGTCTGATCCTTGGGGGCGAGCATGCACGCCTCTCCTGAGCAGCAACTCGCCTTTATTGCTTATTTGCAACGCATCTTTACCGAAGGCGATTTTGTTGCCACTTACAAGTGCGCCTTGCTCCACGGGATTGCAGATATCGCGATTGAGCGCAGCAGCGAGACCCATGGTCTGACTGCGGCGCGCACCATTACGCTGGACGAACTGGCCACCAAGTTTGTGGAGCTCTATTGGCAGCACAGTCTGCCCTACTCGGCGACGGGAGAAACGGCCACCTTGCTCAAACAGAGCAGCGGTCGTCAGGCCATCATGCTGACGGAGTTGTCCCGGCTGCGTGAAGAGGGTGTCCGCTCGGTAACTGCACTGCGTCGTCACGACGCCTGGCGGCCTCTTCTTGCCCGAGTTCGGCGCATCCTTGTTGAGGGGCCCTTGTGGCGTCTGCAGATCCTGGGTGGGCGAGAGGAGTGCCACCTCTATCCTCATCAAAGGGGCGCGGATCATATCTGCCTGAACCCCGGCATACTCTACTGTCTCCACCGCTTTTACGATCTGGTGGTCTCCCTCTCCCGACAGCATTGGTTACAGCTTATCTGCGACATCAAGGGTAATCAGCCACTGATTGGCCCAAGTGTGGGGTTGGAGAATTTTCTATTTGGTTCAAGCCGTCAGGCGCTGGGGCGAGTAGGAGAGGTATTGAGGGACTTGCAGGGGGGAACCTGTTTTTACTGTAACAAGGCGATCCACGGGAATGGTGAGGTAGACCATTTCATCCCCTGGCGTCGTTATCCAATCGATTTGGGCCACAACTTCGTACTGGCACACGCCAACTGTAACCGGAGCAAACGGGATTTTCTTGCCGCTCCCGAGCACAGGGATGCCTGGTACGAGCAGAATATCCTGACTCACGGGGCGTACCTTACTGGCGAGCTGGCCCCCCTGGTGAGCGTTGATGCCGAGCGCTCTACCGCCATCGCCACTTGGGCCTATCAGCAAGCCGCCCGTGAGCATGCCCGGCTGTGGTGTGGTATTGACGAGTTTGTGGACGTGACAGCCCCTAGTGTGAATATTCCCCTGCGCTTTTTATGAGACGTTGAGGCTTTAAAGCTCGATAAAAAAGGGCCACCTCTTGCGAGGTGGCCCTTTCCAAACGTTTGGGCTGGGGGATGTTGAACTGGATAGTTAATTTATTGATTTAAAATAAAAATCGCCAATTCAGAAAATTTCAATATGCCTAACCGTATGCCTAACATCAGAACTTCTGCAGTAACACAGTGTTATCTGGGTTGGCATGGCCATATGTGGTTAATTGGCCGTGGAGGAAATGTTAACTCTCACCTTCCTCAAAAGGTAACTGACTCTTGCGAAAGTTGGCGCTCTCTGTTGTATCAGTTCCTCGTTTGGAAAAAAATTCCCCGTCCAAAATTTACCTGTCCAGCGAGCTTTGAATAGACTGTTCAACCTTCTGTGGCTTTTATCTCGCCACCGGCAGGTCCTCCCAGCGGGTGGTGTAACAGGGGCTCAAGTGCTCTTGTCGCATCATCCACTCGGCTGACCCCGTGCCCTGGCTGGCAAAGCCTACGCGCCCCAATCCCTTGGCTTTGATCTGGTCCATCACTGCCATCAGCGCATCCGATTGAGCGGAGGACGGGGCAAACAGATCGGCCTGTTGCTGCCCCTTGGGGGTGAACTCACTCAGCATGACGCCCCCCTTCTGATAGCGGTAACCGTCGCGCCAAATCTGCGGTAGCAGCACGTTCACTTGCTGCAGCAACAACCGGGTGTCATCACTAGGGCAAACTAGCCGAACGCCAGCCTGCTCACTGTAGTAAGGTGCACGTTCGTCAAAGGGGCTGGTACGCACGAACAGGTGTACCCGCTGGCAACACATCCCCTCGGCCCGCAGCTTCTCGGCAGCGCGTGCCATAAAGCCTGACAACGCTTGCGCCATTTCCCCACTGTCGGTCACGCGCTCACCAAAGGAACGGCTCGAAAGGATCTGCTGCTTCGCCACCGGTTCAACGGTCAGCTCAGCGCAAGGCTGGCCACGCAGCTCCTGTACGATCCGCTCGACCACCACGCCGTATTGCGAACGCAACCCTTTGGCATCACTGGCCACCAGGTCTGCCACGGAGTTGATGCCTTGTGCCACCAACTTGACCCCCAAGCGCCGCCCGATGCCCCACACCTCATCAACCGGCGTGATGGCCATCAGCCGAGCACGGCGCAGCTCGTCTCGCAAATCCACGACGCCGCCAGTAGCAGGCCACTTCTTGGCGGCATAGTTGGCCAGCTTGGCGAGGGTCTTGGTGGGGCCGATCCCGACCCCTACTGTGAGGCCGGTCCACTGCCACACTCGCTGTCGGATCTGTTGTCCATAGGCCGTCAGGTCCCCGGCAAACGACTCCGACAATGCCATGAACGCTTCATCGATGGAGTAGACCTCCAGCTCGGGGGCCATGGTCTCCAACGTGCTCATTACCCGGCCAGACATATCGCCATAGAGCGCGTAGTTGGAGCTGAACGCCACACCGCCATGCGCCTCGAACTGCTCGCGGATCTTGAAATAGGGCCCGGCCATCTTGATGCCCATCGCCTTGGCCTCGGGGCTGCGCGACACCACACACCCATCGTTGTTGGAGAGCACCACGACCGGGCGGTCACGCAGCTCAGGGCGAAACAGCCGCTCACAGCTGGCGTAGAAGTTGTTTACATCAACGAGCGCGATGGCCATCACGCTGCCTCAGATTGCCAATCACATGGGTGACCACCCCGAACAGCTCCAGGGAGAGGCTCATGCAAGGGTCGATAGGCGCGAACGCAGGATTGGCAGGCAGCAACCGCAGTCTCGGCTTGAGCTGCAACGTCTTGACCGTGAAGCCGCCGTCGAGCAGTGCAATCACTACATCGCCATGGCGCGGGGTCAGGCTCTTATCAACCACCAACAGGTCACCGGGAAAGATGCCGACCCCGGTCATGCTCTCCCCCTCGGCACGCAGGTAGAAGGTTGCGGCAGGGTGCGACACGCAGTGGGTGTTGAGGTCCAACTTCCCTTCCAGATAGTCGCTGGCTGGGCTGGGAAAGCCGCAAGAGGCGCGATGCAAGAACAGCGGGATGGTCACCTCGGCGGGTGATGGGTCTGGGGTTAACAGCTTCATGGTTACAATACCTGTATTTATATACAGGCATTATAGCGCACCACCTTTGAACCAGTGCAAGTCCCGCATGTCAGTGATGGCGTACCATGGCGCCAATAGATAATAAAGAGGTCAGTATGAGTCGCAATCTGTGTGCCCTACCGCAAGAGCAGCAAGAGCAGGTCGAGGTCGAGAAGGCCCGTATGGAAGGAGCGTAACGGTCACTTGGCCAGCGCAGAAAGCGAAGCAAGCCAGCATAAGGGTGAGCTGGGCAGCTACTTTCTTGAGCAAGTAAGTAGGTACAAACGGGGCTAGCCTTCCTGTAGCCATGTTTTTATTCTGGGAACACCCTAAGTACCTTAACTCTCGCGCAAATCCGGGCTTCGGAGCTTGAAGATGCAGCCCTTGGCTACCAACTCGTCCCGGTTTGCCAGCACCAGCGGGTAGAGCAGCGGATGCTGTTCGTGATCGCCGTTATAGCTCACTTGCATGCGCTCCAGCGCGTAATGCATCAAAGGGATGCGCTGGTTGAGCAGCAGCTTGCCATCTGGCATGGCATAGTCACTGGCAATGATGGCCTGTTGACCTGCGCTGAGGGTTGGGTTGGGTATTACCACCGCAGTGACCTGGGTGTTCCACTCAAGATCCTGATCCCGGCCGTGAGGGGAGGTATCCAGTAGCTCAGGTTCCCCACGAAACCGGCTCATCACAAAATCCAGATACACCCCTTTCTTCTCGCAGTAAGCGCGAACGTGCCAGCGGATCCCGTCATAGACCAAGGTATGGGGCACGATATTGCGGCCGCTCTGCTCCTCTGAGCTGAGGGATACGTAATCGACATCGACCCGCAACTGACCGCGAGCCGCTTGCACCAGACCCCGCACAATCTTGGGGTCGATATGGCGGTTGGGCACATCCAGGATCTCGATATGGCCGTAGCGCAAATCCATCAGCGGCAGGGTCAACAGCCCCGCCTCATGTTGGCGTTGGTGCTGCTTTTCACGGTGCAACAGCATCAGGTATTCGTCCACCTTGCCTTCACTAAAGCGGGGCACAAATTGCGCGGTAGGTTTGTACCCTTTCAGGCGTCGGTCATAGGCCAGCCCTTCAGGGGCGTAGTCACTCATATAGCGATTGATGTCTCGCGAGGCTTGCTGGCGGCCGATATTGAAGGCGGTTGTCAGGTGATTGGTGGTCAGCCGTCCTTCCCATTGCAACACGATCTCCAACAGGCGAAAGCGCAGGGTTTGATCCCAGGTGAGTTCGTTGGCGGGCATATGTGCTCCAAAATGCGACATGTGCATTTATACACCCGTTTAGGATGTAATGAATACTCTGTATGATGGCCTCACTAGAAACTTGTTCTTTTTAATCAACGGCTTCAGCAACGAGTAGTTATTGGTAGATCATGAGGATCCCATGCATAGCGAGCAATCCCTTTTTAACAAGAGGCAGTCAATGGATCCTCTGACTGTTAAACCAGCGATGGCTCATTACCGAAAGCGTGACAATACAACGCATTTGGTCGGTGAACATCTGCAGAGCGTGGGGTTACTAGCTGCCGGATTTGCCGGGAAGTTGAATATTGCTCTGGCAGGTGAGTTGATTGGGTTATTGCATGACATTGGCAAGTACAGCCAAGAGTTTCAGGATTATATCCAATCCGCACTTGGTCTAGTGAATTGTGACGAAGATGACTATGTGGATGCTGATGCCCAGCGTGGCAAAGTAGATCACTCTAGCGCAGGAGCGCAGTACATTTGGCGAGCTTTGTCCGAAAGGGGGGGGCTGGAGTCCCTCTTTGCTCAAGTACTTGCCCTTTGCGTGGCATCGCATCACTCCGGCCTGATTGATTGCTTGGATGTGGAAGGTGAAGACAACTTCTCCCGTCGAATGAACAAGGCTAAGGAAAAGACACACCTGGATGAAGTGTGTCGTGCCGCTGATACCGAGCTCATGGCGCGGATCGATGAACTGCTGGGTATGCCCGAACTGTTTACAGAACTGCGCAACAGCATCGGCAACATCTTTGCCAAAAACCGTGATCCCCACAAAGGGAAGCTCCGAAACGCCCACCAACAAATCGGGCTGGCAGTGCGCTACCTGTTCAGTTGCCTGATCGACGCAGACCGGATAGACACCGCCGATTTCGAACACCAGCGAGTCAAACTGTTCCGCCCGAACGGCGACTACGCCAAATGGCCAGCGTTGATTGCTCGGCTGGAACGCAAGCTCTCGGCCATGTCACCCACACGGCCTATCGACCATTTGCGCAGGGACATTTCGCAGCACTGCCTTGATGCCGCAACACGGCCCGGCGGTACCTATACGCTGACCGTCCCAACGGGTGGTGGCAAAACGCTAGCCAGCCTGCGTTTTGCGCTCCATCACGCACAACAGCGCAAGCTGGATCGGATTATCTATGTTATCCCCTTCACATCGATCATCGAGCAGAATGCGCAAGTCGTCCGTGACATCCTTGAACCTGCAGATGCACCGGAAGATCACGGGAAAATAGTGCTGGAACATCACAGCAGCGTCACGCCTGAGCAACAGACTTGGCGCGAGAAGATCCTGTGTGAGAACTGGGACGCCCCGGTGGTTTACACCACCATGGTGCAACTTCTGGAGACCTTGTTCGGGGCTGGAACCCGTGGCGCCCGGCGCATGCACCAGCTCGCCAATACGGTGCTGATCTTCGATGAAGTGCAGACCCTGCCCATCAAATGCACCCACCTATTCAATAACGCCATCAACTTTCTTACCGAACAGTGCAATAGCACCGTTGTGCTTTGCACCGCCACGCAACCATTGCTTCACAAGGTGGCTGCGGAAAAAGGCGCGATCCGGCTGGCGGCACAGCACGAAATCATGCCGGATGTGCACAAGCTCTTTGCCGACCTGAAGCGCGTCGATGTGCGCGACCAACGTAAACCGGGTGGCTGGAGCGTGGCTGAGGTAGCACAGCTCGCGCTGGATGAGCTGAGGCGTGCAGGCAGCAGCCTTGTCATCGTTAATACCAAGCGTGCCGCGCAAGCAGTCTTCGAGCTCTGCCACACGCAGCTAGAGCAGGGACAGGTTTTCCATCTCAGCACCGATATGTGCCCGGCCCATCGTAAGGATGAGCTTGCCAACGTTCGGGCTGGTCTGGCGGAAGGCTTACCGATCCTGTGCGTCAGCACGCAACTGATCGAGGCGGGCGTGGATGTCGATTTTGGTGTGGTCATCCGCTATCTCGCAGGTCTGGATTCCATTGCGCAAGCGGCCGGCCGCTGCAATCGAAATGGTCGGCCAGAGCCAGGCATTGTCCATATCGTCAACCCTCGACCTGAGGACGAAAAACTGACCTGGTTGCCGGACATTGCCAAGGGGCGCGACGTCGCATTGCGGCTGCTGGATGACTATGCCGTTGTCCCCGCACGTTACGCCGACAACCTGTTCGGGCCTGTGGCACTGAGCGACTTCTATCAGTACTACTTTTTCGAGCGTCAGAAAGAAATGGACTACTGTGTCTCGGCCTCTGCGCTGGGGCGTGATGATACCATCGCTAACCTGTTGGCTGAAAACTCGGGAGCCGATGCCGACTGCCGTCGCAAATATGGAAAAACGCCTGAACGTATGCTGAATCAGTCTTTCATGGCGGCAGCCAAAGCCTTTAAGGCCATCGACGCCCCAACGCAAGGAGTCGTTGTGCCCTATGGCCCGGAAGGCATAGATATCATCGCGAAGTTGCATGCCTCTTTTGACGTGGAATTGGATGTGCCGCTGCTACGCCGCGCTCAGCAATTTACGGTCAACGTCTTCCCCAACGTGTTTGAGCAACTCGTGAAGGCTGGGGCCGTTCATTCGGCCGACCCCAACAAACAGGCTCGTATCCTGACCCTCGATCCTCGTTATTACAGCCCGCAGTTCGGGGTCTCAACCGAGCCCTTATCCACTATGGAGGCGCTCTATGTCGACTGAGCATCGCAACAGCATTGAATTCAGGGTGTGGGGGCGTTATGCCCTGTTCACCGATCCGCTCACCAAGGTAGGTGGCGAGAAGTTTTCGTATCAGGTGCCGACGTATGAAGCACTGAAAGGCATCTGTAAATCCATCTACTGGAAGCCGACGCTGGTCTGGGTCATCGACGAAGTGCGCGTGATGAAGCGCATCCGTACCCAGACCAAGGGCACTAAGCCGCAGGAGTACAGTGGCGGGAATACGCTGGCGATCTACACCTTTTTGGCCGATGTGGAGTATCAAGTTCGCGCCCATTTCGAATGGAATACAGCGCGCCCTGAACTCGAAGCCGACCGCAACGAGCACAAGCACCACAACATCGCCCGACGCATGCTGGAGCGCGGCGGTCGGCAGGATATTTTCCTCGGCACTCGTGACTGCCTGGGCTATGTCGAACCCTGTGAATTTGGATCGGGAGCCAGTGAACTAGATAGTGCTGGCGAGTTGGCGCTGGGCCTGATGTTTCATGGTTTCGACTACCCCGACGAAGTCGGTGGTGATGCGCTCCATGCGCGCTTCGCCCGTATCGTGATGCGTGACGGCGTGATCCGCTTCGACCGGCCTGAGCAATGTTCCGTTAGAAAGCGCGTGCGGGCGATGAGCGTGAAGACTTTCGGGTTGAGTGAAACAGTGCATGCGGCAGATGAGGAATGGGCTGAACTGGAGACGCAGGCATGAGCTGGATTCAGAAGCTGTATGAAACTTACGATGCTTGCGTAGGAAGGGAGCCGGAGGGTGCTGAACCTTTGATGCCTATTTGTCATACAACACAACAGGTGCAAATCGAAGTTGTCCTAGATCAAGACGGCGTTTTCAGAAGGGCATCCGTTATAGACAAGGGATCTGCGACCACGATGATTCCTTGTACTGAGTCGTCTGGTGGGCGTGCTGGATCCAAGCCAGTCAATCACCCTTTCGCGGACAAACTGCAATATGTCGCCGGGGATTTTCTACGGTTCGGCGGGAAGGTAACTTCCGGATTCACGGCCAAACCGGATGAACCACACGTTTCGCTCTTAAAGGATTTGCGGGCATGGGCAGCATCACCATATTCCCATCCCAAGCTAAAAGCAGTTCTTAAGTATTTGGAACGCGGAACCTTGGTTTCTGATCTGGTTTCAGCAGGAGTTCTTCCGATCCATTCTGATGGCATGCTGATGAAATCTTGGCAGGGTGACAAAGATGCAGCCCCTGCCATTTTTAAAGTGATCCAGGCGACGCAAACGCCTGAAGATGCTTTTGTTCGCTGGCGCGTCGAAGAAATCGGCAATCCTGTGTCGGCCACATGGGAAGATGCGGAACTGATCTCTGCTTGGGTCAAGCATTACCAAAGTACGCAGAGCATGCGGGGATACTGCATGGCAGCCGGTACTGAAATGGCACTGGCCGTTCAGCATCCCGCAAAACTCAGGCATGGCGGTGACAAGGCCAAGCTGATTTCATCAAACGACACGGCTGGCTACACATTTAGGGGCAGATTTCTCGGCGCAGATGAGGCCGTTTCGGTGGGATTTGAAGTCACACAGAAAGCACACAACGCGTTGCGCTGGCTGATCCCACGACAAGGTTCGCGCAATAGCGAGCAAGTGATTGTGAGCTGGGCCGTGACGGGGCAGCCTGTACCTGATCCTTTTGCCAGCACTCTGGATCTTTTCGGTATTGAGCCTGCCGAAACCTCAACGGCCACCGGCCATGCCGACACAGCCCAGTCGTTTGCTCTGCGGCTTAAGCGCGCAATAGCAGGCTACGGCACCAAGCTTGATCCCAGTACAGATATCGTTGTCATGGGCATTGACTCAGCGACACCTGGACGCATGGGTATCACCTTCTACCGCGAGTTGAAAGGCTCTGAATTCCTGAATCGTATCGAAGCTTGGCATGCAAATAGCGCATGGCCACAGTATTTCGGTAAGGACAGGAAGTTCATAGGCGCGCCCGCGCCACGAGATATTGCCGAAGCGGCTTATGGTCGCAGGCTGGATGACAAGCTGAGCAAAGCCACTGTCGAGAGACTGTTACCTTGCATTATTGATGGTTCGCAACTGCCGCGGGATCTCGTTGAGACGACAACACGACGTGCCAGCAATCGGGTTGGTTTCAAAGAGCATTGGGAATGGGAAAAGTGCTTGGGTATCGCCTGTGCGCTTTTCAGGGGGCATAACAAACAAAGGAATTACCAAATGGCACTAGAGCAAGACCGAATTACCCGCGATTATCTCTATGGCCGCCTGTTGGCTGTGGCCGAAAATATTGAAAGCCGGGCGCTGTTCGTAGCTGGCGAAAAGCGTGACACCATGGCTGCGCGGTTGATGCAGCGCTTTGCTGACCGGCCCTATTCCACATGGAAAACGATAGAGCTGTCACTTTCATCCTACAAGACCCGTTTGCGCACCAAAAGGGCGGGTTTCCTGTATGCCATGGAAAAATTGCTGGATGAAGTAATGGGGCTTTTCCAGAGTGAGGACTTCACCAAAGACTCGCAACTTACTGGCGAATTTCTCCTGGGGTATCACTGCCAGCGGCAAGCGCTGCGCTCTGGCGATGCCGCCAGTGCTGAAGAACAATCCACCGAAGAAACCGTAGCCGGCTAAGGAGCCACCTATGAGCACATTACAAAACAAGATCGACTACGCCCTGGTTCTGCGCGTGAAGAATGCCAATCCCAATGGTGATCCGCTCAATGGCAATCGCCCGCGCACCGATTACGGTGGCTTTGGTGAGATCACCGATGTTTGTATCAAACGCAAGTTGCGTGATCGGCTGCAGGAGGCCGGTCAATCCATCTTTGTGCAATCTGATGATCGCAAAACGGATGACGAAACCAGTCTGCGTAATCGCGCCGAGTCCAGTTTGAATGGTTTGGGTAAAGACAACTGGAACCCGAAGAAAACCAAGAAGGACGACGCAGCCAAGAAGGCTTGTGCCAAGTGGTTCGATGTCCGCGCCTTCGGTCAGGTTTTTGCCTTTGGCAAAGACGCTGACGCCAGCGGTGTTTCTATACCAGTCCGGGGCCCGGTGACGGTGCAGTCAGCTTTCAGCAAGGAACCGGTCAGTATCACCAGCACCCAGATCACCAAGAGCGTGAATGGTGAAGGTGATGGCAGTAAGCGTGGTTCTGACACAATGGGCATGAAGCATCGCGTTGATGGCATGAGCATTTATGAGTGCTATGGCAGTATTAATCCGCAATTGGCTGAAAAAACCGGCTTCAGTGATGCGGATGCTGACATCTTCAAGTCAGTGCTGCCCCGGCTTTTCGAGAATGATGCTTCATCTGCAAGGCCTGAAGGTAGCATGGAAGTCGTTAAGGTGATTTGGTGGAAACACAATTGTAAAGCAGGCCAATACTCCTCGGCTAAGGTACACCGTTCTCTGATGGTTAATGCAGAAGGTGACATTTCAGTCGAGTCCCTTGACGGCTTGGTGCCGGAAATTATCGAAGGTTTTTGATTGTCATTGCCTTGGATGATCACTGTTGGTGAAAACAATGGACGATCCCCGCCTGATCCAGCTTTCTGCTTTGCAGCACTATGCGTTTTGTCCAAGGCAATGTGCCCTGATCCATAACGGTCAGGTCTGGGCCGAAAACTGGCTGACAGCACAGGGGCAGTTGCTGCATCAGCGCGTGGATCAGGGTGAGCCGGAGACGCGCAAGGGCGTGCGTTATGAGCGTGGGGTACTGGTCAGTGCCCCTCGTCTTGGCCTGACCGGCAAGCTTGATCTGCTGGAAAAGGATCTGGTCAGTGGGGAGTTACTGCCTGTGGAATACAAGCGTGGCAAACCCAAGAGCCATGATGCCGATGCTATCCAGTTGTGTGCCCAGGCTCTGTGTCTGGAGGAGATGACCGGCCAGTCCATACCGCGGGGGGCGCTCTGGTATTGGCAGATACGGCGTCGGACAGAAGTGGTGCTGGATGCGGTACTGCGGGAGCAGACCCATCAGGTCATCGAGCAGGTTGCCCTATTACTGAAATCAGGTGAGACCCCACATGTGAAGCCGGGCAAGCATTGTCAGGCTTGTTCATTGCAAGAGTGGTGTCAGCCGGAATATCAGGCCAGGGATCGTTCAGTAACCTACGTAGCGGATCTATTCTCAATGCAGGAGGGCGACGAGTGAAAAAATTGCAAAACAGCCTCTATATCACTCGCGATGGCGCCTATCTGCACAAGGAGCGGGAAACGCTGCTGGTGGAGCAGACGGTCGAGGGGCAACGCAAAAAATTGTTGCAGATACCCATTCATTCGGTGGGTAACATCTTTTGCTTTGGCAATGTGCTGGTGTCGCCGCAGTTGATGGGCTTTTGTGGTGAAAACGGCACACAGCTGGCGTTTTACGATGCCTTCGGCCGTTTTCAGGCCCGGGTGGTGGGCAAACAAACCGGGAATGTCTTGCTGCGGCGCGCCCAGTTTCGCCGCGCGGATTGCGTGGATAGTCGTGAAAACCATATTGCCCGCAACATTGTCGTGGCAAAGGTGCACTCCTCGCGGGTAGTGCTGCAACGGCATCTTCGAACGTATGGTTCAAATCCGGATGTCTCTGCAGCGGCGTATCGGTTACGGCAGATCGTGGCTGAGTTGAAAAGCCAGAGCGATCTGGAGCGGATCCTGGGTTTTGAAGGGGAGGCGGCCCGTCATTATTTCGGGGTATTCAGTCAGCTAATCAACTCGCAAACGGGGTTCGTTTTTGATGGCCGGACTCGGCGTCCCCCCAAGGATCCCGTCAATGCCATGTTGTCATTTATGTATTCCGTGCTTTCGAAAGAGATCAGTGGCGCGCTGCAGGGGGTGGGTCTGGATCCACAAGTGGGGTTCTTGCACGAAGAACGGCCGGGAAGGGATAGCTTGGCGTTGGACTTGCTGGAGGAGTTTCGGGCGCCGATAGTGGATCGATTGGTGTTGACCCTGATCAATCGTCAGCAGGTCAAGGTGGGTGATTTTACAACCGATATGCTGGGTGGCGTTGCTATGAAAGAGGATACCCGACGGTTGTTGTTACAGAGCTGGCAAGCCAGAAAGCAGGAAGAAGTTACCCATCCGTTCTTGGGTGAAAAAGTAGCCGTCGGCCTGCTGCCGCATGTGCAGGCAATGTTGCTTGCGCAACATCTGCGCGGTGATTTGGTGGAATATCCGCCCTATATTCATCGGTGAGGTAGTACAGCCATGATGATATTGGTGACCTACGATGTTTCTCTGGAAGATCCTGACGGGCCTCGGCGTCTGCGCCGTCTGGCAAAAATCTGTCTGGACTATGGTGTGCGCGTACAGTACTCGGTGTTTGAATGCGAAGTGGAACCAGATCAGTGGGTGCGGTTTCGGGATCAACTGTTAAAGACCTATGATCCGGATGTCGATAGCCTGCGTTTTTATCGTCTCGGAAAGGAGTGGCGCAGCAAGGTGGAGCATCATGGCGCCAAACCCGCCCTCGATATCTTCAAGAGTGACCTGATTATCTGAACGCCAACCGCTAGTGCTCATTAAAAATCCGGAAGATTGGCAATTTTTTAACTAATTGATAAATCGCGATATATTGAAAGGCCGCCTTTCGGGATCGTCTATCTGTGATCCAACTGACATGGGTTGGCGCAGAATACCGTTTTCCGATAGGCGGTTTCTGTCTTTGCAAGAAGACGGTCGCGCCCTCCGCGGGCGCGTGGATTGAAACTGCTCGATGTTTTTCCAGATGGCGGCGCACTGGTGTCGCGCCCTCCGCGGGCGCGTGGATTGAAACGAGTTAGCGCAGTAGTAGTGGCGCTCGCCGGTCGTCGCGCCCTCCGCGGGCGCGTGGATTGAAACCAAACCTATCAGCAGAGGTAGCAACGTGAGCGAAGTCGCGCCCTCCGCGGGCGCGTGGATTGAAACTCTGTGATGAGCGAGGCAGTGAACTCGATGTCATGTCGCGCCCTCCGCGGGCGCGTGGATTGAAACGAGCAGATCCAGAGCGGTGCCCTTGAGTGGGTTGGTCGCGCCCTCCGCGGGCGCGTGGATTGAAACAGCTTCTGATGCGGCTTGGTCGTTCAGGTGATCCAGTCGCGCCCTCCGCGGGCGCGTGGATTGAAACAAGCAACAGGAACAGGCGCTCTATTTCATCTGCGTCGCGCCCTCCGCGGGCGCGTGGATTGAAACATCTTTAGATAGAGTATCCATTGCCTTTGCTACAGGTCGCGCCCTCCGCGGGCGCGTGGATTGAAACATCTCAGCTATGACGGGGTCTACCTCATCAACGAGTCGCGCCCTCCGCGGGCGCGTGGATTGAAACTGGTCGATCACGGCCGCCGGGCTGCGCTATGGCAGTCGCGCCCTCCGCGGGCGCGTGGATTGAAACAGCTCTTTGGCCTTGTCGCGGCTGATGGATGCAGGTCGCGCCCTCCGCGGGCGCGTGGATTGAAACATCATGAAGTGGCTGGCGAACGTATGGCGCAAGACGTCGCGCCCTCCGCGGGCGCGTGGATTGAAACCTTTTACCGATGTCTGGATGTACCCGTCGGTACCGTCGCGCCCTCCGCGGGCGCGTGGATTGAAACAGGTGATCTCTGTCGGCCCCACTGATAGCGCCGGGTCGCGCCCTCCGCGGGCGCGTGGATTGAAACTACCCAAGCGGTAAGGGCAACACCGTATTCCAGGAGTCGCGCCCTCCGCGGGCGCGTGGATTGAAACTTGGGATGGTAGCGAGCAGACCGCCAGCACCCCCGTCGCGCCCTCCGCGGGCGCGTGGATTGAAACCACTCAACCAGTGGCGGCAATACAAACCCGAACTGTCGCGACCTCCGCGGGCGCGTGGATTGAAACAACAAGCCGATCATGGCGAGTTCGGCCCGCTACAAGTCGCGCCCCCCGTGGGCGCGTGGATTGAAACACCGTAGCCAAGATGCTCAACGCCGATCTTCTGGGTCGCGCCCCCTGTGGGCGCGTGGATTGAAACGTTGAGGACTACCTCGACGATGAAGATCGTAAGGTCGCGCCCTCCGCGGGCGCGTGGATTGAAACGAGCATGAAGTTGAAAATGTCCTGCGTCATGGCGTCGCGCCCCCCGCGGGCGCGTGGATTGAAACCAGTTGTAGAAGCGGCGGATCATCGGCTTGGTGAGTCGCGCCCCCCGCGGGCGCGTGGATTGAAACTGATGCGGCTCGAATATGCACTCTCTATCGGTAAGTCGCGCCTCCCGCGGGCGCGTGGATTGAAACAGCTCCAACGAGTCAGAAAATCACGGGGCTGATGTCGCGCCCCTCGCGGGCGCGTGGATTGAAACAACATGCTGAACCACATCATGCGCCCGGATGAGTGTCGCGCCCCCTGCGGGCGCGTGGATTGAAACATCATGCACATCACTGACGCGGTGCAGAACGAGGTCGCGCCTCCTGCGGGCGCGTGGATTAATAATGGATGTGAGGCGGTGATGTGGTTAGATAGGATCTGGATATTCAAGGGGCCAATCTAGGATCATTGGTGCGCCTCACCTGAAAAAATAAAAAGAAAAGGGTTCAGCAAGGCCGAAGGATAGCTTGGCTGAGCCCTTATTCGTTAGGCAAGTACTCCTCTCTCTGCCAGCGACACGATGCCTTCGCCGCCCACAACCAGATGATCCAGGGTTCGGATATCAACCAGAGCCAAAGCACTCTGCAGTCGCTGGGTTATTTCTATGTCTGCTCGGCTGGGTTCAGGGTGACCAGATGGGTGGTTATGCACCAGCATCAGGGCAGCAGCATTGAGCGCCAACGCACGTTTAACTACTTCCCGTGGGTAGACGGAGGCACTGCTTAGCGTACCGCGAAACAGCTCCTCATATGCCAGGATCCGATGCTGGTTATCCAAAAACAGCATGGCAAATACTTCGTGCTCCCTACTCTGCAGCAGGGTTTGCAGCGCCTGTTGTGCTAAGTGTTTGTCTGTAATCGCGACGCCCTTTGCCAGTTTCTGGCGCGCAATCTGGTTGGCGATATTTAACAAATCATCTTCGTTAACCAGATCGGTGACGAGATAAGTGCCGGGTTGCTCCCCGGCGATCAGTTTGTGATGCAGCATGATGGTGCTCCATACGCCATCGCCCCACCGCGTGGGATGCGGCAGGGGAGGCGAGGTGTTTGGTTAATGGGTTGGTAAATGTGGTGGTTGCAGGATTGGTTGGCGGTGTTCAGACCGCAAGGGGGTGAGTGGTGTAGTCGTGCAACGGGACGTGGTAACTGGTTGCAAGCAGGGTGCCTAGCTGGGTTAGCCAGCGGTGATCCGGGTGGTCGCACAGCCATTGAGCCAGTGCATTGCCCTGTTCGTTTTCATAGCGCAGGTAGAGGGCATAACCGTCCACCGGCTGGTTTCGGTCATGTACAGCTTCAATCTGACCATCGTGCTCAAGATAACCCTCCAGCTCGATGGCGATCATGGCGTTAATCATCTTCGCTCTCCTTGTCGGCGATGGTGTCACTCTCCACGGCATAGCCGCGATGGATGCAGATGCGCTGCAGGTCAGCCAGGAAGTTTGCAAGCACGCGAGGCTGATCGGTGAGTGAGACTGGCCCTTCTTGGCAACGCCAGAAACAGCTGTGTTTAGGGTCGATACAGATCTCATCTCTCGGCTGGCTCATAGTGCGCCCGTCATCGGCATTGCTGATGGTGAGCAGTTGCCACTGCACGCCAGACCAACGGACCTGCAGGGTGACTGTGCGGATGTATGGGCTATCCGGTGTCAGGTGCAGCAGCCATCGCTGACTAATGCGGGTGGGGGTTATCTTGGCGTTGGTGGCAACTTGTCCCAACCACTGACGTGAGTAGTGGGAGAGCGCTAATTCTTGGCTCATCGTGTCCTCCTAATCTCCTGCGACCGTGACGCTGAAACACTCCAACCGGCAGTAGGCAATGAAGTTGCTCTGCCAGATATCGAACAGCTCCCGCGCTTCGGCCAGTCGCAGTGGTCCCCAGCCCAACATGGTGTGCTCCCCATCGAGGAAGTTGAAATCGAGCTCTTTGCAGAGCTCGGCATCCTGCCCCAGCCCTTGATAACTGAAGTCGGTGACGTAATCGAACAGCCAGCCATCGAGCCCACGGATCAGCCGGATCTCGACTGGGTGCACGCCGCCTTGTTCGACACTGTAGCCGGGGTTGCGAAAGTTGAAGGTCAGTTGGGTTAAGCGCTCAAGATTGAGCTCGGTTTTAGTGACTTCCTGGTTAAGCTGAACCAGCAATGCTTGGTCAACGGGCAGGGCAAAGCCGTCCCGGAAAAAGGGAATAGTCATGGTGTGCTCCGAATAAAAAGGGTTGGGACTAGCGCAGTCGCCAGGGAAGTAGCCAGGTTGGTAGCTTGTTCGTCAGCGGTGTGAGCAGTGTGGGGAGAGTTGGAACGGTGGTGCGAATTGGCGGCACGGGCGTTTGTGCAAGCGTGATGGCTAGCAAGGCGGTGCTCCACGCCTGATCCACCTGCTCACTGTGATGCACACCTTGGATGCACCAAGTCACGAAGTGCTCGCAGTTGTTGAACTGCAGGTTATAGGCCCGCTCTCCCAGCCGTTGATGCGCTCGCGCCAGGCTTTCGCTAGGGCCGTAGTAACGGTGGCTGTACTCACGCAGGTAACAGTCGCAGTTACCTGCAAATATCTCCACCGGTGATACAACAATGCGGCCCGTCATCGGTCCTTCACTGGAGAAGGGACCTGTGTAGTGAATAACTTGGTCATTTCCTGCGTAGAGGCCGTGATGGTCATAGCCCCATCGGCTTACGACCAGATGGTCACCTGGTTGCATATCTGCTCCTTTTACAAAAGAAAACACCCGGTGCAAGACCGGGCGTAGAGAGAGGTGTTATTGCTTACTCGAAGGTGTAACTGGCATCCCCCCGGTCAGTATGAATGACTACCTCCAGCACCTGACACTGGCGTGTAGCCATGGTGAACATGGCTTGTTTGCCGAACGCCAGTGAAAGCGGGAACACCGGGACATAACCTATCCGATTGCCCTTGGTGTCATATCCCATGGTCTGCTCATGTACTTTGCACTGGCCTCGGTTAACGGTGACTCCCGTGATAGCGAGTTGGTCGTTGCGTGACAGTACACGAAGGACACCAGGTGATTTCTGCAGCTCAAACATCAGTGGGGCTGTAGCCTGTTCAGGTTCAGGTTCAGGTTCAGGCTCAGGAGCTGGAAAGGCACAGTCAAAGGCTGCGTCCGTGGCTGCAGTCAGGGTCTCTTGTACACCAACCACAGGCAGCGATACGGTTCGGCCATCCTGGGTGATAGCTTGCAGCGACTTGGCTGAGCGCAGTGCGGCCCACATGTCATAGAACGTCTTACTGTCATTCCCTGCCACCATGCTCGGTAGCGGGGGATAGGTATGACCATCGATGCGTAAACTGACAGCCTCCGTCGGTGCTTGCCCCGCCTGATTGAGCGTGATGCGGCTGAGCTGACCCATTCGGCACGAGAGATAGAGATAGGTCGCGTCGTCGACCGTCGCCGAGTACTCCGTCACCCCCTGACCCCAACCGTCATTCCAGCGACCATGGTCACCAAACGCCAGCACTGCGGGTGCCAGCAACAAGCTCAGCAGGGCAATCATCAATTGATACATCTCAAACTCCTTACACGGCGTAGCCGAGGATGTTGTTCATAAAGCCCTGAAAGGCGAAAAAGCCGATCAACGCCACGATGGCCTGTGGCCCCATCAGCCAAAGCACTTTGGCCTTGAAGGTTTCGACAGCACCGCTGGTCGAGATCCAGTCCGGATGAGTGAAGCGGCGAAACCATTCCCCGATACACATGCCAATCCCGGTAAAGAGCGTGCCGAACACTAAGGTGGCGGTCAGCCCCCAGAATCCGAGCCAAGGGGCTTTGCCGGTCCAGGCGATGTTGATGGTCAGGGCCAGAAAAAGCAGGCCCGCTATAGCAAAGTAACGTTTCATGATATTTCCTCAATTGCGCATAAAAGCCCCCCAGCCAGCGCCAAAGCGCCAGCAGTCGGGTAGAGGGGGAATAGGGAAGTCGGTTGCCGGGCTGAATTGCAAAGCCCCATTAATGCATCAGGTGAAGCTCGGCGGGTATGTGGGGTGTAGAGCCGGTCGTCGTGGTGTTCTCTCCTTGTTTATTGTTCAGTTGCCTTGAGGATGCGCTGTACGCTCGAGACGCTGATCCCTGCCTGTCTTGCGGTCTCGGCTTTGCTCAGCCCTCGTGCCAGCAACGCCAGCACCTCATTGCCTTTGGCCATTGCAGTCGGTTTGCGTCCCTTGTAGACCCCCCGCTGTTTGGCTAACTCAATCCCCTCGGCTTGCCGTTCCAGCATCAGCTCTCGCTCGAAGGTGGCGATAGCACCGATCATGGTGAGCATCAGCTTGCCGGTGGGGGTCGAGGTATTGATCCCCAGATTCAAAATCCTCAGTGCTACCTGCTTGCTTTGCAGATACTCCGAGATCTCCAACAGGTGACGGGTGTTGCGAGCCAAGCGATCCAGCTTGGTGACTAACACCACATCCCCCTTACGCACAGAGTTCAGTAACAGGGCCAATTGGGGGCGGTCGTCCCTGGCTCCACTGACCTTCTCCTGAAAAATCGTGCTGCACTCAGCCAGCGCCTGAAGCTGGGTGTCCAGGCTCTGCCCGACGGTACTCACGCGTGCATAACCCACCAGTGTCATGGTCTCCTCCTGGTCAATAGGGCAGGGTACAATGACGGCACCAGTCAAAAGCCTGAAACCAACCCTATTGACTTGAAAACAGTGCCTATTGAGTGCGTATTCGTGCATGTCACTAGGGCCTGAGCTATTGACCTAGCGCCAGCAGTTGGCTCCATTGGCGAGCAATTCTGTGATTGCCGTGGATATCGATTGGCGAGTGCAATCGGGCATGAAGTCGTGAACTTGGCCCTTTAGAGAGGGCCTCACGGTTCAGTGGGGGGCTTTGTTGAACAGCTTGCCAGTTCCCGAGGACCATCAGCGGTTAACTGGGGGAAGAAGATGGGCTCCCTTTCCCCAATTTGTTGGTGAGTGGGCTCCTTCTTGGTTGTGGTCTCTGAGGGGTTTTGGTTGCTTGGCTTTGCGGTGCGCTATGCGAGGTTGTCGCCTCCGCACTCGCGTTACCATTCGTTTCGTCAGCGCTGGCTTCGGGATAGAACTCCTCCAGCAGCATAGGCACCTCTTCATCGATATCCTCAAACTGGCCGTTACGCAGCAGCTCGCGAGCAGCTTGCTCCATCTGGTCGATGGCAAGGCCAGCCTCTTGGTCACGCTGGGCGGCCTCGTGTGCCTGTCTGATTGCCTCGGTCAGGTTGGTCTCTTCCCGCAAGGTCAAATCCACGTAGTAGACTGGTGTGCGGTAGGACTGGGTGGTGCTTTTGGCTCGCAGCCGCAGGATGAGTGGCAGATAGCGGGTATGGCCGCTGCTCACAGCCTCCAGGTACTTCAGTCGCGCCGCCAGGGTGCGTACCGAGTTGTAGCCGGTGGTGCGGAAGATAAAGCTGCCCAGCTCATCCCCTTGCCCCTCCACAAACAGGTTCAGTCGCCCGTACAGCTTGCAGCCCTGTTGCCCTGCAAAGGTACAGCGCTCTGGTCCAGAGCAACTGACCTCCTCCATGCCTTGTGCCCCCACGCGTCTTGCCACCTCTCCATTCCCGACACAGAGCGGCCTGCCGGTTTGCCGGTCAAACGCGCTGTATTCCGCCCGCAGATTCAAGTCGCTGTCGTTGAACAGCACCCGCACCGGAATGGCGCGGATCTTGGTCTGCTCCAGCCCTTGGCCACTTTTCTGCGATGAATAGTGTTGATGCAGGGGATGGAGCAACCATCCCCCTTTTTGTTGTACCTGAGTGGTGAGGGTGAAGCTGTCATCCTTCTCCGGTACCCACTTATCCTGTTTTTGCACCAGCTTGCCGATGCAGATCCGCCCGATCACGGGCGGGGTAATCGCCAGTCCTTTGATCATGGTGTTTGCCTCAAGGGTTGAATGGTGAAACGGCGCACACCAGGCACCGGTTTGACGTAGCGGGTGAGCAGGTCGGGATGATCCTGTCCGAGCTTATCGAGATCCGGTGCCAGCCGGTCTTTGCTGCGCTTCCAGGTGATCTTGCCATCGGCAAACAGCCCGGCTGTCGCTTCACCCAAGGTGGCTTGCAGCCGCTGTTTGAGCTGTGACTCCTGCAGCTCGACGGCTTCCTTTTGCTGACGCAAGCGCAGCAGCTCGCCAAACAGCTTGTTGAACTCGGGAGAATCGGAGAGATCCACCGTCTGGCCATCGTCACGCGGAAACAGCCAGCTCAGGGCATTGGCGGCATCAGTGGAGCCGTCAGGCTCGGGTTGCTGGTCTTGTTGCACCATCTGCCAGAACTGCGCTTCCCGCTCGGTGAGATCCTGGATCTTCTCCTCATCGCGCTCGATGCGGTAAATCCGAAAATCCTGGCCGCCGATGAGCACTGCCACTTCTGCCCAGGCATGGCCAGTGACGGCCAGTTGATGCAGTACCTGACACTGGTAGGCCACCGGCACCCCATCCTCCCACTGGGGGGCGCTGTGATAGCTGGCGGTCTTGATCTCCAGAATGCCCGGCCCATCGGGATGGCCGACTACTTCTCGGTCGAGGTTGGCGAGCATGAAGGCTTGCTCGGGGTGTTGCAGCACCGCATTAACTTTGCGCACCTTGTAGCCGGTGCGTTTGGCATAGACCTGCGCCAAGACCGGTTCAAGTTCGATGCCCCACAGTACTGCTTCCTTGTGGGAGATATCCTCCGGCTCCTTGCGACCGGTTTTCTCCAGCCACAGGCTGAGCGGGCACTTGTAAGGGGATAGCCCCACTGCCACGGCGGCATCGGAAGAACCAATGCCGAGCTTGCGGATAGCAAGCCACTGCTCGCGGGATAACTGGGTAGTGGAGGCCAGCCGCAGGGCTTGGCCATATTTGGCTTTTGTTTTCATGACGACTCCTTGTTAACGGCATAAACGCCAACGCCCGGATTGGCTTGCGCCAGTCCGGGTGAGGTCGTTATGCGGTTTGAATGGGGAAGCGGAATTACTGCAGCAGAGTGAATGCCTGATTCAGGGCTTGGGATTTGAGTTGGGCGCCCTGACCAAACCAGGCGGAATCGAGCCGGTGATCCTGGCTGCGAGCGCGGCGGTGGTGATCCACGTATTCGGTGACCGCATTGACCAGCCCCCAGGCGGTATTGCGAGAGCTGGCAAGCTCTGAGCCCATGCCAGCGCCCTGATAGAGCTCATGCAGCCGTTGTACCGGCTTGGTGAGGATGATGTTCTCCTCATCCAGCGGTTGCGCCAACAGGTCGCTGAAAAAGCGCAGTGCCTCTTCAGGGGCGACTGGCCGCTGTGCCAACGCCTTGGTCTGCGTCTTGAACTCATCCCAATGAGACAGCCCTAGCCCAAGCGACTCTTTGACGGCGGCCGCGTCGAACTGAGTGGAGTGGGGTACCTTGATGGCGCCGGTAGCGCCGCGCAGTGCCATCTGCAGGGTGTTATTGCAGACCACTCGTAGAGACGTGAACTGTGCCGTGGTGCAGAGCGTGCCGTCGCAGCTGGTCGCCAGCAGCAGATAGGACTTTACCAAGTCATTGCCTTTGAGTTTTAGATCCTGGCCGGTCTTAGCCAGTGCCCACAGCTTGCGGCCGCCTTTAAGCGAGCCTGCTGTTTCCAGCTCAAAGCCACCGGCTTCCACCAGGTCTTGATAGAAGTGCAGCACCTCGTGAGGCTGTACCACATTATATCGGCGAGAGACGACGGATAGAGGCTCCAGATTATCAGAGCGGTACAGAACTTTGCTGTCTGAATAAGGGCGAATATGGAGTGCATCGGAGGCGACGTTAAACATTACGTCACTCTGCTCGATGGTCCAATCCATCCCCGCAGCCTGCAGCCAGATATCGAGAGATTGTTGCGGGGGTAAGACATTGCCAAGGCCATGCCAAGGGGTTTGGCCAGTGTAGGCCATGGTGTCGATGAGGTGAGCCATGTGTATCTCCTGGTTTGCGGGATCGGTATCCCATATTTGTCAGGAGGTAATGTGGGTTTGAGAAATGCTCGAGTTGAGATTCATGTAAAATATTGCTGACGCTTTTTCCTCGTAGATAAAGATGCTGTGAGGTTCAGGTAAGGCGAGAGCATGCTGTAATGCCTTATCCGTTAATTTTTACAGAAGCACAAATGTATTAGCTGCAATGCCAATAGGAAACGAGTTACTTAGTACCAGATAGTCAATGGGCTTTGCGTTGTCGGACTTCACATCGACTATTTCCTACGCCTTTATCGGCTTAGCCGAGATACGCGTCGAAACATGATCTCGATTGCTGCTTGCAAGGGGCTTTAGTCGCAGTTGAACACGGGGGCGGGAGCGTTCCACATCCAATACCTTTGTCTACGCATACGGTGACGAACCTAGGCACCGGGCCCTCGCCCCGCGCAATGCTCTACAGCACGCGTAATCACAGGGTTTTACTAACTTGTATGTAGGTGTTGGGAACCCTAACTTGTGCATTTCTCACTTTAATTCCGACCTCAACCGGTTGGGGGAAAAAGCCTGCTGGCGTGATCGGAAAAGTCTCGTTACCCTCCTTCTCATCATCAAACGGGAAGGATACTCACATGTCAAACCACAGCCAAAATAAACTACTCAGAGTCCGAGAAGTCGCAGACAAATTGGGTATATCTCGTTCGACCCTATATGACTGGACCAATCCAAAATCCCCTCGGTTCGATAGTACATTTCCTCCCAAGAAAAGGCTGGGAAGAATGGTCGTTGGGTGGATGAGTAATGAAATAGATGCATGGTTGGAGGGGCGCGACAATAGCTTCTGGTCAGCACTTAACTTTGAATAGTAACAGCGTAGATAAAAAGCAAGGCTAGGCTTGCCATATTGAGTATGGCCATCTGTAAATTACAGGCGTCAAGAGTAAGAGCGATATGGGTATATTTGATATCTACCTAATCTATATACCTGTGTCTATCTAATCGAAGCTCTGCCACACAGAATATATCGGCACCCACAGTGCCGTAATACAACCACACGTTACATACAGGCTGTACTTATTACAGCCCTGGTTAAGCTATGCGCATTAAAAGCATGAGGGCCATCTATGAGCGTTGATAAAGCAGCGAGTAAATCGCTGCATGCTATTCCACATAGTTCAGAATGGGAGGATTATCAGGCCGGTCCTGGCCTATTGGTTAGCACTGCGTTGAAGAGCGCTCAGAAGCTCTCCAAAGCGTTATTCCATCTCCTGCCTAAAGAGCCAAAGGTTTGGGACCATCGAGAGTTCAAACGCACTTGTCGGTGGCTAAAGCCAATGCTGGAGGCCTCTACGCTTCTGAGGGCAATGAGAATGTTCCGACTGCATCCCGACCTAGAAGCATGCCTCGGCTACCCGGTTTCTGCGGAACTGGTCGATCTGCTTCAACAGCCTTATCCGCTGGCCCCTACCGCGAGGCAGCGGTTGGATGCGGGGCTCCAGCAGTACATTGCGCTATTACGTGAGAAACTCAGCACGCCAGATCATCGTAACGCTGTGCACCGCTTTATGCTGGGGCCTAAGAAAAATCGAGTTAGTCTGGTCCGTTATATTGATGCGCTCTTTGAGCGGCATCAGAAGCTGCTACTGCTACGTATTGATTTGCACCATCAGGAGTTGGGGCCTGTGTGGCGTCATCGCTCCCCAGACAAGCTACTCGGCCAGTTCCGTAGGCTGCTTAACAACCGAAAGAACAACTGTATTTTTGATGACTTTGTAGGCTATGCGGCTAAGCTGGAGTTTGCTCCTGGGGCGGGTTTTCATTTGCATTGCATGTTCATCTACAACGGCTCCAAGAGACGTGAGGATGTCGTTATTGCCCGGCAGATTGGGGAGTACTGGGTGCAGCTGACTGGCGAGCAGGGGCGTTACTACAACTGCAATTTTCACAAGCGCACGTACAAGGAGGTCGGGATAGGATTGATCCACTACATGGATAGCAAGATGCGCAAAAACACCGAGCTGGCCATCGACTACATGACCAAGCCGGAGCTGTACATGAAGCCACCCACTGGGGTGGGGCCGAGAGGGGGCGCTGGTAGGGTTTTCTTTCGTGGAGAGCTTCTGAGAAATACACAGCCCAAGCCCGGTCCGGTGCGTAACCGGACGTATATCAGGCCTAAGAATCGCCGACTAGGGGAGTTACTTTACTTGAAAGAGGGTGAGCTGGAGAAGCATTTGGGTGATTAATGGGCTACGGCTTTATCTCGAAAGGAAGCCTTGAAAGGCTTCCTAAGTTAGCAGCGTTTGACCCCTTTGTTCACATGTGCAGCACCCAAGAGGAACTATTCACCGAAACAGAGGATTAGCCTGAGTCGCATCAGCATCGTTGCTAATAGCTATTCCCAGTCCCAGTATTCGCTGGACTGTTTTGTCGCCGGAATATGATCTTTGATAACCTGTGAGGCTTCTATACGCATCGGGTTAACCGAGAAACTGTCAACCCATGCACAGAACTCAGCTTCAGAACGCGCAGTTGGTGGTGGGCGGGCGGTATCTTTGTGTTTAAAGTCGTAATGTAAAATGCCACCAGGCTTGAGCCATTTCCGAAGGTTTTTTTGCGTTCTATTGAATAGGTCAGTGTCGTTGTTAGGTGGTGGTGGAAAATCCCAGACCAACTTGCCTTGCTTAATCTCAAACATCAATTGGTCACGAATGGCATTTAGCGCAGATTTAACATCCCCATTCCAACCTCTCAAGCCTCCTTCTGCTGTCTCACCACGGGGCTGCAGTTCTGTAAGCAATTCTCGGGCTCGTGCTTTAACTCCGCGCAGTTTGGTACCTCCCCGTTTAGCCTGTGCTTGTTTGCTAAGTGAGAGGAAGCAAAAAGCTGTATCGACAACACCGATGTAATAGCTGGCTTTGATGAGATTGCCCCATGCTTGCTCATACCGCTGCCGCCGGAAGTCTAGGTAGGCAAGTCGTAGATATAGGCGAGCAGGCATCAGGATCTTAGGGCAATTAACATAGTGCCCCTTTTTTACTTCAAACGGAGGTAAGCCAGTTGGTTTAGGCGCTTCACTGTGAACTTGCCAAGCTCGCAGCCGCCGTTCGTTACGAAGAAGAACGCTACAGAGCTGTGCCGTTTGCAGTAAGTCATCTTGGGAAATAAGCTCAAACTTGAGCAGCTTGTTTTTTAGATCATGTGCCGCACCATGTAGGTGTTTGAGCTTATCGCGCAGTTTGGAGCCATCATTGTTGGTCGTTTCCATGTGTGTTCCCAGTTGGTACTACATGCTCTACTGAGTACCACACCGAAAACGGACAGTTAAGGCCGAGTTGTGTAAGTGTGAGCTTCGTCGCCTAAGTTCTCCAGAATCGCCGGAGCTTAGTCAGGCCTGCCCCCACAGACTGAGGATGACGCTATAGATAGACTGACCTCGCCCCAGTAGACGATCCTGCCCTAGAACGGCTGGGACGTGTCTAGATCACTGGTGGCGATTCAACCCGCCATTGTTGGTGGTATCCATGTCAGCGCTGAACCGACTCTGGATGCTGCATCTATATGTTCTGACCACCAGACCATCATTTCTCGGCGACGTTCCAGATAATCCGTGCGGTTGTATGCACTACGCACCTCATCTTTGTCAGAGTGTGCCAAAGCGGCCTCAATGACGTCTCGATCAAATCCTTTCTCATTAAGGGTCGTGCTGCCCAAGGCTCTCAGGCCGTGAGCGACTAAGGTCCCTTCATAACCCATCCGTTTCAAAGCGGCATTGGCTGTCTGTTCGTTGGTATGTGTCTTGGGATTTCGTAGTCCTGGGAAGATAAATTCACGATGACCGCTGATTGGCCGCATGAGGTCTAGGTAGGCAAGGGTCTGTGGCGTCAAGGGCACGTCATGACCTCTGCGCTTCTTCATTCTCTCTGGTGGGATCCGCCAGAGTTTCTTTTCCATATCGATCTCTGCCCACCGTGCTCCGGCCGCCTCGCTGGGGCGAGCCAAGGTATGCAGGCTCCATTCGATAAGGCAGCGGGTCTGCAAATTGATGCTGGCCTTCGATAGCCTGTTCATCAGTTCCGGCAGTTGGTTGGGATTAATGCTAGGCATGTGCTGTTTGGCTGGCCGCTGAAAGACCTTGCTTATCCCCGAGCAAGGGTTGGCATCGATCAGACCAGAGTTGACGGCGAAGGTCATGATCTCGTTCACCCGCTGGGTGAGACGACGCACAGTTTCGAGTTTTCCTGCAGCGGCGATGGGTTCGATGATCTTGATAGCTCCCTGCGCCTTTATCTCCATCACGGGCACAGTGCCAATCTCGGGGAAGAGGTACATTTCGAGCGAACGCCAGAGATCCTCGGCATATGCCGGGGTGACGGAAGGACACTTAACATCAAACCAGCGCTTGGCAACGGCTTCAAAGGTGTGCTCATTCTGAGATAACGCGGCGGATGCCTGCTCATCACGATGGTGTTGGGGATCGATGTTTTGTTGCAGCAACGTTTTGGCTTCGGATCGTTTCTCTCTCGCGTCAGCCAACGACATCTCCGGCCAGGAGCCAAAGCTGATCATGTTTCGCTGTTTAGTAAGGGGGCGGTAGTAACGCAGGCGCCACAACTTGGAGCCATTGGGCTTGATGACGAGCTCCAGACCAGCCCCGTCACAGAGGGTGTATTCCTTCTCTTTTGGCTTGGCTGCTTTGATCTCGGTTGGGGACAAGGGGCGGGTGATACGAGGCATAGGCATACGCTCCGGAAGGCATACAAAACGATATGCCTAACGATATGCCTAAAAGGGCTGGATGGCAACGCACCCTATTGGACAGCACAAGACAACAAAAAACCCGCAAAGCCTTATGCTATGCGGGTTCCTTGTACTTCGTTGGTCACTGTTGGACCGGTATTTGGTGGAGCTGGGGGGATTTGAACCCCCGTCCAAAATTACTACATCCGCGGTACTACATGCTTAGTCACTCTTTACATTCGCCAACCCGCTGCGGAGAGACACGCCACGAATTGACTAGCTCGATTGGTTTTAATGCTTCCGCCCCGAGCAGGACTTCCACACGATCCTGTGAAGGATGACCTTCCGATTCCCTAGGACACAGGCAAGCTAGGGTAGAAGGGCTCTATGCAGGTTATTAAGCTGCTAGTGCGTAGTTTTCGTCGTTTGCGACTATTTTTTTGCGGTTTGTTAACGAGGCCTACCGCACCTCGGCATGCACCTTGGGTTTCGTGAATCTTGTCGAATCCAGAATCAGCCCCAAGTTGTTAGAAGCGATTGTACGCAAAAATGCTGTTATAGCAAGGCGTTGATGACCATTCCCTCTGGTCATTTGGCTGTTTGCTGATTTATTGTGCTCAGCTGACTCGGGTCAACTGCGCAGGGGAAGCAGAATGGCTTGCTGGCCCTGAACATCCGGAGTGTGAGTCCGGATAACCGGGGATTAGCCGCGATTTTTGTTCTTCATGATGCGGGATTTTTCCCGATCCCATTCGCGCGCCTTGGTGTCTTCGCGCTTATCGTGCTCTTTCTTGCCTTTCACCAGGCCGATCTCGACCTTGACCCAGCACTCTTTCCAGTAGAGAGCCAGTGGCACTATGGTGTAGCCCTGACGGGCGGTTAGGCTTTCGAGTTTGTCGATTTCACGGCGGCTCAGCAGCAGTTTGCGGGTGCGGGTTGGATCACAGACCACATGACTGGACGCGGCGTTCAGGGGCAAGAAGCTGGAGCCGAACAGGAAGGCTTCACCCTGCAAGAAGATGACGTAGGCTTCGCTGATATTGGCCTTGCCCGCCCGCAGGGATTTGACTTCCCACCCTTGCAGGGACAAGCCAGCTTCCACTCTCTCTTCGATGAAGTATTCGTGGCGGGCGGCTCGGTTCAGAGCAATGGTGCTGGACCCGGCTTTGTTTTTACTGTTTTTTTTGCTCATGACGGGCGATTTCCGGCAATGACTAGGAGGCTCGTATTATACGTAGGCGTGAGCGGCTGTAAAACGCGCTGCAAGTCAACTGGTGGCTTTATGAGCGGTTTGGCCGAGGTTTTCGCTCCACAACCCCAAACATGGTGGTAAAATCGCGCCGATTGGATGAGGAAAAGCCATGCCCCGGATTACGCGCAGTGCCCTGGTGATGTTCAGTGCAGAACAGATGTTCAAGTTGGTTAACGATGTGGATGCCTATCCGCAGTTTTTGCCCGGTTGTGTCGGCAGCCGTGTCCACGAGGCGGGTGATGACTACATGACTGCATCGGTCGATGTGGCCAAGGCGGGGATTGCCAAGACCTTTACCACTCGCAATCAGCTGGATGTGAACCGTCAGATCAGGATGGAGCTGGTAGATGGCCCGTTTCGCAAGTTGGCGGGTTGGTGGACCTTTACCCCGCTCGATGTGGATGCCTGCAAGGTGGAGTTCGATCTCGATTTCGAATTTACCTCCAAGCTGATCGAGATGGCATTTGGTCAGGTGTTCCGCGATCTGGTGAGCTCCATGGTCTCCGCCTTCTCCAAGCGGGCGAAGGAGGTCTACGGTGTCTGACCAGCTCAATATTGAGGTTGTCTATGCCTTGCCGCAACAGCAGACGGTGATTGCGCTACGCGTGCCGTCCGAGACCTGCGTGCTGGTGGCCATTGAGCAGTCCGGCATTGTGCAAAAGCACCCCGAGATCGATCTGGCGGTCAACAAGTTCGGTATCTACAGCCGTCCGGTGAAAGGTGGCGAGTTGCTGCACGATGGCGATCGCATCGAGATTTATCGGCCCTTGACCGCCGATCCGCGCGAGATGCGCAAGAAACGCGCAGAAAAGGCCAAGGAGGAGGGGAGAGCCGATAGTGTGACAGGTGGCCGCCCCGATGTGCATCGTAAGCTCCGCGAATAGCGTTCAGGTTTTCTTCAAAAAAAGGCGCCGAGGCGCCTTTTTTGATCCCGTCAGCCGCTCATCTGGCCGAGGGGATATCAAGGGGGGCTGCGTCAGCCCAGGACTGGTTCTGCCACCCCCAACCGGGCGCGCGCCCAAGCTGTTAGCAGCTCTACGCCGCTTTGCATCACTCGCTCATCGAAATCGAAGGCGTTGTGGTGGTGTGGCGCCGCCAGATCGGCCCCCAGGATCAGGTAAGCCGCTTCGCCCCCCTGCTTTTGCACCCGCTCCATCAGAAAACCTGCATCTTCGCTGGCGCCAAAGCGGCGGGTCTGGATGGTGGCGAGCCCCTGTTTGCGGGCCAGCGCTGCCAGCTCAGCTTGCAGCGCCGGGCTGTTCTCCAGCGCAATGGCCTCACCCTGTTTGATGATGCGGTAGGTGACGCCGTGGGCGAGGGCAGTGCCTTCGACGATGCGCTGCACCTGACTGAACATGTAGTCGTTGAGGATGCTGTCGGCGCCACGGGTTTCACCGTGTAGCACGGCATGATCGGGGATGACGTTGCGCCCGCTGCCGCCATGGAGCTGGCCGATATTGATGCGGGTCATGCCGTCGCGGTGGCGGGGAATGCCGAGCATGGCGGTGGTGGCCATGCAGGCGGCGGCCAGTGCATTGCTGCCAGCGTTGGGCTCAAGCCCGGCGTGGGCCGCGGTGCCCATAAAATGGATGTCGAACTTGGTGGAGCAGAGAAATTCGGTGGGGTTGATCACCAGCTCGCCGCTACCGGCGTGAATGCCGATATGGAGCGAGAGCAGGGCATCCACGTCATCGAGTGCGCCACCGGCCGCCAGCGCCTTGCCCCCGCGACACCCCTCTTCGGCGGGTTGGAAGAACAGCTTGATGCGACCGCAGAGCTGCTCCTTCATCGCCATTAACTGGCTGGCCAGCCCCATGCCGATGGCGGTGTGGCCATCGTGGGCGCAGGCGTGCATCCACCCCTTGTTGTGGGAGGCAAAGCCCTCTTGCTGCGGCTGGTGCTGTTCGGCGTCGGACTCTTCTACCTCCACCGCGTCGATATCGAAGCGAAAGGCCAGGGTCGGGCCGGGACGGCCGGTATCCAGCTCTCCCATCAGCCCGGTGACATCGCCGATCCGCTCCAGCCAGTCGGGATGGGCTCCCTGACGGCGGGCGCGAGCCTTTTCTGCTGCCACATCCACATCACGACCCATCATCAGGTTGCTGGCCAGCAGCTTGTCGCCGAGCACGATGCGATAACCGAGCTCGCTCAGGTGGTGGGCAATCAGGCTGGTGGTGCGGAACTCTTTCCAGGCGGCTTCTGGCAGGCGATGCAGGTCGCGGCGCCACAGGATCAGGTGCTCAAGGGTCATCTTGGCTTCCTTGGTGATTCGATTTGTCGGCTATTGTGCCTTTTTTCCCGGCTGACCACACGGGGCCTGCAGCTGGTCGGGGGAGCTGTGACCGCGGGCAATGGCATTGGAGGCCATTGATAGGGGTGAGAGAAGATAAAAAAACGCCTCCACAAGGGAGGCGTTGTCGAGGCGTGGTGATCAGGCTGCGTGATGGTAAGCGGAGGCTTCAAACAGCTTCTTGTTGGCCACCAGATCGATGGGGTCAAAATCATCGACGTTGATGGTGCGCAGGCGACTCACTTCGGCGCGGCGCAGCAGATCTGCTTCGCTCTGGGTCAGTACGCCAGCGGCCAGGCCAATGTCGGCCACCTTGTTCAACTGGGTGAAGGGACGCTTGATGCCATCTGCTTTGCAGACCTTGTCAAACAGCGGCTCGGCGGCCAGCACGTCATCGAGCGCCTGCTCCAGCAGTCCGAAGGGGTTACCCTCTTCGCGGGTCAGATACTGCCCCTTGGCCAGACGGCTGCGGGTTTCGCTCGGGGTTTGCAGCAGACGGGCGACCTGGCTATCGAGCTTGTCGCTCGGGCGGTTCAGATCACGGCCCAGTGGCAGCACCACGGCGCGCAGGGCAAGGCCAATCCAGCGGTTCGGGAAGTTGCGCAGCAGCTCGTCGATCGCTTCTTGTGCCTTGAACATGGCATCTTGCAGAGCCCAGTGCAGCAGCGGCAGGTCGGCCTGCTGGCGTCCCTCGTCCTGATAGCGCTTGAGGGCGCTAGAGGCCAGATAGAGCTGGCTCAGCACATCGCCAAGACGGGCGGAGACCCGCTCTTTGCGCTTGAGTTCGCCACCCAGGGTGCCCATCGCCATGTCTGACAGGAATGCCAGGTTAGCCGAGAGGCGGGAGAGCTGCTGGTAGTAGCCCTTGGTCTGATCCTTGTAAGGTGCTGCTGCGAAGCGAGCGCCGGTGATACCGAGCCAGAAGCTGCGCACCAGGTTGCTGATGGCAAAGCCGACGTGGCTGAACATGGCCTTGTCGAAATCCTTCAGTGCCTGCTCCTTGTCGGGATGGCTGGCGGCCAGCATCTCCGGCAGTACATACGGGTGGCAGCGGATAGCGCCCTGACCGTAGATGATCATGCTGCGGGTCAGGATGTTGGCCCCTTCCACCGTGACGGCGATGGGGGCACCCTGATAACCACGGGCCAGATAGTTGTTGGGGCCCATGCAGATCGCCTTGCCGCCGTGGATGTCCATGGCATCGATGATGCACTTCTGGGCACGGTCGGTGAGGTGGTATTTGACGATGGCGGAGATGACCGAGGGCTTTTGCCCCAGATCGATACCGGTCACTGTCAGGGTGGCGGCAGCGCCCATGATGTAGGCGTTACCACCGATGCGGGCCAGCGGCTCTTCGATCCCTTCCATCTTGCCGATAGGCAGCTTGAACTGGCGACGGATGCGACTGTAGGCGCCGCTCGCCAGGGCCAGCATTTTGACGCCGCCGGTGCTGTTGGAGGGCAGGGTGATACCGCGACCGACCGACAGGCACTCCACCAGCATGCGCCAGCCCTGACCGGCCATGGCCGGGCCGCCGATGATGAAGTCGAGCGGGACGAACACATCCTTGCCCTGAGTCGGGCCGTTTTGGAACGGCACGTTGAGCGGGAAGTGGCGACGGCCAATGCCGACACCCTTGATATGAGTTGGAATGAGGGCGCAGGTGATGCCGAGCTCCTCTTCGTCACCTAGCAGATGCTCAGGGTCACGCAGCTTGAAGGCCAAACCCAGCACGGTGGCGATGGGGGCCAGGGTGATGTAGCGCTTGTTCCAGGTCAGGCGCATACCGAGCACCTCTTTGCCTTCCCACTCGCCTTTGCAGACGATGCCGAAGTCGGGGATGGAGCCTGCATCAGAACCCGCTTCCGGGCTGGTCAGGGCGAAGCAGGGGATCTCTTTGCCGATTGCCAGACGTGGCAGGTAGTGGTCTTTCTGGGCCTCAGTGCCATAGTGTTGCAGCAATTCGCCCGGGCCGAGCGAGTTGGGCACGCCGACGGTGGAGGCGAGCACGGCGCTGGCGCCAGTCAGTTTTTGCAGCACACAGGATTGGGCATAGGCCGAAAACTCGAGGCCGCCATATTTCTTCTTGATGATCATGGCGAAGAACTTGTGGTCCTTCAGGTATTGCCATACCTCGGGGGAGAGATCGGCGCGCTCGTGGGTCACTTCCCAGTCGTTCACCATGCGGCACACTTCCTCGACCGGGCCATCCATAAAGGCCTGCTCTTCGGCAGAGAGGGTGCTGACCGGGATTGCATGCAGCTTTTTCCAGTCCGGGTTGCCCGCGAACAGATCGGCTTCCCACCAGGTGGTGCCCGCTTCGATCGCCTCTTTTTCGGTGCGGGACATCTCCGGCATGATCGATTTGTAGATCTTGAACAGCGGCTTGGTCAGTTGGTTGCGGCGAAACTCTACCATGTTGAGCGGGATGGCGATCACCGCAAACAGCGCCCAGACCAGCAAGGGCACATGACCATAGATGGCGCCAAGCACCAAAGCGGCGCCGGTAATCAGGGTGGCGGTAAACAGGGATGTCCGGCGATAAGCCAGGGCTCCGATAACCAGGATCACCCCGAGCAGAGTGAGGGTCGTCGTCATTGCTTGCTCCTTGCGTGGTTAGGTTGCCAACGTGGTATTACTGATCCAGAGGTCTGACCTGTTGGATATGGCCTCTGTTGTAATTGATACGCACAAAGTTATCAAGCTGTTTACAAGTTCATTACCTTCTCTCTGTGATCCCCGTAACGTTCATGAGGCACCCGTGCCGTGGTGGGTAGGGGGGGCGACTCCGGGATTGGCTTATGCGAGAATAGCCACCAGCGATAAGCGACCCAAATAGTGGAAGAGACATCATGTATCAAGAACTGATCCGCAATGAATTGACCGAAGCTGCCAGTGTGCTGCAGGCCTTCCTGGCTGATGAGCAGAACCTGAAAAACATCGAAGCGGCCGCCAAACTGCTGGCAGCCTCTTTCAAAGAAGAGGGCAAGGTGCTCTCTTGTGGTAACGGTGGTTCCCACTGTGATGCCATGCACTTTGCCGAAGAGCTGACCGGTCGTTACCGCGAAAATCGCCCGGGTTATGCCGGTATCGCTATCTCCGATCCCAGCCACCTCTCCTGTGTCTCCAACGACTTTGGCTATGACTATGTCTTCTCACGCTACGTGGAAGCGGTAGGTCGTCGTGGTGACGTGCTGCTCGGTATCTCCACCAGTGGCAACTCCGGTAATATCCTCAAGGCTATTGAAGCAGCCCACGCCAAAGGCATGAAGGTCATCGCCCTGACCGGCAAGGATGGCGGCAAGATGGCGGGTCTGGCAGATGTCGAGATCCGGGTGCCGCACTTCGGTTATGCCGACCGCATTCAGGAAATACACATCAAGGTGATCCACATCCTGATCCAGCTGGTCGAAAAAGAGATGGCCAAGTAATCAGGTTATCGCGCTGAGACAAGGGCAGCACCGGTTGTATGGTTCGCCATTGGCCGGTTGCTGCCAGTCACAGGGGGGGGTGATTGCGCCTTCCCCTGCTGTCTGTCAAAGCGGCTGGGGGTCGGATATGACACCAGCCAAATCATGAAAGGAGTCTGCCAGATATGTGCGAACTGCTCGGCATGAGTGCCAATGTGCCGACCGATATCTGCTTCAGCTTTACCGGGTTGATGCTGCGCGGCGGCAAGACAGGGCCCCACAAGGATGGCTGGGGGATCACCTTCTACGAGGGGAAGGGCTTTCGCACCTTCAAGGATCCCGAGCCCAGCGCCCAATCTCCCATCGCCAGACTGGTACAGGCGTTGCCCATCAAGAGCTGCGCCGTGGTCAGCCACATTCGGCAGGCCAACCGTGGCTGCGTGTCACTGGAAAATACCCACCCCTTTACCCGTGAGCTGTGGGGCCGTTACTGGACCTTCGCCCACAACGGTCAGCTGACCGGCTACAAGAAGCTGCCAACCGGCCGCCACCGTCCGGTGGGGGATACCGACAGCGAACACGCCTTCTGCTGGCTGCTCGACCGGCTGGAGCAAAAATACCCCAAGCGTCCTGCCAACTTTCCCGCCATGTTCCGCTATCTTGCCACCCTGTGTGACGAGCTGAGAGCATTCGGGGTGTTCAATATGTTGCTCTCCGATGGGGAGTATGTGATGAGCTACTGCAGCAACAACCTGCACTGGCTGACCCGCTGCGCGCCCTTTGGCGAGGCGAGCTTGCTGGATGAGGAGGTGGTGATCGACTTTCAAAGTGAGACCACGCCCAACGATGTGGTGACCCTGATCACCACCCGTCCGCTGACCGGCAATGAGAACTGGGTCAGGATGGCTCCCGGCGAGTTTAATCTGTTTCGCATGGGGGAGCGGGTGGCGACCAATCAGGTCGTCTCTGAGTGAGATAAAAAAATACCAGGGTAGATACCTACCCTGGTTCTTCGCAGCAGCCATAAATGGCAAAAGGGATGAGAGGTGTTGCTGAGCAGCAGCAGCACGCTGACGTCAACGATTGTTACTCATGTGTTAATTGTCGGCAATTAACTTGTTGTTTACATAAGGCGTTCAGTGTCACTCTTTCGAGGCGGATCACATTTATTGCTGTTTGATCCCCCGCGTCACCCAATTGGCGACCTGAAAGTGACACTGATGAGTGACCGGGTGGTGAGTGACGGGTTCGAAAACTATCTATAGTATGGTCTGTTTGAATACCTTTTTGGAGGGGCCTGACATGGAGTGGGTGGATCGCAAGGTGTTGCAGCAGCTGGCCGATGATATAGGCCAAGAGATGTTGCCGGTGGTTATTGCTGTGTTTATCGAAGAGGTGGGCGAGCAGTTGAGTCAGCTCAGACCCCTCTATGAGCAGGGAGAGTGGGAGGCGCTGGCCCGAGTGGCCCACAGCATGAAATCATCCTGTGGCAGCTACGGCGCTATGCCGAGCTACCAGCAGGTGATGGCGCTGGAGATGGCCAGCAAGCAGGCGGATGTGGCTGAGGCCGAGCGCCAGTTGCAACTGCTGGAAGCCTCCTTGCCCCAAGTGCTCGCGTTTCTTGCCGATTATCAGTAGTGGCGCCATGCAGGGATGCCGGGGCGCCGTGGCTGTTGCTTAACGCTGGTTGAGCAGTTGCTGGATGATCCTGTCCAGCGCCAGTTTCAGCTTCAACCGATCGTGCCGATGGGGCAGCTCAAGTTCACCCAGCTCGGCCTCGATCAACCGCCCTTGCCAGGCCCCAGCATCACCCGTGCCCTGAGGGGCCAGGATGGCATCCAGCCGACCATGACCGACCCGAGACTCCAGCCAGCGACACTGACTCATCAGATCCAGCTGGCTGGCCGGGCCATTCTCCGCCACCAGATTGCAGACGAAGACCAGCATGGCATTGCTCTCGTTGATGGCTTGGGCGATCTCTGCCAGCAGCAGTGGCGGCATGATGGAGGTGAGAAAACTGCCTGGCCCCAGAATGATCATGTCCGCCTGCTGCAGTGCCAGCACCGCTTCCCGGGTCGCTTGCACCTCCGGCATCAGGCCGAGGGAGAGGGGCGGGGTTGCCAGTTGATCAATCGATACCTCACCCAGGATCTGGGTGCCACACTCCATATGGGCGCAGAGATCGGTGGGAAATTCAGACATGGGTAGCAATTGTGACTCGATTTTGAGCATGTCACTGATCAGCTTGATAGCATCAAGAGGACGGACACAAAGATTATCGAGCGCCAGCAGCATCAGGTTGCCAAGGTTGTGGCCCGCCAGCTCGCCTTTGCCGGCGAAGCGGTACTCGAACAACAGGCTGCCGATACTGGGATCGGTCACCAGCTGGTTCAGGCAGTTGCGCAGATCGCCCCAGGCGATGCACTCCTGGCTCTTGCGCAGCCGTCCGGTCGAGCCACCATCATCTGTGGTGGTGACGATACCGGTGAGTCGTTGACCGAGGAACGAAAGGGATGAAAGCACTCGGCCCATGCCGTGGCCACCACCGATGGCAACGACCCGTTCGAAGTCATTGATGTTTTTTTGCCACATATGGGCGTCCTGTAATTGGGCTCAGTTGACAGCTATGTTAGCAAGTGAAGCGAGATAATTGTTTGATAAAGGTATGATTTTTGCTTGAGACCGCCATTCGATAAAACAAGGAGATGGTGTTGAAATTTCTGACCGTTCACTCCCTCGCCCAGAATTCATCGCTGGCGGCCCAAGATCTCTGCGCGCAGCTGCGCCACCATGCCAATCAGGCCCCCTCCCTGCTGTTACTCTATTTTACCCAAGCCCATGACGGGGCGATACTGCGCGAAGCGCTCAAACGCCAGTTCCCGACCACCCGCCTGCTGGGATGCAGCTCCTGCGGTGGTGTGATGACCGAGAGGGGACATCACGCCAGAGAGGGATATGGGGTGGCGGTGGCGGCCCTCTATGATGGAAAAGGTGCGTTCGGGGTGGCCGGTGCCAGCGGTGCAACGGTGGATGCGCGCCAGTTGCTGCGGCGCGCCATGAACGATTGCGGCCGACCGGGCGAGCTGCCTCAGTTAGTCCTGTTTCACGCCAGTCCCGGTCAGGAAGAGGGGCTGCTGGCTGGTATCGAAGCAGAGCTCGGCGCATCGGTGCCGGTGGTGGGCGGCTCGGCGGCAGACAACAGTGTCAGCGGCGAGTGGCAGCTCTGCTGGGATGACGCTGTGAGTCAGGACGGCATAGTGTTGGCGGTACTCTATCCGGATTGCCAGCTGGCTTTTCAGTTTCACTCCGGTTATGTGCCAGCCGAGTTTAGCGGCGAAATCACTGCCTGCGAGGGGCGCGAGGTGCTCACCATCGATCACCAGCCTGCCGCCGAGGTCTATGCCCGCTGGTGCGGGCGGGAGCAGCCCTGGCCGGTAGGGGCGATTTTGCGGGAGACCACGCTTACCCCGCTGGCCCGTCAGGTGGGGGCGTTGGATGGCATTCCCTACTACAAGCTATCCCATCCCGAAGCGGTGACCGAACAGGGCGGGTTGCGGCTGTTTACTGATGTGGTGCAAGGGGAGCGTCTGCTGCTGATGTACAGCAGTCAGGAGGGGTTGCTGCAGCGCAGCCTCAATGCCATGCGCGTCGAGCCTGGTTATGGGGTCGATGTGGAATTGCAGCCCATCGGTGCCCTTATCATTTTTTGTGCTGGTTGCCGTTTGGCGCTAGGTGATATGTTGTGCCAATTTGTCGAGCAGAGCCAGGCTCGCCTCGGCAAGATCCCGTTTATCACCCCCTTTACCTTCGGCGAGCAGGGGCGGCTGCCCAATGGCGAGCTGGCCCACGGTAATCTGATGGTATCGAGCGTGATTTTCCTGACCCCTTGAGTCGGCAGAACATAACAGAGCAGGCAACAAGATGATTGGCAACAGTGAACTGGAAGCCCTTGGCGACAAATTGCAGACCACTCTGGTCGATCTGGTGCGCTGTCGCGAGCGGGAGGCCAAATATCGGCAAGAATCTCAGACCTTGCTGGGCGGGGTAGCCACCCTCGCTGATGCCAAAACCCTGGAACAGGTGCTGGAGAGCTTGATCCAGGTGCTCAAACCCTTTATTGGCTTTGAACATGCGGATGTGGTGGCTTGGGAAGGTGAGCTCGGGAGCACCCACCTCAGCACCGAGCCAATGATATTTGCTCGTAGCTGGCGTATGACCCCGGCATTTACCCGTGCCATCGCGGGTGAAACCCTGGTGATTTATGACCCCTCCCAGTTACCCGAGCTGGCACCGCTGGCGAGCGAGTCTGGTTGGGCCAGCGTGATGCTGACCGGGCTGCAGGCGCCAGGGTTTACCGCCACTCTTATCTGCCGTCACTCACGGGCGGGTACTTTCGATCTCAACAGCAAGGCTGCCATTGAGCGCTGCCGCCCGCTTATCGCCCAAGCGCTGGTCAACATCACCTATCGGGCGCGTCTGCAGGATCAAGTCGCGGTGAAAACCGAGGCGCTGCAGACCAGCGAGCGTCGTTTTCGCAGTTTCGCCGCCATGGCCTCTGACTGGTTTTGGGAGACCGATGCCGAACATCGCCTCAGTTATGCCTCCGAGCCCGGTTATCTGAATGATCTGACCCCGCTGGCGACCCGCCCGACCCTCTATGACTATCTCTGCAACAAGCAAAGTGATGAGGCGCAGCATTATTTGCAGCAGCTTGCCCAGCGCAAACCGGTGCGAGGGGTGCGCATGCAGGTGGCGCTGCTTGATGGCCCCTGCTGGATGGAGGTGAGTGCCGAGCCCTGTTTTGACCACCATGGCCTGTTTACCGGCTATCGCGGTACCGCCCGGGATATCAGCACCCAGATCCGTCGGGAAGAGGAGCTGGCGCGGGCACGGGATGAGGCCGAAGCAGCCAACCGTGCCAAGTCCCAGTTTCTGGCCATGATGACCCACGAGATCCGCTCCCCCATGAATGCGGTGCTGGGGATGCTTGATCTGGTGCTGCATGCCGAGTTGGCACCTGAGCAGCAGAGCCTGCTGCGCCATGCCACCCATTCGGCCAGATTGCTGCAAACCATCATCGATGATGTGCTCGATTTTTCGAAAATCGAGTCGCAAACCCTGGCGTTTCACTGCGAGACCCTGCAGCCAATCCAGCTTTGCCAATCCCTGATCGAGCCACTGCAGGGCCGCGCCAGCGTTAAAGGCATTTCGCTGGTTTACCGCATTGATGAGGCTGTACCTTTAGCCCTGCAGGGTGACCCCATGCGTTTGTCGCAGGTGATGGGCAATCTGCTGGATAACGCCATCAAATTTACCGATCAGGGGCAGGTGAGCCTGCATCTGGGCTGGCAGGACGGCAAGTTGCGGGTTTCGGTGTCCGATACCGGGATTGGCATCGCGCAGGCGGATCAGGCTCGGCTGTTTGAGCCCTTTTCTCAGGTCGATAATTCCGCCAGCCGCCGTTTCTCCGGCACCGGCCTTGGCCTTGCCATCAGCAAGCGATTGGTTGAGCTGATGGGGGGGATGATTTGGTTAGAGAGTGAGCCTGGCAAGGGCAGCTGTTTCTGGTTCGAATTATCAGGGATGGCACTGCCTTGTGATTGTCGGCCAAGGCAAGAGGAGGGCCTGGCTGCACTGATGCCGCTGGATGTACTGGTGGTGGAGGATAGCCCGGTCAACCAGCTGGTGGTGTCGCTGATGCTGCAAAAACTGGTGAGCAAGGTGCGTCTGGCTGCCAATGGCCTGGAAGCGCTGGCGCAGGTGGATGAACAGCTCCCGGATCTGGTCCTGATGGATATGCGGATGCCTTTGATGGACGGGCTGGAAGCCACAAGGCGGTTGCGGGAGCTGGGCTGCACCATGCCCATCGTTGCGCTGACGGCCAATGCGATGGCCGAAGACAAGGCGTGCTGTCTGGCGCAGGGAATGGATGATTTTCTCGCCAAGCCCATTACCTTGTCACGGCTGAGAGAGTGCTTGCAGCGTCACTTTGGCCAGCGGTTGCCAATTCGCGGATAAAAAAAATGGTCAACTTTGTGGGTTGACCAGTTCTTCAGCAAATACTGAAGAGAGCACGGGATAAATCGGGTTGTATTAGTTTATATGAAAAATCCATGCCAACTTTTTAGTGACTCTTTTGTGTTCATATTGGCCGTGTAGCGCAGCGGCTCTCTCTTGTTATGTTCCTACCTCGTTGCAAAATGCGAATTTGTGATTTTCATTTTTGGAATAATTGCATTTTGCAACGCTGCTTTGTTATTGCGAAATCAGGCGATGCAGGAATTTACGGGCTGCTTCGCTGTTCTGTTTGGCAATCAGCATCTGCTTTTCATAAATCGGCATCGGCAGTATCTCTAGCCAGCGCTGGCAGAGCCAGGCGGCATCTTCAAAGCGCTTGTCCGGATAGAGCTCATCAAGCTCCGGATACTGCTCGAACACTTCCCGTAGGCGGTTGACCAGCAATTTGTCGTTGAAATCGGAGTGGGTGCTCGGCCAGTTGGGCAACAGTTCCACTTTGGCGCGGCGCAGGCCCATCTCATCTGTTTCCATCTCGTGGATACAGAAGCGCTCCAGTCCCAGCACAGTCACTCCCAGCAGGCCATCATTGAGGGTGTAAAAATCGGTCACCTTGACCCGGGTGCCCACCGGCAGAATGCGGCCGGATTGTCCCGAGGTGGTCGACTCTTCCATCACGATGCCAAAGCCCTGATCGTTGATGAACGACTCCTTGAGCATCTGCAGGTGGCGTGGCTCGAACAGACGCAGTGGAAGCTTGCCGCCCGGTAGTATGTGGGAAGGCAAGGGGAACAGTGCCAAAGGTTGTAGTTTCATGTTCCATCCTCCATTGAGTAGTTGCTGAATATGACAATGCAGCGACTGTGCCAGAGAATGAAAAAAGCCACCGGAGGGTGGCTTTTCGGGAGGAAGAGGGCGCTTAGTTACGCTGTTCCAGATACATGACAGCCGCTTCCACGCGGCTTTGCGCCTCGAGTTTCTTCAGCAGGCTCTTCACGTGAACCTTGACCGTTCCCTCGGAGATATGGAGCACCGAGGCGACCTGTTTGTTGGAGAGGCCTTTTGCAATTTCGCGCAGGATTTGCATTTCGCGACGCGTTAAGCTTTCCAGCTTCTGTTGCAGGTGGTCCAGCTCGTAGATATTTTCGAGATAGGGTCGCAGCGGTTCGCTCAGGATCTGCTTGCCGGTCATCACGTCTGCCAGCTGGGCCAGCAACAGATCAGGCTCGGTATCCTTGAGCAGATAGCCATCGGCACCGGCCTTGAGCAGGGCCACCACATCCTGACGGGCATCGGAGACGGTAAGGATCACCACCCGGGAGGTGATCTCTTCGGCTCGCAGCGCCTTGAGGGTATCGAGGCCGGATAGTCCCTTCATGTTGAGGTCGAGCAGGATCAGGTCCGGCTCGGACTCCTTGGCCAGCGCCACGGCATCTGTGCCGTTGGAGGCTTCACCGGTCACCTCCATGTTCTCTTCCAGAGCCAGCAACTGCACAATCCCTTTGCGCATGAGGGGATGGTCATCTACGACCAGAACAGTGTATTTCATCTCGTCCATCAGGCGTCTCTCGCTAGGCTGGTGGGGAAGGTCAGATGCACGCAGGTGCCTTGTGGCTGTAGCTCGCTGATGGTCAGCAGACCATGCAGTTTGCTGGCGCGCTCGTTCATGATGCTCAAACCGTAATGGTTGATCGCCGAGCTGGCGAGTCCGATCCCGACACCGTCATCTGAAATCTGAACCTTGATGTTACCACTTGCGAGGGTCTCACAGCTAACATCAATCACTTGCGCGTTGGCGTGTTTGATGGCGTTGAGGACGGCCTCGCGGATCAATTGCAGGATATGGATGTGCTGGCCCGCTTCCAAATCGCTATCGGCCAGTTCGTAATGGCACCGTATTTTTGCCTGGGTCTGGGGTTGCAGCTGATCGAGCATCACCCGGATCGCTTCCCCCAGATTGGCATCCCCAATGGTGAGGCGGAAGGTGCCGAGCAGTTCGCGCAACTGGGTATAGGCATTGCTGAGCCCTTCATCGATCTGCTGCATCGCCTCCTGCGCTTTCTCCTGCTGCCCCTTGGCGTAGGAGCGCTTGAGCAGGGTGGACTGGATCTTGAGATAGGAGAGGGCCTGCGCCAGCGAGTCGTGCAGCTCCCGGGCGATCACCGCCCGCTCTTCCATCAACAGCAGCCGCTGTTGTTGCAGCAGGGTCTGATCCTTGTGCAGCACCTGAGCCAGCAGCATGGTGAAGTTCTTGATCAACCGCTCGTCGATGGGACTCTGGCTGATGATGTCGAGCCGGCCGAACTCCTGCTCATCCATCTGCAGATAGAAGCTGGCGACCGCATCGAGATCACCGGGCCAGCCGGTACGCCCCGAGATGTAGACCGGCATGGCGTTGTGCTCGAAGCGGGTCAGCCGGATGTGGTCGATATGCTGGTGGGCGGCGGCGCGGTCCAGCAACTTGATCAGGGTGCGGGTGCTGAGCGGTGCCGCGTGCAGCTTCTGGGCGGTCGAGTAGAGAAACGAGAGGGTATCGTTGGCCTGCTGCAGCTTGGCGGTTTTCTCTTCCACCTTGTTCTCCAGCTCCCGATAGAGCTTGCTGAGCTCGTCGGCCATGGTGACGAAAGCCCGTGACAGCTCCCCCAGCTCATTTTCGCCGTGGGCGGGCAGCTGGAGATCGAAGTCTTGCCGCTGGATCTGGCGGGCGCAGTAGACCAGCTGATTGAGGGGGGCGACCACCTGTTGGCGGGTAAAGCGCACCGTAAACCAGGCGATGGTGATGATGGCCAGCAGGCCGAGCCCCTCCGCCAAGGCCAGCATCCGTACCTTGAATTCCACGTGGTATTGCATCTGATTGACGAAATTGTCGATGGCTGCCACAAACCGCTCGGTGTTATCTGTGTACCGTTGTGGGGTGCGTTCTTCGATATGCTGGCGCATCACCGCCCACTGGCCGAGCACCTCACCATAGGTGCGGCGCAACGAGGCGGGCGTGATCCAGCGCTGGGTCTCCTGCAGCTCTTCGGCGTGCAGGGTCTCTTCAAACTGGGCGAGTCGCCCCAACACGCTGTCACCACGCTCGATCTCGTAGGCCATCCGGTAGGCTTGCATCCGCAGTGAGCCGGAGAGGTTGATCGCCTTGGCATCGGGCACCGAGTAAAAAAGCGTCACCATCGCGACCAGCGCGATCAGGCTGGCCATGAAGAGGATCAACACCATGGCACGGCCGATGGCGCCGCTGACCGAATGGACTCTGAACCGTTTTCCCATGCTGATGAACACCTCTGGACAGTAATAATGACTCCGCAAGATGCGTGGGAGTGTACTTCAACTTGTGTTAGCATCGAAAAACTAGATGAACTCCGAGCTGTTTTGCCTACGTCCTTGCGATAGGGGAAAACCAGCCGTCAGCCGATTGTTGAACCTAATGGTCGAGCTGTAAGGGTCAGGAAAGAAATGCCCTGGCCTCCCGTATTTGGAAAGGTGTTTATGTTGCCACTTGAAGATGGTTTTTCCCGTCGTTTTTACTATTTGCGCCTGTCAGTGACCGATGTGTGCAATTTCCGTTGCACCTACTGCCTGCCCGACGGCTATCGCCCCCCGGAAGGGCACAAAGAGGGGCGTAAATCTTTTCTCTCGGTTGACGAGATCCGTCGCGTAGTGGGCGGTTTTGCCGCCATGGGCACCCGCAAGGTGCGCATCACGGGGGGAGAACCCTCCCTGCGTCGTGATTTCACCGAAATCGTCAAGGTGATTGCCACCACCCCGGGCATCGAGAAGGTCGCCATGACCACCAACGGCTATCGCCTCAAGGAGCGGGCCCAGGAGTGGTTTGATGCCGGGCTCAACGCCCTCAATGTCAGCGTCGACAGTCTCGACCCGCGCCAGTTTCACCAGATCACCGGTGAAAACAAACTGGCCGAGGTGATGGAGGGGATCGAAGCGGCACTGGCCGCCGGTTTCAAATCGGTGAAGATCAATGCGGTGCTGCTCAAGGGGCTCAACGACTATCAGCTCGACGCCTTTCTGGGCTGGATCAGGCACAAGCCCATCGAGCTGCGTTTTATCGAGCTGATGCAGACCGGCGAGATGGATACCCTGTTTCGCGACCACCATGTCAGCGGCGAGCAGATCAAACAGCGCTTGCTGGAGAGTGGCTGGGTGCAGCAGTTGCGGGGCAAGGATGACGGGCCGGCGCAGGTCTTTATGCACCCGGAATCCCAGGGGGGGGTCGGTCTTATCATGCCCTACAGCAAGGATTTCTGTGCCGATTGCAATCGGCTGCGGGTCTCCTCGCTGGGGAAGCTGCATCTGTGCCTGTTTGGTGACAATGGCGTCGATCTGCGGGACCTGCTCAGCGCAGATCCGCAGTCGGATGCGCTGCAACAGCGTATTCGCGCGGCGCTGGCGGGCAAGAGTGCTAGCCATCGGCTCCATGAGGGCAATGCCGGTATCACTCCTCATCTCGCCTCCATCGGCGGATAACTGCAAAAATCCCCAACGATTAAATAGCAATCCTCACATGGAGGTATTTTAACCGATACCTCCATTTTTATTGCGCTGCAAGGCTTTGATCTGGCGCAAGAATCCCCTCTGTTTATCTCCCAGGTGGTATATCCCTGACCTTGTCAGGGTCGCAATATACACCCACTCTTATAATTGGTATCGTGAATGCCATTGGTGGAATCGATCTGCCCCTTCCCTCAGTCAAACAGGAGTCAACATGCCGGATGAGATCGATCTTGCCCGCCGCGGCCTGTTTCGGGGGCGGCTGAGAACCGCCGAACCGCCGGTGCAGTTGCCCTGGTCAGTCAACTGGTCGGCATTTGTCGCCGACTGCACCCGTTGCGGGGACTGTCTGGCCGCTTGTCCGGAGCAGATCCTGGTGATTGGCGAGGGCAGTTTTCCGGTGGTCGATTTTCAGCGTGGCGAGTGCACCTTCTGCACCGAATGCGTCACTGTCTGCAAGGCGCCGCTGTTTCGTCCCACCACCGAATCGCCTTGGCACTACAAGGCCCATATTGAGGCCAACTGTCTGGCCAATGGTCAGGTGTTCTGCCAGCGCTGTCAGGACAGTTGCGAGCCCAATGCCATTCGTTTTATTCCGGTGCTGGGGCGCGTGCCCACCCCGACGGTGGAGCTGGATCGCTGTAACGGCTGCGGCGCCTGTGTGCAGGATTGCCCGGTTGGCAGCATCAAGGTCGACGGGCGAGCAGCCCCATCCGGTGGTGCCAGCCAGCCCACCCTCAAGCAGGAGTCATAATGAGTCAGAAGCCGTGTGACACAGAAGCCACAATGGATCAGGAGTTCCATGTATCGAGTCTGGTGGTGCTGACCCAGCCCCCCTTGCGCCATCAGCTCGCCGAGCAGATTGGCGCCCTTGAAGGGGCCGAGATCCACGCCGTCAGTGACGAGGGCAAGCTGGTGGTGACCCTGGAAGGTCCGAGCCAGCGGCCGATTATGGCGGCCATTGATGCGATACAAGCGATGCCGGGTGTGCTCTCTGCCGCCCTGATTTACCACCAGTTCGATGAACTCGGCGGTCACTAAAAGGATTTATGGGATGCCGGGTGTGCCCTTTGCCGCTGTTGGCTGGCACCCGTTCGATAGATTCGACAACTTATTACGCGATAAGCAATGCGAGGATATGCCATGAAGCTGAGTCGACGCGACTTTATGAAGGCCAACGCGGTGGCAGCTGCCGCTGCCGTGGCCGGTGTCAGTGCCCCCACGCTGGCGGCCAATCTCATCACCAGTACCGACAAGACTGCCATCCATTGGGATAAAGCCCCCTGCCGCTTCTGCGGCACCGGCTGCTCCGTGCTGGTGGGTTCGCAGAATGGTCGGGTCGTGGCGACTCAGGGTGATCCGGATGCGCCGGTCAACCGTGGCCTCAACTGCATCAAAGGCTACTTCCTCTCCAAGATCATGTACGGCCAGGATCGTCTGACCCAGCCGATGCTGCGGATGAAGAACGGCCAGTTCGACAAGGACGGTGATTTCGCCCCCATCAGCTGGGATCAGGCGTTCGACATCATGGCCGAGAAGTTCAAGGCGACCCTGAAAGAGAAAGGCCCGAGTGCGGTCGGCATGTTCGGCTCCGGCCAGTGGACCGTCTGGGAAGGCTATGCCGCCGCCAAGCTGATGAAGGCCGGTTTTCGTACCAACAACCTCGATCCCAACGCCCGTCACTGCATGGCTTCTGCGGTAGTTGGCTTCATGCGTACCTTCGGCATGGATGAGCCGATGGGCTGCTACGACGATATCGAGCAGGCCGATGCCTTCGTGCTGTGGGGCTCCAACATGGCCGAGATGCACCCCATCCTCTGGTCGCGGATGTCTGATCGCCGTCTCTCCAACCCCGATGTGCAGGTGCACGTGCTCTCCACTTTCGAGCACCGCAGCTTCGAGCTGGCGGACAACGGCATGGTGTTCACCCCGCAGACCGATCTGGCGATCCTCAACTATGTCGCCAACTACATCATCCAGAACGACAAGGTGAACTGGGACTTCGTCAACAAGCACACAGTGTTCAAGAAGGGGGTCACCGACATCGGTTACGGCCTGCGCCCGACCGATCCGCTGCAGCAGAAAGCGAAGAACCCGGACAGCGGTGATGCCACACCGATGACCTTCGACGAGTTTGCCAAGTTCGTGGCGGATTACGATGTGGAGTCGGTCGCCAAGCTCTCCGGCGTCTCCAAAGAGAAGCTGGAAAAGCTGGCCCAGATCTATGCCGACCCGAGCAAGAAGGTGGTCTCCTACTGGACCATGGGTTTCAACCAGCATACCCGTGGCGTCTGGGCCAACAACCTCTGCTACAACATCCACCTGCTCACCGGCAAGATCTCCGAGCCGGGCTCTGGTCCCTTCTCCCTGACCGGTCAGCCCTCTGCCTGTGGCACCGCGCGGGAAGTGGGCACCTTTGCCCACCGTCTGCCAGCGGACATGGTGGTGACAGAACCCAAGCACCGCGCCATCGCCGAGCAGATCTGGAAGCTGCCGGAGGGGACCATTCCCGACAAGGTGGGTTTCCATGCCGTGCTGCAGGATCGCATGCTCAAAGATGGCAAGCTCAACGCCTACTGGGTGATGTGTAACAACAACATGCAGGCCGGTCCCAACATGAATACCGATCGCCTGCCTGGCTATCGTGACCCGCGCAATTTCATCGTGGTTTCTGACCCGTACCCGACCGTCACTGCCCAGGCCGCTGATCTGATCCTGCCCACCGCCATGTGGGTGGAGAAAGAGGGGGCTTACGGCAACGCCGAGCGCCGCACCCAGTTCTGGCACCAGCAGGTGAAAGCGCCGGAAGGGGCCAAGTCCGACTTGTGGCAGCTGATGGAGTTCTCCAAGCGCTTCAAGGTCGAGGAGGTGTGGCCAGCTGAACTGATTGCCAAGATGCCGGAAGTGAAGGGCAAGACCCTGTTCGACGTGCTCTATGCCAACGGTCAGGTCAACCAGTTCCCGAAAGAGCAGAGCAAGGGGATGCTGAACGACGAAGCCGAGCACTTCGGGTTCTACGTCCAGAAGGGCTTGTTCGAGGAGTACGCCACCTTCGGTCGCGGCCACGGTCACGATCTGGCGCCGTTCGATCAGTACCACGAAGCGCGCGGTCTGCGCTGGCCGGTGGTGGATGGTAAGGAGACCCTGTGGCGCTATCGCGAAGGGTTCGACCCTTATGTCAAAGCGGGCGAGGGAGTGCGCTTCTATGGTAAGCCCGATGGCAAGGCGGTCATCTTCGCCCTGCCGTTTGAGCCCGCCGCCGAGTCGCCGGACCAAGAGTTCGATCTGTGGCTCTCCACCGGTCGCGTGCTGGAACACTGGCATACCGGCACCATGACCCGTCGGGTGCCCGAGCTCTATCGCGCCTTCCCGGATGCTGTGCTGTTTATGCACCCGGACGATGCCAAGGCCCGTGGCGTGCGGCGTGGTGAAGAGGTGATCGTCTCCTCCCGCCGTGGTGAGGTGAAGACCCGTGTCGAGACCCGTGGCCGTAATAAACCCCCTAAGGGATTGGTATTCATGCCCTTCTTTGACGCCAGCCAGCTGGTCAACAAGCTGACCCTGGACGCCACCGATCCGCTCTCGAAAGAGACCGATTACAAGAAGTGCGCCGTCAAGGTGATGAAGGCCTGAGGCGGGGGAGCGCGAGATGAGTCGTAGTCGTCGCCAGTTTCTGGCCGACATGGCAAAAGGGGCCTGCGGTGTGGGCCTGCTTGGCGTGGGGCTGGGTGGGGTGGCCCGTCAGCAGGCATACGCGGTGCCTGCTCAGGCGCTGCGCCCCCCTGCGGCCCTCGATGAGTCAGAGTTTCTCAGCGCCTGCGTGCGCTGCGGGCTCTGCGCCCTGGCCTGCCCCTACGACACCCTCAAGCTCGCCCGGCTGTTTGACCCTGTGACTACCGGCACCCCTTATTTTAAGGCGCGTGCCGTGCCGTGCGAGATGTGTGATGACATCCCTTGTGTGGTGGCTTGCCCGAGCGGCGCGCTGGATCAGCAGATGACCGATATCGATCAGGCGCGGATGGGGGTGGCAGTGCTCATCGATCACGAGACCTGTCTCAACTATCTGGGTTTGCGCTGCGATGTCTGTTATCGGGTCTGCCCCTTGATTGACAAGGCGATCACCCTTGATTTGCAGCATAACCAGCGCACCGGCAAGCACGCCATGTTCCTGCCCACAGTACACAGCGATGTCTGCACCGGCTGTGGCAAGTGCGAGCACGCTTGCGTGCTGGAGGAGTCCGCCATCAAGGTGGTGCCCCGTCAGCTCGCCAAGGGTGAGCTGGGTCATCACTACCGGCTCGGCTGGGAAGAGAAGGCCAAAGCGGGAAACAAGTCGCTGATCGGTGAGCGACTCACCCTGCCCACCCGCAAACCGGAGGGGTTATGAGTCGTTATCCGGGAGAGGAGGCTCGCATCAAGCTGGGGTGGTGGCGTTCCCACCGCTTCCTGCTGCTGCGTCGGCTGATTCAGTTCAGCGTGCTCGGGCTGTTTTTGCTGGGGCCGCTGGCGGGCATCTGGATCCTCAAGGGCAACCTGTCCAGCTCGCTGTTGCTGGAGACGGTGCCACTGACCGATCCCCTCACACTGTTGCAGTCGCTGGCGGCGGGCCATTGGCCCATCACCACCCTCTGGCTGGGGGCCGCCATCGTGCTGGCCGGTTACTGGCTGGTCGGGGGGCGGGTGTTCTGCTCCTGGGTATGCCCGGTCAATCTCATCACGGACGCTGCGGCCTGGCTCAGGGGGCGACTTGGCCTCAAGGGCAACGGCCAATTCAGCCGTACTACCCGTTACTGGCTGCTGGCCATGGTGCTGGTGGTGCCTGCGGTGGTCGGCGTGATGGCGTGGGAGCTGGTCAATCCGGTGTCGCTCGCCATGCGCGGTCTGCTGTTTGGCATGGGGGCGGGCTGGGCCCTGCTGGCGGCGCTGTTCCTGTTCGATCTGTTTGTGCTGGAGCGGGGCTGGTGCGGTCATCTCTGTCCGGTGGGGGCCTTCTATGCCCTGGTCAACCGGGTCGGATTTATCAAAATTTCTGCCAAGGGGCGCGAGCGGTGCAGCAACTGCATGGATTGTTATGCGGTCTGCCCGGAACGCCCCATCCTGCGCGGGCCGGTTCACGGTGCCAAGCGCGGTCACGGGCCCTTGATTGCGGCTCAGGAGTGTACCAACTGTGGCCGCTGCATTGATGTCTGCGCGGAACAAGTTTTTGAAATCACTGTAGGTTTTGCCGTCAAGGCAGAAAAAACGTTGGAGAATAAATAATGAAAAAGCTGATTGGAGCAATGCTGGCCTGCCTGATGGCGGGTTCCTTGATGGCCGCCACTTCCGAGATCACCAATAGTACCGGAGGGATCAAATCCGAGCGGGGGGCCACCGATCTGGTGATCGAGGCGAATGCCGCACCCCTGAAGAACTTTCGCAAAGACGGTGATATGTATGATCGCCAGTACATTCATCAGCCGCCGCTGATCCCCCACGATATTCGTAACTACGAGGTGGATAACAAGGTCAACAAGTGCCTGGCCTGCCACAGCTTCAAGAATGCCAGCGCCATGAAGGCCCCCAAGATCAGCCCGACTCACTTCGAGACCCGTGATGGTACAACCCTGGGTGAAGTGTCGCCCCGTCGCTACTTCTGCCTGCAGTGCCATGTGCCGCAAGCGGATGCCAAGCCGCTGGTGGAAAATACTTTCAAGCCGGTTGAAGCACTGAACTAAGGAGTCCATCAATGAAATTACCCGGCTTTATCCAGCGTCTGTGGACCACCTTCAAGTCACCGTCAAAAGCTGCCCTCTGGGTGCTGTTGATGATGGGCTTTTTCGGTGGAGTGATCTTTTGGGGCGGCTTCAACACCGCCATGGAAGCCTCCAACACCGAGAAGTTTTGCACCAGCTGTCACGAGATGAAGGACAACGTGTTCGAGGAGTACCGCGACACCATTCACTACGCCAACCGCTCCGGTGTGCGGGCCAGCTGTCCGGATTGCCACGTGCCGCACGAGTGGACCTACAAGATCATCCGTAAGGTGCAGGCTTCCAAAGAGCTGTGGGGCATGATCACCGGCAAGGTGGATACCCCCGAGAAGTTCGAAACCCATCGCCGGGCGATGGCCGAGCGGGAGTGGCAGCGGATGAAAGAGACCGACTCGCGCGAGTGCCGCAACTGCCACAACTTCGAGTACATGGATTTCTCTTTGCAAGGTAAACGGGCTGCCCAGATGCACTCCGCCAATCTTGGCAAGGAGGGGCAGGGCACCTGCATCGACTGTCACAAGGGGATTGCGCACCAGCTGCCCGACATGACAGGGGTGAAGGGATTCTGATCCCCCCTCATCACAGGCCGGGTGCGCCCGGCCTGCGTTTTACCGATATCTGAGACAAACATCAGATTTGTGTATCTTTTAAATCCCATATCCCGTGAAACCTTTGGTAGAATCAGCCCGCCGTCAAACGTCTGGGCACGTGGGCTAACGGGATGGAGACGCGGGTTCTTGTGGCTCTCTATGACTGTTTGCTCCCCCTCCTCATTTTGCCCCGTTGACGGCCCATAGCCATAAGGAGCTGCCCGATGGGACAGAACAACAACGAATTTATTCCCCTCAAGATCGCCGTATTGACGGTTTCCGACAGCCGCACTACCGCCGATGACAGCTCGGGCGACTATCTGGTATCAGCCCTCACTGCAACAGGACACCAGCTTGCAGGTCGGGCACTGTGTGCTGATAACCTGTTTCGCATTCGGGCGCTGGTCAGTGACTGGATCGCCGACAGCGAAGTGCAGGCGATCCTGATCAACGGTGGCACCGGCTTTAATGAGCAAAATTGGGTGCCTGAGGCGGTCGGCGTGCTGTTCGAGCGCACGGTGCAAGGTTTTGGCGAACAGTTCCGCCAGCTTTCGTTTGCCGAGATCAAGGGTTCAGCCATGCAGAGCCGCGCGCTGGCGGGGCTGGCCAATCGCACCCTGATCTGCTGCTTGCCGGGCTCCCCCGGTGCGTGCCGGTTGGGCTGGGAGCAGCTTATTCGCGATCAGCTCGATGCCCGCACCAAGCCGTGCAACTTTGTCTCCCACCTTTGAGAGCAAACGATGAACCAGACCGATCCCAAGCAGACCCAGCCTAACCTGACTCAGCTCAACTTGACCCACCTCAACCTGACCCACCTCAACCAGAGCGGCGAAGCCCATATGGTGGATGTGACCGACAAGCAGGTGACCGAGCGCGAAGCCCGTGCCGAGGCGTTTGTCGCCATGGCTCCCGAGACCCTGGCGCTGATCCTGAGCGGCCAGCATCACAAGGGTGACGTGTTCGCCACCGCCCGCATCGCCGGCATCATGGCGGCCAAGAAGACCTCCGATCTTATCCCCCTCTGCCATCCGCTCGCCTTGACCAGGGTGGAGGTGGAGATAGTGCCGCTGCCCGAGCTGCACAAGGTACATATCCGCACCCTCTGCAAGCTCTCCGGCAAGACCGGGGTGGAGATGGAGGCGCTGACGGCGGCATCTGTTGCGGCGCTGACCATCTACGACATGTGCAAGGCAGTGCAAAAGGACATGGTGATCGAACAGGTGCGACTGGTCGAGAAGAGGGGCGGCAAGTCTGGCCATTTCCAGTTGGGGTCAACTAGCGGGGAGCAAGCATGATCAAGGTACTGTTTTTTGCGCAAGTAAGAGAGCTGGTGGCCTGTGACGAGCTGAGTCTGCCCTGCGACTACGCCACCGTCGAGCAGCTGCGCTGCGACTTAAGTGAGCGCGGCGACAAGTGGGCGCTGGCCCTCGAGGCGGGCAAACTGCTGGTGGCGGTCAACCAGACGCTGGTGCCCCTCGATACCCCTATCAATGATGGCGATGAGGTCGCTTTCTTCCCTCCTGTGACCGGAGGTTGAGGATGAGCGATGCAACCATCACAGATCGCATTGTGGTGCAGCGAGAGGACTTCTCGCTGGCCGACGAGTATGCCCGCCTCGCCACCCGCCCTGATAGTGGCGCCATCGTCACATTCGTTGGCAAGGTGCGCGACTTCAATCAGGGGGAGGAGGTAAAGGGGCTGGCCCTTGAGCACTACCCTGGCATGACCGAGAAGGCGCTGGCCGATATCGTGCAGGAGGCCCGTCGCCGCTGGTCGCTGCAGGAGTGCACCCTGATCCACCGCATCGGCGAGCTGTGGCTTGGCGATCAGATCGTGCTGGTGGCGGTGAGCAGTGCCCACCGTGACGCCGCCTTTGATGCCTGTCACTTCATCATGGATTTCTTGAAAACCCGGGCGCCGTTCTGGAAAAAAGAGCTGACCGCCGAGGGTGTGCAACGCTGGGTCGAGGCCAAGGAGAGCGACAACGCCGCCGCTGCCCGCTGGAAAGCCTGACCTGTTCATCACGAGGGGCGCAGGTTCAACGGGAACCACGGCCCCTGCTTCGGGGCGCGGATGTTCGGGCCCCATCAGGAGAAAGGGAATGAAACCGCTGTTATCTGTTGTCATCGCCGGGGTCTGCGCCGCCACCTTGCATACCGGTGCTGTGCAGGCCGATGAAGTGAAGGTGGCCGTGGCTGCCAACTTCAAGGGCACCATAGATCGTATCGGCAAGGAGTTCACTGCCAAGACCGGCCACACCCTGGCCATCTCGTCTGCCGCCACCGGGGTGCTCTACACCCAGATCAGCCACGGTGCGCCGTTCGATCTGTTCCTCTCCGCCGATGTGGCGACCCCCGAGAAGCTGGAAAAAGAGAGCAAGGGCAGCGATCGCTTCACCTACGCTATCGGCCAGCTGGGGTTGTGGCAGAAGGGGGGCCCGGCTCCTGACGAGGCGACCCTGCGCAACTGGAAAGGCAACCTCGCCATCGCCAATGCCCGCACCGCTCCCTATGGTGCCGCCGCCATGGCGACCCTCGCCCATCTCAAGATCGATCCCAAGCAGTACCGGCTGCTGACCGGTGCCAACATCGGCCAGACCTGGCAATTTGTCGACACCGGCAATGCCGAGCTGGGTTTTGTCGCCTGGGCCAATCTGGTGGAAGCGGGCAAGACCGGCGAAGCCTGGGCAGTGCCGGCCGACTTCTATCCGCCCATCGAGCAGCAGGGGCTGGTATTGAAGAAAGGGGCCGCAGTGGATGCGCTGGTCGCCTGGCTCAAGGGGCCGGGTCAAGGGCAGATCAAGGCTGCGGGCTATGCCCTGCCCCAATAAGGGCATGGGCCTGATGCGATACCCTGAGTGGTCGGCCTTCGGGTCGGCCACTCTTTGCAATGAGGATAGAGACCATGCCGTTGGGGGCATTTATCAACCGAGAGGTCGGCAATGAGTGAAGGGGATCTGCTGGCGGTCTGGCTCACCCTGAAGCTGGCGGCCTGTACCACAGCGATTTTGCTGTTGCTGGCGCCGCCGCTGGCCTGGTGGCTGTCGCGCAGCCAGAATCGGCTGCGACCGCTGGTGGAGGCGCTGGTGGCGCTGCCGCTGGTGCTGCCCCCCACAGTGCTGGGGTTTTATCTGCTGCTCGCTTTCTCCCCCGAATATGGCTTCGGCGCCTGGTGGCGCGACACCTTCGGCGCCCCGCTCGCCTTCAGTTTTCTCGGTCTGCTGTTCGCCTCCATCCTCTATTCGCTGCCGTTTGTGGTGCAGCCGCTCACCTCCGCCTTCGTCAACATGGGCAACAAGGAGCTGGAAGCCGCTGCTACCCTGGGGCTTGGCCCGCTGGAGCGTTTCTTCCACATCATCTTGCCGATGACGTTGCCCAGCTTCGTGATGGCGGCAGCGCTTGGCTTTGCCCATACCCTGGGGGAGTTCGGCGTGGTGCTGATGATTGGCGGCAATATCCCCGGCGAGACCCAGGTGCTCTCCATCGCCCTGTTTGATCATGTGGAGGCGATGGATTACCAGAACGCCCATATTCTGGCGGGGGGCTTGATGGGCTTCTCGCTGGTGATGCTGGTGTTGGTCTACGGGGTGTTGCAGCGTAGACAGCGGAGAGTGTTCGGATGAACCAGCCCGCCACTATGCCGCCAGGTAACGCCCCGCGCCACCATGCCCTGAGCTTCCATGCCCGGCGCGAGTTTAGCCCCTTTACCCTCGACTGCGCACTGACCCTCGAACTGGGGGGCATTCTCGGTCTGTTTGGCCCCTCCGGCTGCGGCAAGAGCACCCTGCTGCGCATTATCGCCGGGCTCGATCGCCAAAGCGGGGATCGCTTGCTGTGGCGCGGGCGGGAGTGCGCCGCGCTGCTGCCCGAAGCGCGCCGTATTGGACTGGTGTTTCAGGATTCACGGCTCTTCCCCCATCTGACGGTGCTCGGCAATCTGCAGTTGGCGGCCCGCAAGGGGCGAGGGCGCTGGCAGCCCGAGGTGCTGGCGGCGCGGCTCGGCTTTGCCGATCTGCTGGGGCAACCTGCCCATGCCCTCTCTGGCGGTCAACGCCAGCGAGTAGCGCTGGGGCGAGCGCTGCTGGCCGAGCCCGATCTGCTGCTGCTCGATGAGCCTTTTTCGGCGCTGGATCGGCGCAGCCGCATCCATCAGGCCCATGTGCTCAAGGGATTGCAGCAGGAGATCGGCATCCCGATGATCTTCGTCAGCCACGCCATGGAGGAGGTGAGCCTGCTCTGCGATCAGCTGGTGTTGCTGGAAAGTGGCAGGGTCGAGGCGCAGGGGCGGCCGAGCGAGATTTTCGCCCGTACCGATCTCTCCCTTGCCAGCCGTGACGATGCCGGGGTGATGCTGGATGCCACCCTGTCCCACTACGATGACGACGAGCAGATGGCGACCCTGCAGCTCGGCGAGCAGCGGCTGCGGGTCACCATGACCCATGTGCCGGACGAGAGTGGCCCATTGCAGATCAAGGTGGCGGGGCGGGATGTGGTGATCGCCACCGCCCCCATCGAGCACTCCAGCCTCTCCAACTGTCTTGTCACCCGTCTGCTGGCGGTGCGCGAGGTGCGCCCCGGCCAGACCCTGTTGCAGTTGGCGCTGGGTCAGCAGATACTGCTGGCCCGGATCACCAGCCGCTCCGCCAGGCGCCTGGCGCTGGCGCCGGAGCAGCAGATCTACGCTTATATCAAGGCGGTGAGTCTGGTCAGCGAAGGCTGAGTGGGCGCCGTGCTGATAACGTGGCAGGATGGCCACGGGCCACATAACAACAAGAGATGGTTCAGGTGATGAGTCGAGAGGCAATACACTGATGCGCCGCAATCAGGTGATGAAATTCAACGGCCTTGCCCTGCGCAGCGCGGGGGAGGGCCCCTTGTTGTTGTTGCTGCACGGGCTGGGCTCCTCCAGCCTCGACTGGCAGGCGCAGATCGAACGGTTTTCCGAACACTATCGGGTGGTGGCACTGGACTTGCGCGGCCACGGCCAGAGCATGCAGGAGGGGCCGTTCGACGTATCAACCCTGGCGGCTGATGTGGCGAGCTGGCTCGATGAGCAACCTGAGCCCGCCTGGGTGGTGGGATTATCGCTGGGGGCCATGGTGGCGCTCGAGCTGGCGCTGCAACTGCCCCACAAGGTGCGGGGGTTGGTGCTGGTCAACGGCTTTAGCGAGTTTCTGCTTGAGACCCCCAAAGAGCAGGAGCGTTACGCCCAGCGCCTCAAGTGGCTGCGCTGGTTTGGCATGCGGCCGCTCGCCTGGTGGCTCGGGCGCGAGCTCTTCCCGAGCCCGGATCTCGCACAGGTGCGCCACACCTTCCGGCTGCGTTTCGTGCGTAATAAAAAGAAAACCTACAAGGCGCTGCTGGAGGCGCTGCCCGGCTGGTCGGTGCGCGCCCGTCTCGGTCAGATCTGGCAGCCGGTTGCCATCATCTCCACCAGTCACGACTACCTGCCGCTGGCCAAACGGGTGGAGCAGTTTGCCGCCCTGCCCAACGCCAGCATCCACACCCCCAACGGCCACCACGCCTGGCCCGCGGAAGATCCCTCGGGTTTTAATCATTTGCTTCACCGGATTTTAGAAACCCATTAAACTTGTCGCCCTTTTAACCGTGTATGTATTGGTTCGATCGCCTTGCCAAGGGCATAAGGCAACGCAATCGGACCCATTTTTGATCTATTAACAGGTGTTTCCTCATGTCTGAAGTAATGAAAATGGCCATCGATGATGGCTCAACCAACGTCAAGGTGAGCTGGATTGAGAACAAGGTGCTCAAGACCATCATCTCTCCCAACTCCTTTCGCAAGGACTGGAAGAGCGCTGCATTGCGTAAAGACAAGAAGATCTACAACTACGAGATAGGCAACACCAAGTACACCTACGACGCGACCTCCGACAAGTCTCTGGCAACCACCCATGTGGAGTACCAGTACGACGATCTCAACCTGCTCTCCGTTCATCATGCCCTGCTGCAGACTGGTGTGACGCCGTGCGATGTCGCCATTACCGTGACCCTGCCCATCACCGAGTTTTACAACCCGGACGATTGCCAGCGCAACGAAGAGAAGATCGAGAAGAAACGCCGCAACCTGATGCGTCCGATCACCCTTAACAAGGGCGAACTGTTCAATATCGTCAGCGTCGAAGTGATGCCGGAGAGTCTGCCTGCTGCGCTCTCCCGCCTGATTGGCTCTGGCTGCAACGAGTTCACCAAGACCCTGGTGATCGACTGCGGTGGCACTACCCTGGATATGGGGATCATCGTCGGCGAGTTTGATGATGTGTCCGATGTCTACGGCAACAACGAGATCGGTGTCTCTATGGTTACCGATGCCACCCGTAAAGCGCTGGCTGCGGCAGACAGCGACTCCAGCTATCTGGTGGCCAACGAGTTTATCAAGCGTCGCCACGACATGAGTTTTGTGCGTGATGTGGTCAACGACGAGAGCCAGATCCCCAAGATCCTCGAGAAGATGCAAAATAAGATCGACGAGCTGGGCACTCAGGTTGCACATGAAGCGAAGAAGTTTGCCAAGAACCCGAACCGTGTCTATCTGGTCGGTGGCGGTGCGTCCCTGATTTATGACGCGATCAAGGCGGCCTATCCGACCCTGGGTGACCGTGTCGAGCTGCTGGACGATGCCCAGTCCGCGCTGGCTCGCGAGATCTGCCTCTACACCACTGAAGAGGATGAAGTCTATCGCGAAGCGTCTGTGATGGCCGAGGTTGATGATGAGTAGTCAACTCAAGCGCATGACCTTCTCCATTTACATGGATCCGGGTGCGCTGGAGTCTGATCGCTATGCGGTCGGGGTATTGCAGAACTGGTATCAACGGGCGCGCAAGATCCAGGATAGCAGCGAGGAGTTTGACTTCTCCAGGAGCCGTTTTCACAAGGATATCTACCTCTCCGGCATGTTCATGTACGTGCTGGCGCCCAACCTCTGCAAAGCGATCGCCAATGCGCTGGGTCCGGAGCAGGTGAGCATGACTACCCTGCGTCATGCCTTTGCCAGCTGTGGCTTCAATCTGGGGGAGGTGGCTGGCGATGCGCAGCCTGCTGCTGATGTGATGATCGACGAGATAGTGGCCAGGCTGGCGCCGCAGCTGGGACAGCGTGATACCACGTCACTGGTGGATGAGATTGTCAGCCGGCTTGGCGAGCAGCAACCCGCCGAGATGTGGGATGAACTCAGACAAGGACTGCCAGCCGCGCTGGATCATGATCAGCTGGCCGAAGCCATCGCTGGCAAACTGCCATCAGCAGGGGCCGAGCAGGACCTTGCTCCCCTTGCCAGCAGTATCCAACTGCTCTCTCGTCAACTGGAAGAGCAATCCCGACTTATTCGCGAGCAGCACAGATTGATCCAGCGGCTGGCCAGTGCCCCCGCTCGACAGAATGCTGTCGGCACGGAGGCAGAACCCTTGATCGAGGATCTCTCGAGTCAGGTCGCCAATATGAAAAAGGTCAAAGCCAAGGGGATCTTCTAAGGTTCCCGCAATGGCAGTAGCCAGGATAAGAAGCATGAAACAAGTAGTATGGATGGTGTGTTGCGCCATGATTTTGTACTGGCGGGAATTGGCCAGAGTGAAATGGTTGATGCTTCACTAGCCTGCCATAGTGACCCGAAAAAAGTGGTGAGGGTCGAAATGCAGCAGAGTCCGCAAGATGTGCTGATGGCTATCCTGACACTGGGTATTTACACCCCAAGAACGGCCCGAGTTTATTGCAATCTCTGACCTGCCATTTGGTAACGTCAAGTCTCAAATAAAGCCTTGTTGCCCTGTCCGGATTTTGATAGTGTGCCAACAGCTTAGGGTTTTTCTATTTATCTTATTGATAATAAGCATGAATTTCTCTTGGTGTGGCACCGGCAAAGCCGGAAAAATAATATTGTCAGGGATAATAAAATGAAAAAAATGGTGTTGACTGCGGCCGTTGCAATGATGATTACCGGCTGTGCCCAACAGGGGTTTACCGTGCATTCCGGTAATGCAGTAGAACCCACCAAAGAAGTGACCCATCACTTCTTCATCTCCGGTTTGGGCCAGAGCAAAACCATCGATGCTGCCACCGTTTGCAATGGTGCCGACAAGGTTGTGCGTGTCGAAGCACAGCATACCTTCGTAAATGGTTTGCTGGCCGCGGTGACCTTCGGTATCTACACCCCGCGCGAGGCACGTGTTTACTGCGCGGGTTAATTTCCGCCGCATGCATGTTTGCAAAAAGCCGACCCTGTGGGTCGGCTTTTTTGTTGGTGCGAAGACTGGTGGCATGATTTACCCGTGGGAGCAGACCGGGCAATCGGGGCGTTTGGGTAGCTTCATCTCGCGGAAGGTGCCACCGAGGCCGTCGATCATCAGCAGGCGGCCGCTGTAGCTTTTGCCCATCCCCGCCAAGATCTTGATGGCTTCCAGCGCCTGCAGGCTGCCTACCAGCCCCACCACGGGGGCGAGGACGCCGGCTTCGACACAGGTGAGCGCCTGTTCGCCAAACAGGGCGCTGAGGCAGGCGTAGCAGGGTTCATCCTGCTGCCAGGTGAAGCTGCAGAGCTGCCCTTCCAGCCGGATGGCGGCGCCACTGACCAGCGGTACTCTGTGCTGGCGTGCCTTCTGATTCAACAGATTGCGAATGGCCAGATTATCGGTGCAATCCAAGACCAGCTGGTGCAGGGGTAGCAGGGTATCGAGCAGCGCTTCGTCGGCCACGGCGGCGTGGGTCTCTACCTTGAGCCAGGGGTTGAGGGCGCGCAGGGACTGGGCGGCGGAGTCTACTTTGTGGTGGCCAATGCGCTCATCGCTGTGCAGCACCTGACGTTGCAGGTTGGAGAGCTCCACCTTGTCGAAATCGACCAGCGTGAGCTGGCCAACCCCGGCCACCGCCAGATACTGGCTGGCGGCGCAGCCAAGGCCACCGGCACCGATCACCAGCACCTTGGCCTGCTTGAGCGCCTCTTGTCCCTCGAAGTCGAAGGATTTAAGGATGATCTGGCGGTTGTAGCGCAGTAGCTCGGCGTCGCTCAGGATCTCGCTCACAGCAGCAATCCTCCGAATGGCTCGACGGTGACGGTCTCGCCCGCCGCGACGCGGCCTCGTTCTCGTTCAAGGACGATGTAGCAGTTGGCCCGCGACAGGGAGCTGAACACGGCGGAGTCCTGCGAGCCGGTGCTGCGCACCTCAAGGCCGTTTGGCCCCTGGCTCAGCATGCCGCGCTGGAAGTCGAGTCGGCCCGGGCTCTTTTTGAGCGGCTCGGCTGCAATAGCTTGCAACTGGAGTGGCCGCACGAACTGCTGACCCGCCAGTTTGGCCAGCGCCGGCTGCACCAGCTGATCGAAGGTGACCATGGCGGAGACCGGATTGCCCGGCAGGCCGAAGAACCAAGCGCGGGGCAGACGGCCGAAGGCAAACGGCTTGCCCGGCTTGATGGCGAGCTTCCAAAAGCCAATCTCGCCGAGCTCGTCCAGCAGCTGTTTGGTGAAGTCCGCTTCTCCCACCGAGACACCGCCGGTGGTGATCAGCACGTCGGCCTCTTTATCTGCGTGGATAAAGGCGGCGCGCAGCTGGGCCGGATCGTCCGGGATGATGCCAAGGTCGAGGCAGTCGCAACCCATACGCGCCAGCATGGCGCGCACGCCGTAGCGGTTGGAGTCATAGATATCGCCGTGGGCGAGCGGGGTGCCGACCGGTTTGAGCTCGTCGCCGGTGCTGAAGATGGCCACTTTCAGCGGGCGGCGTACCGCGACGGTGGCGACGCCAAGGGAGGCCAGCAGCGGCATCTCTCTTGGGGTGAGGCGAGTACCGGCTGGCAGCACGCAGGCGCCCTTGTCGATGTCGCTACCCGCCAGCCGAATGTTCTGCCCGACGATTGGCTTGCACAAAAAAGTGATCCGATCGCCATCGGCCTGCGTTTCTTCCTGCATCACCACCGCATCCGTCCCTGCGGGCACCGGGGCGCCGGTCATGATCCGCACGCAGTGGCCAGCGGACCACTCACCCTGATAGGGCTGACCGGCAAAGGCCTTGCCTGCCATGATGAGCGGGGTGCCGCTGGCGAGATCGGCCAGGCGCACGACGTAACCGTCCATGGCGGAGTTGTCGAAGGGGGGCACGGCGAGGGGGGAGGCGATGTCGCTGGCAAGCACCCGGCCAAGGGCCTCTGGCAGGGGCATCTGCTCGCTGTCGCAGCAGCAGGCGAGCTGTTCCAGCATCCCTTGCAGGGCATCGCTTAAGGGGAGTAGTCCGCTGGTATCAAATCCCATCGTCATGACCTCTTTCTATGATTGAAGGCGGGATTATCACAAAATTCTCCGGGGATGGGCAGGGAATCTCGGGGTAATCAGCACAGAAACGGGGTGAGATGGTCATAAAGTCTGAGGTGACGCACAAGTTGACTTGAATCTTGGCGGCAATGGCCGTTTACTATGCCGCCATAACAGATGGCCGTCACATCTCATGTGGCTACCATTACAGTGATGTCGTCGGCCCTGTGCGGCGCCATAACATAAGGGGTTGCTCGACGAGCGACCCTCACAGCCCCTGAGCGTGGGAGAGAAGAGAATGACAACACTTAGTCAGGAAGCCTTGCTGGTCAGGGCTGCCCTCGAAGCCCAGGGACTGGAAACCCCCCTGGTCGCCAACGAGCTGAACAGCCAGCAGAAGCGGGAGAAGATCGAAGGCCATATGCGCTCCATCATGGAGACGCTGGGGCTGGATCTGGTCGATGACAGTCTGGCCGAAACGCCGCACCGCATCGCCAAGATGTACGTCAACGAGATCTTCTCCGGCCTTGATTATGCCACCTTCCCCAAGGTGACGGTGATCGAGAACAAGATGCAGGTGGACGAGATGATCATGGTGCGCGACATCAGCCTCACCAGCACCTGCGAGCACCACTTCGTCACCATCGACGGGCTGGCCCATGTCGCTTATATCCCCCGTGGCAAGGTGATTGGTCTGTCGAAGATCAACCGCATCGTGCAGTTCTTCGCCCGCCGTCCCCAGGTGCAGGAGCGGCTGACCCAGCAGATCTTGCTGGCGCTGCAGACCCTGCTCGGCACCAAAGACGTGGCCATCAGCATCAGGGCGACCCACTACTGCGTCAAGGCGCGCGGGGTGATGGATTCTACCTCCCATACCACCACCACCTCCCTCGGCGGGGTGTTCAAGACCCAGCCAGATACCCGGGCCGAATTTCTCGGCGGCCTGCGCGGATAAGATAAAATAACGGTTATTTTGTAACCATTGCTCTGAATAAACGAGACGCCAGCAGCCATTGCTGGCGTTTTTCATTGGTAGCGGATGAGAACCTTGCCCCGCAACGGCTTGGCCTGCGGGGGCTGCATCAGGTAAACGTTATGCTGCTTTTCGATTTATTCATCTGAGCGGTATATTTAATCAGTGGTGAGCAGTTGCCCTCTCTCACCTTACAAAAAGTAACCAAACAGACTCTTTCCTAACCACTCCGATCTGGTTACTCTAGCGCCCCCTCACGGCTCTCGCTGCCGCTCATGGAATTTAGAGATATTCATCAAGGTTGGATGGTGCGCCACTGAACAAGTGGCCAGATAGTTCATGCCAGGAGGGCGTGAACCGGACGAGTGCAACGAATTTAACGACCACCAGGATACGCCATGAATACCAGTTCCATGACCATAGGCAAAAAACTCACCGCCGGCTTTGCCGTGCTCGGTTTGATGGTCGCCTTTATCGGCGGCTTTGCCCTTGTCCAGTTTGGCAATATGAATGATGTTGCCATGCGTTTTACCGATAGCATCTTGCCTGCAGTGAATCGCACCAGCGCCATTGGTGACACCATCAGTGACTTGCGCCGCTATGAGCTGGGCTACTTCGTGGTGGCTACAGATCCCTTGAAACGAGCGGAATATCGAGACGTCTCCAATGAAAGGCTCAACAAGGCCTCGCAACAGATTATGGCGCACGACAAGACCATCTGGGCGCAGGATGTGGCAGAGCGCAGCACCTTCGACAAGGTCAAATCTGACTGGGATCGTTATGTAGCGCTGCACCAACGAGTCAAGCTGCTGCAAGACAGCGAGCAGATGGCAGAAGCTCAGCGCATCTTTCTGGCGGAAGGCATTCCCCTTTACACGGCACTCAACAAGTCCGTGGCTGACCTTATCCAGATTAACCACGGTTATGCAGCCGAGTCTCGGGGGGATGTGGTCGAATCTTATCAATCCGCCAAGCTGAGCGTCACCATTGCGCTGGTGCTCGGTCTGGTACTGGTGGTGGTGCTCTCTATGGTACTGACTCGTCAGATCCGCGATCCGCTGATCATGCTGGCCCGTCAGGCCCAACGCATTGCCAATGGCGAGCTGGGGCAGGGTGAACTGCAGCAGTGGATCCGTGACAGCCGCTTCAACCGCGATGAACTGGGTCAGCTGGGTGCCGCCATCAACCGGATGCAGGGTTCCCTCTCCGATCTGGTGAGCGAGATCGCCGGTTCGGTGAGCCAGCTCAGCAGCGCAGTGGAGGAGGTGAGCGCCATCTCCAGCCAGTCTGCCAGTGGCATGGCCATTCAGCAGAACGAAGTCTCCCAGGTGGCGACCGCCATGAACGAGATGCAGTCCACCGTTAACGAAGTGGCCCGCAACACCACAGATGCCATGAGCGCCGCCAAGGATGCCTCCCGCACCTCGGCCGATGGTAGCGAAGTGGTACGCAGCTCCATCGCCAGCATCGAAGAGGTGTCGGTCAAGATTGAACAGGCGGGCACAGTGGTGCAGCAGCTGGAGGCCGACAGCGCCAACATCAGCGTGGTGCTGGATGTGATCCGCGATATCGCCGGTCAGACCAACCTGCTGGCCCTTAACGCCGCCATCGAAGCGGCCCGTGCCGGTGAGCAGGGCCGCGGTTTTGCGGTCGTGGCGGATGAAGTGCGATCCTTGGCCCAACGTACCCAGGACTCCACCGCCGAGATCAGCAAGATGATCGAGCTGTTGCAGAGCCGCGCCGCCGAGGCGGGCAACGCCATGCAGCTGAGCCGTCACCAGATGCAGGAGAGCGTCGGTCTGGCGCGGGATGCCGGTACCAGTATCGACACCATCAATGGTGCCGTGGTGCGCATCACTGACATGAATACCCTGATCGCCACCGCCACCGAAGAGCAGAACGCGGTGACCGAAGAGCTCAACCGCAATATCGTCAACATCCACAATGCGGCTGACGAGAATGCCCAGGGCGCCCATCAGATCGCCCAAGCCTGTGGCGAACTGAGCAAGCTGGCCAACACCCTGCACCATATGACCCAGCGCTTCACCCTCTAACCCGTGACGCATGGATAACAGAAGGCCCCGCCAATTGGCGGGGCCTTGTTGTTTCTGGCGTTGTGAAGTGAGCTGAAGGGCTCAGCTCAGGCCGACGATTTCGCCATCTTCATCAATATCGATATGGCGATAGGCGGGCAGGCTGCCCAGCCCCGGCATGGTCATAATGGGACCCGCCAGCGCATAGACGAACCCGGCACCGGCGCAGAGCTTCACCTCGTCGATGGGCACCTCGAAATCACGGGGCACCCCCTTGAGGGCGGGATCATGGCTGATGGAGAGCGGCGTCTTGGCCACGCAGATGGGCAAGTGATCCCACCCTTCGGCGGAAAGTTGTGCCAGCTGCTGGCGGGCTCTGTGCGAAAGCTGCACCCCGTGGCCACCGTAGCCGCACTCCACCAGAGTCGCCAGCTTGGCGGTGAGGCTCATCTCGTCGGGGTAGAGCAGCGTTACTTTGCCCGGCAGCTCGCAGGCGGCGACCACGGCGCGGGCCAGCTCACTGGCCCCCGCGCCACCTTGGGTGAAGGCGTTGGAGATGGCAGCGCCACAGGCACCGGCTTGGCGGGCCTCATGGGCCAGCAGCGCCAGCTCGGCCTCGCTGTCGGTGGGGAAGCGGTTGATGGCGACCACCACCGGCACCCCGTAGCGGCGGGCGTTCTGGATATGCCAGGCGAGGTTGGCGCAGCCTTGCTTGAGGGTCGGCAGATCTTCCCCTTGCAGGCTGGCTGGCAGCGGCTGGCCCGGACGGATATCGAGCAGGCCGCTGTTGGCCTTGAGGCCGCGCACCGTGGCCACCAGCACCACGCAGGCGGGGGTAATGCCGGATTGGCGGCTCTTGATGTTGAAGAACTTCTCCAGCCCCATGTCGGAGCCAAAACCCGCCTCGGTGACCACATAGTCGGTCAGGCCAAGGGCGATGCGATCGGCGATCACCGAGGAGTTGCCGTGGGCGATGTTGGCAAAGGGGCCTGCGTGCACCAGCACCGGCGTCTGCTCGGTGGTCTGCATCAGGGTCGGTTGCAGCGCGTCTTTGAGTAGCACCGTCATGGCGCCTGCCACTTCCAGCTGCTGGGCGGTGACGGGCTTGCCGTGGATGTCGCGGGCCAGCTGGATGCGGCCGATGCGATCGCGCAGATCCTTGAGATCGCTCGCCAGCGCCAGAATGGCCATCAGCTCGGAGGCGGCGGTGATGACGAAGCGATCGCTGCGCTCCACGCCATCGCTTGCGCCACCCTGACCTATGGTGAGGTGACGCAGGGCGCGGTCATTCATGTCGAGGGTGCGCGGCCAGAGGATATGGGCCGGGTCGATCTCGAGCCGCGGCAAACCGGTTCTGGCGGTGAACTCATCGCCGAGTTTTTGCTCGTGGAACAGGCGGGCATCGAGGGCTGCTGCCGCCAGATTGTGGGCTGCCGTCAGGGCGTGAAAATCGCCGGTGAGGTGAAGGTTCATCTCCTCCATCGGCACCACCTGAGCGTGGCCGCCACCGGCTGCGCCCCCCTTGACCCCGAATACCGGCCCGAGACTCGGCTGGCGGATAGTGGCGATGCTGGGCTGGCCGATATGGTTGAGCCCCATGGAGAGGCCCAGCGTGGTCACCGTCTTCCCTTCGCCGAGCGGGGTAGGAGTAATGGCGCTCACCAGCACCAGCTTGCCTGCTTTTTTGGGTTGGGCCTTGAGCAGTGCCAGGCTGAGTTTGCCTTTGTAGTGACCGTGAGGGCTGAGCAGGTGCTGGGGGATGGCGAGGCGTTCGGCCAGCGCGTGAATGGAGAGACGGGGGGACTGGCGGGAGATCTCGATATCGCTTAGCATCAGCACCTCGTTGGCATATCGGGGTAAAATATGCGGCGCAGTCTAGTGGAATATAACGGGTAATCCAATGACGAAAACGATTTTATTTGGTGGCGGCGAGGTTCGCCAGAATCCTGTTCTGCTGGATCTCAACGAACTCTATCATCCCCCCAAGCAGCCGATGACGGCGCTGGGGATCGTCAGTGCGCTGGTGCCACTGTTCGGTTTCGGCTGGCAGGCGATGACCCAGGATCCAGAAAGCCAGCTGCGCCACGAGATCCGCAAGCGGGTTAACAAGCACAGAACCGACGAAGCGAACCTCATTCTGATCCTGCAACTGGCCGCCATGTTTGACTGCAGCGAGCTGGAAGTGGCGCTCCCCTATGCCCTCAGTGAGTCGCAGTTGTCGGTGATCCGCACCCGGCTGCCACGCTGGCAGTTGATCCTCGAACAACAGCTGTTGCTGGCGAAGCTGATCCCCGCCGCGGCCCCCGGCAAAGGTTAGGGTTTAAGCGGAACCGTCCGCGCTGGTCATCAGGCGGGCGCATCCCACTGTTGCGGGGCGAGATAGCGCTCCTGCACGAACTCGATAAAGCAGCGCACCTTGGCCGAGACAAAGCGGCGGTGCGGATAGACAGCATAGAGCCCCACCTCCCCCTTGTCCCACTCTGGCAGCAGGCTCACCAGCTGCCCTGTCTGCAGGGGCTCCCCCACGATAAAGGTGGGCTGCAATATGATGCCCTGATCATCACAAGCGGCGCGGGTCAGCGCTACCCCGTTGTTGGCCCGCAGCGGCCCCTGCGGTCGGATACTCTGCGCCTCCCCACCCTGTTTGAAGTGCCACTCCGGCTGGGTCAGGGTATAGACCAGACAGTCGTGCTGCTTGAGATCTTCCGGGCTCTGCGGCGTGCCCTTGCGAGCCAGATAGGCGGGGCTGGCGCAGAGTGCCAGCTTGATGGTGGCCAGCTGGCGTGCCACCAGCGAGGAGTCACTGAGATGGCCGATGCGCAGCGCCAGATCGAATCCCTCTTCCACCAGTGCTACTCGCCGGTCGCTGTACTCGATATCGAGCTTGAGATCGGGAAAGCGTTGGCGAAACAGCGGCAGGGCGGGGGAGAGGTGCAGGTAGCCAAAATCCATCGGCACCGAGAGCTTGAGGGTGCCGTGGGGTTGCTGGTTGTGGTGGGTCAGCTGGCTGTGGGTCTCTTCCAGCTCCGCCAGCAGGGCGAGGGAGCGCTGGTAGTAGAACTGGCCCGCCTCGGTGGGATTGACCTGACGGGTGGTGCGCGACAGCAGCCGGGTGGCGAGGGACTCCTCCAGTTGTTGCATCAGTTTGGAGGCCATGGCGACCGAGATGCCGAGCTGGTTGGCGGCCTTGGTAAAGCTTTGGCACTCCACCACCTTGATAAAGGTGCGCATGGCGGCGATCTGGTCCATTTTCCATCCTCAGTAAATAATGAATTTAATAAATCGATGATTATTAATCTTCATAACGAGGTTAGCATTTTGGCCACTGAAGTGAACCCCAAGATGAAGGAACGAACGGATGAAAATGACCAAGGCTCTGCTGGCCTCCTGCCTGTTTATGGCGACCCCTCTGATGGCGGCGGATTACGATGTGGATGCGGCGCACACCACGGTGCAGTTCAAGGTGGGTCACCTGGGCTTCTCTGAGCTGGTGGGTCGCTTCAACACCTTCAGCGGCACCTTCAGCATGGATGACGCCAACCCGGCGGCGGCCAAGGCGAGCTTTGAGGTGGATGCCGCCAGCGTCGACTCCAACCACGAGGCCCGCGACAAGCACCTGCGCAGCCCTGACTTCCTCGATGTGAAGCAGTATCCCAAGATGACCTTCGTCAGCTCCGCTTACGAGGGCACCAAGGACAAAGGCGTGCTGAAAGGGACTCTGACCCTGCATGGCGTTTCCAAGGAAGTGGCCTTCGATCTGGTCAAGATCGGTGAGGGCAAGGATCCTTGGGGCGGCTACCGCAGCGGTTTCAACGCCTCCACCTCCATCAAGCGCAGTGATTTTGGCGTGAGCTACATGCTGCCCGGCATCCCGGACGAGATGAACATCAACCTGTTTGTCGAAGGCGTGCGCAAGTAATGGGCGCTTCACTTCTGCTGCAAACCCTGGCGGCTCCTCTGGGAGCCGCTTTGCTATCGTGGCGCTGGCCGCGACTGGGGTATCTGTGGGGCGCGCTGGCGCTCTGGCTGGTGGGATCCTTGCTCGGCGGCCTCTATGGCATTCCGGCCAAGGCGTGGCAGTGGCTGCCACTGACCTTGCTGGTGCCCGCCATCGCAGCTCAGGTGAGCGACCTGCGCGGATCGCTGCTGCTTTTTGCCGTTATCAGTGCGCTGGTGTGGTGGCAGGGGTTGGCCTCGGTACTGGCCAGCGAGCCGATGATCTGGCTGGCGTTGCTGCCTGCCATCCTCTGGTTTGGCTGGAGCAGCCTGCGCGGTGACAGTCGCGAGGGGCTCGGTTTTGCCCTCGGCTTTATCTGGCTGGCGCTGGTGATCGGCATCGATGGCAGCCTGCTGATTGCCCAGCTGGCCGGTGCCTTGGCGGCTTTCGCCGGTTTTCGCGCGTTGCTCGCCACCTTTGCAGCCATCAAGGTGGCACCCGCCGCTCTGGCGCTGGCCCTCGCCTTCGTTCAGATGCTCGCCTGGCAATATGTGGAGGTGCCGCTGGTGGTGTTGCTGCCGGTCTGGTTGCTGCCGCTGCTGGAGTGGGCCTTGCGTGACCAGCGGTTGCCACTGCGCTGGGGAGCACTGATCCTGCTTGCCGCCGCGGGAACCGGACTCAGCCTGTGGTGGGTGTGGCCTGCTGCTTCTTTGTACTGATTTTTGCATGAAAAACAGGCAATTACAGTCATTTTTGCATACCCGCTCATACTCTTGGCAGATAATGATTGAGCCCCCTATGTGTTTCAGATAAAAAGGATTTTCATTTTATTTGGACACACACAGAACCCGGTTATGCCGGGTTCTGTGTGTTTGCTTGCAGCACACTTTTTGCGGCACATAAGGAGGCCACAGTTGCGCAGTCAAGGATCTGAGCATCTGTTTTTTCGCCATTTCACTGGACAGGGACGCATCGACGGGCTCTGCATTCTGCTGGTCACTCATCTGCTGCCCGATCGCCCCCGTTTTATCGAAGCGCTTTCCCAGATTGGGCGGATTGGCGCCATTTTGCCCAAACCGAAATCGGTACACGGCCCGACCCTGGAGTGGGTCTCCCAGCACTATCCGGTGCTGCCCCTCAACCGGCGCTGGACCAATGATCCCGACAGCATCATCCAGCAGATTGCGCCGCTGGTGGCCCCTCACGAGCGGCTGCTGATCCTCGATATCGGCGGCTACTTCGCCAGAACTCAGATGATCTTGAGCGAATACTTCGGCCCCCGTTTCCTCGGGGTGGTGGAGATGACCGAGAACGGCCATCAGCGCTATGAGCAGGAGGTGCTGGCGACTCCGGTGGTGTCGGTGGCGCGCAGCCCCCTCAAGCAGGCCGAGGATATCCAGATTGGTCTGAGCGTGGTCTACTCCGCCGAGTCGCTGGCGCGCACCCTCAACCGCACCTTTAACGTTTGTGAAGCCGTGCTGTTCGGCTATGGCAAGGTGGGGCGCAGCATCGCCCGCGACTTGCGTGGTCGCAACCTCCATCTGGGACTGGTGGAGACCGATGTGCTGCGACAGGTTGAAGCGCTCTCCCACGGTTTTCGCCTGATCACCAAGGCCGAGGCCCTCGGCCGCGCCGAGCTGGTGATCTGCTCCACCGGCAACGGCTCGCTGGATCTGGCGGATCTGCAGGCGCTGCGCCCCGGCACCATGGTGGCCTCGGTCACCTCTGCCGACGACGAGTTTGCCTTCTCGCTAGCCCAGCTGCCGTGGCCGAGCGAAGAGGTGTGCCCCCATGTGCTGGCCCTCAACCGGCCCGATGGCACCCAGATCTACCTGCTCAACCGGGGCGAGGCGGTCAACTTCGTCCATGGCGCCGTGATTGGCGAATATGTCTATCTGGTGCTGGCGGAGATCATGGAAGGGATCCGGATGCTGGCGGCAGGCCCTCTTGCACCCGGCCTGTTCGAGCTGCCAGAATCGGCGATGCGTACCATTGCCCGCCATTGGCTGGCCGATTTTCATGGTGTTGACCAGCACTGACTTGACCAGAATGGTGTCTGCCAATCGGCAGATGCACGCCATTCCCTGCCATTGGCCGCTTTTTTTATGGAGTCACTCATGACCGAGTCTGAAACCCTGATCAGCAAACCCCGCATCGAAATCCGCTACTGCACCCTCTGTCGCTGGATGTTGCGCGCCGCCTGGCTGGCGCAGGAGCTGCTCTCCACCTTCGACAGCGATCTGGGGGAGGTGGCGCTGGTGCCGGCCAGCAAGGGGGAGTTCCGCATTCTGGTGGGCGGGGTGCAGGTGTGGGATCGGGTGGTTGATGACGGCTTCCCCGAGGCCAAGGAGATCAAACAGCGGGTGCGCGATGTTATCGCACCGGAACGGGATCTCGGCCACTCGGATCGCAAGGCGGCCGAGTAGCGTCAACTTGGTATATCGCCCGTAAAGGTTGCCAGCAATATAGAAAAAGGAGAGGGAGGCGATGGCCTCCCTCTCCTTTTAGTTTCCCGCTTGTGGGGATGGGCTATCCGGGCGGTTTGCCCGGATAGCCACATCCAGAGTGGCAATAATCTTATGCGCGCCAAGCGGCGGTCAGGCGCACCAGCTCTATCAGGGTGGCGACCGATTTTTCCATGGATTGCAGCGGGATGAACTCGTGCTTGCCGTGGAAGTTGTGGCCACCGGTGAAGAGGTTGGGGCAGGGCAGACCCATAAAGGAGAGGCGGGCGCCATCGGTACCGCCGCGAATGGGCTTGATCTTCGGCACCACGTCGGCGGCCTCCATGGCGGCGCGCGCCAGCTCGACGATATGCATGTGCGGCTCAATCTGGCTGCGCATGTTGCGGTAGCTGTCGGTCAGGGTCAGCTCGATGCGGGCCTTGGGATACTCGGCCTGCATGGCGGCGACCCGGCTCTCTATCTCGGCTTTGCGCGCAGCGAAACGCTGGTCGTCGAAGTCACGGATGATGTAGTGCAGAGTGCTCTCCTCCACGGTGCCGCTCATTTGGGCCAGATGGAAGAAGCCCTCGTACCCTTCGGTGCACTCTGGGGTCTGTTCGGCGGGCATGGCGGCGTGGAAGCGGGCGGCCAGGGTCTGGCTGTTAATCATGCTGCCCTTGGCGGTGCCGGGGTGGACGTTGTTGCCGACAAAACGCAGGTTGGCGCTGGCGGCGTTGAAGTTTTCATACTCCAACTCCCCCAGTTCGCCGCCATCGACGGTATAGGCCCACTTGGCCGGGAAACGATCGAGCGGGAACAGGTTGGCGCCGCGGCCGATCTCTTCATCCGGGGTGAAGCCGACCCAGATATCGCCGCGCGGGATCTCGGGGTGAGCCTGCAGATGGTCGATGGCGGTGAGGATCTCGGCGATGCCCGCCTTGTCATCGGCGCCCAGCAGGGTAGTGCCGTCGGTGGTGATGAGATCCTGACCCAGATAGTTTTTCAGGAAACGGTAGTCACGGATGGCGAGCACCTCGTCACCCTTGCCAAGGCAGATGTCACCGCCCTGATAATTTTCAATGAGCTGGGGCACCACCTGCTCCGCCTCATAGTCAGCGGTATCCATGTGGGCAATCAGGCCGATGGCGGGGGCGTCCGGCTGGTTGCCCGGCAGGCAGCCGGTGAGGTAGCCGTGCTCATCCAGGGTGACCTGGGTCAGCCCCAGTGCGTCCATCTCCCCTTGCAGGGCACGGGCAAAGATCAGCTGGCCTTCGCTGCTGGGGCAGGCAGGATTGGTCTCATCGGAGCGGGTATGAAAAGTCACGTAACGCAGAAAACGCTCAAGCAGGGTATCCATTAGTCAGCCTCTAACCGGTTGTGAGCGGTCATTGTGGCCAATCCGTGTCGGCCACTCATTGCGTCAGCGCAGGTTTTTCCCATTTTTTGACGCACAGCGCGGCGGTGCGCCGAATGGCTGTCGGGTACCCGTGGCGTGCCGGTGCGCATAAAATGTGGCGTTATCGCGATATTTAGGCGCTTGTGGTGGGGGTGAAATTCCCCCCAGCCACCGCACAGCAAGGCGTCAGCCTTGCCGTGTCGTTTTAACACACTTTTCAAGGGGAAATAGCCGCATCGCATAACCAGTGCCACCCCAGAGCCCGCCTGCCCGCCAGCAAGATTTCATCCCTTGGTTAAAAGGGGATTTTGAGCACTCTTTTTTATTGTCACTGCCTGCGGTAAGTGTGTACACTCCGCGCCGATCCAAGGGCAACTCTGAAGCAGGCAGCGCCGCCAGATACCCGACCGATCATACGCCTATAGGGCGAGGCACGCAGAAACGACAGACACTGCTGGGCATGGTTTCTTTAATACCGGTTAGGCTCCGGTATCAGGGAGAGCAACAGACTCTCATCGTTCATTTGACCGAGTGGGCCAATGGCTCATCATCTTCCCTTGTCATGGGTGGTCACTTGATGTGAGCTGGGCTGTGGTTGTTGTCGTCTATCAACACGCATGCGTGCTGGCGTCTTCGCTTCTCTTCCTTGAAACCCTCTCCTTCTGTCGTGATGGCTGCCGAATGATGAACTGACGGCGTGGCTGATGTCGTCTGTCATCAAAGTACCGCGGCGCCCCGTTTAAGGTGGCACCGCATACCGTTGAGCTTGATGTAAAGCCACCAGCCCCACATCAAGACTCGTTACTTCCCAAAATCCACCAGACAGCGTTGGCTTGCCACGATGTAAAGAAAGAGGGTCTGGATGTGATAGAGGGTAACGAAGGCGACTTCTGGTCGCTCATTTGCGAGGCATAGCCCATGACTAACTGGTCCAGCAAGGACTCCTTGAAGGTCTACAACGTTCCCTACTGGGGTGCGGGTTTTTTCAATATCAATGACGCCGGTCAGGTGACCGTTGCTCCCGACAAGTCGCGCCCTGATGCACATATTGTCATCTCTGATGCCATCGAACAGCTGCGTCAATCCGGGCTGACTACCCCCGTGTTGCTGCGTTTCCCCGACATCCTCAAGAGCCGGGTCGATGCACTGTTCAACGCCTTTGGTCAGGCCATCGAGAAGTCAGGCTATCAAGGGGAGTACCTGTGCGTTTACCCGATCAAGGTAAACCAGCAGCGTCGCGTCATCGAGACCATCAGCCAGTCCTACAGCGACAAGCCCCGGCTTGGCCTGGAAGCTGGGTCCAAACCGGAACTGCTGGCCGTGCTGTCCCATCACCATGATCAAGGATCGGTGATCGTCTGTAACGGTTACAAAGACCGCGAATATATTCGCCATGCCCTGCTCGGCAATCTGATGGGCCACAAGGTCTACATAGTGGTAGAGAAGCCCTCCGAGCTTGAGATGGTGCTGGACGAGTCAGCTCGCCTCAACATCAAGCCCAATATCGGGGTGCGCGCCAAGCTTGCCTCCACCGGCTCCGGCATGTGGGAATCGAGCGGCGGCTCCATGTCGAAATTCGGCCTATCAGCCTCCCAGATCCTGGCGCTGGTCGAGCGTCTGCGCAGCCTGAACAAGCTGGATTGCCTGCAACTGCTGCACTTCCATCTGGGCTCCCAGATCGCCAACATCCGCGACATTCAGGGTGGGATCCGCGAGTGCGGCCGCTTCTATTCCGAATTGCGTCGTCTGGGTGTGCCCATCGATGTGGTCGATGTCGGCGGTGGTTTGGGTGTGGACTATGAGGGCACTCGTTCCCAGAGCCACTGCTCCGCCAACTACAGCCTCTCCGAGTACGCCAACAACGTGGTGTGGGGCATCGGCGATGTTTGCCGCGAGTTCGATCTGCCGCACCCCACCATTATCAGCGAGTCCGGCCGTGCCCTGACCGCCCACCACGCCGTGCTGGTCACCAATCTGATTGGTGCCGAAGGGGTGGAGATGAGCGATATCAGCGCGCCGGACGAAGATGCTCCCACCATTTTGCAGAATATGTGGAAAGGTTGGCTGGATCTGCGCAGCGAAGATCCCTCCCTGCTGGAGATCTTCCACGACTCGGTGGCCGATCTCGGTGATGTGAACACCCAGTACACCATGGGCCTGCTCAACCTTGAGCAGCGAGCCTGGGCCGAGATGCTGCACCAGAACACCTGTCTGGCGCTCAAAGAGCTGCTCAACCCGGTCAACCGCAACCACCGTGCGCTGGCGGACGAACTGAGTGAAAAGCTGGCGGACAAGTGCTTTGCCAACTTCTCCCTGTTCCAGTCCCTGCCAGATGCCTGGGGTATCGGCCAGGTGTTCCCGGTGATGCCGCTGACCGGGCTTGAGCGTCCGCTCACTCGTCGTGGCATCCTGATGGACATCACCTGCGACTCCGACGGTCAGGTGGAGCACTACGTCGACGGTCTGGGGGTCGAGAGCACCCTGCCGATGCCGGAGTACGCCGAGAACGAAGTGTGCCACGTCGGCTTCTTCCTGGTTGGTGCCTATCAGGAGATCCTGGGGGATCTGCACAACCTGTTCGGTGATACCCACTGCGCCGAAGTGTGGCTGGATGACGAAGGCAAGATGGACATTCGCAACATAGTGCGCGGCGACACCGTCGACCAACTGCTGCGTTACGTCAACATCGACCCGTCAGTGATCCGCGAGAGCTATCAGCGGATCTCCGCCCATCCGGCGCTGGACGAGGCCACCCGCAAAGCCCTGCTCGACGAGCTGGAGCTGGGTCTGCAAGGCTACGCCTATCTGGAAGACGAAGAGTAAGTCTCTGGCTTGTGCTTCCGCAGTTGCGGGGATGAAAAAACGGCGCCTTCGGGCGCCGTTTTACTGCTATCTAAAAATTAAGGAGAGAGGAGAGGGATGTGTCTGCTCGACATTCTCAGCTGGCATTGGCCAACAGGGATTGGTGGAAATCATGCTCCGTTTCGGTTTTATTGCAGCGTTGCTGAATTGCATGTTGAAGCAGCACCAGTGTAATACCCAACATTCCTCCCAGCATGGCAGCAAGGATGACGATCAGCGGACGCTTGGGTTTATCACGGCTAAGTGGTGTGCTTGGGGTATCCAGATAAGTGAATGGGCTGAGTGTTAGTTTACCAAGATTGATGCTCTTCAGCCGGGCGAGTTGTGCATTCAGATCCATTATCCCTGGCTGATATTCTTCGATCTTCAGCGACTTGAGAATGTTTAACTTTCGAGCCAATGCATCCTGACCAAGGGTGATTGGGAAGCGGTCACCGTAGTTGAAATTTACCAATGGTTTGTTCACTTTGGCTGCTTTGGCAATGCTCATACTGTATTCGATGCTGTCTATCTCTCTGGATAAGGAGCGCTGTGCATCTTCGGTTTTCAGCCTTATTTCCAATTTAAGCGTGTTGATCTGGCTTTGTCGATTGTTCTCTAGAATATTGAGCTGCTCTTGGCCTTGTAACCGAACGATATAGTCAATATACCCCGTCAGTATGGAGAGGGAATCTTCCTTGTTAAAGAAAGAAAAAGAGAGATGGACGCCAGGTTCTTCCCCTTTTTTGTCTTCAGGAGTAAGTTGCATCCATTTTGACCACTGTCTCAGCAGCAGCTGTTGCTGGTCATTCAAGTTATTCTTGGCCACATATTCTTTGAATGGTGTAGTGCTCTGTAAGTAATTTCTAATGTTGTTGTAAGACTTGAATTCCAACAAAAATTCGTTATAGATGGAGTCGTTATTCTTAACACCACTCAGCCCCAATAAATTGAGCTTAGCCCTCAGCCTATCAAGTTCCAGAGTGTCGAGTTGCTTGGGTTGATAAATAGTCGCATGAGCGGTCCATTGCTCCGGTGCGAGTACTGCATACAACACACCTATGCCACCAAAAATAAAGGTCGCGAGTAAAATTTTCGACTTTTTCTTCCACAGTTGCGTGAACAACTCCAAAAGATTGATCTCATCATCTTGCCTGCCAATTATCCCGTAGTTGTTTGTTTTGTTAATTTGGTTGAGCATGGTTTTATTGGTCTGAATTTGTCGCAGGTATCTTTTATAACGCATTTAAGACCTGCGTTCATCTATTTGTTTATAAACTAGCGCAGCTGGGCATACTCTCATGCTATGAAGTTAATATGTGCACTCATATTTAGAGTGTTTTTGTGTATTCTTTGGGTTAGTTATGTTTCTTGTTTATATGGTGTATTGAATGGCCATGAAAATGGTAAATAAATGTAATGTTGACATGATCTGTATCGACGGTAAGTGGTATCACTACGACCACTGCAGCACCAACGTCTACCTGCTGATGGGGGGCGCTGCGCCGAGCCTTCAGCTGGCCTATGAGCCGAGCAGCGAAGAGGAGCTGATTGAGATGCTCCAGCAGCTGGGGCGCTTGTGAATCACCGAATTGACTTCTGGCCATATGGCCATCGGGCGCGTTGCCACTATGGCCACCATTTTTCACCGCTGCACCTTATTTCAGCAGGTTTTATTGCCCAGTAGCCCCTTGCCTAAATAACTGATCCTAATAGTGCTACACCTTCGCTGTGCCATAGCCATTCCCGGGGAAGGAGACACGGTATCCATGAAGTATTTCACTCGAGCCAGCAGGTTGGCCATCCCTCTGCATTGATGATTGCGCGTGATGGTTTCATGTAACTTGTGCCACAGCCGTTCGATGTGATTAACCCAAGGACTGTAAACTGGCTGGAATACCAGGCAGAACTTGGGGTTCTTCTTCAACCATCGCTCGGTCTGTTTGCTTTTGTGAATGATGTAGTTATCGAGGATCAGCGTGATGGTTTTGGCTCGTCGGTAGTGGTGGCGCAGCTTTTCCCGCATGGCGATAAACAGCGATGAGTTTTTCTTTATCCCGCTGACGTAAAGTACCCTTCCGTTGCCTGCATGGAGAACGCCTGCCAGGTAATGCTTTGCATTCTGCCCCGGTGTGACAACTCGCTTTTGCTGCGCTCTGAACATCCAGTCGGCCCCTAATTTGGGATTGAGGTCTATATCGACTTCATCCTCATAAAACACCGGATTGTCGGCATTACAACGGGCCAGCGTGGCGTCGATATTCGCCATTTTCTCCTGATAGGCCGGGTCTTTTATCCGCAAGGTCGGCACGGGCCTGCGCCAGACAATCCCCATACGAGGTAACCATCGACGAAGTGTGGAGGCGGCCACATTGAGCCCTGTTAACCGATTGATTTTGATAGCCAATAGTTCGGTACACCAACGGCTGCGCTGATAACCAAAATCTTGCGGAGAAAACTGCATGAGCAGCACCAGTAAGGTGACCATCTTAGCGATAGGTAAAACTGGGGCACGGCCAGCCGGTAAGGCTTCTAGCGCATCTATGCCTTCATCTCGATACCACCGAAGCCAACGACCGATGGTCGAGCGCGCAGCGCCGGTAAGGTGATGAACATCGGTGACCGTACGTCCTTCATGTAACAGCAAGATGGCCATCAAGCGACGAGCATGTCCTGTATCACGCGTGGCATGGATGATTTTGTGAATGCGGCGCCGTTGTGACCGTGGCAGGGGTGGTAGGATAGGCATCAACTCAGTCCTTTGGGTGTGGCTTGTTTTGTTTGGCGACTAATGAGATCGCACAAACTGGACTGAGTTCCCTTCCTCCGGTGATCTACTATTCGGAACAGCAATTTAGCTCCAGCATGGCGACGGCCGCGGCGTAGGTGCTATCGGACTTGCCTATCTCGTCCGCCACATAGAGAAAATTGGATTGGTACTTCTCGACGGCCTCTCGCGGGCTGGTGGCGTCAATAAAGTCCTCCTCCACCTCGAATCCTTGGGTCAGCAGTGCCGCCTTTTCACTCAGAAAAGTCGGGGAAGCCATGTCGATAAAGGTGTATTGCTGCCGATTGGACGCCGGAACGGTAAAAAACTGGTATCTGGCCATGGGTAAATCCTTGCCTGAAGCGGGTGATAGATGAAGTGACGCTGGTTTTATCTGTGGCTGGCAGGCGGCTTGCCTCGACATCGCAGGCAGTGCGCGTCGGAAATACCGCATTTTGTTTTCGTTCGAGACTACTTTGTTGGCGTTTGCCCGGCAAGTGGGAGCAGAGATTTTCTGGATTATCCGTTTAACCGAGATGTTGTGGGGAGATGCGAGACCAGGATAATGCCGGGCTCACGTTGAGCCCGGCTTGTCAGCGCGGGGTCACAGCACGAAGCTCTGCACCATGGCGCGCAGCTGTTCGGTGAGTTGGTGGATCTGGCGGGCGGCATCGCGGGCGGCGTTGGCCACCTGCAGCGCCTCGTCGCTGCCATCGGAGATCCGCACCACGTTGCGTTCGATCTCGTTGACCACGGCCCCTTGCTGCTCGATGGCGCTGGCGATGATGGCGTTGGTATCGACCATCCGATCCACCTTCTCGGTGATGGCGCCAAAGGCCTGTTTCGCCTCCTGCGCCAGACCGACCCCCTCCTGCGCTTCATGGCTGGCCGCCGACATGGCAGTGACCGAGGCGCGGGCACCGGATTGCAACTGTTCAATCATCTTCTGGATCTCGACGGTGGCCCCCTGGGTACGGTTGGCCAGGGAGCGCACCTCATCGGCCACCACTGCAAAGCCACGGCCTTGCTCACCGGCTCGGGCCGCTTCGATGGCGGCGTTGAGGGCCAGCAGGTTGGTCTGTTCGGCGATACCGCGGATCACGCTGATGACGCCGCCAATCTGGCTACACTGCTGCTCCAGCTGACCTATGGTGTCGGCGGTACGCAGCACCTCGCGGTTGATATGGTCGATGGCCTTGATGGTGCGCTCCACCACATCCTCGCCCTGACCGACCACGTTTTGTGCCTCCTGCGTCATGCGGGCGGCTTGCAGGGCGTTGCCCGCCATGTCTTGTGAGGTGGCGGCCAGCTCCTTGATGGCGGTGGCGACCTGATGGGTCTCCCCTTGCTGATCGGCAATCACCTCCTGCGAGCGGCAGGTGCGCGCTTCGATGTCGGTGGCGCTCTCCACCACGGTGACGCCATTCTCCCGCACCCGCAGCATCAGGGTGCGCAGGGTTTCCAGGGTTACGTTGTAATCCCGGCTGATGGCGGCCAGCTCGTCCTGACCGACGATCTCGATATGCTGGCTGAGATCCCGGGCGTTGACCCGGGCGGCAATATCGCGCACCCGCCCCACGGTTTCGCGCAGGGAGAGATAGGCGCCGATCATCAGGTAGAGGTAGAGCAGTAAGCTGGCAGTCAGCGGCGCGGTGACCCACCAGAAGTGGTGTTGGTTGGCCACCAGTCGCTGGTGCAGATCGGCCTCCAGCCGTTGGCGCACATGGCCTGCCAGTGCAGTGATAGCACCATCCATGTTATCCCCCAGTGCCTGCACCTCCTTGGTGGAGAGCTGCACCAGCTGATCTTTCATCATCTTGTTTTCCATGGTATCGACCCCCTGACGCACCAGCTGTATCAGGGCATCGGTCTGCTGGCCCAGCTCGGCGCGGTAGGCCGGTTCGATCTGGTAGAGCAGGGTCAGGTCAGCTTCCAGCTCCTGCAGGGTGGCATTGATAAGGTCGAGACGAAAACGCAGGCCGCTGTAGCCCTCTGCCTGAAACAGGCCGAAGTCGGCGATGGTGGCGGCGCGATCCCGCACCTGAGCCAGCAGGTCGCGCAGCTGTGGCAACCGCTCGCTGGAGAGGATCACCATGTAGTAAGTGCCGAGCGCCGGATCCTGAATCAGGCTGCTGGAGGCGGTGATGTGCTTGTAGAGGTGGCGCACCCCGGTCAGCAGCTTGTCGTGGCGCAGGTTGCTCTGCTCCACCTCCAGCTTGCCCACTTCACTCTGCAGGGCGGCCCAGCCCTGCTTGAGGGCATCAAAGGAGGGGTTGTTCTGGCGGGTGTCGGCAAAGGCTTGCAGGCTCTGATCCACCGCTTGCGCGGCCGCCTTGACCTGATCGTCACCGACCGGATCCACCTCATAGGCGTGGCGGGTCACCAGATTGCGATGGATGAGCAGGGCTTGCTCGATGGCGGGAAGGGGGGCGAGATTGACCACCCCCGCCAGCTCCCGGTTGGCCTGCTCGCTGTCATCCTGTAGCCGCCCCAGCAGATTGGCCATGCTGTAGGCCAGCGGCAGCAGCATCAGGCAGGACCAGAGCAGAAATTTGTATTTGAAGGAGAGCTGATTGCCCAGCCGGATGGCGGGGTTGAAAATCCATTTCATGTTAAGCCTCGATACCTGAGTGCGGGCGTGATGGGTGCTGCCTGAATAGTACTCTGAGCGGTTCCCCCTTGGGTGAGGCTCGATTGCAAGTTGTGATCCCCTTGGCTTTTTGTCTCTGTGGGGGAAGCAGGACGAGCCATCTGTTCCGCTATTGATAGCAATAGAAAACGGGCCACCCGAAGGTGACCCGTGGTCGATAAGAGGATATCCGCTTGCAGTCGATCAGTTGAACGCCAGGAAGGGCGAGACACAGAGCAGCAGGCCGGTGACGATGATGATGTAAAGGGACGTGCCCTTGTACTTGTGCAGTGCCGGTACCTGATAGACCAGATAGGCCGGGATCAGGCAACCGACCATGCCGAAGATGGGGCTGCAGATGGAGGTGAAGCTCAGTACCGGTGCGTTGAGCACGATGGCACCCCAGGAGAGCATGACGGTAAAGACCATGATGCCTTTGCCCACCAGATCCCGGTTGATGCGGTTTTCCGGCATCACCCGGCGCAGCAGGTTCATCGCCAGTCCCTGACAGGCTTCACGGAAACCGAGGTAAACGCCGAAGTAGGCGGTCATCACCGCGAAGATGTTGAGGGTCAGGCTGAGCAGCTTGAGGGTCTGGCCGGGCATCCCCTGGGCTACCATGGCCAGCGCGGAGATGTTCTCTTCAGAGGCTTTGACCGCCTGATCGTGGCCCATGGCCAGGGTGAAGGAGACCGCGTAGAAGAACACCACCACGAACAGGATGCCGAAGGCGATATTCATGGCGCGCATCGCCTTGAAGCGGGCCACTTCCAGCGACTTCTCCCGGGAGCGGTAGGAGATCACCATGGGGCTCAGGCTCTGGATAAAGAGGATGGAGGTGAGGGTGAAGGGCAGCATGATGATGGCATCCTTCATCCAGTCACCGGCAGCAGGCATGGCGGTGATGTTGGCCGCATCCCACTTGTCCACCATCATCAGGCCGAGCACGGCTACCACGCTGATCTTGGTCAGCACCATAAAGGTGGAGATCTTGAACAGCAGGTTCTCGCCACGGGAGGCCAGCGCCACCAGACCGCAGATCAGCACCAGACCATAGAAGGGATTGTCCGAGATCAGACCGTCGGTGACGCCGAAGCTTTGCAAGAAGGAGGCGCTGTCATTGGTGATGGCTGTGGAGTAGACAAAGACCCAGATCACCAGCATCACAAAATAGAGGGCGCCGAGCAGCATGCCCCAGTTTTTGCCGAGGTAACCGGTGATGACGCTGGGGTAATCCTTGCACTCTGGCGAGGTGGCCAGGGTGTTGATAAAGAGGCGCTGGAACATATACATGGCCGGGTAGCCGATCACCGCTGAGAGCAAAAAGACCCACAAACCCATCAGACCCACCTGTACCGGCAGGAAGACGATCCCCGCGCCGATGGCCATGCCGATGCTCATGATAATCCAGCCCCAGTCGGTGCTGTCGAAGCGAACCGCTTCTTTCCATTCCAGGGTACCCATAGTTGGGCTGGTGAGTGTGGTGCTATGTGCGTCCATTAAAACCTTCTTTTTATAGGGGTAAGTGAGGGCGGCGCAAATATAGTTGCATTATTGGTTTGCACACAATGCCCTGAACGGTACTTTTGTTGAAATATGGACGGTGATCACGGTTTGTTTTGAGACCTGAAGATGCTTTCTGACCCCATCTTGTATATTTTTGTTGAATGAATAAAATAAAAAGCAAATAATGTTGCAAGAAATTAGATTCATAACTGCAAAAAAAATTGCATGCATTGGAGTGGTAAAATGAAAAGCATCATCACAGCAGCAGCGGCACCTGACGCTATCGGCCCTTACAGCCACGGCACCGCCTATGGCGATCTCATCTTTACCTCCGGCCAGCTGCCGGTCTGCAAGCAGCAAGGTGGCGTGGTGGAAGGGGGCATTGCTGCTCAGACTCGCCAGTCGTTGGAGAACCTGAAATTCGTGCTGGAAGCCGCGGGCGGCTCGCTCGATACCGTGCTCAAAACCACCTGCTACCTGGCCGAGATCAGCGATTTTGCCGCGTTCAACGAGGTCTATAAAGCCTATTTCCAGAAAGATTGTCCGGCGCGCAGCTGCTTCGCAGTGAAGGATCTGCCGATGGGCGTCAAGGTTGAAGTGGAAGCGATCGCCCATATCGCTCGTTAATGCTGAAAAAAAGGTTCCAGAGATGAAACAAGCGTGGCAGCAGTATCTGCAGATTATTCAACAGGTTGTCAAACCGGCGCTGGGTTGTACCGAGCCAATCGCCGCCGCCTATGCCGCGGCTGTCGCCGCCCGGCAGTTGGGCTGTGAACCCCGCCGCCTCGAAGTTGTGGTGTCGGATAATCTCTACAAAAACTCGATGGGTGTCTATGTGCCGGGCACCGGCAAGATTGGTCTGGCCATCGCGGCCGCCGCCGGCGCCATCGGTGGCAACGCCGATGGCGGACTGGAGGTACTGGCTGCCATTGAGCCCGATCAGGTGGACCGTGCCCAACTGCTGATCGATGCCGGAAATGTGCAGGTGAGCCGCACCGCCGCCCCCGAGTTTATCTTCTGCCGCGTGACCGTGTTTGGTGTTGATGAGCAAGGGGAGGAGCACAGCGCCGACGTGACCCTGTGCGGTGGTCATACCCGTATCGTCGAGCAGCGCCGCGATGGCGAAATAACCTTCGCCGCTGATCAGAGCCAGGGTGGTGCCACCGGTGCCATCTGTGACGGGGTCGATATCAGCATCGCCGCCATCTATGAGTTCGCCACCCAGGTGGAGTTCGAGCAGATCAAGTTCATTCTCCAAGCCTCTGTGCTCAACGGCAAGCTCTCCGCCGAGGGGATGAACAACCCCTACGGTCTGCAGATTGGCCGTACCATGCAGCAGAATATTCAGGCTGGCCTTATTGGTGAGGATGTGATGAACCGCATCGTGATGATGACGGCCGCCGCCTCCGATGCCCGCATGGGGGGCGCCACCCTGCCTGCCATGAGCAACTTCGGCAGCGGCAACCAGGGTATTGCCGCCACCATCCCGGTGATGGTGATTGCTGAGCGTTACGGTGCCAGCGAAGAGCAGCTGGCCCGCGCTCTGATCATGAGCCATCTGGGTGCCATCTATATCAAGTCCCACTATCCACCGCTGTCGGCCTTCTGTGGCAATACCGTGACCAGCGCGGCGGCCTCCATGGCCATGGTCTATCTGGCGGGCGGCAGCTTCGAGCAATCCAGCTTCGCCATCCAGAACGTGTTGAGCGACAGTGCCGGTATGGTGTGCGACGGGGCGAAAGCCTCCTGCGCCATGAAGGTGAGTACCTCTTCAGGTGCGGCGGTGCGCGGCTTCCTGATGGCCCTCAACAGCCACTCGGTATCGGGGCAGGGGATCGTCTCCGACAATGTGGATCAAACCATCCGCAACGTCGGCCAGATGGTGAAGGACGGCATGTCTGCCACAGATACCACCATTATTGATATCATGTCCGCCTGATGTCCCTGTCGGCTGCTGCACGGCCCTATAACCGCCCATACAAGCCATGTGCAGCAGCCCTTGCAAGAAGGTCCCATTGTGAAGCTGCAAGAGTTGAGTGCGAGCGATTTTGAGATCCTCCGGTCGATGGAGAACATAGTGGATGGCATCGCCGCCATGTATGGCCAGCACACCGAGGTGCTGCTCCACAGTCTGGATGGGCGCAATCCCTCGATCATCAAGATTGCCAATGGTCATATCACTGGCCGCAGTGTCGGCGCCCCCATCACCAATCTGGCGATGATGAAGCTCAAGAGCGGGCAGGATATTTCCAGCCCCTACATGACCAAGTGTGCCACCGGCAAGACGCTGCGATCCCTGACCACTGTCATTCGCAATAGTGAGCATCAGGCAATCGGGCTGCTCTGCATCAATAGCGACATGGATGCCCCGTTGCAATCCGTGCTGCGGACCATGATGCCGGAGTGCATGCATCCCCACGAGAGCCATGCCACACCTGAGGTGTTCGCCCGTAACATCGACGAAGCGCTCAACAGCACCATCGACACCGTCAGTGCCGAGGTGCGTGGCAACGAGGCGGTGCCGCCGTCCCAGAAGACCCGGATCATCGTCAACCAGCTGCACGACATGGGGATCTTCGAGCTTAAAGACAGTGCCCAGATCGCCGCGCGCCAGCTCGGCATCTCGGTTCACTCCATCTACCGCTATCTGCGGGAGATCAAGAACGGCTGAGCCGGTTCAATCCGGCCACTCTGGTAGCAAACGGGTCAGCAGTGACCCGTTTTTACGCCCGTTGGTGCCACCCTGTTTGCGTCATCACACTTGCCTATCTGCTATCATCGTCCCCCTTCATTTTTCTATCTATCTGAATGTGCTGGAGAAACCATGTCTCGACTCATCTATCTGCTGCGCCACGGCCAGACCCGATTCAATGCCGAGCAGCGTCTGCAGGGGCGTTGTAACTCCGATCTGACCGACAAGGGCGAGGCGCAAGCCATCGCCATGGGACAGCGGCTGGCCGACGAGCTGGCGGATCCTGCCCGCTGGACTGTGTATGCCAGCCCGCTCGGGCGTGCTCGCCAGACTGCGCTGCTGGTGTGCGAGCAGCTGGGGCTGGCGGCGGATCGCATCGTCTGGGACGATCGCTTGATGGAGCTGGGAATGGGGGAGTGGGAGAGCTGCCAGATCCCGGAACTGCGGCTTGCCCACCCCGAGCTCGATACCGGCAGGGGGGACTGGTATCTGCAAGCGCCGGGGGCAGAGAGTTTCGAGAGCATTCAGCGCCGGGCACACCAGTGGTTGCTGGATCCAACGCTCGCCGAGCGGACCATCGTCATCTCCCACGGTTTGCTCGGCGCCATGCTGCGCGGCGTCTACGCCGATCTCGACTATGAGGCGACCTGGTCACAAGAGTTGCCGCAAGATGCCTTCTATAAGCTGCAAGATGGTCATATCACCCGCATTGCCTGCTAGTTGCCGTAAGGTAGGCACCATGGCATGGACTATGATGGCCACCTTCGGATGCCCATTTTGCCGCAGTTCAACACATCAGAGCACCTTATCGCGGCAAGATGAGGTATCTTATGCCCCGATTTCATCCATTAAACGGATCCGAGACCCCATATGATCATCAAACCCAAGGTTCGCGGCTTTATCTGCACCACCACTCATCCGGTCGGTTGTGAAGCCAATGTTCGTCGCCAGATCGCTTATACCCAGGCCAAAGGCACCATCGAGAATGGTCCCAAGAAGGTGCTGGTGATCGGCGCTTCCACCGGTTATGGCCTGGCCTCCCGGATTGCGGCTGCCTTCGGTAGCGGCGCCGCCACCCTCGGCGTCTTCTTTGAAAAAGCGGGCACCGAGTCCAAGACCGGCACCGCTGGCTGGTACAACTCCGCCGCCTTCGACAAGGCCGCCAAAGAGGCGAGCCTCTACGCCAAGAGCGTCAACGGCGATGCCTTCTCCAACGAGTGCCGTGCCAAGGTGATCGAGCTTATCAAGCAGGATCTGGGTCAGATTGATCTGGTGGTCTACTCCCTGGCCTCTCCGGTGCGTAAAATGCCGGAGACCGGTGAAGTGGTGCGCTCTGCCCTGAAACCTATCGGCGAGACCTACACCACCACCGCCATCGATACCAACAAGGATCAGATCATCACCGCCACCGTCGAGCCGGCGAATGAGGAAGAGATCCAGAACACCATCACAGTGATGGGCGGTCAGGATTGGGAGCTGTGGATGGCTGCCCTGCGTGATGCAGGGGTGCTGGCTGACGGCGCCAAGTCGGTGGCTTACTCCTACATCGGCACCGATCTGACCTGGCCAATCTACTGGCACGGCACCCTGGGGCGCGCCAAGGAAGATCTGGACCGCGCCGCCACCGCTATCCGTGGCGATCTGGCAGCCAAGGGCGGCACCGCTCACGTGGCCGTGCTGAAATCCGTGGTGACCCAGGCCTCTTCCGCCATTCCGGTGATGCCGCTCTATATCTCCATGGCCTTCAAGATCATGAAGGAGAAGGGCATTCACGAGGGCTGCATGGAGCAGGTGGACCGCATGATGCGCACCCGTCTCTACGCTTCCGATATGGCGCTGGACGAGCAGGCGCGCATCCGCATGGATGACTGGGAACTGCGCGAAGATGTGCAGCAGACCTGCCGCGATCTGTGGCCCTCCATTACCAGCGAGAATCTCTCCGAGCTGACCGACTACACCGGCTACAAGCAGACCTTCCTCGGCCTGTTTGGTTTCGGGCTGGATGAGGTTGATTACGATGCGGATGTGAATCCGGACGTGAAATTCGACGTGGTCGAGCTCTGATCCTGACGTAAGCGAAAACAGGGCTCCTTCTTGTTCCAAAGAGGGGCCCCGGGATTGCTAAAGCCCCCTCTTTGGAAAAAGAGGGGGCTTTTTTATCAACGCAATGGCGTTGCGGTGGCGTGGTTGCCTCGCACTATGGTCGTGAGGGGGAGAGCGCCACATCGGTTGCCAGCATCATGGTGTGTAAGAGGAAAAAAGGCTCCGAAGGAGCCTTTTTGTTGCGACGAGTTGTACTTACTGCTTGTAACCCTTGAGGAAGCGGGCGAGGCGGCCAATGGCCTCTTCCAGCTCCTCTTCACGGGGCAGGAACACCAGCCGGAAGTGATCCGGCGCCGGCCAGTTGAAGCCGGTACCCTGCACCAGCAACAGCTTCTCTTGTTGCAGCAGGTCGAACACCATCTTCTGGTCGTCGCGAATGTCATACACCTTGGGGTCAAGGCGCGGGAACATGTAGAGCGCCCCCTTGGGTTTGACGCAGGAGACCCCCGGAATGTCGTTGAGCAGCTCCCACGCCTTGTCCCGCTGTTTGCGCAAGCGGCCGCCCGGCAGGATCAGCTCGTTGATGCTCTGATAGCCGCCGAGCGCGGTCTGGATGGCGTGTTGCATCGGCACGTTGGCGCACAGCCGCATGGAGGCCAGCATCTCCAGCCCCTCGATATAGCCGCGGGCGCGTCCTTTGGGGCCAGTGATGACCATCCAGCCCTGACGGAAGCCACAGGCGCGGTAGGCCTTGGAGAGACCGTTGAAGGTCACCACGATCACGTCGTCACACAGGGTGCAAACGCTGGTGTGGGAGATATCGTCGTAGAGGATCTTGTCGTAGATCTCGTCGGCGAAAATGATGAGGTTGTGCTGGCGGGCGATCTCGATCACTTCCAGCAGGAACTCGCTGCCGTAAACGGCGCCGGTCGGGTTGTTGGGGTTGATCAGCACCAGGCCGCGGGTGCGCGGGGTGATGCGGGCGCGGATGTCGTCGAGATCCGGATACCAGTCAGCCCCTTCGTCGCAGCGATAGTGCACCGCATGGCCACCGGAGAGGGTGACGGCAGCAGTCCAGAGCGGGTAGTCGGGGGAGGGCACCAGCATCTCGTCGCCGTTGTTGAGCAGCGCCTGCATCGCCATCACGATCAGCTCGCTGGCACCATTGCCGATATAGATGTCGTCGATATCGACTTTGCGCATCCCTTTTTGCTGGTAGTACTGCATCACCGCCTTGCGGGCAGAAAACAGCCCCTTGGAGTCGCAGTAGCCCTGGCTTAGCGGCATGTTGAGGATCACATCCTTGATGATCTCTTCCGGGGCATCAAAACCAAACGGGGCCGGGTTGCCGATGTTGAGCTTGAGAATGCGGTGGCCTTCGTCTTCGAGACGGCGGGCTTCTTTATGCACCGGGCCGCGGATGTCGTAGCAGACATCGTCGAGCTTGTGCGACTTGTCGATAGTGAACATGGTGACTGTGATTCCTTCCCCATGGGGACGCGTTGGCGAAAAAGGCGATTTTTTAGTATCAAATTTCTTTTCCCCTATTCTTCACAGAATTGAATGCTAGAACAATCCTCTTTTTAGAAGAAATCCCTGATTTTTAGCCCTGAAACAGGGTTGCCAAATCATTAAATTCAGCACGATCGTTTGTGTGACTAGAGGTTACCAGTGAAAGATGGTGGGCTGATTAACAAAGATACCCGACTGTGTTGAAATATTGGTATCCACTGGCACGATGAGCTTGTGTACAAAACTTTCTTATCCCCTTTGTGATTTGAGGCAAGCTGGTACCGGCTGATTTGGTTAGCCATACTCGACGACTCATGTCATCGCATCGACCCACCCATATTGAGGCATTCCCATGCATGCACCCGTTCCTGGCCGTTATCGCCACTTCAAGGGGGGTTACTATCAAGTGCTCACCCTCGCCCTGCATACCGAAACCCAGGAGCAGCTGGTGATCTATCAATCCGAGCAGGATGGTCAGGTCTATGCTCGCCCTGCCGCTATGTTCATGGAGTGGATCGAGCATCAGGGGCAGGTTGTCAGCCGCTTCACGCCTGCCGGGCATATGGCACCTTAGCTGAGCGATATACGAGCGCTCCTGATATGTAGCGTCAATCCTTGTCGCACCATGTTTGTAGTGGCAGCACCATATGCCACCCCTCGATAGTGATAAATATCTCATTTAATCAATTGTTTGTGATGGGTATCACAAAAATCACACATTTCTGTAAGGTTCGCATTCTCGAGCGACACTCCCATAATGCTGCGCTTATTAAATCTAAGGCTTTTTTTGAGTCTTTTTTACTGTTATCTCATTGGGAGAATGAATGTGAAACCTGTTGCTGCTGAGTTTATGGGCACTTTCTGGCTGGTATTGGGCGGGTGCGGCAGTGCTGTGCTGGCAGCGGCCTTTCCGCATGTGGGGATCGGTCTGCTGGGGGTCTCGCTGGCCTTTGGTCTGACCGTGTTGACCATGGCGTTTGCCATCGGCCATATCTCCGGTTGCCACCTCAATCCGGCCGTTACCGTCGGTCTGTGGGCGGGTGGCCGTTTCCCTGCATCCGGCGTGCTGCCTTATATCGTGGCGCAAGTGCTGGGTGGCATCGCCGCTGCAGCCGTGCTCTATGTGATTGCCAGTGGTCAGGCCGGGTTTGATCTCTCAGCCGGTTTTGCCTCCAACGGCTACGGTGAGCACTCTCCGGGTGGTTACAGCCTGACTGCAGCACTGGTGTGTGAAATGGTGATGACCGGCTTCTTCCTGTTCGTGATCATGGGTGCCACCGATAGCCGCGCCCCTGCCGGTTTCGCGCCGATCGCCATCGGCCTGTGCCTGACCCTGATCCACCTCGTCAGCATTCCTGTGACCAATACCTCGGTCAACCCGGCTCGCAGTACTGGCGTAGCCCTGTTTGTGGGTGACTGGGCTGTGAGTCAGCTGTGGCTGTTCTGGGTTGCCCCGATTGTCGGTGCCATTCTGGGTGCGCTGGCTTATCGCCTGGTGGCGACTGAGCAGAAGTAATCGTTCAAACAAAAGTGTGGTATCGACACGCCTGCGGGCGTGTTTTTTGTTTCTGGAGGGATGGAAGAGATAATTATCAGCGCCGAGGGTTAGAGCCCCTTGGCCTGCAGCATATCTTTGTAGCGTTGGTGCAATAGCTGGACGCGTTCCACATAGGCGCGTGTTTCTGCGTAGGGCGGGATACCGCCATGTTTTTGTACGGCTCCCGGGCCGGCATTATAGGCAGCGGTTGCCAGCGCTACATTGCCGCCATATTGCCTGAGCAAGCCAGCCAGGTATTTTACCCCGCCGAAGATGTTCTGCTCGGCCAGCAGAGCATTGCCGACCCCCAGTTCTTGCGCAGTGGCAGGCATCAGCTGGGTCAGGCCCATCGCCCCCTTGCGGGAAACCGCCAACGGATTAAACGCTGACTCGGCATGGATCAGCGCCCGGATCAACGCCGGTTCAACCTGATAGGTTTTGGCGGCTGCCTTGATGGTGCTGGCATAGTCATAGAGGAACAGCCCTGTGGTCTGCCAGTTGACGCTGGATTTGGGGTTGCAGGCGAAGCAGTCATTGAATAGCAGCAGCTCGTAGTGGCCTTGTTCGGGTGCCATGTCGGAGTAGCGTACCACCCCGTTCTGCTGCACCGATTTATAGACCTGGATCTGTTTGCTGCCTAGGGTTGCCGTGGCTGGCACGGGAGGAGTATCGGCCTGGCGCAAGGGGGAGGGGGTAACAGTGAGAAATACCACCTCTGCAGGAGGCGGTGTCTGGCTCCATCCTGCCAGCGGTAACAACAACATATGGCCTGCCAGCATCCATGCTTTCAACCCTGGACTCCTTCCCGTGGTGATGATGTTGAGTAAAGCATCATGACGAGCGCGGAACAAGCGGCGAAAACGGGCAAATGGCTTATGGCAGTGACCGGGATCAAAGAATCCAAAGCAAGAAGAGGTTGTTATGAGGCAGGCTCTTTGGTTCAGGTAGGGATGGGCAATCATCCCCCCTGCTGTGTCGAGCGGGATGGTAATAGCAGTCGCTTTTTTGTGAATGGCAGCCATGTTATCGTGCTGCTGTCACAGGCACTGATTAGCCAGTGAAATTTAATAAACTGATTTCAAGGGATTAATCTGTGACGAGCCAGCCGGCGATGGAGCTTGTTTTTGAAGAGTACTGCGATGCAGACCTCTCTCTTATCAGGGACTATTACGAGACGACATTTTCCCACTATGTGCCGGATCTGGCCGAGCGGATCTTTGTCGTACGTGACGCGCACTGGTTGGTAGGGGCGGTGCGGTTGCGGGACGAAGAGGAGTTCTATCACTTGTGCGGCTTTCGTCTGTTGCCCCACTATCAGTCGTTGGGGCTGGGTTCCAGCCTGTTGCAACATGCCTGCCGCGATTTGCTCGAAAAGCCGGTGGTCTGCCAGGTGCTGCCTTTCGAGAAGCCGTTTTATCTCAAGGCCGGTTTTGCCGATATGCCGCTCAACCGATTGAGTGGGTCACTCTTCTCACTGTATGAGCGACAGCAGCAGCAAGGCTATCAGGTTGAGCTACTGATACGAGAAGGCACCCAGCTCCTCCCGAATTAAGTAGTCAACGAGGCTTGGTCAGCAGGTGGATCTTGCCCGGTGACAGCTCCAATCCCAGCAGATTTTCCTTCAGCCAGGCCTGATCCGGGTCTTTGTCATTGAGTTTGTAGACAGGTTTGCTCTCCAGCCGTTTCTCCATGCTCTGCAGCAGCATATTGAGCATGAGCCCGAACTTCTTCTCGGCCGCCTCCGGCTCCAGCTTGTACTCCACCAGCTTCATGTTATCGAGAAACAGTGCGCTCTGGGCCTTGTCATAGCGGGGTCTCGCCTCATAGGTCATCTGCAGGCGGGCGTCATATTCGGTATTGTCGGGCAGGGCTATTTTGAGCTTGCCCTTGCCATAGACCCGGGCGGTATCGGGACGCTGGCGACCAATTTGTACATCGCTCTGTTCTAGCTGCACATGGGCCTTGATGATGCCAGGCAGCTCCAGCTGTTTGTCGATTTGCACCTGGGATTGCAGGTACTGGTTTATCTGTTGCTCATTGATGTCATATGAGCCCTGGCTTAGCATGGCCAGACTCAGCAGCATAGATTGCAGGATCATGGGGGCGACCTGATAGAATGGATTTGTCTTACAGCATACCATTTTGACCATGTTGGGTCTGCCCAGCGCACTGTTTGTCGATCACAAGGAGTCCCCGTTGCTCAACGGTTTGGAATACGATCTCCACCTGCTTTTCTCCCGTTTTTTGGGCTGGCTGCTACTGCTTTTTCATACCGTGATCGTCACCGGGGTGTCGTTTCGGGTGATCATGAAGCGGCGTCCTATCGGGGTATCGCTGGCTTGGCTTGCCCTTATCTATGCCATTCCGTTTGCCGGGGTAGGCTTCTACATCTTGTTTGGCGAGATCAAACTGGGTCGCCGCCGCGCTGAGCGTGCCCAGGCCATGTACCGCCCTTATGCTATCTGGACGCGTCAGTTGGCCCGTCTGTTTCCCCAGCACTGTTGTGAGGTGGGTGCCAAGGCGCTGCCTTTGCACGATTTGATCCAGAGTCGCTTGGGGATGCCGATGCTGTCTGGCAATCGCATGACGCTGCTGAACAAACCCGAATCGATATTACGCGAAATAGTGCGCGATATTCGTCAATCCTCCCAGTCTTGTTATCTGGAGTTCTACATCTGGCACCCGGGTGGCGATGCTGACCAGGTATGCGAGGCGTTGATTGAGGTGGCGCTGCGCGGCGTGGATTGTCGTTTGTTGCTCGATTCGGTGGGCAGCAAACAGTTCTTCCGGTCACACTGGCCGAAAAAGTTGCGCAAGGCGGGGGTCAAGCTGGTGGAAGTGCTGCCGGTCGGTGCTTGGCGCATTCTGTTCCAGCGCCAGGATCTGCGCATGCACCGCAAGCTGGTGGTGATCGATGACCGGGTGGGTTACACCGGCTCGATGAATATGGTGGATCCCCGTTTCTTCAAACAGGATGCCGGCGTCGGCCAGTGGGTCGATATCATGATCCGGGTACAGGGCCCCATGGTACCACTGATGTGGTCCATCTTCGTCTGGGATTGGGAGATGGAGACCGGCGAGCGGTTGCTCGACAGTTTGCAGCACGATCCTGAGGTCTGGCCCCAGACCAACTACCGTGCCCAGCTTATCCCGTCGGGTCCTTTCGTTGGTGGCGATTGTATTCAGCAGAGCCTGCTGCTGGCCATTTATCAAGCCCGTAGCCATCTGGTGCTAACCACCCCCTACTTCGTGCCTGATGATCCGCTGGCGGCAGCGCTCAGCTCGGCGGCTGCTCGCGGGGTGCAGGTGCAACTGGTATTGCCCGAACGCAACGACTCCATCATGGCTAACTATGCCTGTAATGCCTTTATGGAGGAGCTGCTGGCGGCAGGGGTGGAGATCTATCGTTATGATGCCGGTTTGCTCCATACCAAGAGTGTGCTAGTAGACGATGACTTTGCTTTGGTGGGCACGGTTAACCTGGATCGTCGTAGCCTCTGGCTCAATTTTGAAGTGACCCTATTGGTCGATAACCCCGCCTTCGTGGCTCAGATGACTCGCTTGGTGCAGGGTTATATGACGGAAGCGACCCCGATGACGCTGGCCAAATGGCAGGCGCGCCCCTGGTACAAAAAGGCGATGGAGAACATCTTCTATCTCTTCAGTCCCTTGTTGTGACGCTGTGATGAGCCGGCAGAATGTTGGCTTGCTATCTGATTGGACTTGCCTCGTCCCGAGTCCGCCCCGTAGAGTGCAGTGACAACTCCCTGGAGACACATGGATTTATGAAAAAGATAGTGGCCCTCGCCGTGGGTGCGGCATTGATAGGTGGTGGTTTGGCTGCCTGTTGGTACACCGGAAACAGCTTCGATAACATAGTGGCGGAGCAGATTGCCAAGGTGAAGAACGAGACAGGCCTGGAACTGCAGTGGCTACCGGGCAACAGCAATCTGTTCGCGCGTGACGGAGTGTTGAAGCTGGTGGTCACCCCACAGGAGATGGCGGCACTCGATAGCAATCTGCAAGGGGATCAACCACTGGATCTGCAGTTTGTCGTGACCAGCCGCATCTTGCCGCTCTATATCAAAAGCAACGTGCTGCTTGATACCAAACAAGGCTCTCTGGCGCCGGTGTTTGCCACGCTGGGGATGGAGCAGTGGCAATTAGGTGTGGAGTCAGTGAGCAGCCTGTGGACCCAAGCCAACAGCAGCCGCTTTTGGGCTAACGAGTTCAAGGTCAAACAGGGGCTGGACGAGTTTAATTTTTTGCCACTTAGCGGTGAGTTCCACGGCGATCTGGAGGGGAGTGGCCACCTCACCATGACCTGGCAGGGAATGACAGTGCATGAAGAGCAGAGCAAGATGGATCTGGTGCTGGCCGACCTGAAGGGCAGCGCCGACATCGCCGAGATCAGCGGTGTCATGCTCTCTCCCCAGAGTGAAATGGCTCTGGCGGCACTGACCTTGCAACTGCCCGATAGCGTCAAGGTGTCGTTGCAGGGGCTGACCACCACGACCCAGCTGACAGGGGACAATGCCCAAACCCTCTCCAGCAGTTATCAGATGAAGATTGCCAAACTCGATCTGGAGAGTGAAACCGATACCTTGGCATTAACGGACAGCAAGTTGGCGCTTAACCTCAAGGGGCTGGATCTGGAAGGGTATCAGGGTCTGCAGGCTGCCAGCGGTCAGGGGATTGAGGATAGCGCCATCCAGCAGGCGCTGGACAAGATGCTCAAACGTGGCGCAACCCTGGAGCTGGCCGACCTGAGTGCCAAGCTCAACGGTGAAGCTGTCGCCATGAAAGGGGATGTGGCGCTGGCGTCCACCTCGCTGGAGCAGCTGTTCAATAGCGAGGAGGGGATGCAGGCACTGAGTGGCCAACTGCATGCCAGCCTGAGCGACAAGCTGGGCAAGGCGGTGCCGCAACTGGCCCCGATGCTCGATCAGTTGACCCTGATGGGTTATCTGAAGGCCGATCAGCAAAAACTGATCTCCGAGCTGAAGCTGGTGAAGGGTGCCGTGACGGTGAATAATTTGCCGCTGTGATAGATGGTGTGTAAACAACAACGGCTCCCGCGGGAGCCGTTGTTGTTTCTGGCATTTGCATACGTGCCGCGTTGGCGCTTACTTGAAGACCACCGTCTTGTTGCCGCAGACGAATACCCGCTCGTTCAACACCAGCTCCAGCGCCCGGCTCAGCACCGATTTCTCCACATCACGGCCCGCTTTGGCCATGTCATCGGCACTGAAGGCATGACCGACGTGGATCACATCCTGCTCGACGATGGGGCCTTCATCCAGATCGTTGGTCACGAAGTGAGCGGTGGCGCCAATCAGCTTGACCCCACGATCGAACGCCTGTTGATAAGGGCGGGCGCCGATGAAGGCGGGCAAGAAAGAGTGGTGGATGTTGAGGATCTTGCGCGGGTAGGCCTCAACGAAGCTCGGGGTCAGCACCCGCATGTACTTGGCCAGGATCACATAGTCAGGCTCATAGCTGTCGATGATTGCGCGCACCTGCTCTTCATGCTCGGTACGGCTCAGCTGGTCGTGACTGACGGTGTGGAACGGAATATTGAACTTGCCGGTGAGCTCGCCGAGGGTGTCGTAGTTGCCGATCACCGCGACGATATCCATATCCAGCGCGCCCGCGTAGTTCTTCATCAGAATGTCGCCAAGGCAGTGGGTCTCCTTGGTCACCAGAATGACGATACGCTTCTTGCCTGCCTTGACCAGACGGCGCTCGGCGCCAGCGGGCAGGGCATCGTCCAGATCTGCCAGCAGGGTCTCGTCGTTGAAACGCCCCTCCAGCTCGGTACGCATAAAGAAGCGGCCATTTTCGTGATCCACAAACTCATCGTTCTTGATGATGTTGAGCTGGTGCTTGTAGCAGATGTTGGTGATCTTGGCGATGAGCCCTTTGGCATCCGGGCAATCCGTGAGCAGTATTTTCTTTTCCATCTCTGTCATTTTCCGTTTGTGGTGTTGGCGCCGCTGTCTGCGCAGGGAGCGCATTTATTCAGGCTCTCATTTCGAGGCACTGTTTATGGTTGTTGTGGGGGGGAACTATGCCATAAACCGATCCGCACCATAAAGCACTTCGCCAGCCTGGGTGGTGCAGTAGTGAGCGGCAGCGGAGGTCACTCATTTGATCCGGTGTTGAAACGGTTTTCAGCCAGCAGGGGATTTTGGCTGGTATCTGCAACCGTTTTTCTTTAGGCTGTCTGCGCTTATTCTCAGGGCGGGGTGCAATTCCCCACCGGCGGTATCCCGATTGACTCGGGGAGCCCGCGAGCGCCCGACCTGGCAGATTGCCGGTTCGGGGTCAGCAGATCCGGTGAGATGCCGGAGCCGACGGTAATAGTCCGGATGAAAGAGGATAAGACAGACATTGCCGCGTTGGCCCTTGTGGGCTGGCTGCTGCATGCTTATCTCTGTCTGCCTTTCCGTGCCCTGATTCTGGTCCTTGTCTTGTTTAGGAGTTTTACCATGAATCAGTCTCTACTCAGTGAATTCGGTGATCCCATTGCCCGTGTCGAAGCGGCCCTGACAGCCTTGCGTGCCGGTAGCGGCGTGCTGGTGGCCGATGATGAAGATCGGGAGAACGAGGGTGACCTTATTTTTGCCGCTCAATCCATGACCAATGAACAGATGGCGCTGATGATCCGCGAGTGTTCCGGCATCGTCTGTCTCTGCCTGCCCGACGAACGGGTTCGTCAGCTGGAACTGCCGATGATGGTGGACGCCAACTCCAGCCATTACCAGACTGCTTTCACTGTCACCATCGAAGCGGCGCAGGGGGTGACCACCGGTGTCTCTGCGGCCGATCGCATCACCACCATCCGTGCTGCCATTGCCGATGGCGCCAAACCGGGGGATCTGCATCGCCCGGGTCATGTCTTCCCGCTGCGGGCACGTACCGGTGGAGTGCTTACCCGTCGTGGTCATACCGAAGCGACGGTCGATCTGATGCAACTGGCCGGTCTCAAACCGTTCGGTGTGTTGTGCGAATTAACCAAAGAAGATGGTTCCATGGCTCGGCTGCCTGACCTGATTTCGTTTGGTCGGCAGCACCGGATGCCGGTACTGACCATTGAAGATCTGGTGCAATACCGTCAATCGGCGTCAGATCGAACAGCTTAAGCCTCATACGAAATTGTAATAAGGCAAAAAGTTGGGTAACCTTTGTCTGTGTTTCCACCATGCGGCACTCATTTTTTAGAGATTTTGGATAAAAACTGTCCACTCGAAAAAAAATGAGGCTTTTAATGCGTTTATCTGTGGTGGGGACTATGCAAAGTATGATTTTTTTGTGCCATAATCACGCCGCTTGCTAAACGTCTGGCGAGTTCAAGGGAGCTTTAAAAATGAAAAAATTGTTGTTGGTAGGTGTTGTTGGTCTGTCCGCTCTGCTGGGCGGTTGTGCAAACACCAGCGAACTGGAAACTTCCGTTCAGAATCTGTCTAACAAAGTTGACCAACTGGCTCAAGATGTTAGCGCTGTTCGTGCTGATCAATCCAAAATTGCTGCTGATGTTTCTGAAGCCAAGCAAGAAGCTATGCGTGCTAACCAGCGCATCGACAACATGGCTACTTCTTACAAGAAGTAATCCATGCGAAAAAAATGGCGCAATTATGCGCCATTTTTTTTTGCCTGAAATTCACCGTTTCCCTGTCTGTACGTCCCTGTCTTTACCTGTGACCCATGAGGTCATGCCGGTCTCCCGGCACTCCCCCATCATTACCAGCCAGTTCGACTCTTGATCAGTAGAGCAGACTATAGAGTTTGCGACGGTAGTTCTGCGCTGCCGCTGTGTTGCCCATGGTCGCCAGAATATCGAGATAGGTCTTTCTGGCGTCGCCGAATGCCAAGTCCCGCTTGAGGATCTCCAGCAACAAGCTCAGTGCCTCTTCTTGACGGCCAGCCTGGTGGTATTGCACTGCCAGCTCCTGGGTCAGGGCAAAATTATCGGGTTGTTCTGCATGGCGGGCTTCCAGCGCACGCAACTCGGGGCTGTCTGCCGCTTGCAGCGCCAGCGCCAGTCGTGAGCTCAGGGTATGGAAGTGATCATCCTGTGCCACCATGGGGATCTGGCCGAGACGCTCCTGCGCTTCATCCAGCAGATTGAGGTCGAGCGCTGCCTGAATCAGCCACAGGCTGATGTCGTGGCGCTCGGGCGCCAGCTGGTGGGCCTTGGTCAGGTGGGCATAGGCGATGCTGGGCTGTTCCTCCGTCAGCGCTTGCTGTCCTTTGCTCAGCAGCTCTTCCTCTTCTTTGGGGGCGAAGGCGGCGAAGTACTGACGCAAGGTCGCTTCATCCTGCGGGCCTTCAATAATGGATTGCTCATCAGGTCGTCCCTGATGGAACAGCACCAGCGCTGGCAGGGCGCGCAGGCCAAGTTGGCTGGCCAGCGGTTGCAGCTGGGGATCGTTCATGTCCACCTTGGCCAGAGTGACCTGCTCATTGGCGGGCCCAACCAAAGACTCGATCAGCGGCGTCATCCCCTGACACTCCGGCATCTGCGGCGCATAGAAGTAGATGACGACCGGTTTCTTCATGGACGCATCGATCAGTTCGGCGTGAAAATTCTGGGGAGTAATATCGACGATCATGAGTTGGACTCTTTAATAAGGGTGGTAAGTAACATGGGGTTGATAGGCAGGCAATTCAAGCGCTCATCCAGTCGGTAAACATTCACCGTGGTTGCCGCCCCGGCCAGGCTCAGCCAGCCGTTGGCAAAGGGCCAATCCTGCACCTGATAAGTAAGGTTATCCAGCCGATTGTCGAGTCGCCACTCTTCATCCGGGATGAAACGCACCTTTTCGAGCCCTGCGGCTATGCCGCCACCGTGGGCTTTCAGTACCGCCTCCTTGCGCGACCAGAGCCGGTAGAAGGCGCGCTCCTGCTCGTTAGCGGGCAGCGCGCAGAGCCACTCATATTCACTCTGTGCATAAAATCGGCGGGCCAGGGGGAGGGGATTATGCCGCCGTTTGCCCAGTTCGAGATCCACCCCCAACGGCCCCTGCGGGCAGAGCGCCAGCACCAGCCAGTGGCCACTGTGGCTGAGGTTGAAGTACCAGCCATTATCATGCAGCCGTGGTTTCCCGTGTTCATCTTGGCAAAATTGCAAGCTGGCCGCGGTTTGCTGCAGCCGTTCAGCCAGTAGCTGGCGCAAGAGGGCACGGCTTATCAGGTACTCCTGACGGCGAGCGGGATGGGTGATGGTTTGCCAGATATGCCGTTCATTGTCCGACAACCACTGTGGTAATTGCAGCAGTTGTTGCTGGCATACGGCGGCTGAATTTAACAAAAAAAGATCGGTTTCGATCATTGTTATTCACTTAAAAAAGGTGCGGAAGCAGGGATAAAAGTCAGTTATCTATGAGCCCCAAGGCTCTTTTAGCGATTGTATATTGTTTGGGCATGATCACATTAATTATGAAAAATAGTGCATTTCCTTGCAAAAATGTGAGCTCGATAGGGATTTTAACTTGCCTCGATAGAATTCTTGGATATAGTCGGGTGCTGTTGCCTTATAAATTGCCCTTTGGGGCCGTATTTTAACAAGATTGACTCTTTTGCGGGGATAAAGGATTGCGCCACCTGATGCTACTGCTGGTCGCGCTCGGAATGGTGGGTTGTGCCTCGGCACCCCAGACCGAGGTCGCGAGCAAGATCGAAGTTTCCATGGTTGAACCTGTCATTGAACCAGAAGCTTCCCAGACACCCGATGTGAATGAAATCCTGACTGTATATAAAGAGTGGCGTGGCGTTCCGTACCGGATGGGTGGCAGTAGCCAGCGGGGTATCGATTGTTCCGCCTTTGCCCGCGAAGTGTTCCGCAATGCTGTCGGTGTCGAATTACCCCGAGATACCCGCTCCCAAGTTCATGAAGGGACGCGCGTCGCCAAACAGGATCTGGTCGAAGGTGATCTGGTCTTCTTCAAAATCAATCGTCGTCTCAACCACGTGGGTATCTACGTCGGCAATGGTGAATTTATCCACGCCTCGACCCGCGCCGGGGTGACACGCTCCAAGCTGGACAGCCAATACTGGCGCAGCAAGTTCTGGCAAGCTCGCCGGATCGACATCTGAGTCAGGCTGGACAAACGGCTCGCAGTACGGACTGTTTTTCCAACCTCACTTGAACCGGGCTCGATAGCCCGGTTTTTTATTGCCGTCGTTTAGACTTTCCCGAGTCAAATCACTATAGTGTGGGCCCGTTTTCTTCGGCAGGCTCAGCATGAAACCCCGCACCCCATCAGCCGGTGGCCCCCAGTCGGGCGACCGCAAATCCGGACTTCACTCCCGTAATCGCCATCAGGCGGGCTACGACTTTGCGGCGCTCTGCCTGCGAACCCCCGAGTTGGCCGCTTACGTCTTTACCAATGACTACGGGACTCGCACCATCGATTTTGCCAATCCCGATGGGGTCAAGGCCCTCAATCGTGCCCTGCTGGCCCATCACTACGGCATTGCCCACTGGGATCTGCCCGCCGGTTACCTCTGTCCCCCCATTCCGGGACGGGTCGATTATCTGCATTGGGCGGCCGACCTGCTGGCCGAGAGCGCGGGCCACATCCCTACCGGCAAGGGGGTGAGGGTGCTGGATATCGGGGTGGGGGCAAACTGCATCTATCCACTGCTCGGGTGCCGCGAATATGGCTGGCGCTTCGTGGGGTCTGATATTGATCCGGTGTCGGTCAAGGCGGCGACCTTGCTGACCAAGAGCAATGGGCTGGGTAATCAGATTGAGTGCCGCCTGCAGGGTAATGCCAACCATGTGTTTCGCGGCATCATAGGGCCGAAGGAGCGCTTTGCCCTGACCCTGTGCAATCCACCGTTCCATGCATCGCTGGAAGAGGCGAGCAAAGGCTCTGAGCGCAAGCTGCGCAATCTGGGGAAAGAGGTCACCGGGACTCCGCTGCTCAATTTCGGTGGTCAGAAGGCCGAGCTCTGGTGCGAAGGGGGAGAGGCGGCGTTTCTGGCCAACATGATTGCCCAAAGCAAAGAGTTTGCCAGCCAGTGCCTCTGGTTCAGCTCGCTGGTGTCAAAAAAAGAGAACCTGCCGGGGGCGAAAAAGGCATTGGCACGGGTGGGGGCCTGTCAGGTGCGGGTGATCGACATGGCGCAAGGCAACAAGGTGAGCAGGATCCTGGCCTGGTCGTTTGTTGATGATGCCAGCATGGTCGGCTGGTGGTCAGCCACGCGCTAAAGAGTGCCAGCGGGCTCGCCAAGGTGCTTTTTAGGGGGGCGCCCTAGTGCTGGCTTCGCCAGATGCTTGCTTGGTAATCTGGTTTTTAACTGGCGAATACCGCTGCTTTTTGTAGTTTAAGTGGTTACTTATTCCGTGGTACACGTGTACGCCGAGATTTTTTTGCACTTACTGCTGAAACTTTAATAAAATAGGACTGGTTAGACCTCTTATTCGGCATTGAATCAAATAGGGATCGGTAAATGAAAGTTGTCGATTTTCTGAAGCGCAAGCGTGAAATTCTGGCGCAGCACCCCTTTGAGCTCAAGGATTGGCTCTCTCCGGCGATCCGCGACTACTGGCGTGAGTTTCAGCAAAAGGCACATCTTCACCCTTTGTTGGGACGTGTACTGGACTTGCAGAGTGAGTCTCAGAGCGAACAGCAACAGGATGCAGCAACCGTGGCACAAGTGGCCAACGGTCAGCCGGTCATGGCCCAAGAGCCCGCGATGGCGTTGTCAGGCGAGATTGGCGAGCTCTATGGGGTTCTGCAGGCTCGGGTTGGCGAAGAGACCCATGTGGGTGAGTGGCTGCATATCAGCCAGCAGATGATCGATCAGTTTGCTGCGGCAACTGGCGATAACCAATGGATCCACACCAATCCTGAGCGGGCGGCCGCCGAGTCGCCTTTCAAGACTACCATTGCTCACGGTTTCCTGACTCTGTCGCTGCTGCCGCAATTGACCGGTTCGGTCGATGAGGCCACCCCCGAGTTCCCGACCGCCCGTATGGTGGTGAACTTTGGGCTGGATCAGGTGCGTTTCCCGTACCCCATCAAGGTGGACAGCAACATCCGCGCCCGTACCAAGTTGGCACGGGTGACCCCGATAAAGGGTGGGTTGGAGCTGCTCAAGGAGATCAAGGTGGAGATCGAAGGGATCCGCCGCCCGGGTTGCGTGATCGAGTCAGTGACCCGCATCTATTTCTAAGCGCCCTGATTGGTATGAATGATGAAACGGGCCCACTGTAGTGCTCAACTAACAGTGGGCCCGTTTTTTTGCCTGTTTGTTGCCAGTTGTGAGGTGTCAGCCATTGCGCGCCGACCCCAGCTTGATATGACTCACAAAACCGAACCCACTGCAGTTATCCAGCTCCCATTTTGGCCACATTGAGGTCTGACGAGACAGAATGTTGTGCGACTATTGGCTCCTAATTCCCTATTCTGGTGACAATAGTGCCCATCAATCACAAGATTATTCTGCCACTACTGCTTAGCCTCGCTATCTTGCTGATCCCGACCCAGTGGATCCCGCTGGAGGGAATAACGGTGATCGAGCAGCGGGTCGTGGCCATTTTCGTGCTGGCCGCCCTCTGCTGGATCCTGGAGCCCATCCCCATCTTCGCCACCTCGGTGCTGATCATCGTGCTGGAGTTGCTGCTGCTCTCCGACAAGGGACTCTGGTTTATGACCGCCGACAAGGCAGAGCCGGGGTTTGGTGAGCTGCTCAAATCGACCGAAGTGATGGCGACCTTTGCCTCGCCGGTCATCATGCTGTTTCTCGGCGGTTTTTTCCTCGCTATCGCTGCCACCAAATATCAGCTGGACCTCAATCTGGCACGGGTGCTGCTGCGCCCCTTTGGCCGGGATCCCAAGATTGTCATGCTGGGATTGATGTTGATCACTGCCACCTTCTCCATGTTCATGAGCAATACCGCCACCACCGCCATGATGCTGGCCATTCTCTCACCGGTGCTGGCGGTCTTTCCCGATAAGGACCCCGCTAAAATCGGCTTCGTGCTGGCCATTCCGCTGGCGGCCAATCTGGGCGGGATCGGTACCCCCATCGGCACTCCGCCCAACGCGGTGGCGCTCAAATACCTGACCGGTGAGCATGCCATTTCGTTCGGTCAGTGGATGGGGTTTGCGGTGCCCTTTGTCGCTGTGCTGCTGTTGCTCGGCTGGTTTCTGCTGGGGCGCTTCTTCCCGAGTACCCTCAAGCGCATTGATCTCAAGATCGAGGGGCGCTTTATGCAAACCCCCCGTGCCTGGGTGGTCTACCTCACCTTTATCACCACCATAGTGCTCTGGCTGCTGGGGGATCTTCATGGCATGAGCTCCTATGTGGTTGCCCTGATCCCGGTAGCTGTGTTCCTGACCACCGGCATCATCACCAAGGATGATCTGCACAAGATCTCCCTCGACGTGCTCTGGCTGGTGTCAGGTGGTATCGCGCTGGGGCTGGCACTGGAGGATTCTGGTCTGGCGGAGCGACTCATCACCCACATTCCGTTCCATGAGTACTCCACGTTGGCGGTACTGGTCGGGGCCTGTCTGCTGGCGGTGGTGATGGCCAACTTCATGTCCAATACCGCAACCGCTAACTTGCTGTTGCCACTGGTGGCGGCGCTGGCGGTCAGCATGCCGGAGTTGGCTGAGTGGGGTGGCAGCCATACCCTGATCCTGGCGGTGACCATTTCGGTCTCGCTCGGAATGTCGCTGCCCATCAGTACCCCGCCCAATGCGCTGGCCCACGCTACTGGCCTGGTGGAGAGCCGCCAGATGGTGCGGATCGGCGTCATCATGGGACTGGTCGGCACCCTGCTGGCGATGGTGTGGATCTACCAGATTGCGGCCTGGGGGCTGATCTGACCGTGGCCCTTGCTTGTCATGCCATGGTCCTGCGTAGGCAAGGGTGCACTGCACCGTGCACGCGAATGACAAGAGGAGCCAAATTGGCTCCTCTTGTTTGTGCTCGACTGAGTGATCGAGTTAGAAACTGGCACCCAGACTGAGCAGATGCTTGAACTCGGTCTCTTTATATTTTTGCTCCGGGCCATCAAAGTGAATCTTTCCATCTTCCCACTCCATCTCGCTCGACCAGGAGAGACGCAGGTGATCATTGAAGTAGTAGCGCAGCCCCACGCTGCCGGTCACATCTCGATCCAGTGTGATATAGGGGGAGGGCTGATCCAGATAGACCAGATAGCGCCCCTGACTGAACAGCTCCAGTTTCTTCTGCCACAGCGGGACAGGTTGGCGATAATCCCAGCTCATGCTGGCAAAGGGATAATCAATGATCCGGTTGCCTTTAAAGTACGCCCCAATCCCGCTCTCTTCCCTGAAGTAGGCTTTGCGCAGGCCCCCTTGTGCCACGAACTCTAGCCGATGGCGCTTCTCGTTCCAGAAGCGGTAGCCCGGGCCTGTACCATAGTCGAGGCTGAGGTAGTTGCTCTCCAGCATGTCATATTCGGCATTGAGCGAGCTGCGCACAAACCACTGCTGATCGAAAAAGTAGTCAAGGGTCGGGTTCAGCTTGTAGTCGTGGCTATCGGTGACGCTGTCAGAGGTTTCGTAGGAGTATTCACCGGAGAGGCTGTAGCGCCAGTCCAGATTGGCCAGCTCGGTCTTGCCCTTGAAGTTGACGTTGTTGGTGTGTTTGTCTTTGTTTTTGAGCTTGACGTTGAGATCGCCATTGCCGGTCCAGAGCCAGGCATTGCGCTCATCCTGCTCATCCTTGAACAGCTTGATCCCCCCTTTGGCAGTCGCCTTGGGTTTATCCTGCTTCTCCAGCCGCCAGCGCTTGATGGCATCCCGCTGGACGGTAACTGCGCCGGTATAGGGCAGGGCGATACGCACCGACTCCTCGCCGATCTCTTCAATGGTGCCGGTCAGGCGATCGCCGTTGTTCATCCAGAGAATGTCCTTTGCCCACAAGCAGTGGCTGGTCAGGATGAGCACGAGGGGCAGGTATTTCATGGCGTATGACAACTCCGGTATGACTCAGGCTCTGATGGCTTAACCACTGCTGATCTAGCCGCTGGATAGCTAGCTACTGATAGGCCGGGGCAGGCCATTTTTACTGTCCAGCGCAGCGGAGACTTCATCCTGTGCGACCTCAGGGGCCGCGATAAAGTGCTCTATGGCCGGTGATAGCACCAAAGGGGCCCCATTTTCAAGCTCCTCTTCGGTACGGGAGAGCGGGGAGTGTACCTCCAGCCAGCGCCGCCCATCCGGTTCTATGGCCACCTTGACCGGTTGATTGATAACCCGCACCGGCGTACCGATAGGCACCATTTTGAACAGCGCCTCGATATCGTCCGGCCGCAAGCGGATGCAGCCAGCGCTCACCCGCAGACCTACGCCAAAATCCTTGTTGGTGCCGTGGATCAGGTAGTCGCGCTTGCCATAGCCAAGGCGCATGGCGAACTTGCCGAGGGGATTTTCCGGGCCGGGGGGCACCACGGCGGGCAGGGTGATCCCTTTTTGCTCCAGCCAGGATTTACGCACCATGGGGCCGGGCACCCAGGTCGGGTCGGGATTTTTCTCGATGACGGTGGTGGCCATCTCCGGCGTTTCGCGGCCAATGTCACCGATCCCGATGGGCAGCACGATCACCTCGCTCTTGCCTTTGGGGAAGTAGTAGAGGCGCAGCTCGGGCAGATTGATGACGATCCCCTCGCGCGGCACATCGGGCAGCAGCATCTGGGTGGGCAACGTCAAGCGGGTGCCTGGCTTGGGTAAATAGGGGTCTACGCCGGGATTTGCCTCAAGCAGCGCCAAAAAACCAATCTGGGTATGTTTGCCAACCAGCTCCAGATGCTCATCCTGCTGGATGATGTAATCCTCCAGCTCGCCCACGAGGCGGCTCTCTGGCGGCGGCAGCGGGTAGCGCTTGGCCTGAGCCGGAGCGGCGCAGAGCATGGTCGCAGCCAGCAGCAGGGATAGCGCAGGCTGTATGGAGAGGGGCATGAGTATCGGTAATCGCATAGGGAGATCCATCAGTTCAATCGGGGCGGAAAATCATCAAAGCAGCCGCCAGGATGGCGCGATTGTTCCTCAATCAGCCCATGATTACCAGCCTGCTGCGCGCCCTGAAGCGCTTGGGGATAGATAAGAAACCGGCCAAAATCGGCCTCTCCCGCATCTCTGGCTGCCAAGTGGGAAAAACAGATACAAGATTGCGACCTGATGAATAAGTACGGCGAAAGAGCGGTATGTGGAGGAAGTCCATCTAAACGCCGCCAGCAGGGCGAGTAGATCGTTCACGTGCATTCACCTTGAATGGGAAACTGTGCTCATCGGATGGGAGGGGCAGGCTTGTCTATTCCAAGCGGCCTGTCACTGTGGCCAGCGCGTGCCGCATTGTGAGCCTGCTCCCAGATATCTTATTTAGCCATTTGATATATATCATATTTTGTTGCTATCCCGTCCTGGCTTGAGTCAAAATCTGCGCCATGGAGAGATGCCGGAGTGGCCGAACGGGATTGACTCGAAATCAATTGTGGCAGCAATGCCACCCAGGGTTCGAATCCCTGTCTCTCCGCCATATACCAAGCCCAGCCTGTTTATTAGGTTGGGCTTTTTCGTTTTGTTGTTTTTGGATATGCCATCCAGGGCGTTGTTTCCCAAATCAG
>NZ_NKWE01000024.1:0-68252 GCF_006243315.1 Aeromonas sobria
ACCCCGCCCTGACCGTCGGGGGGCGCTGGTTGAGCGCCAGCAAGCTCACCCTGAACCAGACATGGCGCAGCTCCGGCGACAACAGGGCCGAGGATGACAATGGTAGCGACATGGGCGAACTGCGGGTGGGGGATGCCATCACCCGCACCGTCACCGCCAGCGGGCAAGATACCCTCTCGGTACTGATCCCGGCGCTGATCCCGGCGCTCGAGGGCACTGATCAGTTGCAGCCCTATCCGGCGCAGCCTCGCCTTAGCGACAGCCAGGAGCGGGGGGAGTACCTCTCGACACGGGAAGATCAGACCACCTACATAGTGCAGCAAGGGGGGGAGTTGACCCTGCCCCCACTGGAGCTGAGATGGTGGAACAGCCAGATCGGACAACTGGAAACCCTGACCCTCCCGGGGCAAACCTTGCGGGTGCACCACACCCCGGCCTCCTGGCTGGCGGCCTATTGGCACTGGCTAGTCGGGGTGGCAAGTGGCTTGGCGTTGCTAGCACTGACACGCGTGGCCATCGCCCGCTACTACCGCCACCACCCTCGCCCGCTCAGCTGGCAATATGGCACCGCCATCTGGCGCCAACAGTGGGGCACGGTGCGGGTGTTGGCCTATCGCTATGTGCGGGCCCGACGCGGGTCGCTGGAGCTGGCCAGTGTCAGCAGTGATCCGGCGTGGCAGCAGCAACAGGCGGCCTTTCAGCAAGCAGATGGCGACCGCCCGCAAGCGTTCAAGATGGGATGGGCACTGGTGAAGCGGCTGTCATTGCCGACCGGTGATGGGGTGGCCCGGCTGTGTCGCACTGTTGGCTGGCGACCCGCCTTGCCGGGGCTGGCAACCAGGGTGGACAAGTCGGCGACTGCCGGCCTCCCAGCCAGCGACAAGAAGAGATAAGCCACCACCCGGCCCCTGGATGGTTGTACCCGCAGACGCACTTCATTACACTGCCGAGACTGGACACCGGCCTGCTGCCGCGCCAATGCACTGGCGCGGCAGCATCTCTTTCCCTTGCTACCAAGCAATCATGGCGGCCGCGTGATCTACTTCACGAACATGTAACGAGGCCCCCTTTGCTTGACATCAGAAGTACCGAGCTGAATCTCATCCCGATCTTTGTCGCCATCTATGAAGAGCGCAGCCTCTCCCGCGCGGCAACACGCATGGAGATCAGCCAACCTGCCGTTAGCAAAGCCCTCAAGCGACTGCGGGAGATCTACGATGATCCCCTATTTCACCGCAAGGTGGCGGGGATGGAGCCCACCTCGTTTGCCATCGACATCTACCCGGCGATGGCCGCGGCCCTGAAGAACTTCAGCTCGACCCTGTCAACCTCGCGCACCTTTAATCCAAAGAGCTCGCAACGGGTCTTCTCCATCGCCTGCATCACCCTGGTCAGTGCCAACCTGATCCCCGCCTTGCTCTGCAAGATCAAAGCGCAGGCACCGGGTATTGCACTGGAAGTGCACCCGCTGTTTACCGAAGACATGGAAACCGACCTGCGCATGCAGCGTTATGATCTCATCATCGACATGACGCCAAGCGGGCGCAGCATGCTCAAGAGTGAGGTGCTCTATGCCGAGCAAGTCAAGGTGGTATGTGCCAGCGGGCACCCGCGACTGGGCACGACCCTGGCTGTAGAGGAGTATTTTTCCGAGGAGCATGTGGCGCTGGCCCAGTGGCAGGTCAGAGGCAGCATGATGACCGCCGAACACCTGCCACAAATGGCCAATCGCAATATCGTGGTGCGGGTACCTACCGCCATGGAGATGCTGCCGATCATCGCGCGCAGCGAGATCATCGGGGTATTGCCCCACTCCACCATAGATACCTTTAGCAATATGTATGATGTGCGAACGCTACCCTTCCCCTTTGCGGAGTCGGTATTCAGCCTCTCGGCCATCTGGCACCCGAGCAGAAGTGCCGAAGCGGGGCACCGCTGGTTACGCCAGCAGCTGTTTGAGGTGATCAACGAGCTGGGGCTGATCACCTCCCAAGTGGCGCAATGACCCCGCCCTAGCGGGCATCCCGCACCAAGCGCAATCCCATATCAGCCATCATCACTGACTGGCTGGCAAAATCACGCCGGTAGTTTTCCGACAGCTCCGCCTCGTAGGAGTAACTGCCGCCCCGCACTGACTTGTGGGCCAGGTGGATCTTGCTCTGCTGGGCATTGTTCGGGTTATCTTGCGGGCTGTGACGGTAGAAGGTCTCTTCATAGGCATCAGAGACAAACTCCCCCACATTGCCGGTCATGTCATAGAGCCCCAGTTCATTGGGCTTTTTCTGCCCCACCGGATAGGCACGATTCTTGGCGTTGTCGCTGTACCAGGCAACCTCGTCAATATTATTGGACCCGCTATAGCGATAGCCCTGGCTGAGCTTGCCCCCCTTGGCGGCATACTCCCACTCCGCTTCGGTCGGTAGCCGGTAGTGGCCACCGGTCAGCTCGTTGAGCTTTGCCACAAACAGGTTGGCCTGCTGCCAGCTCAAGTTGTTTACCGGCACACTGGGCGCCTGGAAATAGCTGAACGAGGGCCCCATTACGGCTTCGAACAACGCCTGGGTCATCTCGAACTTCGCCATGTAGAAACTGTTGAGCGATACCGTATGAACCGGCCCCTCGCTCGGTTTGGCTGCGGGTTCCTCTGAGCCCATCTCGAAGCTCCCCCCCTCCACCAGCACCATGTCCGCTTCAATTTTTTGTTGCAACGGATGGACAGGTTTATTGGCCCGGCTTACCCAGAAAGTGCAGCCTGCCACCAGCACTGTGGTGGCCAGCAGCGGGAGTGCGAATTTGAATGCGCGATTTTTCATCATCTGACCTGTGCAGTAAAAAGGAGTGCCGCCGTTATTGGCCAGCAGAAACAGGGGAAGCGCCAACCTTGCTCACCCGCTTGCCATTGAGCTCCGCCAGCACCTCGGGGGGCGCTATCTTGCCAAGCTCAGTCATACAAGCGTCGCTTTTGGGATGAGCGTGGCGCAGATAGATATCGCACACCGCATAGAGCTGCTCCGGCGCGCCGGAAATTCGATAGGCCAGCTCGAACGAACCGATGGCTTTATCGAGATCCAGCGGCTCTTGCAGCACCCCGTTGAGATACCAGAAGTAACTGTTGTTGCTGGCCAGCTCTGCCGCCTGCTCCATGGTCGCCGCAGCCGCTATTTTATCGCCAAGCCGTACTTGGGTCAGCGCTTTGGCGTAATACAGGCTGGCATTTTCCGGCACCGCTTTAATCCCTTTATCGAGCAGGGCCAGCGCGTTCGCATCCTGCTGCTGGGCACGCAGGTTGTCGGCAAGGCCGAGCCAGAGCTGGGGATTATTCGGCTGGGTGGCAAGCAGCTGCTCGTAGCCTGCCTGTGCCTTGGCCCACTGCCGGGTCCAGCGCAGCAGGTCAGCGTGCAACTGCTGCAGCGCCGGATCTTGCTGCTGGGCCAGATAACCGCTCACTTCCGCCAGCGGCTGGCGAATGGCGCTCAGCTGCCCCTCATCCATGGCGCCATAATCGCGCGCCAGATTGAGGGTGGCCGCGCGGCGCACCTCGGCACTGCTGTCTGCCAGCAACGGCGAGAGCAGCCGCCAGCGGTGGGTAAACTGATAGGGATCTGCGGCAATCACCGCCGCCTCGCGCACCTGCGCACTCTCGTCACGCAGGCTTCTGGCCACCGCCACCAGACTGTTCTGGTTCGGATAAGCCGCCAGCTGGCGCAGGGCATCGGCCCGCACTGTCTCGGGCTGGGACAGATCCTGGGCGCTGTACGCCCACTGCTGGATCTGGGCCGCTGACGGCGCACTGGCGGCAACCGGCGCAGTGACCGCAGCACTCTGCGGTTCGGGGGTTGCCGGTCCGCTCGCCGATACCGCCAGTACGGCGCAGGAAGAGACCAACCCCAGGGTCAGCCACAAGGTGCGAACACCGCCAACAAGTCGCTGCCGACCAGATATGTTGCTCAACATGCTCATTGCTCTATTTCCCCTGCCCATGGTTCATTACACCGTTGTTTATCAGCGCATCACGGTACTTGCCATGGGCCACCGGATAACCGGCCCGGCGCAGGATGAAGGCCATCGACTGATCGATGTGGCTGAAGAACTTGTGCCAGCCGGCGCAGAGGTAGTTCAAACCGGTTTCACCCTCGTGGGTGCGAATAAAACGATTCTTCGGGCACTCGCCATAGCAGGCAAACTGGTAGTCACACTGCTGACACTGACGGGTCAAGGTACGTGACTTGGCAAAACCGAATGCTTGCTGAGCCGGTGAATAGGCCAGTTCGTTCAGCGGCTGATGGTGGATATTGCCAATCTTGTACTTGGGATAGACATAGTGGTCACAGGCAAACACATCGCCGTTAGGCTCCATCGCCAGCCCCTTGCCGCAGATCTCACCCAGGGTGCAGAGGGGGTTCTTACGCCCCATCCAGGCCTCGACACTGGCTTCGAAATATTGCACAAACACCCGGCCCAGATCCCGCTCTGCCCACTCATTGAAAATGGTGATCAGAAAATCCCCCCACCCTTCGGCAGAGACACACCAGGGTTCGACCACCGAGTTTTTGTGCCAGGGGTTGAGGCGCTTGTCCCCCTGCTTGAGTTGCTCCTGCGGCTGCCAGGTCTGGGGCGCCGTGGTGCGAAAACTCTTCTGTTCGACAATGGGGATGAACTGCATCTGGGGCGACTTCACCTCGTCACGCAGGAAGCGATAGACCTCCAGCGCATTCTTGCTGGTGAGGTTGTTGACGCAGGTCAGGGTGGCAAACTTCACCTTGTATTTGTGCAGCAGTGCCACCGCCGCCATCACCTGGCGGAAGGTACCACGCCCGGCACGGTTAACCCGGTAAGTGTTGTGCAGCAGCTCGGGCCCATCGATGCTAAGGCCAATGAGGAAGTTGTTGGCCGCCAGAAATTCACACCACTCGTCATTGAGCAAGATGCCATTGGTCTGCAGATCGTTGGCAATCACCACCCCTTGCGGCTGATATTTGCGCTGCAGTTCAACCACCTTGCGAAAATAGTCGAGCCCGAGCAGAGTCGGCTCGCCACCCTGCCAGGAGAAGATGATCTCGGGGGTATTCTGCCCCTCGATATATTGGCGGATATAGGTTTCAAGGGTCTGCTCATCCATCTCGGGGGAGCAGCCCTTTTTGTACTCCAGCAGATCTTGCTTGCTGAGGTAGTAGCAGTAGGTGCAATCGATGTTACACACGGCCCCGATCGGTTTGGCCATCACATGCATCCGCTTGGATGCCTTGCCGTTGAACTGTGGACCCGGAGTAATCACCATAAACGCACCACCTGAAAAATTGCTGTTTTGAGGGGTGCAGTATAAAGAGTCATGCTGTCACGCGCTGGTTATACCCCTTATAACCAGCAGATATGCATCCGCTGGTTGCGCCGCTATGACTGCCCTCCTCCCGGCTAATGCGGGCCAGAGCGGAGCACCGCAAAGCAGGCCACAGGGTTTAAACATTTAGCGTGCTCCTGGCACTGCCACTGGCCAAAGCGGCTTGGGCTCTGGCGAGGTCAGCAAGGCACGATGGCGCGTTAAACCGGTTATCGACGGCCATTCTGTGCAGGGGTGATGGTAATCACGTAGAATGCCCGCGATTTGTGTGACGCGAGCCGAGGAAAACGTGAGTCAAACAACCTTACAGCATGCCCGATTGGACTGGAGCGACACAGGTACACCTATCTCCAGCGAGTTCGGGGATGTCTACTTTGCCGATAACCACGGTCTCAGTGAGACCCGTTACGTTTTTTTATTGCAAAACCGGCTACCAGAGCGCTTTTCACAGCACGATCGCGACTGTTTCGTCATCGGCGAAACCGGCTTTGGCACCGGTCTCAATTTTCTGGCGACCATGGAAGCCTTTCTGGCCCAAGCCCCCGATACGGGCCACGGCGCTCGCCTGCACTTCATCAGTTTTGAAAAATACCCCCTTGCTACCGAGGATCTGCGCAAGGCTCATGGCGCTTGGCCAGAACTCGTCGCCTTGAGCCAACAGCTGATTGCCCAGTGGCCGATCGCTACCTCTGGCTGCCATCGTCTGCACTTTGCCCATGGCAGAGTGCGGCTCGATCTGTGGCTGGGGGATATCGCAGAGATGCTGCCGCGCGTGCCTCATGGACCGCAAGGGCTGGTCGATGCCTGGTATCTGGATGGCTTTACCCCAACCAGAAATCCCGAGATGTGGACCCAGACACTCTTTCAAGGCCTGGCACGCCTTGCTCGTCCCCACGCCACGCTAACCACATTTACCTGCGCCGGCTTTGTACGTCGTGGCCTGATTGAGGCAGGTTTTGCCACGAAAAAAATCAAGGGGTTCGGCAGCAAGTGGTCCATGCTGGCAGGCCAGCGCGCAGACAAGCTCCCGCAGCAGAGCATTACCCCCTGCTATGACCGTCCTGCCGGGCGGGAGGGCGAGGTAGTGATCATCGGCGGCGGTGTCGCCTCGGCCATGACCGCCCTGGCGCTGGTGGAGCGGGGCCGCAAGGTGACCCTGCTGTGCGAAGATGGCGAACCGGCCACCGGCGCCTCCGGCAACCGCCAGGGCGCGCTCTACCCGCTGCTCAATGGCGAGCACGATGCGCTGTCGCGCTTCTATTCACTGGCCTTTGGCTACGCTAGCCAACGGCTGCTGGCGCTGGCCGAGCGCCATCCCATCGCCTTTGAATTGTGCGGTGTGGTGCAACTGGGCTATGACGACAAATCCCGCGCCAAGCTGAGCAAGATGAGTCAGGGCCCCTTCCCCCCGGCGCTGATGCAGCCCCTGACCGCCGCAGAGGCCGAAACGGTCGCTGGCCTGCCCAGTGGCCATGAGGGGGTCAGCTACCCGCTGGGGGGCTGGCTCTGTCCCGCCGATCTGACCCGCGCCGCCATCAAGGAGGCGCAAGCCAGCGGTCTGCTGCAGCTTGAATACAATACCCGGGTGAGTGCCATTACCGAGCAGACTGACGGCTGGCAAGTCGAGAGCGTGGATGGCCGCCACTGGCGGAGCCCCAATCTGGTGGTCGCCGCCGGTCATCAGTTACCCGCCCTGCTCCCCTTTGCCGAGCTACCGCTCTATCCGGTACGGGGTCAGGTGAGCCATGTGCCGACCTCGGCCAGCTTGCGCCAACTCAAGACAGTGCTCTGCTACGATGGCTACCTGACGCCAATGCACCACGAGCAGCACTGTATCGGTGCCAGTTATGGCCGCAACCAGAGCAGCCTTGAGTTTCGCGCCGATGAACAAGCCCAGAATCAGACGCGACTGCAAGCCTGCATGCCGGAGCAACGCTGGCCAGCGGAGGTGGATGTCAGTGGCAATGAGGCACGGGTAGGGGTGCGTTGCGCCAGCCGGGATCACCTGCCGGTGGTGGGGCCAGTAGCCAGATTGCAAGGTCTGGCGGATCACTATGCCCAGCTGCAGCGTGATCAGCACGACGCCCAGCCGCTGCCCCTTCACCCCGGCCTCTATGTGCTGGGGGCGCTCGGCTCACGGGGTCTCTGCTCGGCCCCGCTCTGTGGCGAGCTGCTCGCCAGCGAGATCTGCGGCGATCCCCTGCCGCTGGCTGCCGATCTGCTGGAGGCCCTCCACCCGGCACGCTACTGGGTGCGCAAACTGCTCAAGGGTAAAGCCTTGGTCTAAACCGGACTCCGCAAGCAGTAACAAAGCCGCCTGATGGCCTGATGCCAAATCAGTCAAGGCGCCATTCATCGCGCCTTCTGATCTGTAAAAATCCGAAACCTGTTGATGGGTTTCGGATTTTTTATCTCTATCGAACAGGCTCCCGACTTGCTTCACGCCACTCATGCTGCCCGGCTTGAGTCATGCGCCGAGCTCATTATCGCCCTGCTTCGCGCGCAGGGAGTGACGTTATGCCCGCGGCCTGAAGCCTGGGCCACCGCAGCACAGAGAAAAAAAACCAATAAAAAAATGCCAGTCAGGCTTAACTGACTGGCATTAGCCATCATGGCTCCCGTTTTTATCCCTTATCCATCAACCGCTCAGCCCGCCCTGGCGGCACTCATCCTGGCTTTGACCATGCCAAACACCATAGGCAACAGCGAGATAGCGATAATGCCGAAGATCAACAGGGTAAAGTTGTGACGCACCACTGGCAGGTTACCGAAGAAGTGGCCCGCGTAGACAAACGACAAGACCCACAGCAGACCGCCGACCAGATTGAACGTCAGGAAGCGCGGATAGGTCATGGCCCCCATCCCCGCCACGAACGGCGCAAAAGTACGCACTATGGGCAGAAAACGGGTGATGATGATGGTCTTGCCGCCATGCTTGGCATAGAAGGCGTGGGTCTTGTCCAGATAGTCGCGACGGAAGATTTTTGAATCAGGGTTGCGAAACAGCTGCTCACCAAAGAAGTGTCCGATGGTGTAGTTGACCACATTACCCAGCACGGCAGCCACGATCAGCACGCCTGCCAAGGTATGCACATCAAGCACACTGCCCACGGTCAGCGCTCCGGCAGCAAACAGCAGAGAATCACCGGGCAAAAATGGCGTCACCACCAGCCCGGTCTCACAGAAGATGATCAGAAACAGGATGGCGTAAACCCACACGCCATAGTTCTCGAACAGTTCTCTCAAATGCACGTCAACGTGCAGAATAAAATCGATAGCAAACAGGATTAGATCCATTTTTCCATACTCATAAAGTGAACGGCGTGGAGTCTACGCCAATGCAATCCGGGTCACAATCACCTGTTTGCGGGCTTTTTAATCAACGAACATTCAGACTCAATAAATGCCTTGTATCACCAGGTCATTCATCCTGCTGCAACCCCTTTCTGACCTGTTCTGGCAGGCAACGCTCCCAGCCCCACAGCAACACCAGCAGTAAGGTCATGTCATCGAGCCAGCCCAACAGGGGCACCACATCGGGGATCAGATCCACCGGACTGATGCCATAAAGCAGGATCAGGATGACCAGCCCTTTGGCCCACCAGGGGGTTGCCGGATGACGAAAGCCCCGATAGAGACGGTGCAGGCGTTGCCAGACCAGCCAGCGTTTCGCACTCATGATGCGATCAACTCGCCACGCAACCGCTGGATCTGATCCCGCAGCGCGGCGGCCTGTTCGAACTCCAGATCCCGTGCATGCTGGAACATCTGCTCCTCCATCCGCTTGATCTCTTTGGCAATCTCGCTGACCGAACGGGCATGGTACTCCCCTTGTGGTTCAGCCGCCTTGCGAGCGCCGCGACCCGCTTTGCCGGCAGTGCGGCTGCTCCCGATGTCCATCACATCCCCCACCGACTTGTTGAGCCCTTTAGGGGTGATGCCGTGCTTGAGGTTATGTTCATGCTGCACGGCGCGGCGGCGATCAGTCTCCTCGATGGCAACCCGCATCGAGTTGGTAATGGTATCCCCATAGAGAATGACCCGGCCGTTGAGGTTACGCGCCGCCCGCCCTATGGTCTGGATCAGCGATCGGGTCGATCGCAGGAAGCCCTCTTTATCCGCATCCAGAATCGCCACCAGCGATACCTCCGGCATGTCGAGCCCTTCCCGCAACAGGTTGATCCCCACCAGCACATCGAACTTGCCAAGGCGCAGATCACGGATGATCTCCACCCGCTCCACCGTATCGATATCGGAGTGGAGGTAACGTACCCGGACATCATGTTCTGCCAGATATTCGGTCAGATCCTCCGCCATCCGTTTGGTCAGGGTGGTCACCAGCACCCGCTCCGTCACGGCCACCCGCTTGCGGATCTCGGAGAGCAGATCATCCACCTGGGTGGTCACCGGGCGCACCTCGATTTCGGGATCGAGCAGGCCGGTGGGGCGCACTACCTGTTGCACCAGATCGCCGCCAGATTTCTCCAGCTCGTAAGGGCCCGGGGTGGCCGAGACAAACACCGTCTGCGGCATCAGCGCCTCGAACTCGTCAAACTTGAGGGGGCGGTTATCGAGCGCCGAGGGGAGCCGGAAGCCGTACTCCACCAGGGTCTCCTTGCGGGATCTGTCCCCTTTGAACATGGCGCCGATCTGCGGCACAGTGACGTGGGATTCGTCGATGATCAGCAGGCCATCCCCCGGCAAGTAGTCAAACAGGGTGGGGGGCGGCTCCCCCGGTGCACGACCGGAGAGATAGCGACTGTAGTTCTCGATGCCGGAGCAGTAACCCAGCTCCTGCATCATCTCCATGTCAAACTGGGTACGCTGGCTGATCCGCTGCTCTTCTACCAGCTTGTTGAGTGAAAACAGCTGCTCACGCCGCCCGCGCAACTCCTCCTTGATATGCTCGATGGCACCGAGAATGGTTTCGCGCGGGGTCGCATAGTGGGTCTTGGGATAGATGGTGTAACGCACCACCGTCTGCTCGATGGCACCGGTTAATGGATCAAACTGGGAGAGCCGCTCTATCTCCTCGTCAAACAGCTCCACCCGCAAGGCCAATTTGTCTGATTCGGCGGGATAGATGTCGATCACCTCCCCCCGCACCCGGAAGGTGCCGCGCTGAAAGGCCATGTCGTTACGGGTGTATTGCAGCTCGGCGAGACGACGCAAGATATCCCGCTGGTTGATCACATCACCGACTTTCAGATGCAACATCATGCTGAGGTAGGCCTGCGGGTCTCCCAGACCATAGATGGCCGAGACCGAGGCGACGATGATCACGTCGCGCCGCTCCAGCAGCGCCTTGGTCGCCGACAACCGCATCTGTTCGATGTGATCGTTGATCGAGGCATCCTTTTCTATAAAGGTGTCGGTGGTTGGCACATAGGCTTCAGGCTGGTAGTAGTCGTAGTAGGAGACGAAATACTCTACCGCGTTGTCGGGAAAGAACTCTTTCATCTCCCCATAAAGCTGGGCTGCCAGGGTTTTGTTGGGGGCCATGATCATGGTCGGGCGATTCAGGGTGGCAATCACGTTGGCGATAGTGAACGTCTTGCCAGAGCCCGTTACCCCGAGCAGGGTCTGCTGGGCAAGGCCGGACTCGATGCCATCGAGCAGCTGGCTGATTGCCGCAGGCTGATCGCCGGCAGGTTGAAACTGGCTGACTAGTTTGAACAATTTGCTCATGAACACTCCCGACACAAAACCGCAGAAGCGCAGTGTAACCGAGGGATTGGCACCGGTACACTGGCGCGCGTCTCCTGCCGAGAATGGCTTGACCACCCCAGACTGCTTCTGTATAGTGCTCCTCCTTGCATGATGTTCCCCCGTAGTTCAGTCGGTAGAACGGCGGACTGTTAATCCGTATGTCACTGGTTCAAGTCCAGTCGGGGGAGCCAATTCCTCACCATCTCGGTGCAAGTTATCCACTTTAGTGCCCTCTCCTTCCGATTTTAATGCACAAGTTCTCTCTTGCTGCATGCTTCCTCTTTTGTTACCCATCCATGCGCGACAGCGTTTTCTTCCGCTGCATCTAACTATATGATTTTTATACCAACTTTTTTAATGCGGTATTTTTTGAACAGTACTTGCATCCCAGTACTGGCGCGGCTTTCCGGTCAATGCGCAAGATTCATTAACAGGGTTATCCACAGATTCTGTGGGTAACTGCAGCAATCCCTGTCAGGACGCGGGATTGCCAGCAATTGCACCCAGCCGGGGTACTTTTCACCCATCAACCTGATTTTATGCTGTTTTGCCAACACACTCATGGCCCTCAGCTGCAGGGCTCTTTTGAACCTTTACTCCGATCTCTTTTCCCCAGACCATGGGGCATCTGCGATCGGATAACAACGGCACCACTTTCGTCCATCGCCAGCAACCAGTGCCCTTGGTTGAATCTGCTGAAACAGAGCCGGGAGGTACGTTAGAGCAGCAGAATCTAAAGTGGCCCCCCTCCCCCGTGATGATCGCGGGTCATCAGCAGATTTCACTAATTGACAGGCTGACTCTCAGCAATAAACACTAACTTTCAACCATCCGCTTTACTGTCAAACTTCTTGCCGCTGAAATAGTGTCTGATAACTCCCGATTAATCGGTGGCTTGCGCTTCTTTATTGGCGCTAGTTCCGGCACAATATCGACCCCACTTTTCTCTCGGTTTCCCCGGGCATGACCATAGATTTCGTGACACTGCTACATCAAAGTGACTCCCTGCTGCTGTTCGTGGTATTGGCCTTTGGCCTGCTGCTTGGCAAAGTACGGCTTGGCAACTTCCAGATTGGTAACACCATTGGCGTGCTGTTTACGGCCTTGCTGTTTGGCCAGATGGGCTTCGAGTTTACCGCCACCACCGAAAACGTCGGTTTTATGCTGTTTATCTTCTGCGTGGGGATAGAGGCTGGACCGCATTTTTTCAGTGTTTTCCTGCGCGATGGCATCCACTACATCACCCTGACCCTGGTGATCTTGCTGACCGCCCTGCTCCTGACGGTGGGGCTGGCCAAGTTTTTCAACCTGGGGCCGGGCATGGCAGCGGGGATCCTGGCAGGTTCCCTCACCTCCACCCCGGCACTGGTCGGTGCCCAGGATGCGCTGCGCAGCGGCCTGCTCAATTTGCCCCATCAGACCGATATGCAGGCAGTGCTCGATAATATGGGCATCGGTTATGCACTGACCTATCTGGTGGGACTGGTGGGCTTGATGCTGGTGGTGCGCTACCTCCCCTCCCTGGCACGGCTTGATCTCAATACCGAAGCCCAGAAAATTGCCCGTGAGCGAGGGCTCTCTGATAGTGACAACCGCAAGACCTATCTGCCGATCATCCGCGCCTATCGGGTCGGTCCCGAGCTGGCCGCCTGGATCGGTGGCCGAACCTTGCGCGAGACCAGCATCTATCCGCACACCGGCTGCTATGTCGAACGGATCCGCCGCAACGGCATTCTGGCCAGCCCAGATGGTGATGCCGTCATTCAGGAAGGGGACGAGATTGCCCTGGTGGGGTATCCCGAAAGCCACGAAAAGCTGGACGTGAACTACCGCAACGGCAAGGAGGTGTTTGATCGCAACCTGCTCGACCTGCAGATCGTCACCGAAGAGATCGTGGTAAAGAACGACTCGGTGGTGGGTCGCCATCTGGTGGAACTCAACCTCACCGAGAAGGGCTGCTTCCTCAACCGGGTGGTGCGCTCTCAGATCGAGATGCCGTTCGATCGCAACATCATGCTGCAAAAGGGTGATGTTCTGCAGATCAGCGGCGAGAAACAGCGGGTCAAACTGCTGGCCAACAAGATCGGCTTTATCAGCATCCACAGCCAAACCACCGATCTGGTGGCCTTTACCACCTTCTTTGTCCTGGGCCTGCTGATCGGTTCCGTCTCACTGGTGTTTGGCCAGCTTGAGTTTGGGCTGGGTAACGCCGTCGGCTTGCTGCTGGCGGGGATCCTGATGGGTTATCTGCGTGCCAACCACCCGACGGTCGGCTATGTGCCGCCAGGTGCGCTGCGCTTGGCCAAGGATCTGGGTCTTGCGGTGTTTATGGTGAGTACCGGCCTCAAAGCCGGTGGCGGCATCCTGGATCACCTCAGTGAGGTGGGTATGGTGGTGCTGTTCTCTGGCATGCTGGTGACCACCTTGCCGGTACTGGTTGGCTACCTGTTTGGTGTCTGGGTATTGAAGATGAACCCGGCTCTGCTGCTCGGGGCCATCACCGGTGCCCGTACCTGTGCCCCGGCGATGGATGTGGTCAATGAGGCGGCCAACAGCTCTATCCCAGCCCTTGGCTACGCGGGCACCTATGCGGTGGCCAACGTGATGCTGACCTTGGCAGGCTCCTTTATCATCGGTTTTTGGTTCTAGCCCGCAGTCATCTGATCAGCCATATACAAAAAGGGGAGCCAGGCTCCCCTTTTTGCTAATTCCCTAAAGTGATGGCGCTTGAATGGAACCAATTAAGGCTCAGTGAGCTGAACTGCACCATCCCGTTCAAGTCTGCATCAGGGGCACGTCACTTCACCCCATCACCAACAAGCCTCGATACCACAGATGGCTGATTAGCCGTGGCGCTCTCACTTTCTAACTACTTGTAGGCCCGCCCTTCCAGATAGTGTTTGCGGCACAGCGACACATAGCGATCGTTGCCGCCAATCTCCACCTGTTCACCATCACGCATCACCTGACCCGCTTCGCTCACCCGCGAGTTCATGTGGGCCTTGTTGCCGCACCAGCAGATGCTTTTCAACTCTTCGAACTTGTCGGCCAGACAGAGCAGATGGTAGGAACCTGGGAACAGCTCGCCGCGAAAATCGGTTTTGAGGCCATAGGCCATCACCGGAATGTCCTGTTCATCGACGATGCGGGCCAGTTGATAGACCTGCTCGCGGGTCAGGAACTGGGCCTCGTCCACGATAAAGACATCGATGGCTTTCTCTGCATGACGCACCTTCACCATTTCAAACAGATCGCAGCTATCGCTGAATACATCCACTTTCAGCTCAAGGCCAACCCGGGCACTGATCACCCCGACGCCGAAACGGTCATCAATGGCCGGTGTCATCGCCAGCGGGTGCATTCCTCGCTCCAGATAGTTGAAGTGCGCCTGAATAAGCTGGGTGGATTTGCCTGAATTCATGGTGGCAAATTTGTAGTGCAGTGAAGCCATGATACTGTTCCGAAACTGAATTTATGGGGCGCATGCTAACCAAAGCCCCTGACAAAACCAAGGGGCCCGTAGGCCCCTGCGCGTAAAGTGTTTTTTATGTGCGTTATGCAGTTGCCAGGACGGCATGGGTTTTCGCTTTGCGCAGATGATAAGTGGTAAACACCACAAACCAGAGTGCGCTCACGCTAAAACCAGCCAGCACCGAGTGCATCATGCCCATGGCCAGATAACCGATGGCAGCACCGAACGCAATGGCCAGCGCATAAGGCAGCTGGGTCATCACGTGATCGATATGATGGCAACCGGCACCGGTGGCCGACAGGATACTGGTGCTGGAGATGGGCGAGCTGTGATCGCCGAACACCGAGCCCGCCAATACGGCGGCCAGCATCGGCAACATCAGGCTGATATCGCTGGCGGCAGCCATGTCACCGGCCAGCGGCAACATGATGCCAAAGGTGCCCCAGCTGGTACCGGTGGCAAATGCCATGGCACAAGAGAGGACAAAGACCACGGCTGGCAGCACTTCGACCGGCAGATTACCGTTGGCGAGCGAGGCCAGGTATTTGCCCGTCTCCACATCACGCACCACGGCACCTATGGTCCAGGCGAACAGCAGGATGTTGATGGCTGGCAGCATGGCCATGACACCTTGCGGCGCAGCCTTCATCCAGTTCTTAGCACCCAGCTTGAGACGCATCGCCAAGCCTATGGAGACCACCAGACTGCACAGCGCGCCATACACCAGCGAAGAGCCGACATTGGTGTTTTCGAACGAGCCGAGCACGCTGAACGGCAGCCCCTTCTCGCTCAATACTGTCGCACCGGAGTCAATCATGAAGTAGACGGTCGCCAAGGTCAGAGTCAGGATCGGCAACACCATGTCGATCATGCCGCCATTGCTCTCTTCCGGGCTCTCCATGTCCAGGCCAATGGGGTGGCCCTTGGACTCATCCCACAGCTTGCCTTCCAGTGCCCAGGCTTCGTGCTGACGCATCGGGCCGATATCGAGCTGAAACGCGATCACCACCAACACCATGATCAGGGTGAAGACGGCGTAAAGGTTCATCGGGATCATCTCGACAAACGCCGCGATGGGGCTCTGATCCGTCAAGCCGTGAGCCGCCAGGATGCCGCCAACCAGGGCGATGATATAGGCCCCCCAGGAGGAGATGGGCATCAGTACACAGACAGGCGCCGCGGTCGAATCCAGTAGATAAGCCAGCTTGGCACGGGAGATCTGGAAGCGGTCAGTCACCGGACGGCAGATGGCCCCCACCGACAGACTGTGGAAGAAGTCGTCGATAAAGAAGGCAAACACCATCATGCCGGTGAGGGCCTTGGCCCCCTTGCGGGTCTTGGCGCGGCGCTCGGCCCACTCGGCAAAAGCACGGGTGGCACCCGACACGCTCATCAGACTGATGAGCCCGCCCAGCAGCAGCATGAACAGCAACATGTTGACGTTGTCACGATTGAGCGCACCGTCGACCCAAAAGATCTTCAGCACGGTGTTCAACATGTAATGCAGGGAGTCGAGAGGGGAAAACTGATTGAGCAGCAGGCTGCCGGTCACGATACCAACGCCAAGTGACAGCAATACACGGCGGGTAGTGATCGCCAGGGCGACAGCTAACAAAGGGGGAAGTACTGACCAACCGGAGTCGGCAAAATGACTAATGTCCATGATCTCTTTGCACCTAAAAAGACAGGTGGAGATCTACCGAGAGGATCTAAAGAAACAAAACCTATGGGGAGGTTATACTCCTCAGCCCCTTCAGGTAGCGCTCCATAGTGGATGACTATGGCAGTCCTGCATCTGTTAGGTGCAGAACCAGCAGCCCGGTATGATGGCCTGGCCACTTCGGCGCTGACTCCTTTCCTTGTGCATCCCAGGCATCACCCTCCGCACAAATACTCATAGGCAGCGCGCCTCTACTTAAAGGTATTCGCCGGTCATTCTATCGACATAGCAGCTTATAGCAAGTTTTTTGATTAAATAGCCTTGATAAACAGACCAACACTGCTAAATGGTAGTCAAATGACGCAATGCTATTGGTTTTGACACTATTTTCATCTGACATAGTTTCATTGGCATCCAGATTGTGTTCTATGTCATCACACATATGAGTCATCTGTTAATGATTTACCTCCGATATAATATTTCATCTGGCTTGACTTATTTAAAGTGCCACGTAAGAATCAGCTTGAACATTATATTCCCCTCTGACTCGGCGTGGTAAATTGTATGAATGAATTTTTAAAGGTACTGCTTAATATCCGCAGTCTGCGTGCAACCTGCCGCGAACTTTCTCTGGAGCAACTGGAAGAAGGACTGGAAAAACTTTCAGCTATCGTCGCAGAACGCCAGCAAGATGAATCCGCTGGGCGTCAGGCGCGCGAAGAGCATCAGCGTAAGATTAACGAATACAGCGAAATGCTGAAAGCGGCTGGTATTGATCCGGCAGAATTGGTTAACGTCGTCGCTACCGCTCCCGGCAAATCAGAGAAAGCCAAGCGCGCGCCACGTCCAGCCAAATATCGCTATCAGGATAATGGCGTAGAGAAGACCTGGACCGGCCAGGGGCGTATGCCTTCGGCAATTGCCAGCGCCGTGGCCGCAGGCAAATCACTGGAAGATTTTGCTATCTGACCCCACTTGCTTTGCTAATAAAAAACCTCGCCTTGGCGAGGTTTTTTATTGCCGGTTAAACGTGAAATATCAGACAGCCGATTGCGGGCGATCTGCGGCCTTGACCCACAGCACTTCACGCTCCCCTGCCACGCAGATAAGATAGCGGGCAACGGTAAAGAACCAGTCACTCATCCGGTTCAGATAGGGCAGAACCTCGGGATTGACGCACTCTTCATGACTCAATGTCAGCAGCAATCGCTCGCAATGCCGCACCAGGGTGCGTACCACATGTGCCTGCGCCGCCGCGCGGGAACCGCCGGGCAATATAAATTGGCGCAGTGGTGGCAATGGCTCGCTATAACGATCGATCTGCTGTTCAAGCCGAGTGGTCCAGGCGGCATTGACTTGCCAGATTGATCCATTCTGGGCAGCACTGGAGAACGCCAGCTCGCCACCCAGATCAAACAACTCCTGTTGCAGCAACTGCAAGTCAGCCAATAAAGCGGCCTCTTGCTGTGGCACTTCACAAATCAGCAGGCCGATATGGGAGTTGAGTTCATCGATATAACCATAGGTTTCGACCCGCAAATGGTCTTTGGCCAACTGGATGCCATCTGCCAGCCGGGTCATGCCCTTGTCACCCTGCCTCGTATATATTCTCATACCGACATCCTGTTAATAATGGGAATAATCATGGACTCGAGTCCATTGAGTTTGATCTCGTAAGCCAGCGCCAGGGTCTGACCCAATTTACCCGCCGGAAAACCGCTACGCGCCATCCACACCAGATAGGGCTCGGGAATATCGATGATACGCCGCCCCTGATATTTGCCGTAAGGCATCTTGTTGGTCAGGGTCAGTAGCACCTGTTCGTCGGATAGCCAATCCATATTAATCGATATCCAGATATTTATGAGTCTGGATTGAAAGTCGCCAATTACGGGCGATACAGGTATCCATCGCCAATTGGGTGGCCCTTGGTTTCTGGCTAATCGGCTGCAAGGCAATCACCACATCCGGACGCAGGGTCGCGATGGCTAGCAGCGTATCCAGCTCTTCAATATGGTGCTCGGTCGCCACCGGATGCTTGATCTCGTTGGCCCGCTCCAGCGCCGAGACCAGCACAGGCAGCCCCCCTTTCATGCCAATCTTGGGGGAGACGGTGACCCAGGTCTGCTCATGGGTCTTGATCTCGCTGGTGCCACTGGTTTCAATCTGCACCTGATAACCCGCCGCCAGCAGCGCTGACGAGAGTTCGTGCAGATCGTAGAGGCAGGGCTCGCCACCGGTGATCACCACATGGCGCGCCTGATAACCCAGATCGCTAAAGCTGGCTATGATCTGCGCGGTGCTGAGTTTGCTCCAGCAATCGGATTCATTGGAGCGATCCAGCACCGCCTCTTGACCCACTTCACGAGCCGGATCAACAACCCAGGTATGACGGGTATCGCACCAGGGGCAGCCCACCGGGCAACCCTGCAGGCGAACAAAGATGGCGGGCAGGCCGGTAAAGATGCCCTCCCCCTGGATGGTCTGGAAAATCTCGTTGATTGGGTAGTGCATCTCGATCACGGCTTGTTGCAAAAGTCGCGGATTATACCCCAAGCCACGGCAAGACGCAGGCTCACTCTGCGCTTTTCTCGCTCAGCCCGGTTTTCTCAAACAGCTTGGCCATGATACCCGCCTTGTCGGCCAAATAGTTGTTCAAGCCGCGACTGCGCAGCTCGCAAGCCGGACACGTGCCGCAACCGTCACCGGCAATGCCGTTGTAACAGGTCAGGGTCTGCTGGCGCACCGTCTCGAGGTGACCATAGTGATCCGCCAGTGCCCAAGTCTCGGCCTTGTCGAGCCACATCAAGGGAGTTTCAAAACGGATGCCGCGATCCAGCCCCAACGAGACCGCCTGATTGAGTGCCTTGACGAACTCGTCACGGCAATCGGGATAGCCGGAGAAATCGGTCTCGCACACACCGGTGATCACCGCTTCGGCGCCAACCTGATAGGCATAGATGGAAGCCAGGGTCAGGAACAGAATATTGCGACCCGGCACGAAGGTGTTGGGCAGCCCGTTATCCTGCAGCTCGCAGCTGACCGGAATGTCGTCACGGGTCAGGGCTGATACCGCCAGCTCATTGAGCAACGTCACATCCATCACCTTGTGGGCGGCGATCCCCAGCGCACTGCCCAGACGGCGCGCGGTGTCGATCTCTTGCCGATGGCGCTGGCCATAGTCGAAGGTGATGGCGTGCACTTCATCATATTGAGCCAATGCCTGCACCAGACAGGTGGTGCTGTCCTGACCGCCACTGAAAACCACGACTGCTTTTTTCATCTTGATAACTCCTTGAATTGTCACGCGCGGCGGCCTTCGGCAAAGTCCTGCCACTGGGTATTCAACCGGTTGAACAGGGTCAGCAAGGGCGCATAGCGCTCCGGCCTCCCCTCCCACCGGGACAAGAGGTGATAACCCGCCTCTATGGTAGAGAGGGCATCGGGAAAGGGTTTCTTGCGAATGGCATATTGACCGGCAATGGCGCCAATGCCGATGCGGGGCAAGCGGGCCAGTGCCGGGTTGCTCTGCAACATGCGATAGGCTTTGCGCCAGGTGCCGTCGAGCAAAATAAAGGCGACGGTAGCGTCAGAAGGCTCATGCTCCAGCTGCTGACGAAGGGCTGACAACGGAATAGCCTCATCATCCGGCCAGAGTAGATAGCAGCGGCGGGAAGGGTCTGCGAGCAGCCCGCTCAACCACTCATCGCGGGAAAAATCCTCCCCCACATGGATCTCGCACTGCTGCAAAGAGGCCGCCAGCAGCGCCGCGGTTCCCTTGGGGTGCGCTACCTCGTTGGGGTGCTGCAAGATGTAGAGGGGAGTTGGGTTATCAACCGCCACAATATAATCGCACAGGCAGGCTTTGAGGGCTCGGGTGCAACGTGTACAGTATCGACTGTTCTTGTCGTTGGACTGTTTCATGTTGTCAGACAAATCTGGATTGCTCTGGGTTATCACGCTCTCTCTCACCAGCTTGCTACTCTTCTTTACCGTTCCCAATCTTCAGCTCTCCTTCGATCGGCCCTTGATCGCCGAGGGCGAAGGGTGGCGGATCATAACAGGCAATCTGGCCCATACCAATCTGTGGCACCTGCTGCTCAATCTGGGTGGCCTCGCTATCCTCTATAACCTGTTTCGCGACTATCTGGGGCAGGCTCATCTGCCACTGCTGATGCTGCTGCTCTGGCTGGCGGTGGGCTTGGGGATCTGGTGGTGGTGCCCACAGACCCAGTGGTACATGGGGCTATCCGGCTCGCTGCATGGCCTGTTTGTCTGGGGGGCGATGCAGGATATCCGCCACGGACGCCGCACATCGGGCTGGCTGCTACTAGCGGGGATGGGGCTCAAGCTGGTAATGGACTTCTACAACGCAGGAGATAGCCCGATCGCCACCCTGATCAATGCCAGGGTACACATCGGCTCTCATCTTATCGGGGCAGGTGCAGGCCTGTTGCTTGGCCTGCACCGTGTTTCACTGAATGAGCCTGTTACGCACCAGCCAACTCGGCATTGATGCTGGCCAGCATGGCGGCCGGATCGGCAGCCTGGGTAATGGGACGACCGATAACCAGATAATCGGAGCCCGCCTCGACCGCCGCTTTCGGTGTCATCACCCTGCGCTGATCGCCCGCTGCTGAACCGGTCGGGCGAATGCCCGGGGTCACCAGCTTGAAATCTTCGCCCAGCAAGGCTTTCAGCTCATGGGCCTCGTTGGCAGAGCAGACCACCCCATCCAGACCGGATGTCTTGGTCAAGATAGCCAGCCGGATCACCTGCTCGGCCGGGCTCACATCCAGACCTAGGGGAGTCATGTCAGACTGCTCCATGCTGGTCAGCACTGTCACTCCGATAAGCCAAGGCGCCTTGTCGCCATAGGGCAACAGCGCATCAACGGCGGCACGCATCATCCGCTCGCCACCACTGGCATGCACATTGACCATCCAGACACCGAGCTCGGCACTGGCTGCCACCGCTTTGGCAACGGTATTGGGAATATCGTGAAACTTCAGATCCAGAAAGACATCGAATCCCTTGGCCACCAGCTGACGAACAAACTGCGGGCCAAACAGGGTAAACATCTCCTTGCCTACCTTGAGACGGCACTGGGCCGGAGAGATACGTTCAACGAACGCTAAGGCATCTGCCTCGTGCTGATAATCCAGCGCTACCAGTACTTTGGGATCTTGCATCTCACATCCTATTGCTTGTTATTCACCGTCCAGACCACGGATCGGCTTGATGGAACCCCACTGGCGACAAGATGGACATTGCCAGAACAGCGAATGAGTAGCAAAGCCACACTGCCGACACTTGTGGGTTGATTTGATTTTGATCTGCGCGCCAACCAGCTGTTGCAGCAGTTCGAGACTCTCCTTGGCAGGCCCCTCCTCCGCACTGGCCAGCTGAAAACCCACCAACTGGTAAAAACCTTTCATCGAGGGATGACGACGCAGCTGACGCAGTACCAGTGAACGGGCCTGGCTCAGGCCGTCACGCTCTTCAACCAGCTTGGCAAGGGCCAAGGTCACGCTGACACCGGCATGATCTTCCACCGCCTTTTCAAGCAGCGGGATCAACGCCGGCGTGCGGCCCTGTTGCTGATAGCACACCAGTAGTTTGGGCATCGCCTCGGAGGCAAAATCCATATCCTGCTCAAACACCCGCAGCAATTCTTTACCTGCCTGCTCATACTCCCCCTCTGCCATGGCGTGGTCCGCCAAACGCAAACTGGCGCGGGCACAGGCGGGGTTGATGCTGAGCGCTCGATGCAACTTGGCCAGCCCCTCGCCAGGGTTGCCCTCACGCAAGGCAATCTCGGCCTGTTCGCAATAGAAGTGGGAGATGGGGGCTGCAAGTTTCTTGCCCTGGAATTTTTGCAGCCGGACTGCGGCATCAATCGCCTTGTCCCAATCCCGCAGCTGCTGATGGATGATCAACAGCTGCGCCAGCGCCGTCTCTTCGAAATCGCTGTCATCACACAGTTCGTTCCAGAGTGCTTCTGCCCTGTCCAGCAAACCTGCGGCCAGAAAATCGCGGGCCAGCTCCTGCAAGGCAAGCTGGCGCTGCTCTCGGGTCAGTTGGCGGGTCACCAGGTTCTGGTGGATCTTGATGGCACGATCGACCTCCCCCCGCTGGCGAAACAGATTGCCAAGAGAGAGGTGGGTTTCGATGGTTTCACTGTCCACCTCAAGCAACTGGATAAAGAGATCCACCGCCTTGTCGGATTCATCGGACAGCAAATAGTTGAGGCCCGCCACATATTGGCGGGAAAACTCGTTACTCTGTTTCTGGGTGTCCTGGCGAACACTCCTGCGGCCCATGTACCAACCATAACCGGCAGCAATGGGTAACAGCAGGAAAAGCAGTTCAAGCATGGAGGAACATTATTCCTTACCCGGTGAACGGGCCAGCTCCAACTCGCGGGATTGACGACGCATGGTGCGGTTGAGGGTGCGGTTTTGCATCTTCAGGCGCAGGAACAGCAGGCCAAATACCAGCCAGCCCAACAAAAAACCGCCAGCGAAAAAGAAGCCCAACAACATGGCAAGTGAGCACTCACCCTGAGCGATCAGGTAATTGAACTGAACCAGCTGGCCATTTTGTGAACCCAGTGCCAGCGTCAGAATGAATGCCAGCACCAACGGAATGAGTGCCAAGATACGCTTCATAAGAGCTCCCTGTCAGTATCTAATGAGAGGCTGATTATCCTTAAAATCGCAGGCAGACTCTAGCGTGAATGGGAAAAGAGTTTCAGAAACAAGACGATTGGCACAGGAATCCATGCCAAAAACAAAAAAGGCATACCTGAGGTATGCCCATTTCTACATTATTCGATGATGTTGACGCGCTCGCGCAACTCTTTACCAGGCTTGAAGTGCGGAACATATTTTCCGGTCAGTTCAACCTTGTCCCCCGTCTTGGGGTTACGTCCCACTCGGGGCGCACGATAATGCAGTGAAAAACTGCCAAATCCGCGGATTTCAATCCGGTCGCCGTTTTGCAAGGTCGACGCCATCTGCTCAAGGATTTCCTTGATGGCGGCTTCGACATCCTTGGCCGGCATATGCATGCGGCTGGATGCCAGTTGTTCGATGAGATCTGATTTGGTCATAACGTTAAATCTCCTTCCCCGATCACATGCAATATTCATTTTGCCAGGATAAAAAAGGGCGGCGCAATGCCGCCCTTTTTATGCATCAAGGATTACTCACCCTTGGCGGCTTTGAATGCTTCCATCATAGCATTGCTGAACACAACTTCTTCTTGTTGGTTCAGGCTATCGATAGCAACACGCTCATCAGCCTCGTCCTTAGCACGGACAGACAGGCTTACAGTGCGGTTCTTACGATCAACACCCATGAAACGAGCTTCAACTTCGTCACCAACAGACAACACCAGAGTGGCGTCTTCTACACGGTCACGAGCAGCGTCGGAGGCACGCAGGTAGCCTTCTACGCCGTCAGCCAGTTCGATAACGGCACCTTTGGCATCAACCTCGGTAACCTTACCCTTCACGATAGCACCTTTCTTGTTATCAGCCAGGTACTTGTTGAATGGGTCTTCTTCGATCTGCTTGACACCCAGGGAGATGCGCTCACGCTCTGGATCCACTTGCAGAACAACGGCTTCGATCTCGTCGCCTTTCTTGAATTCACGCACGGCTTCTTCGCCCTGGTTGTTCCAGGAGATGTCAGACAGGTGAACCAGACCGTCGATGCCGCCATCCAGACCGATGAAGATACCGAAGTCAGTGATGGACTTGATCTTGCCAGAAACACGGTCGCCTTTAGCGTGAGTTTCGGCAAACAGCTGCCATGGGTTAGATTTGCACTGCTTCAGACCCAGGGAGATACGACGACGCTCTTCGTCGATGTCCAGAACCATCACGTCAACCACGTCGCCAACGTTAACAACTTTGGACGGGTGGATGTTCTTGTTGGTCCAATCCATCTCGGATACGTGTACCAGGCCTTCAACGCCTTCTTCGATTTCAACGAAGCAGCCGTAGTCGGTCAGGTTGGTCACGCGGCCAGACAGACGGGTGGTCTCCGGGTAACGCTTGGCGATAGCAACCCAGGGATCTTCGCCCAGCTGCTTCAGACCCAGGGATACACGGGTACGCTCGCGGTCAAACTTCAGAACCTTGACAGCAATCTCGTCGCCAACGTTGACGATTTCGGAAGGATGCTTAACGCGCTTCCACGCCATGTCAGTGATGTGCAGCAGGCCGTCAACACCGCCCAGATCTACGAATGCACCGTAGTCGGTCAGGTTCTTAACGATACCCTTAACTTCTTGACCTTCTTGCAGGTTAGCCAGCAGGCTTTCGCGCTCGGAGGTGTTCTCGGTCTCGATCACAGCACGACGGGAAACAACAACGTTGTTGCGCTTCTGGTCCAGCTTGATGACTTTGAACTCGAGTTCTTTGTTTTCCAGGTGAGCGGTGTCACGGATCGGACGCACGTCAACCAGAGAACCCGGCAGGAAGGCACGGATGCCATTCAGTTCAACGGTGAAACCACCCTTGACCTTGCCGTTGATGATACCGATAACGGTAGCTTGCTCTTCGTAAGCCTTCTCAAGCTGCAGCCAGGCTTCGTGGCGCTTGGCTTTTTCACGGGACAGCTTGGTTTCGCCGAAACCATCTTCGATAGAGTCCAGAGCTACGTCAACAGTGTCACCCACGCTGATTTCCAGCTCGCCCAGGGCGTTCTTGAATTCTTCAGCCGGGATGGCGGACTCGGATTTCAGACCGGCGTCAACCAGTACAAAACCATTTTCGATAGCAACGACAGTACCCTTGACGATGGAACCTTGACGGGTTTCAACGGAGTTCAGGGACTCTTCAAAGAGTTGAGCAAAAGATTCGATCATTGTTTATGTCACAAATGAAACATCCACTTGCAATCCGGCACAAGCGGGGCTGTTTTAAATAATCTGCGCCATCCATGGTGCAGACGACCGGATGTCAGCTTGCGCTGGCATCACCAAGTTGTTGCTCTGCATAGGCAAGTACTGTTGCCAGTACTTCCTCTATGTTCATGGCGGTAGAGTCCACCACCAGAGCGTCTTCTGCCGCTTTAAGGGGCGCTACGGCGCGATTTCTATCGCGGTCGTCACGTTCCCGAATCTCGGTTAAAAGACGCTCAAAGTTAACATCAAAGCCCTTATCTTGCAACTGCTTATAGCGGCGCTGGGCCCGTTCTTCAGCGCTGGCATCGAGGAAAATCTTCACTTCGGCTTCTGGGAAAACCACGGTGCCCATGTCTCGACCGTCGGCAATCAGACCCGGAGCTTGACGAAATGCCCGTTGACGACGTAGTAACGCTTCACGCACCCGCGGGAAAGCCGCGATTTTACTGGCGGCATTACCCACCTCTTCGGTACGAATGGTGCGTGACACATCCTCCCCTTCCAGGATCACCTTCACGGCATCGCCTTCCACCTGAAATTGCACGTCCAGATTGGCGGCCAGCGGCACCAGTGAGGCTTCACTATCCAACGCCACGTCGTGATGCAGAGCGGCCAGGGATAACACCCGATAGATGGCGCCGGAATCCAGCAAGTGCCAACCCAGCTTTTCAGCAAGCAGCTGACACAAGGTGCCTTTACCTGCACCACTGGGGCCATCAATTGTCATTACGGGGGCCATCTGAGGCATAACTTCTCTCCTGCACTGTGTTGCTCCCATCCCGAAGGGGTGGGTTAATGGGCGCCGATTATACCCGAATGTGATGTGCCTGGCAGTCATCAATCGGCACAAAGACTGAAAAGCGCCGCTTCGTGGCAGTCCAGTATCACATTTGGAAATTTCAGTAAGCAATGCAGGGACTTGTTCTTATGGTTGTTCCCGACAAGGCACGTTAAACTGGCCCCCCTTTTTTGAGCAGTGAGTAGTAAGGAGCAACCTATGAGCAGCGTTACCCTCGTGGCCAAATCCAAATTGCCAACCCCCTGGGGCACCTTCACGCTGGTAGGTTTTCAGGAAACCGGCACAGGCAAGGATCACGCCGCACTGATGATGGGCGACGTTACCGGCGATGACCCTGTGTTGGGTCGTATCCACTCTGAATGTCTGACCGGTGACGCCCTGTTCAGTCTGCGTTGCGACTGCGGATTCCAGTTGCAAGCCGCCATGGAAAATATTGCCAAGGCAGGCCGTGGTGTCTTGTTATATGTGCGTCAAGAGGGCCGTGGCATCGGCTTGCTCAACAAGATCCGCGCTTATCACCTGCAGGATCAGGGGGCCGATACCGTTGAGGCCAACGTGGCCCTCGGCTTTGCCGCCGATATGCGCGATTACACCATCTGCGCCGACATGCTCAAGCAGCTCGAGGTGAAATCCCTACGCTTGATGACCAACAACCCGCGCAAGATGAAAGCGATGGAATCCTTCGGCATTCCGGTCGCCGAGCGGGTGCCGCTGCAGGAAGGGCGTAATCCCCACAATGAGTTCTATCTGTCAACCAAGGCCAACAAGCTGGATCACATGCTGAAGAAGTGAGCCTGATTTAGTGGATTGCAGATAGTCAAACGCCTCCGATTGGGAGGCGTTTTTCTTGTGACGGTCACACAACGGCCAAGACTATCGTTGTGGCACAGTCAGATTGGCCAGCAGTGCATCAAGCTCTTCGCCACTGCGAGCTGCACAGCATTGGTTGACCTGCTCCCGGGTCAATTGTGGCGCGAGACGTTCGATCAGATCGTACAAATAACCACACAAAAACGCCCCTCTGCGCAGCCCGATAGCGGCCACACTACCAGGTAGCCAGGGCACCGGCTTGAGCAGCAGATCGCCATCGCGCTGGGGCTCCCAGGCAAAGGTTGCCATGACACCAATCCCCATCCCTTGTCTGACATAGGTCTTGAGCACATCGCTGTCGCTCGCACTGCAGGCGATCCGGCTTTCGGCATGGGCACAATCGGTGCCATGAGCGGCAGAGAATGCCCTTCCGTCGGTCACCAGCGCAAACTCGACCAGCTCGGCCGGAGTCAGTGATGCTGCTTTCGCCAACGGATGCTCCTTTGGCAGCACCAAGCCACGTTGCCACTGAAAACAGGGGATCATCAGCAGATCGCTCCCCTCTTGCAGATCATCGACAAGTAACAGATGGGCAACACCAGCAAGCACAGTAGCACGGCACTGCGCCGCACTGCCCTGCATCACAGTTACGGCAACTTTGGGAAAGCGGGTCATGAACCCCTTGAGAAGGGCAGGCAGAATATAGCGAGCCTGCAAATGAGTGGCGGCAATGGTGAGGGTACCCTGCTCCGGATGCACATGCTGCTTGGCCATTACCTTGATGGTGGCGACCTTGTCCAGCACCTCGGCGGCCACCTTGATCACATCCCGACCGATGGGGGTGATCTGGGTCAGGTGTTTGCCGCTGCGCTCGAAGATCTGCACCCCCAGTTCATCCTCCAGCATCCGCACCTGTTTGCTGATCCCAGGCTGGGAGGTGTAGAGGCTTTCGGCAGTGGCCGACAGATTCAGCCTGTGGTTGGCTACCTCGACGATATAGCGCAATTGCTGCAGTTTCATGGTGTAGCCCTCAAGCGAACCCACCCTTAATAGTAACAAACTTTCAGCAATGGCCCGCCGCCATCAGGCCGGGCGATCCTTGAGTAGAAAATCGCGCAAGGCACGATTGGCCATGGAGAGCGGATCGCCTTTCCGCCACGCCACGCAGAGATCGAGATAAATGGGTGGCTCAAAGGGCACGCCGCTCAGATCCGGCTCCTCTTCCAGCACCATCCGCAAGAAAGTGGTCACCGCAAAACCTTGCCGCACCACCGCCTTGAGCAGGGGGATGAGGTTGCTCTCGAAGGCGATATCGGGTTCGACGCCCAGGCTCTGGGCCAGCGCCTCCATATGCTCCCGGTGATAGAAACCACGGCGAAACAGCGCCAGCTCCTGAGCGAAAAACTGCGAGAGGGTCACGGCCGGTTCGCCGCGCAGGGGGTGATCGTCCCCCACCACCATCAACATCTCTTCACTCAGCAGATGTGCTCCCTCGATGGCGGGCGGCAGATCACTGGTGATGAGAATGGCCAGATCGAGGGAGCCATCCACCATCCGGCTGAGCAACTCGCGGGTGCCGGCCTCTTCGACCCGGATCTTGAGTCCGGGGTAGCGGTGCTTGAAGGCCATCAGACGAGGGGGAAAATAGTAGGAGCCCATCATATAGGGGATCCCGATCCGCACCTCTCCCCGCTCCAGCCCCTTCAGTTCGGCCATCTCGGCCTCGGCCTGATGCATCTGCAACAACAGGCGCTCGGCATGGCGGCAAAGTACCTCCCCCTCCGGGGTGAGTCGTACCGCCCTATCCTGACGATCAAACAGCCGCAATTCGAGCTGCTGCTCCAGTTTGGCGATGGCCATGCTGATGGCCGGTTGTGCCACGTGCAAACTGTTGGCCGCCTTGGTAAACGAGCCGGCATCCCTGACCGCCAGCAGATAGGTGAGCTGTTTCAGATCCATGTATCAATTCATCTTATGAGATGGATAACTTAAATATATTATATTTATAACGGCAAAGACTCTACCCTGACCAAAAGCAGTCAGGACAATACGCAATGATTGAAGTAGGAAGTCGCGAATGGATACGCGCAACCCTGGCCCTCAGCCTGGGATCTTTTCTGGTGTTTCTGAACCTCTACCAGACCCACCCCCTGTTACCCCTGATTGCCGAGGTCTTCTCGGTCAATTCCCTGTCGGCCAGCTGGACCCTGGCCGGATGCACTGCAGGCCTCGCCGCATCCCTGCTGATCTGCGCCAGACTGGCGGATCGCCATGGCCGTCGGCAGGTCATGCTGGGCACCCTCACCCTGGCGATCCTGCTCTCATTGCTGATCCCGCTGGTTGAACAGTTCAGCTCCCTGCTATTGCTGCGCATTGTACAGGGGGCGCTGCTGGCGGGGCTGCCCGCGACCGCCATCGCCTACATGGGGGAAGAGTTCAGCAAACGGGCGCTGCTCTCGGCGGTGGGGGTCTATATTGCCGCCAACTCCCTCGGTGGCATTGCCGGTCGGGTGGTGGGCGGCCTGCTGGCAGGCTGGTTTGGCGACTGGCAGCACACCTTTCTGGGGATTGGTGTTATTAGCCTCTTGCTGCTGCCGCTGGTCTTTTGGCTGCTGCCCCATCAGACCCGCTTTGTGGCAAGCGCTCCCGTTCGCGGTCAATTTGCCCGCGCCTTGCAGCAGCACCTGACCAACCCCTTGCTGGTGGGGGCCTATCTGATTGGCGGCCTCAACTTCATGGTGTTTCTGAACCAGTTCAGCTACCTCACCTTCCTGCTGGCCAAGCCCCCCTTCTCCCTGCCCACCCAGTGTCTCGGCATGCTGTTTCTTACCTATCTTTCGGGGACGGTTGCCTCCTCCCTGAGCGGTCGCTTTGCCAACCGCTGGGGGGCACAACGTATGCTGCTAGTGGGGATCGCGCTGATGGCCGTCGGCACTCTGTGGCTGCTACTGGGTAGTCTGCCCGGGATCCTGAGTGGCTTGCTGGTCTCCAGCTTCGGCTTTTTCCTGGCACACGCCTGCGCCAGTGCCTGGGTGGGTCATCATGTCGAGCATCACCGGGCCCTCGCCTCCTCCCTCTATCTGGTGGCCTACTATCTGGGGGCCAGTCTGGGGGGGCTCTACTTGCACCCATTTTGGGAACAGGGTCAGCTTGGCGGGCTGGTCATGGGGATTGAACTGGTCCTCTTCCTGACGGCGGGGTTAAGCCTCTGGCTCGGCCACCTCAAGCAGCGAAGCGAATCGCCGCTGCCCGCCCAGCAACCACACCGGCACGGGTAACGGGCTCAGCGCAAACAGGGTCACCAACTACCCGACAACCACCTCGCGATCCAGCACCGCCAGATAGCAAAAGGGGTCACGCTGGTGACCCCTTTTGCTGCCTTATTCAAGAGCCAGTCAGGCTCGCGCGATGCATCCTGCGCAAAATCAACCCTGCTCGAAATAATCCGCGGGCACTGCCACCACCGCACCGGTCGCCACCTCTTCGGCAATGACCTCTGCCAGCGGGCGCAGGTGAAACTTGATCTGGCCGGAGGGCAACATCAGCCCGATATCGGGGTTGCGGGTATCTTGCATATTGCCGGTTTTGAATGGCAGCTCGGGATAGCGAGCCACCAGATCCTGCAGTGAGGCGACCACCAGCTCGATATGCTCAAGCCCGGCCTGATGGACACGACCCGGTTTCGGCGCAGCCAGCTCGATACAGGGCACCTGCACCTCGCCAGCCAGCACCGGCTGATGCAGCTGATAGGTGACGATGGGACGACCGCCGATCATCCCCTCCACCAGCAAGGTGCCAGCCTCGGCCAGCACAGCAGATAACGCGCGATACTCCTGCAAGGTGGCCGCCCGATAACAGAGGTGGTCAACCGTTGGCTGGGGAATAGTGAGGCCAGTGGCGGCCAGTTCGGCCAACAGTTGAGAAACAAATGGGGCCATTGGCCCCAGTGTGGAATCGAGTGAATGAGACATACTTACCATTTCTTCTTGGGTTGAAACAGGACATCGAGCTCGTCGGTTTCTTTGTCCTTGATATTCTGCAGATCCTGCGCGCTGTTCTGTTGCTGCTGCTCATCAAGCGCCTTGAGACCCTGCCGCATATCCTCTTCTCGGGCGACCAGATACGGATCTTTGTCACCGACATTGCCGATGGCAGAGAGTCCCTTGATATAGAGTTGGCGACAGGTACCAAATTGGCCCTGGATCTGTGCATCCATCGCCCGCTTGATCAAATTGGAGATATTGATTTTGAGCTGCATCAGCTCGAGCCGGCGCTCTTCCTGAGCAAACCCCTGCGGGTCAATCTTGCCCTTATTGTGCTCGACTCGCAGCACGGCCCGCATCTTCTTGACCAGTTGCAACATCTGGATCGCCTGGCGATCAGACTCAGGGGTTTTGAAATGCCCTTCATCATGAGGACTGTAGTTTTCCTGCACGTTCTTGATCTGGGTCTGCACATCGGCGATGCGCTGCTTGATCTGGTTGTTGGGCATCACCTGGGCGATGGCGCGATAGGCATCGAGGATCCTGTGCTGCAACAGCAACACCATGTTCTTGGAAAAAGGCACCAGATTGACGTTCAGCAGCACTTCTTCGGTCTCGTCGGCCACCGTCTTGTGTCTGGCAACTGCGTGACGCTTGTCCGCCTCAGCCTTCTGCTTATATTGCTGCACCACGTTATAGGCGATAACCAAAAACAGGAGTGCGCCGATAGACAGCAATACCAAAGTTAAAATCATAGGATGTCCAAACCCCTGTCCCAATCCAATTGCGTGATCCTACAACAGCTTACCCACTTAAGGTAGCCTGCATATCCCCCCTTGCCCACGATTTGTCGCCAAGCTGTACCCCCGGTCTCAGGGAGAGATTGCATGATCAGGGGATGATGACCATGGTGGCCACTTCCCCATAGTATCGCCCATCAGCGCCATTACTTGAGGTTAAAGCCCCGCGATTGCAAGAAGCCCATCATGAAAGGGCGGGACTCTTTACTTAAAATCGAGCGGATCTGGCCACTCCAGGTCTGCTGTTTGTTATTGCTGCTGCGCGCCTGATAGTAGTCCGCGATCTGCTGATCGTACCGGGCCAGCAGATCGCGATCCAGCTGCGGTTGATAGCGCTCCTGATACACCACCAGCGCCTTGGGCAAACGAGGTTTCTGCTCTGGTTGTTGATCCGGATGACCAAGACAGAGGCCAAACAGCGGGATCACCTGATGGGGCAAGCCGAGCAGCTCGCTCACCTCGGCCGGATGGTTGCGCATGCCGCCGATATAGACCCCGCCCAACCCCAGCGACTGCGCCGCCAGCAGGGCATTTTGCGCCATCAGGGCGCCGTCGATGGCACCGATCAGCAGTTGCTCCGCGTAACCGGTCTGGGCCTCGGGCACGATCTGGCTGTGACGATAGTAATCGGCGCAGAACACCAGAAACTCTGGCGCTTGAACCACGTAGGGCTGATTACCCGCCAGCATCGCCAACTGCTGACGCACCTCGGGTGCAGTGACTCGCACAATGCTGGTCACCTGCAAGAAACTCGAGGTTGAGGCTGATTGGGCGGCAGCGAGAATGGCATCCAGCTGCTGCGGGGCAATCGGCTCGGCAGTGAACTGACGGATGGAGCGATGGGAAAGGATAAGATCGATGGTCTGATTCATGGCACCTCCAAAATGAGGTCACACCATAGCGAAAAAAACGAGAGAGCCCAAGGCTCCCTCGCATAACCCTGTTTAAGGGGCAGGATAAACGTAAGGGGCTTGCAACCCGAGCGGGAACCCCAGCGCCCAGTAAAGCAGCAGGAAAATGGTCCAGCTCACCAGGAAGGCCAGCGAGTAAGGCAGCATCATCGAGACCAGGGTGCCGATCCCGGTGCTCTTCACATACTGCTGGCAATAGACCACCACCAGCGGGAAGAACACCATCAGCGGCGTGATGATGTTGGAGGCGGAATCCCCTACCCGATAGGCCGCCTGGGTCAGCTCGGGGGAGATCCCCACCGCCATCAGCATGGGCACCAGGATCGGGCTGATCAGCGCCCATTTGGCCGATGCTGACCCCACCACCAGATTGACGGCTGCGGTAAGCAAGATCATTCCGACGATGGTGACCTGACCAGGCAGCGCCAGCGCATGGAGCACTTCGGCACCGGAGAGGGCCAGCAGAGTACCCAGGTTGGAGTCGCCAAACGCCTTGATAAACAGCGCGCAGAAGAAAGCCATCACCATGTAGGAGCCCATTTTGTTCATGGTGGCCGACATGGCATCAATCACATCCTTGCCACTCTTGAAGTTGCCAGCGACAAAGCCATAAACAATACCGGGCAAAATAAAGAGCAGGAAAATGAGCGGCACGATGGACTTCATCACCGGCGCGGCAAAGGTAGTCAGGGAGCCGTCGGCAGCACGCAGCGGCGAATCGCTCGGGGAGAGCGCCAGCGCCAGCAGCACGATGGCCGCCAGCATGGCAAACCCGGCCCAGTTGAACGCCCGGCTCTCTTGCGCGCTGTAGCGGCCCATCTCGTCGGCACTCTCCAGATCCTCGTTGAGCGCAACATGCTTGAGGCGTGGTTCTACCACTTTTTCGGTGACAAACCAGCCGACGCAGATGATCAGCAAGGAGGAGGCACCAGTGAAGATGATGTTACACAGGGTGTTGACCATGTAGTCAGGGTCGAGCAACTGAGCGGCTGACTGGGTAAAGCCCTGCAGCAATGCATCCCCACCGGAGGGCAAAAAGTTGGCGGCAAAACCACCGGAGACCCCGGCAAAGGCGGCGGCAATACCCGCCAGTGGATGACGCCCGGCAGCATGAAAGATGATGCCACCGATGGGGATCACCAGCACATAACCCGCATCCGCAGCGGTATGGCTGACGATCGCTACCAGGATCAGCATGGGGGTCAGAAACCGTGCTGGCGTCACTTTCAGCAGCTTTTTCAGACCGGTGTTGATAAAACCGGACTGCTCGGCCACCCCGACCCCCAGCATGGCCACCAGCACGATACCAAGAGGTGCAAAACCGGTGAAGGTAGTCACCATGGTGGAGAGGAACTCTGCCAGACCGGCACCGGTCAGCAGGTTGTTGACCATCACCGCCTCACCGGTTCGGGGGTTGACCAGATCAAACTGGAATTGTGACAACACCCAGGAGCCGACCCAGACGATCAGCAAGGCGTAGAGGAACAGCATGGCGGGGTCGGGTAATTTGTTCCCGGCTTTCTCGACGCCATTGAGAAAACGGTTCAGCCAGCCGTTGGGAGGGCTGGCTGGACGGTCATTGACAGCAGCATGACTCATTATTGCGATACTCCTTTCCCTAGAAACGAGCTCGCATGCTAGCAATCCCTGCCAATCCGTCCCATGACGGGCCGCAAAAAGATGATTAAAATTGATTAAATATGGCGGGATAAAATACCAAATTGTGGCCTAACGCACACTTTTCACTCTGCCATTACGGCGTCAAGCAGTGGATAACGCCCAACCTGACATTCCACCACAAAACCGCTCGCCTCAACTTGCGCCACCGTCAGCGGTTTGCTGAACAGGTAGCCCTGGAATACCTGACACCCCTGGGTCTGCAGGGCAGCCAATTCGTGGGGCTCCTCAACCCCTTCAGCCATGATCTCCAACCCTAGATTGGTGGCCATGGCGGCGGTTGCCCGGATCACCGGCAGGTTGAGGCCCACCACGAAGGATCGGTCCAGCTTGATGGTGTCGATGGGCAAGCGATTCAGGTAAGCAAGGGATGAGTAGCCGGTGCCAAAATCGTCGATGGCAATCTTGATCCCCTGCTCGCTCAACGCATCGAGAATGCCGAGACAGCCCTTCATATCGAGCATCAGCACGGTTTCGGTCAGCTCCAGCGTCAGTAACGAGGCATCGACCCCGTGCATTACCAACTGCTGGCGCACTTTCTCCGGCAGCGAAGATGAAAGCTGAAAACCGGAGAGGTTGACGGAGACCGGCACTCGCTGCGCGAAGCGCGTTTTCCAACTGGCCATCTGAGCCAGGGCGGTGGAGAGCACCCAACTGCCAATTTCGCGGATCAACCCCATCTCTTCGGCCAGTGGAATAAATTCTACCGGTGAGACATGGCCGAGTACCGGGTTGTACCAGCGCAATAGCGCTTCATAACCAATCAACCTTCCCTTGGCCGCATCAACCTGCGGCTGGTAACAGAGACTCAACTCCTGACGGCCGATGGCCTTGGCCAGAAACTGCTTGAGGTTGAGCTTGCGCTGCAAGGTCTGCTGCATGCTGGGGGTGAAACGCTGCCAGCGCAGCCGCCCCATCTGCTTGGCCTGATACATGGCCATGTCGGCACGGGTAATGAGGTTATCCCCATCATCGGCATCATCGGGATAGATGGCGATGCCGATGCTGCCGCCGATGGTCACCTCTGGCAGCCCGCTCAGCTGCAGCGGTTTGGTCATCTGGGAGAGCATCTGATCGGCCACCTCTTGTGCCCGATCCCCCTGATTACCCAGCGGCACCAGAGCGGTGAACTCATCGCCACCGAGGCGAGCCAACTCCACATCCCGCGGGCAAATCTGTTTTAGGCGACCGGCGACCCGCTCCAATAGCCGATCTCCCGCCTTGTGGCCGTAGTTGTCGTTGACCAGCTTGAAGTTGTCCAGATCCATGAATACCAGGGCGAAACGCTCACCCAGGCCGCAATAGGCCTCAAGGGATTTCATCAAACCATAACGGTTGAGCAGACCGGTCAGGGAGTCGTGCCAGGCGAGGTGGCGATGCTCCAGCTCCTCAAGTTTGCGGTCGGTAATGTCCCGCATGGTGAGCAGAATGCGGGCTCCCTGCTGGATATAGCGGAACTGATACTGGAACCAGCGCATCCCCTTGAGGGTACGGCACTCCCCTTCCGTCACCACCTCATCAAGGCGAGAGAGCTTCTGGTAAAAACTGTCGTCATTGCCGGAGAAGATCTGGGAGAGTTTGGCGATCTGGTGACCAAAACACATCTCGAAGTGGTAGTTGCCACTCTCGAACACACCGTGGCTATCGAACAGGCAGGCCAGGGTATCGCCGGTCGCCAGAGAGGACTCCTGATAGAGGGTATCGGAGTCGAGCACCGCCTCGGTCATCATCATCAGACGGCCAGCCAACTGAATGCCGGAGAGGCGCAGATAGATCTGCTTCTTGACCCCCTTTGGGGAGAGGGTCCACCACTCGTTGTAACTGCGCCCCTGCTGGAAATCCCCCAGATAGCGCTGCAACAACAGATCGATGGCGGTGGCCATATCGGCCGAAAAATCGCGGGCACAGAGCTCCGCAAGGGACGTGGCCTCCCAGACGGGAAGAGCCGCACGATTTGCCCAGAAAATATGATGATGCTCGATGTCATACACCCAAATCGGGGTATGTAGCACATCCATGGTTTTCAGTAACCGTTCGTCAAGGGTATTCATCAGATCAAGGTCATTCCTGCTGGATGGTCACTGGCTAACCAAGAGAGAAATCTAGCAAACTGCCAGAGGTCGAATGCAAGGAGCAAACACCTCTCGACCACCATTTTTAATATGGCCAAGAGCAGACAACACGACTTCAAAAATCAGTAACAAAAAGGCATTTCCAACAATGGAGAGAAGGGAAACAGCCGTTTTCACCGCTAATTCAAGTGCGTTACATTGTCAATTTTTAACTTTTTTCTCCATTAAAAACAAGCACTAACAGATGCTCAGTCGAGCCCTTTCAACACAAATTGCTTTTTTGCTGCGGCGCCTTTCTTATTAACTGTTTAGTCAGCGACAAAAATAGTCGTCATTCCTTTGACAAAACATCCATTAATTAACCAAGTGGATGGAGAAACAGACAAAAACACACCCGTGCGGACAATATTTATGCATTAATCATGATTCTGAAATACACCATATCCATTCTCCGGCAACACAGGGGCAAAACGTGAATACGTGATCGTGATCTCGTTTTTATCGGAGACAGATGTGGCTACCCCGCAGTACGCCAGTACTGCCATACCTAAACGACTGCATCATACAACTGAGTCACATCCCCTTTGCCCACCGACTATGCAGTTGACCATATCGCACTCAGCAAACGTAACGAGTGCCCTATTACCACCTGGATGTAATCATTTAGTTAACAAGCCACGGCAAAAGTGGTATCAGCAGAAATCGAATCCAGATCAATTAAACGCTGAATTACGCTTGCCAACCCGGAACGCTCTTTTTATGGTTGCCCCCTTGTTACACCCAGAACAGCGTTTATGAAGCACATCGAAGAGTTCTACCTGTTCGTCAAGGTGGTGCAAGAGGGGGGATTCTCCCACGCAGCCGCCGCACTGGGGATGCCAACAGGCACCATCAGTCGACGCATATCACAGCTGGAAGAGCAACTGGGTTGCTCCCTGCTACATCGTTCTACTCGCAAAATCCGGCTTACTGATGAGGGTCTCAGATACTACGAACGTATCTGCACGCCGCTCGCGCAAATCGAACAAGCCACCAGCGAGATCCAGGGCAAAGAGGCCGACATCACCGGACTTATCCGGATAGCGGCACCGATCGCGCTCTCCAACACCATCCTGATCGATATGCTGGCCGAATTCGGGCTGCACTATCCCGAGGTGCAGTTCGATATCAACCAGACCAATGATCACCAGCACCTGTTCGACAATGATCGGGATCTGGTGTTCTTCAACGGTGAACTGCCCCAATCGCTGCCCAATGCGATCTGTCTCGGTCATATCGAGTACGGCCTGTTTGCCTCGCCGCTCTATCTGGCCAAAAAAGGCACCCCCTCCCACCCCAATCAGCTGGAAGAGCACGAGCTCATCTACTGCTGGCCGCACCAACACTGGCAGTTGACCGACAAGGATGGGCAAAGTGTCTGTATCAAACGCACTGCCAAGCTCACCGTCAACCAGACTCAGGCGGCGGTGCGGGCGGCAAGGCGTCATCTGGGGATCGTCAATGCCCCTCGGCACTATTTGAACAGCTTCCTCCATGACGAGCAGCTGGTGCCGGTACTGACCGACTGGCAAACCGGCAATCGCCCCTTCTACATGTTGTGTTGCCAGCAGCAGTTCGCCCCGCTGCGTGTTAAGATGTTCGTTGAATTTGTTGAAAAATACTCAGCGCGCTATCGCAATCGGCAATGGGACAACCAATTTTCACAAGGTGATACCCTCACCCATTGCATCTGACCGTTAGCGGGCCACACTTATAGCAATCCTTGCCAACAGAGCCTGCCTAACGCCATGAATGTATTGATATGTGATGACTCCGGGTTCGCCCGCAAACAGCTGGCGCGGGCACTCCCCGCCGACTGGAAAGTCGATTTGCACTACGCGGCCAATGGTCTCGAAGGGATCGAACAGGTACTGATGGGTCATGGCGATCTCATCTTTCTCGATCTCACCATGCCTGAGATGGACGGTTACGGCGTGCTGGAGACCCTCAAACGGGAGGGGCTACGCAACAAGGTGATCGTGGTCTCCGGCGACATCCAGCCGGAAGCCTATCAGCGGGTCATGGGGCTGGGGGCGCTCGATTTCATCAAGAAGCCTGCCGCCCCTGACACCCTGCTCGCCCTGCTCAAAAAGCATGGCTTCTGGAGCGCAGTCCTGAGCGGCCAGCCGAGCGCAGCCGAGTCGTTGCCAAGCGGGGTGATCGCCGATGCGGGTGTCATCATCACCCCGGAGATTCGTGACGTCTATCAGGAGCTGGCCAACGTCTCCATGGGTCAGGCGGCCGACTTACTGGCCCGTCTGCTCAACGCCTTCGTGGTACTGCCCATCCCCAACGTCAACGTGCTGGAGGTCTCCGAGCTGCACATGGCCCTCTCGGCTGCCGCAGATTCTGACACCCTCTCTGCCGTCTGTCAGGGGTTTATCGGCGCAGGGATTGCTGGCGAGGCGCTCGTGCTGTTCCATGACGCCAGTTTTCAGGATCTGGCCAAGCTGATGAACCATCCGGGCGCGCTGGATCGCACCGCCGAACTCGAACTGCTGATGGATACCGCCAACGTGCTGATCGGCGCCTTCCTGCGCGGCTACGCCAATCAGCTAGATACCCCCTTCAGTCAGGGCCACCCTGTGGTCCTTGGCCAGCACAGATCCATCAACGAGCTGATCAATACCAACAAGAGTCGCTGGCGCCGCACGCTCGCCATCGAGATCAACTACCGGATCCAGGATTACGCGGTGCAGTGTGATCTGCTGCTGCTGTTTACCGAAGATTCCATCGCCACCATGAACAACAAAATCATGCACATGCTCTAGGAGTGACTATGGAAATCCGTGAATTTCATTGGCTGATGAACATAGTCCAAAACCTGGACGTCGGTTTGCTGGTGCTCGACAAGGAGTACAAGGTGCAGGTGTGGAACGGCTTTATGGAGAGCCACAGCGGCCGACTGGCCGGTGAAGTGCGCGACGGCGTGCTGTTCGAACTGTTCCCCGATGTGGACAGAGCCTGGTTCGAGCGCAAGGCCAACATGGTCTTCAAGCTCAACAACCGCGCCTTCAGCACCTGGGAGCAGAAGCCCTATCTGCTGCGTTTCTCCAACTATCGCCCCATTACCGGCTCGGCCCCCCACATGTTCCAGAACTTAACGCTGGTGCCACTGGCCGATTTCGGCGGTCAGGTGACCCACATAGCGGTGATGATCTACGACGCCACCGATGAAGCTATGCTGATGAGCGGCCAGCGACAGGCTTAAGTCTGCTGCAAATAACAGAGGGCGCCGCGGCGCCCTCTGTTATTTCGGTATAAACAAGTCTCGGTATAACGTCTACATCACCAAGCAGTCTCAACGCGCGCCGAGATACTCGGTGAAGGCATCGATCACCTCTTCGATATCGTCATCGTTGATCTGCAGATGAGTCACCAGCCGCAGCTCACCGTAACCGGAGAAGAGGATCCCCCGCTCCTTCATAAAGGCGAGCAGAGGGGCGGATTCCCCCTCACGCAGCCGCAGGAACACCATGTTGCTCTGCACCAGCGATAGGTCGAGCTCGATGCCCGGCAGTGCCGCCAGCCCTTCGGCCAGCCGCTTGGCACGGCGGTGATCATCGGCCAGACGGGTTACATGTTGCTCGAGGGCAAACAGACCGGCTTGCGCCAGAATGCCAGCCTGGCGCATGCCGCCCCCCAGCATCTTGCGCAGGCGGCGCGCACGGGCGATGAAGTCGTGACTACCCACCAGCAGCGAACCAACCGGTGCGCCCAGCCCCTTGGAGAGGCAGATCGAGATACTGTCAAACGGCGCGGCGATCACCTCGACCGGGGTCTCGCTGGCCACGGCGGCGTTAAAAAGCCGGGCGCCATCGAGATGGAGCTTCAAGCCACGCTCGGCAACGAATGCCCCCATCTTCTGCAGATAGGAGAGCGGCAGCACCTTGCCGTTGTGGGTGTTCTCAAGGCAGATAAGGCGAGTCTGGACGAAATGGGCATCATCAGGGGCCAGCGCGGCCTTGATATCATCGAATGCCAGCGTGCCGTCACGCTGCATCGGCAAGGGTTGCAAGGCCACGGAGCCCAGCACGGCACTCCCCTGCGCTTCATAGCGATAGATGTGAGCGGCGGATCCCAGTATGGCCCCCTCACCGCGCTGACAGTGGCTCATCACCGCCAGCAGATTGGACATGGTGCCCGATGGCACAAACAGCGCCGCCTGTTTGCCCAGCAATCTGGCCCCGTGGGCCTCCAGCGCGTTGACGCCCGGATCTTCACCATAGACATCGTCACCGACTTCGGCGTGGAGCATGGCCTGACGCATGGCATCAGTAGGCTGGGTGACGGTGTCACTTCGTAAATCGATATAGCGCATGAGATCCCTCCTGAAACAGGAGAGTGACGTTAGCCATGCGCCCCTCGCTTGGCAAGGGGCGCATAAGCAGAATGTGAAGCAAATGGGCGTCCGGGGAACCCGCAGGCGGGATTTACCAGGGCAGCAGCTGACCGTTGAGATCCAGTAGCTGGCCCGATTGAGTCAACGATAACCCCTTGATGAGATTGAGCAGTTTCACCGCCACCTCGGCAGGCTCCTGCAATTGTTCCGCAGGCAACTCGCTCAGAAAGGGGGTGTTCATCGGAGAGTCCATCAAGCCGGGCGCCACCGCCACCACCCCCGCTTGCGGGAAACGCTGCGCCCACTCAAGTGCCAGGGTTTTCACCCCCATGTCGAGGGCCGCCTTGCTCATCCGGTAGCTGTAACGCCCCCCTTCCTGATTGGCGGCGATGGAGCCTGCCTGATCGGAGATGGCGCAGAGCCACAGCGGGTGGTCATTCCCCATCAACCGGCTGAAGCGGGCAGCCAGCGCCAGCGTTGGCCAGGCATTGGCCAGCAGGCTGTCGCACAGCCACTTGGGGTGCACCTCTTCAACCCGCCGCTCCGGCATAAAGCTGACATCGTGCAACACGCCGATGGTGTTGATGACCACAGTGGGGAGCGGATCGGTATCGTAGAGGGTAAACAGGGCATCGAACGAGATGGCATCGACCTCTTGCAGCGGGAAGAAAGCCCCCATCTCGATCCCTTTTGGATAGGTGCGCCCGGCCAGCAGGAAGGACTCCCCCCTTGCCATCAGCTCTCTTGCCAACGCCGAGCCCAGCGCACCGCTTCCGAGGATCAAGTAGCTCATCGCCCATTCCATGGAGAATTATCTTGCCTAGAGCGTATCAGAATAATCAACCGGCCGTGACACGACCAAAGGGTAATACGCCCCTCATCACGCTTCCCCCAGATGACGGCCAAACTCCCGCGCCAACGCCAGATCGAGAAAACCGTCCGCTTTCTTGTGGGTACGCAAAAACTGGTAATAGGCGAGCAGGGTGACCAGCGCCTCCTCATCGGGCAACCCTACCCCGGGTTGCTGCTCGCTCAGCAGTTGCTGCGCTGCCGCCAGCGCCTCTCTGTCCACCACTTCCGCCTGACGGTAGAGATAACCGCAGCCGGTTGCCAGCCACTCCAGCGAGCAGTTGGCCCCCATGGCGATCTGGTTGGCCCGCGCCAGGCCGGGCTCGGCCCCTTTCAAATATTTGCGGATCAGCGCTTCACTGAGCCCCACCTTGCGGGCAAAAGCACTCACGCTCATCTCCCCGATCAGGCTCTGCAAGCGCTCGGCAAATCCTTCCATCTAACTCTCTCCCTCACTCTCTCCGGTCAGAACCAAAGTTCGAATCATGCCACTGCCCATTATTGCTTTGCCAGCCACATGAGGCCAAGATGCCCGCAGTTATCTATGTTGCACATCGTTTTCGCATCTCGTTTGTCAAGGAGTCAACCATGTCTGTATCCCGTGTCGCCCTGCACCCGCAAGGCCCCACCTTCTCTCGCCTCATCATGGGTTACTGGCGCCTGATGGAGTGGCAGCTCTCCCCGGCCGCCCTGCTCGACCTGATGAAATATCATCTGGATCTGGGGGTCACCACCATAGATCACGCCGATATCTATGGCGGCTATCAGTGCGAAGAGGCCTTTGGCCACGCCCTGCGCCTCGAACCTTCCCTGCGCGAGCGGATGGAGATCGTCAGCAAGTGCGGCATCGCCCTCACCGCCAAACCGGAGCATGCCCTCAACCACTACAACACCGGCAAGGACCATATCATCGCCAGCGCCGAGGCCTCACTGCGCAAGCTCGGCACCGACCATCTGGACCTGCTGCTGATCCACCGCCCCGATCCCCTGATGAACGCCGATGAAGTGGCCGACGCCTTTATCACCCTGAAACAGGCGGGCAAGATCAAGCACGCCGGGGTATCGAACTTCACTGCCCGCCAGTTCGAGCTGCTGCAATCGCGCCTCCCCTTCCCGCTGGTCACCAACCAGCTGGAGATCTCGCCGCTGCATCAGGACGGGACGCTCGATGGCACCCTGGATCAGTGCCAGCAACTCGGTATCAAGCCGATGGCCTGGTCATGCCTCGGCGGCGGCCGACTGTTCAGCGATGACGCCTGTGCGCCGCTGCGCGCCGAGCTGGAGCAGATCCGCCACGAGGTGGGCGCCCAGACTATCGAGCAGGTGGTCTACGCCTGGGTGATGATGCTGCCGAGCCAGCCGCTGCCATTGATTGGCTCCGGCAAGCGGGAACGAATTGCCGCCGCCGTGGCCGCCGAATCCATCGAGCTCAACCGCCAGCAGTGGTTCCGCATCCGCAAGGCGGCGCTCGGTTACGACGTCCCCTGATACAAACAAAAACGTCCAGAAACAAAAACGGCATGGGGAAACCCATGCCGTTTTTCATTGCAAAGGCACCTTAGCGGTGGCGCTGTTGCGGGCGTCCACGGGGAGCATCTGTCTTCGGTTTGGCCTGGTTGACGGTGATGGTACGGCCACCGACTTCCGTGCCATGCAGACCAGCGATGGCCTTTTCGGCATCACCATTGACCGGCATTTCAATAAAACCAAACCCCTTTGACTGGCCGGTATCGCGGTCGATGATGATATCAACCTTCTCGACCTGTCCAAACTGGCTGAACAGGGTTTTCAGTTCGTCGGCCGTCATCCGGTACGACAGATTTCCTACGTAAATCTTCATGCCATCCACTCTCGATTCAAGGTGCCTTCTCTATGCAATTCCCGGCATAACGGTAAGGGCACAACCCCTCTGCCGGACCTGCCATGGCGTCATGCCGTGGCCCTCACTGCACTGTCTTCAAGTGATTGATCTCTTGGGTTAACAGTGCAGACAAGATCAATTCGAGTCACTGGCAGTATCTGAGCTTTGCCAGGAATTGTCGAGAAAATAGTCGATTCAGGCCGATTGCAGATCTGACAATCGCTGCGCCAGCATCCGGCGACCGTGCCAGGTCCGTTTAAAGCCGAAGCGATAGACCGACGGGCTCACCAGATGAAGTTCCTCCGCCTTGAGATCCAGCAAGGCCATAGCCGCCGCCAGCTCCTCTTCACTCAGTTGCAGATCAAGGCTGAAATCGAGCCACTGACCATCGTGGCCCACTCGCCGCTCCCGCTCGAGTGCCACCAGCTGACTGCGGGGCAGCGCCAGTGCCTCATCCTTGTTGCCATTGAGCAGATAGATATGCTGTTCATCCCACCCCAGCTCCGCCAGTCGCCAGGGCTGCCAGCTGCGAGGCAGCGACACCATGATCCCGGTGATGCCACCAAAGACCACCCCCACCCAGTTGAGCAGTGCCATGGCGCCCCAACCATCCCACAAGGAGGCGGCCACCACGCCCCAACTCACCAGTAACAGCAGAAAAATGACGCAGCGATAGCGAACCGCGGGCGGCATCAACAGCTGCACCTGCGAACCGGCAAGCAAGGATGTAATACGCATGAAAAGCTCCTGTCATCACGAAATGGCGCCATTGTGAATAGGCATCAGGATACTGACAAGGGGGTTTTCTTTGTCATCCCCCTATAAAATCAATACCATGGCGTAAATGATTCTCAGTGGAACCCGCTTCTTGACCAGCTCGCAACCCTGTGTGCGCTTTTGTGGCGTCGACAAATTCTATGGCGACTTTCAGGCTCTTCATCACATTGATCTCACCATTGAACGGGGAGAGAAGTGGGTTATCTGTGGCCCGTCAGGCTCGGGTAAATCGACGCTGATCCGCACCATCAACGGGCTGGAGGGGATCGACGGCGGCCAGCTGTGCCTGTTTGGCGAGCCGGTGACTCCCGCCTACCTGCGCCGCCTGCAAGGTCGGGTCGGCATGGTATTTCAGCAGTTCAACCTCTTCCCCCATATGACGGTGCTGGAAAACCTGATGGTGGCGCCGGTGCATACCCTGGGATTGCGACCCCAGGAGGCCAAGGCCCGGGCGCTCGGGCTGCTCGAGCGGGTGCGCATTCAGGCGCAGGCCGACAAGTACCCCCACCAGCTCTCCGGCGGACAGCAGCAGCGGGTGGCTATCGCTCGCTCCCTTTGCATGCAACCTGAGCTGATGCTGTTTGACGAGCCCACCTCCGCCCTCGACCCCGAGATGATCCGCGAAGTGCTCGATGTGATCCGCGAGCTGGCTGACGAGGGGATGACCCTGATCTGCGTCACCCACGAGATGGGCTTTGCCCGTCAGGTGGCGGATCGGGTGCTCTTTATGGATGAGGGCAAGATCATCGAATCGGCCCCGCCCGCCCAGCTGTTCAGCGCACCGCAGCAGCCGCGCACCCAAGCCTTCCTCGAACAGGTGCTCAGCTATCATGGCTAGGCTCAAATGCCCCCGCCTGCTTGGCTGGCTGTCAGGCACTGTGGTGCTCTCTGCGCTACTCGGCTGGGCGCTCTATAGCGGCGCTCGCCAGATGGGCTATGAGTGGCAGTGGCCACGGGTGTTGCCCTTTCTCGGTGAGTGGGATGAGGGAACCTTTTATGCCGGCCCCCTGCTAAACGGCCTGCTGGTCACCCTGCAGGTGGCGCTGCTCAGTCTACTGGGCACCCTGGCGGTCGGGGTCTGCGTGGTCAGCCTGCGGCTGCTCCCCTCCCGTCTCGGCCCCTGGCTCGCCATCGCCTATCTGGCGCTGGTGCGCACCACGCCCCAACTGGTGCAGCTCTATATTCTCTACTTTCTGTTGGGCCCCATGCTGGGATTAGCCCCCCTTGCCTGCGCCGTGTGGAGCCTCTCCCTCTATCAGGGAGCCTTCACTGCCGAAGTGTTGCGCGCAGGAGTACAGGCCATTCCCAAAGGACAGTGGGAGGCGGCCCAGTCGCTCGGCTTGTCACGGGCAGCCACCCTGCGCAAGGTGATCCTGCCGCAGCTGGTGCGCATCACCTTGCCGCCGCTCACCAACGAGCTGGTCTCCCTAATCAAACATTCGGCGCTGGTGAGTGTGATCGCCATCTTCGATCTGACCAACGAAGGGCGTACTCTGGTTGCCGATACGTTTCTGACCTTTGAGGTGTGGTTTACCGTGGCCGCCCTCTATTTGCTGTTAACCCTGACGCTGTCCGCCTGTTCACGGGCGCTGGCACGTCACCTGAATCCGGACCAACAAGGACGCTAACCATGAATTTATCATTCAAGACCGCCCTGTCGGGCGCAGCCCTGCTGTTTACTGCCGCCCTGGTGACCCCTGTCCAGGCAGAAGAAACATCGGCGACCCTGTCACAGATCGAGCAGAGCGGTACCCTGCGGGTCGGCATGTCCACCTTCGCCCCCTGGGCGATGCGCGACAAGCAAGGGGCCTTGATTGGTTTCGAGATTGACGTGGCCCGTCGCCTCGCCACCGACAACGGCTGGCAGGTGGAGTTCGTCCCTACCGCTTGGGATGGCATCATCCCCTCCCTGCTGGCAAAAAAGTATGACGTCATCATCGGCGGCCTCACCATCACCCCCGAGCGGGAGAAGAGCGTGCGCTTCACCCAGGCCTACTCCCACTCCGGGGTGCAGCTGGCCGCCTCCAGTACACAAGCCCAAGCGAAGAAAACCATCGCGGACTTCAACCAGCGCGGGGTGATCCTGGCGGTACGTCGTGGCGCCTCACCGGTACAGGTAGCAAAAGAGCACTTCCCCAAGGCCACCCTGCGCCAGTTTGATGACGAGTCACAGGTATTTCAGGAGGTGCTGAACGGCCGCGCCCACGGTGCCCTCTCCTCCTCCCCGAAACCGGAGCAAGAAGCGCTGCGCCACCCCGATGCCCTCTTTATGCCGTTTGCCGAGCCGTTGGCACAAGGCGATGAAGGCTTTGCCTTGCGCAAAGGGGATGATGCGTTAGCGGAAGAGTTCAACGAGTGGATCGCCGCCCGTCAGGCCGATGGCTGGCTCAAGGCGCGCCATGACTACTGGTTCAAGTCACTGGCGTGGGAAGCGCAGGTCGCCAATCCCTGATGCTGATGGCCCTCAAACAGACCATCCGGCGCATAGTCTGGAAGCCATTTCACAACATTAACTGGCTGGATGGGGTGATCGCCCTGTTCCTGCTGCTGGCTGGCCTCTGGCTGGCCAGCCGCTTGCACATCGGGGTTGCCTATCAGTGGCGCTGGCATCAGGCCTTCGATCTGCTGTTCACCCCCGGCCCTCACGGCGAGCTGCCCTACTTTTTTAGCGGTCTGTTCACCACCTTGCGCATCGCCCTGCTCGGCATGGTGCTGGCGCTGCTGCTCGGCACTGCGTTGGGGGTAGCCGCCTTCAGCCGCAGCCCCTGGCTGGTGATGCCCGCGACCCTGTTTATCCAGCTGATCCGCAATCTGCCACCACTGGTCTTTATCTTCATCTTCTACTTTTTTATCGCCAACCAGCTGCTGCCCGCGAGCGGCCTCTCCCGCTGGCTCGGCACCGTTTCACTCTCCCCGTGGCAAGAGGCGCTGTTTGGCCCACCTGCCCGCTGGGAGAATCTCATCTCTGGCACCCTCTGTGTCGGGATGATCAGCGCCGCCTTCGTCGCCGAGATCGTCCGCGCCGGGCTGGCCGCAATCCCCCGTGGCCAGTGGGAGGCGGCGCAGAGCCTCGGACTCTCCCCCTGGGTGCGGCTGCGCCGGGTGATCCTGCCGCAAGCCATGCTGCTGATGCTGCCCCCCCTCACCGGCCAGCTCATCGCGCTGGTGAAGGATACCGCCATCGTTTCGCTTATCTCGGTTCAGGAGCTCACCTTCGTCGGTACCGAGATGGCCAACTCCAGCGGACTGGTGTACGAGATCTGGCTGCTGGTGGCGGCGGCCTATTTATTGATATGTTTGAGTCTGTTCGTGCTGCTGAGCCGACTCGAATCAAGACAAGGAGCCCACTGATGCTGACGTCCCTGTTGCTGGCGACCGTATTGCAAGCGGAAGCCATCGGCGGTTATGCCGCCGGTTGTCTGAAAAACGGCGTATCCCTGCCCTTGGAAGGGCCCGGTTATCAGGTGATCCGCACCAAGCGGCTGCGCTACTACGGCCACCCGGACCTTATCCACTATCTGCAGGCGCTGGCCAACCAGACCCGCATGGCCGGGCTGCCGGATCTCTACATCGCCGATCTGGCGATGGCCCACGGCGGCCCCTTTACTTCCGGCCATCGCAGCCACCAGACTGGCCTTGATGCCGATATCTGGTTTCGCATGGCCAACCGCCCCATCAGCAAGTGGGAACAGGATGCCCCCAAAGAGTGGGCACTGATCGACGAACCCAGCTACAAGATGTTGCCGGGGCGCTTTGGCACGCAACAGCTCACCCTGCTACGGCTGGCCGCCAGCAAACCCGATGTGGCCCGCATCTTCGTCAATCCGGTGATCAAGGCCGAAGTCTGCAAGCAAGCGGGCGCTGAGCCCTGGGTCGCCAAGCTGCGCCCCTGGGTCGGCCACTTCAGCCACTTCCATGTGCGGCTGCGCTGTCCGGTTGGCAGCGCCGATTGCGAGTCCCAGGCCCCCATTCCTCCCGGCAATGGCTGTGGCGAGGAGCTCACCTCCTGGCTCAAAGACAAACCCCAGCTGCCCAAGGTATCCGGCATCAACAAGCGACCTGAACTACCTGCGCGTTGTGGCAACTGACCCCAAGCTGGTATGGTGGTGCGCTATTTGGTCGCGCACGGCCGACCCAGTGGTCGTGCTCTATCCGCTCGACATTTCAAAGGAGAACAACAAGATGGCCACATCACTCTGGCGCAAAACCACGCAGAGCCTGTTGACCCTGACTCTGCTGCTCGGCCTGACCGGCTGCGGCATGAACAACATTCCGACCCTGGATGAACAGGTCAAGGCAAGCTGGGGGCAGGTGGAGAACCAGTATCAGCGCCGGGCCGATCTCATTCCCAATCTGGTGGCCACCGTCAAGGGTTACGCCAGCCATGAGCAGGATACCCTCAAAGCGGTCACCGATGCCCGCGCCCGGGTCGGCAGCGTGCAGGTGAGCGATCCTGCTCAACTCAAGGAGTTTGAAGCGGCGCAGAACCAGCTCTCCAGCGCCCTCTCCCGCCTGATGGTGGTGGTAGAGCGTTACCCAGACCTCAAGGCGGATCAGCAGTTCCTGACCCTGCAAGCCCAGCTGGAAGGGACCGAAAACCGCATCTCGGTGGCCCGCCGCGACTATATCGAGGCGGTGCGTCAGTTCAATACCGAGATCCGCACCTTCCCCGGCGTCATCTGGTCCAAGTTGCTCTACTCGGATCTGGCAACCAAACCCAGTTTCAGTGCCAAGCCCGGCGCCGATGAGGCACCCAAGGTCAGCTTCCAATGAAGATGATACTGCGTGCACTGCTCCCTTTTTTGCTGCTCTGGACGGCGGCGCTGCAGGCCGCGCCAGACTTTCCAGCCTTGAGCGGACGGGTGGTGGACGAGGCGGCGCTGATGTCCCGCAAACAGGCCCATCAGCTGACCCAGCAGCTGGCTGCCTTTGAAAAACGCAGCGGTATCCAGCTGGTGGTGGTCTCCATCGACAGCCTCGATGGGGAGATCATCGAGGAGTATGGCTACCAGCTCGGTCGCCACTGGGGGATCGGCCAGAAAGGCAAGAACAACGGCGTGCTGTTGCTGATCGCCCAGGATGAACGCAAGGTGCGGATCGAGGTGGGATACGGGCTGGAGGGCGCCCTGCCCGACGCCATCGCCGCCAACATCATCCATGGTCGCATCCTGCCTGCCTTCAAACGCGGCGATATGGTGGCTGGGATCATGGCGGGTAGCCAGAGCATCATGAAGGCGCTGGCCGGAGAGTATCAGCCGGTCGATCAACCAAAAGATGACAAATTCGGCGGGTTCTGGCTGTTTGTTCTGATGGTGATTGCGATGATCGTGCTCCATAACCTGCGCGGGGGCGGTGGTGGGTCCGGCAGACGCCGTCGGGCAGCCTACACGGCCGGCGGCTTTGGTGCCGGTTCCTCAGGTGGCAGTTTTGGTGGTGGCGGATTCAGCGGTGGTGGTGGCAGTTTTGGTGGCGGTGGTGCCTCCGGTGGCTGGTAACAGGAGTAAAGAGACAAATCATGATTTCTAAACAGTTCTTCCACACGCTTCAGGCCAAGGTTCGCGAGGCGGAGCTAGAGACTGATGCCGAGCTGGTCACCGTGCTGGCCCCGGCCAGCGATGGCTATCGCTACATTCCGACCCTCTGGGCCGCGCTGCTGGCCATGCTTACCCCACTGCTGGTGTTCCAGCTCGGTTTCTGGCTCGGCTGGTACGAGATCCTGCTGGTGCAGTGGTCGGTCTGGCTGCTGCTCAGCCTGCTGTTCCACTGGACGCCCATCAAGATGCGGCTGATCCCGAAGAAGGTCAGCCAGCACCGGGCAGCACTGATGGCCCGCCTGCAATTTGTCGAGCAGGGGCTGCACCGCACCCGCGATCGACTCGGAGTGCTGATCTTCGTCTCGGCCGCCGAGCACTATGTAGAAATACTGGTGGATGACGGCATCGCCCAGCATATCGACAATGGCCAGTGGCAGGAGATCATCGACGACTTCGTGGCGCGAGTGCGCAACAAGGAGATCGAGCAGGGTTTTCTGGAGTGCGTGGCGCGCGTCAGCGCCATTCTGACCGATGCCTTCCCGGCCACCCGGGATCAAAACGAGCTGCCGGACAGTCTGATCATCCTCGACAAGCCCTGATCTGGTTTAAAAAACCGACATTCTGCACAAGGGTTAAGCATTCGGAAAAGATTATGAAAAATAAGGGGAAAAGAGGTTGACCCACACAGCCCTTTCCCCTAAATTACGTCCCGTTCCAGCGCAACAGCGCAGCGAACAGCGTGTTGGCTGAACACGTTAAACCACAGACCAAAATTTGGTGAGGTGTCCGAGTGGCTGAAGGAGCACGCCTGGAAAGTGTGTATACGGCAACGTATCGAGGGTTCGAATCCCTCCCTCACCGCCAAATGTTAAGCCCAAGCAATTGAATTGCTTGGGCTTTTTCTTTATGAGCGTTTTTTGATATGCCATTCACTATGCCATCTGATGTTGGCTGGTATGGAACTATCTCGTACCCCGTTGGACAATCTGGTTGATGCTTCACAGTGGTGCTAACTCAGTAGATTAACTGAGGAGATGTTTACTCATCATTAGAATTGGGCTTGTTCTGGTTAAAGTTAAACTTCTCCAGTGCTGGCGGTGTTTCTGGGAACGCCACACGTGAACCGAATTTCCGACGAGCTTCGGCTATCTTCTTGATCAAAGAGTCGTAATAGTTTTCGTTGGCGTGGATAATTGTCATGGCTTCGGGCGTGGCGGTTTTGTTTAGCGATAAAATCAGATCACAAAAGAAGCCTTTTTAATATATTTCAATTGGTTGCCGCTAAAGTTCCTGTTCATGAGCCGATCTTATGCCAGTGACCAAGTTGCGATACCCGCTAAAAGGGTGACTATTACAGCCAGTACCACGTCACTCCATCCGGAAAATGGGGACAGGCGACATTCATGACGTGCACGCAGGTAAAATGGCAACCCCAAGGCATACAGAACCATCGACAGTAGTAGATATTTCATACCGCCAGCATAGATAAGCCAGCCACCATATATTGTGCCCAGCGCCGCCGTCAGTAGCAGTCCTGTGCACTTGATGGGCGAAGACCAAGCTAGTTTGAGGCTGAACGCGGCACAGAGCAGATAGGGAATGAGTGCCATGGCAGATGCCAGCTGGATGAGCAGATTGTAGCCTGCGTTATTGAGGTGATTGATGATCAAAAACAGGGAGACCAGGCCGTTGGTCAGCCATAGTGCATTAGCCGGTGTTCCTTTCGCATTGAGACGGCCAAAATAGGCGGGGGCTGTGTGTCGCTCACCTCTCGCTGCCAGATAGAGCATCTCGGATGAGATCAACATCCAGGCCAGCAGGGCGCCGGCAACTGAAAGGACCAAGCCGATATTGATCAGTATACCGCCCCATGGGCCTACGGCGTGTTCCAGTACTGCTGCCATCGAGGGATTTTTCATAGTGGCGAGCTCTGCTTGTGATAATACGCCGAGCGATAGCACCGAAACACACACCAGCAGCAGCATAGTAATGAAGAACCCCAATATGGTGGCGATGCTGACAGTTTTCATGTCCTTGGCACGACTAGCATAAACCGTCGCACATTCAATACCGAGGAAGACCCAGACCGTGTAGAGCATGGTGTTCTTGACCTGCTCGCTCACGCTGCCAAGCGAGGGAGAACCCCAAAAATCAATATTAAAAGTCTTCACCTTAAATGCCAGCGCTACACACATCACAAACAGGCAGATCGGGACGATTTTTGCGATGGTCACAATCAGATTGAGCAGACTCGCAGACTGTACGCCGCGTAGGATAAAACCGTGTAGTGTCCACAGCAGCAGCAAGCCGCACAACAGGGCAGGTAAGGTGCTGCCATCCCCGAAGAACCCTAATGCCTTAAATGAACCCAGGGCACTGAACATCACTACCAGATAGCCCACGTTGCCAACCCACACCGAGATCCAGTAACCCCATGCGGCATTAAAGCCGAGGTAATCACCGAATCCGTTGCGTGCATAGCCGTATACCCCGTCGTTGATATCGGAGCGATTAATCGACAGCCATTGGAAAATACGGGCCAGTGTCAGCATGCCGACAAAAGTAATCACCCAAGCGATCAGGATAGCGCCAGCACCAGCGCCTTCTGCCATGTTTTGCGGTAGGCTGAAGATGCCGCTCCCGACGATAGCCCCCACCACCAGTGCCGTGAGTGGAACTACACCCAGTTTCTTGTCTACTACCTGTGTCATATGCCTTCTCCTTGTATTGGGGCGCAGCCCACGCGCCCCGTATTGCATCCAACAGCAGCTGTGTTAGAAGCGTAACGACATGCAACTGACGCCGCCGTCTACCTTGCGGTACTCGGACGTGTCAACTTCAATCACCTCATAACCCAGTGCAGCAATGCGGTCGCGCGTCGTTGGGTAGCCGGAAGGCATGATGACCTTGTTATTCACCCAGATGCAGTTGGCCGCGTATGCTTCCTCTTCCGGAATGGCGATGATGTTGAATTTCTGGAATTCCGGTTTGGTAATGAACTCACCTGCGGCTAGCAGGTTGTTGTTCTCCAGATAGGCGAGACCTGTCTTAAGGTGCAGCACCTTTTCAAGTTTCACCACTGAACCTGTCATGCCGTATTTTTCGAGGATGGCGATAAGCTGGCGCGTCCCTTCCGGATTGGTGCGTGCCGATTCGCCGATATAGAAGTGGCTGCCCACCATCATTACATCGCCAGCATCCAGCGTACCGGGAGCCTTGATATGTTCCACATGCGGATAAAAACGACGCAGTACGGGCTCCATTAGCAATGCCTCATCACGGCGGCTGTCTGCTCCTGGGCGGGTTACGATGGCGCAATGAGGGGTGCACAAGGCTGGGTCTTCAACAAACACCGAGTCAGGGAAATCCTCCGCTGGCGGCAAGATAGTGATATCGACACCACAGGTTTGTAGCGCGCGAATATAGGTGTTGTGCTGCTCGAGAGCCTTATCGTAGACCGGTTTACCCAGATCGCTGGAAGAAATGCCATTAACCAATCCATTACAGGGAGTACGAGCGATGATGTGTTTGAACATAACTATCTCCTGAAAAATAAATGAAATCGCACTCTGGTATTGGCAACTTCCATGCCAGTAAGCCGCCAATACATCTATTGGTAATGTGATGGAGTGCATAATTACGCCATTCCTTTCCACCACAAAAGCCTAAAAGTGTGGTGTTTCCCTTCGGATGAATCCAGAAATGGAGATGAATCGGATGAGAACTCACCATGTCACCAGATATCGACACAAGACAAACCCAGACGGTAAGTGCATCATGTCGATCTTTGGTGAATAAATCGTCGCCATCTCATGTGACATTGTTTTCTAGGCGTGAAAGTGAAAGGGCAAGCTGATGAGCGAGAAGCTGGATTGGTTGGTAGCCTGTCTACGGCCAGTACTTGATACCTTGGACAGGCCAGCCACTATGGTCGATACCGAGGGGCACTTCGTCTACTACAACCCTGCCAGCGCTCGAATGGATGGTGTGGATGGCGACGAGGTGATTGGTAAACACGTGCAGGAGCTAAACCCATGGTTACTGCGTGAAGAGAGCACTCTGTTGCAGTGTCTTGAACAAGGTACCCATTTCACCGATGTATGTCAGTCATACATTGGGCCCAATGGGCAAACAATTCCCTACCTGCACACGGCGGTGCCACTACGCGAGCGATCCGGCAAGCTGCTCGGCGCCATCGAAATTGGTCGGCAACTGCGCCATATGCCTAATCGGAAGGGAAACGAAACAGATATCCCTCGCATCGTCACCGCAGATCCCGCGACCCGCCAGCAGATCGCTTGGCTTGACACCTTTGCCGCCAGCGAACTGCCCATCCTTATTTACGGTGAAACCGGTACAGGCAAAGAGCTCTTTGCTCGCCGTGCCCACGCACTTAGTCGGCGCGGTAGCCGTCCTCTGTTTACTATCAACTGTGCCGCCATCCCTGACACCCTGCTGGAGAGCACTCTGTTTGGCACGGTACGTGGGGCGTTTACTGGAGCGGAGAATCGTAAAGGATTATTCACTTTGGCAGATGGCGGTACCCTGTTTCTCGATGAGCTCAACTCCATGCCCATCCAGTTACAGAGTAAATTGCTACGAGTATTGCAGGATGGCAGTTACCAGCCGGTGGGTAGCCATCAATCCCTGCTGGCCAATGTGCGTCTCATCGCTGCGCTAAATCAGGAGCCTCTGGAGGCGGTGGATCAGGGGCGGCTGCGTGAGGACCTCTACTACCGGCTCAATGTCGGTTACGTCCAGATCCCCGCGCTGCGCGCGCGTAAAGTAGATGTATTGTTGCTTGCCCGCGAGTTGCTTGCTCGTCATGCTCCTGAGCTGAATCCCATGGTTGTGCAGCTTGGCGCGGAAGCCGAAGCGGTACTACTAGGACATGAATGGCATGGTAACGTTCGAGAGCTGGAGAACATCATCCGCAGAAGTCTGTTGCTTCATGTCGGTGGAGCGAGCCTTGAGCACATCGCGCTGCATGCTGGGGTCGACGCTCCCGTAAGAGCTAGGCCGGTCAACAATCTGCGCCAGCATCTGCATACCCATGAGTTAGAGCAGATCCAGGCGGCGTTGCAGGCGCAAAATGGTAACGTTTCGGCCACCGCGAGGGCGCTCGGCATGGCACGTAGCACGCTGGTTTCTCGAATAAGGCGTTTAAAAATAGATTGCTAGCTAGAGGTCAACGTCCCGTGTCTTAAGCAATCGGTCTGGCTCTTATTTGGTTGACCCGGGTCCCTGAAGGCTTAGCTATTGTAGAACAGAGATGGTCTTTTTTATTGATGGGGGTCACTAAATGAGTGATCGCGAAAGGATCCCTTGCTTTGCTCAGTTCATATTGGGGGGCGTAAGGACGTTATTTCCTAAATCGATGCAACTTGGATTGAACAATGGGGTCAAATCCAGGTCCCTACTGAGAACTTACCGCGATAAACAGACTGACCCCCTTTGGCCTACCTATTCGAAAGCCCCAAGTGTAGTGGTCACTTGGGGCTGGGGAAGCTACGTTCTTAAGGCTGATTTGGGAAACAACGCCCCACTTTGGCACTCAGATGCCGTTTTGGGAGGGGCGACCATCCCATTAACGCCAACTAGATCTGTACACACGCTGCAAACTAGAAGTTATAAATCATGGCAATTTCAGCACGAGAAATATTGCTGCTATTTGAACCTACAACATCACGTATGTAATCACTATCCAGTGCGTAGTACAAGTTCACTTCTGTTTTAAGGTTGTCAGTAATATAGTTATGGAACTGCAGATAGAACTGGGTATAAGCATACTTTTCATCAGATTTTTCTCCAAACAATACGTCTTGGTTTAATGTGTAGATTGCATCGTCGGTATCAGCACGCCATGTCGACATGAAACCAGTAATGATGCTTTGTTTTGGCATATACTCTATCACTGAGTAGCCACCGACTTGCATGGCGTTACCATATGCACCGTCATGAGCGAAGCCAAGTGGATCACCGGTCCAAAGTGGGTTAAAGGTATTAACTTCATTACTATTCTTACTCGTACCTGATGCATAGTGTAAGTTTAAACCGGTTCGCACGTTCCAATCGGCTTTCCAGTTATAGTTCAAGTCAGCGTAAGCCATATATGCCGATATGTCGTTTCCTGCGTGATCACCAAATTGGTATACGCCATCAATCATATAGCCAAAACCTTCGCTTACAAAATTATGAGCATGCAAACCCACAACTTGAATGTCCACATCACCATCCGGCGCATTAACAAATGAATGATTGGTGACATTATTACTCATAAAATAAGCTTGCATCGCACCATAGTCCGTACGCCAATTTGCAAATATACCAGTAGAAATGTTTCCATTTGTTTTATCGTCCCAGTTTCCCGACCAACGACCATCTTTACGAAGTGGGAAAATTTCTTCACCATAGTAAACATCGAAGTTAATGCCATTAACTTTATACTTAGCACTCACCGCATTCCAGCTAGATTGAACTGGTGTTGGTTCTCTGTTCATCATCTGCCATTCGTTTAAGTATATCTCTTGGCGCCCCAAACGAGTGCTTAAATGTTGCTCACCATCATCCAGTAATTTAAACTCTGTAAACAATTGATGGAAATCTGTACCTGCATCATCCACAGGTCCTGGATTGTCTAAATTGGTGTAGTTGGTACGAATTTCACCATATATACGAGCCCAATCTTGATAGGTCACGTCAGTAGCAAACTGTGCGCGGCTACGCAGATCATTTTTTTTTCGCACATCTGAATCATACATGTGGTTCCAACGGTTATCCAAAGCCACTTTTATGTTACCGCTAAAGGATACTTTCCATTCTCCGTCGTCGGTAATATCGAGACGCTTCAGCTTCTCAGAAAAACTTTTTTTACTTTCCTCTAGGTTATCCACGTAGCTCCAATCCTCATTAGCGCGGTCTCCCCAAAAAATGATTGGGTTTCGCTCAGGCCAAGTAGGCGCTTCGGTAGCATGCAATACACCAGATATGCTCACTGCAAGTAAGATTAGGGACACTTTTGTTATATAGCTCATAATGAAATCCATATTTCTGATACAGAAGTCCACACCTGTGTCGTGTGGACCGCAGGAAAGTTCAATCGTTATTAATTAAAGAGTTAGTTAAGAGTCTACGCCCAATGCCTCCTTAATACTTGATGCAATCGTAATAACGTTAGCACCATAAATGATCTGAATTCCTTTTGGCATTCTTACTACACCAATGGCATTCAGCTTTTTTATCCATACGTCGTCAGTCGCAGCCAAGGTTTCATCGTATAGAGAAATGCGTAAACGAGTCGCACAATTTGATACATTATCGATGTTATCTGCTCCACCCAGTGCCTTGATGATTTCTACCGGAAGGCCTACAGCCACCTGTTCTTTTTTCTTCTTGAAATCATTTTTTGAGTAAAGAGCGATGTCTGCATCGTCATTGTCATCACGGCCTGGTGTTTTTGAATCAAACTTCAAAATCAGGTACTTAAATGTGTAGAAGTACACGACGAAGTACAGAGGAATAATCCATAGCAGCGCCCATGCGTGCACTTTCTCTGGCTGCAAAATATTTGGAACCATAAATAGCAGTTGATTGCCGTGGATGGATACACCAAAAAACTCCGTAATTATGTATGCAAGACCATTTAAAGGAACATGAACTGCGAAGAACAGGAACGGTTGTACAAACAAGAAAGTATACTCTAGTGGCTCAGTAATACCGATCACCGCAGCTGTAAATACTGCAGGGATCATTATGGCCGCAACTTTCTTCTTATTTTGTGGCTTAGCTGTCACGTACATCGCGTAAGCAGCACCAGTTAGACCACCAATCTGAATTGGGATACGGCCACTTGTAAAGTTGTGCGTGATATAACCAATAGCATCTGGTGAACTCATTTGACCATTCATGATGTTACGTACACCTTCGTACAACACACCATCAATTTCCATCACACCACCAACACGAGTATACTCAATTGGAAATGCAACGAGATGATGAAGACCAAATGGCAACAAGCCTTTGTCAAATACACCATATAGGAAAGAACCAAAGAGACCAGAGGTAGTAATAAGTGTGGTGATAGATTGCAATCCACCAGCGATAGGAGGCCAAGCATAGTAACCAATAATGCTGATAGGCATGATGATAATGTAAGAAAAGATCACAACAGCGCGTGGGCCAGAAAAGAAGCTTAACATTCCTGGCATTTCGAATTTATAGAAGCGATTGTGCAATGCAGCTGTAATACAACCAACAATAATACCGCTGAAGATTCCCATGTTATATGAGAATACACCTAGATTTTCACCCCATAGCGCGTTGAAGTTTTGCGCAGTAACTTTATCGTAGCCCATGTTGCTTACAAGGTAATCAACACTTGTTGTTTCAGGTGTCCAACCGTTGAACGCAGCAATAGAACCAATCGCTACGTTAAAACACATGAACATGGTAAACCCTGTAAAAGCCGCCCAGCCTTTTTCAGATTTCGACAAAGCAAAGGCTAAACCAATGGCAAAGAATGGTGGTAGGTTTCGCATTACCATCAAACCAAGATCTAGCATCAGTTTGAAGAAAGCATAAATTATAGAGTCTTGAGCTGACATTTGGTTTACAACGCCAGCACCTATTCCTATAAATATACCCGCAATGACCAGTACAATGATGGAAACCATCATTCCTCCAGCAAGTGCTTGAATCTTATCTTTCATTATCCACTCCTAAAGTGATATGAGTACTTTCACGTATATTTTTATTGCTTGTATTAATGACTCTAGGTTGAGCTGTTCATTAGGCTCATGCACAAAAGTCATTTCATCAGGGAAAGTCGGTCCAAAAACGACACCATGCTTCAATGCACGTGCGTACGAAGCCCCACCTTTGCTAAAGCAATCTGCATGAGTTCCCGTAACTTCGGAATAAGCTTTCCCCATTGATTGGATAAGGGGACTCTCGGGAGAGAGGTAGGATAGAGGTAAGTACTGATGCTCGATAAAATTCACACCAGCTTGTTGGGATAAAGCTAGTAATTGGGAACGAACTTGTTCGATGCTCAGCCCTTTAGGAAACCGAAAGTCAAAATCCAAATTATAGCCATGAGAATCCATATTGATGGCAGAGACACAACAAGTAGTTTGCCCCATTTCATCATCATGGTGATATAGACCTAACTTTCGTCCAGCATGATCATTCGTAAAGTGGGAAATAAGCAAATTGACCAAGTGGCTAGAGTTTATGTCTAATCCTTGCACATGGTGCATAACGCTGATAAATTTGTCCACACAGTTGTCAGCCTTATGCGGGTTACGGGATTTCTCCCACGGAGTCGAAAACTCGACACGATAATGTGACTGGCAGTCAATCACATCAGCAAAAGTAGAAAATTGACCTGCTACTTTTGCAGCATCAGAGCCCGCTAATTCAATCGCAAAGCGATGGCAGGTAGATGTTCTGTCTCGCTCACTTTCAATGCGAATAATTTGGCATGCACTGCTACTCTCTCTCGTTGAGAAACGTTTCTCTAGCGATGCATACAAAATTCCCTTTTCCCCATTGACAATTGGGAAGTCTCCATCGGGAGAAAAACCATACTCTGGTTGCGGATTGTGCCGAAAATAATGTTCTACACATTCCCAACTAGTCTCTTCTGCTCCACCAATAATGACTCTAATTCTCTTAGTGACTGGCACCTTCAGTTGCTTAAATAACTTGAGGATGTATAAGCTGGCCATCAGTGGCCCTTTGTTATCTGTGACACCTCGACCAAAAATAACATTACCAACTGCGGTCATGCGATATGGCGGTGTACGCCACAATACTTCATCACCTGCTGGCACTACGTCAACATGGTGCAGCAGTGCAATTTCTTGATCACCTTGGCCATAGCTAATATCAAGTGCATAGCCTTGGTGATCACGAACATCTAAACCTTCCCTTTGAGCAAAGGTAATTAAATAATCAAATGCTTGTCGAATGTGAAAGCCAAAAGGTGCATTCTCAGATTTAGTCGTCAAATCACGAATAGATGGAATAGCAACCAGAAAAGATAAGTCATTAATAAACCCGTCAACATTCTGTTCAAAGCAATCAATTATCTGCGTCGAAAACTTGCTTTCCATACTGTTAAATCCATTAAATGCTCATAAAACTGATGTTATTGACAACATCGCCATCACAATATGGCGTTACCAACTGATAACCAGCGAACGCCTCTGGAGTTTGAGAACGCCATATAACTTGCTCTACACCGAGAGAAAATACCATTCTCTACAACGCCAGGCAGCGAGTTTAAACGTTGCTCTAACACCGTAGGCTCACTCATATCAAGATCAGAAACATCTAGAATAATATTGCCATTATCTGTAATACAGCCTTCGCGTTGCAGAGGGCTGCCTCCGAGCGATTGTAATGCGAGAGTCACAGACATTTTCGCGGCCGGTAGTACTTCTATCGGTAATGGAAACTTCCCGAGAGAGTCAACCAGACGCCTATCGTCAGAAATTGTGATAAAACACTTGGCCATTGAAGCTATAACTTTCTCACGAGCTAAAGCAGCGCCACCTCCCTTGACTGTAATACCATTTGATAATCCCTCATCAATACCATCGATGTAGTAATCGACGTATAAGCAATCAGCAAGAGGGATTTCTTTTAGTCCCGCAGCTTGAATAGCTCTAGACGATCGCTCAGAACTCGAAACACAATGGGAAAAATCAACCCCACATGCTGCCAACAATGTGACAAATACTTCTGCCGTTGAACCAGTACCAATACCTATTACTGTTTCAGGTGTAATACTTTTCATGATATGGTCTAAAGCTGCTTTCGCAGCCTTAACTCTGACACATTCATTAACCGTATTTGTGATAAAAGTTTCCATTATGTGCGTTCCATCATACGTTGAGCAATGTCGACCACGTTGGCCACGGTAAAGCCATACTTCTCAAACAGCTGTTCAGCCGGCGCTGATTCCCCAAAACTTGTCATCCCGATGATTTCACCTTGAAGACCAGTGTACTTAAACCAGTAATCCTTAATACCTGCTTCAATGGCAATACGTTTGGTTATATGAGATGGCAGTACCTGCTGCTGATACTCTGCATATTGAGAGTCAAAAACATCTGTTGCAGGCATAGAAACTACACGACAACGCACATGGCTAAGCTGCGCTTTTGCTTCCATGGCTAACACAACTTCTGAGCCAGTAGCTATCAGAATCAATTCTGGCTCGCCTTCACTATCAGATAGGATATAACCACCCTTAGCTACGTTGGCTAGCGTTGCGTCATCACGCTCAAATTGAACGAGATTTTGACGCGAAAGGATAAGCGATGTAGGGCCATCTTGACGTTCAATTGCCGACTTCCATGCGACAGCCGTTTCTACTTGATCACATGGTCGCCACGTGCTCATATTCGGTGTTAAACGAAGAGAGGCTATTTGCTCCACGGGTTGGTGTGTCGGGCCATCTTCACCTAAGCCTACCGAATCGTGGGTATAAACAAAGATAACGCGTTGTTTCATCAGCGCAGCCATTCTTAACGCATTGCGTGCATATTCCATGAACATAAGGAATGTACCGCCGTAAGGAATAAAACCACCATGCAACGCAATACCATTCATCATCGCGGACATGGCAAATTCACGCACCCCATAACTTAAGTAGTTACCTGATGCGTCTTGCGCCGTTATTTTTTTTGAGCCGGACCAATTTGTCAAATTCGATGGCGTTAAGTCTGCCGAACCACCTAAAAACTCTGGCAAATTACGTCCAAAGGTCTCAATTGCATTTTGAGACGCTTTACGCGATGCAATCGTAGCTGGGTTGGCTTGCAGCATTTTAATGGCATCATCACTGAGCCCAGCCCAATTTTCAGGCAGTTCGCCATGAATACGACGATTAAACTCAGTAGCCAATTCAGGATAATTACGTTGGTATTCTGCAAAGCACAATTTCCATTTATCCTCTGCATTTTGGCCAGCTTCTTTTGCATCCCACGCTTGGTAAATATCGTGTGGGATTTCAAATGGCTGATGTTCCCATCCGAGATTTTTTCGGACTAATACCACTTCTTCACAACCTAGCGGAGCCCCATGACAATCATGACTTGCTGATTTGTTTGGTGAGCCAAACCCGATAATGGTTTTACAACAGATCAACGTTGGTTTATTTGTTTCAGCTTGTGCAGCAAGGATTGCATCATGAACCGCTTGGGCATTATGCCCATCAACATCAGCGATCACATGCCAACCATAGGCCTCAAAACGTTTAGGCGTATCGTCTGAGAACCAACCTTCCACATTGCCGTCAATCGAGATACCATTATCATCCCAAAACGCAATTAATTTACCCAGTCCTAAAGTGCCAGCCAGCGAACAAGCTTCATGGGAAATTCCTTCCATCATGCAACCATCACCCATAAAGACATAGGTATGGTGGTCAATAATCGTGTGTCCAGGACGGTTAAATTGCTCAGCGAGCACCTTCTCAGCCAAGGCCATACCAACACCATTGGTGATACCTTGTCCTAGCGGACCAGTGGTTGTCTCAACGCCTGGAGCATAACCGTACTCTGGATGTCCCGCTGTTTTCGCCTGCAATTGACGGAATGACTGAATGTCTTCCATGGTTAGATCATAGCCAGAGAGGTGCAACAAGCTGTAGATCAGCATAGAGGCATGGCCGTTAGATAGAATAAAGCGATCGCGATCTGGCCAGTTAGGGTTGGCTGGATTGTGTTTTAGAAAGTCACGCCATAGTACTTCGGCAATATCCGCCATACCCATTGGTGCCCCCGGATGACCAGATCCTGCTCTTTGCACTGCATCCATGCTTAAGACTCGAATCGCATCTGCTAATTTGCTACGTGAAATCATTCTTGCCTCTCTTTACAAACGTACTTCAATCATGGCTTCTAGTTTGCACTGATCGATAGCGAAGTTGCGGATACCTTCAGATAGTTTCTCTGTTGCCATTGGGTCTTGGTTCATTTCCCAGCGAAACTCAGCTTCTGTCATCGCTATAGGTGCGGGCTGCACAAACTCTCGCTCAGCATGAAGAGTCGGTTTGACTTCACCTGTTTGAGCCGCGAGTTGATCTAATATCGCAAGGCCAATGGTCAAACGGTCACACCCTGCAAGGGCTATAACTTCGTCAACATTGCGAAAGCTCGCCCCCATCACAACAGTGTGATAAGCGTGGTCTTTATAGTAGTTATAAATTTTAGAGACCGACACAACCCCAGGGTCTTGATCTGGTAGGTACTCTTTTTGCGCTGTGTTAGTTTTGTACCAATCCAGAATACGACCAACAAATGGAGAAATTAGGAACACGCCGGCCTCTGCACACGCTTTTGCTTGAGCAAAGTTAAACAACAACGTCAAATTACAATTGATACCCTCTTGCTCCAATACCTTTGCAGCACAAATCCCTTCCCATGTAGAAGCAAGCTTAATCAGGATGCGCTTTTTATCGATGCCCGCTTCTTCATACATTTTAATTAACTTTCGTGCTTTTACTAGGCTGGACTCTTTGTCAAAAGATAAACGTGCATCAACTTCCGTTGAGATACGTCCTGGTACCGTTTTCAGGATTTCAATACCAATATTCACTGCTAGTTTATCTGTCGCATCTACAACCTGTTGTGTTTTTTCTGGGCTCTGTTGCTTCGCCCATTCAATTGCATCAACAATCAAGTGGTCGTACTGAGGCATCTCTGCTGCTTTCAGAATAAGGGATGGGTTAGTCGTCGCATCCTCTGGTTTAAATAAAGCAATCGCGTCGATGTCGCCTGTATCAGCTACAACCGTGGTGAATTTTTTCAATTGTTCTAATTTGTTCATAGTTTTATCTCTATAAGTTAATTATCAATTTCGCTAGAGACATCTGGTTCATAGACAACAATGCTATGTTGACATGTGATATATCTAGGTGTTTCACCAGACTCTGGTTGCCGAAAAAATTGAAATACCTACTAATCCCGCCGTGTAATTACTAAAGGAAAATCCTCAATGACAATGGCTTGATGGGCAGAAACACCCATAGTCCAAGCGTTGTTAGGTACACATCAGGCTATGGTTTACCGACGTCTACGATGTTCAATAAGTATTTAATTAGAGTTCGCAAAATAGTAATAATTTTTAAAATACAAGTGCTTAAGGATCTACATGTAGTGTTGATATTCATGACTCGTTGCTTATGTTAACTTAAGCTACTTCCACCCGGCTGAATAAAAATAATTTACAACACAGTTTTTCTAAGAAAAAAATATAATTTAGTAACTATATTGAAGGATTGGTATCATATTTCATAATCGGAAAATTCCTGTCCTGAATGATGTCGATAAAGAGTGGGTGGTTGCTGGCGTTAAGTTCCCAACTAGACCAGCAACCTGGCGTGGCGAAACGTCAACACCATATGATTTAATTAAAGCTTCGCAAACTCTGAACATAAGGGTTTTCGTATCGACTAGTAGAGCATCGATGCTGAAGATTAACACCTGAAATTCGCTACAGTTGATGCCCTCTCTACCCACATTCACTGCTGCACATTCAATTGGGTTTACTTCATTTTCCATGCTCTAAACTCCTTGTGTTCTGCTACACCAAGCTAGCTCGCAGAATCATTTTCATCTCTTCACCAGTAGTCAGTGGTAAGTTGAAGCAAAAAGCTGGCTCAAGTGCCGTCACATCTTCTTCTGTCACGCCCACTTGTGTAAGGTTGCTCTCTAAGCCAATCTGTTCTAAAAAAGCCACCAGATGCATCGCTAGCGATTGAGCTTTTTCTTCAATGCTTCCCACCGCACCAAATAATTCCGCTACTTTCGCATAGCGCTCTGGTTGCTTAGTCCATTGCTGTTGAACATAAGCGGGGTAAACCACAGCCAGCGTTAAACCGTGAGGTAAATTAGTTTTTTTGCTACCTAAAATTTCACCTAGCGGATGCGGTGCACCAGCACCACCATTCGCTAGCGAGATACCCGCTAATGTATCTGCGCTGGCTAAACGGCAACGCCCCTCAATATCAGAGCCGTCATTTACAACAGCAGGCAAATTTTCCACCACTAACCTTATCGCCTCTAAAGCAAGGCTATCGACCAGTGGTGAAGATTTTGTGCCAGTATATGATTCAAAAGCATGTGAAAATGCATCAAAACCGGTTATGGCCGTCATTCGAGGTGGCAGAGTCAGCATTAACTCGGGATCAATGATTGCTTCACATGGATAAAAATCGGGATGGAATAGAGTAAGCTTCGAATGACTCACCACATCAGTAATTACGGCCGCATGTGTAACTTGAGAACCTGTACCCGATGTCGTTGGAATCGCAATAAGCGGCACAGTCGGTGCGGGTAGTGGCTTGATGTCACCAAATGGTAAATCGTAATTGGCAAACCATTGTGCCCAATCGATGGTGTCGACTTTCATGGTCGCAGCAATGATTTTCGCTGTATCGATTGAAGATCCGCCACCAATGGCTAGCACCACATTACAGCCAGCCTCTACGCCCATTTGGCGACCAAGCTCGACCACAGTTGTAGGTGGATTTGGTACGACACCATCAAAGTGCGTCACGTCAATACTTTGTTCCGCAAGTAAAGCAAAAATACGGTCATAAGCTGGTTTAACTGCGCCCATAATCGGTTCAGATACAACCAAACAACGGAGGCCGTATTTTCCAATCATATGACCTATCTGGCTCACATTGCCTGGGCCAAAGCTCAGCTTAGTGGGTTGATTGTGATTAAAATGTGTCATGGCATGTCCTTGGTTGCTGTCGAGCTGAAGCATATCGAGGGGAATATTCAGCTCGACACCATTTACACTGATTAAGCTCGTTCAGCTGCGACTGCTTCTTCTGCCGCGTTTAATGCTGCTCGGAAGTCTTTTACGCCTGCCGTGATGCCATCTTTGTGGCCAAAGATATTGGTAGATGCCACCATTACATCAATGTCTTCTTTAAGTAGTAGCTCTAGGTTGTGGTTACGGATACCACCGTCTACACACAGCTCACAGTTCGGGTTACGTTCATTAATGAGCTGACGCGCTTCACGAATCATTTCGATTGCTGACTCGCGCCATAGCCATTCGTCGTTATTCACACCATGAATAACGATATGCAGACGGTCTAGGTAGTAAATCGCTTCTTTAACGAATGAAACGGGAGTGAAACACCCTACAGTTAAACCAAACTTCATGTTGTGATCGCGGCAATACTTCATCATGTATGCCAGCGGTGCACCTAAGAAGTTTTCTGCAGGAAGGATCAGCATGTCCGCCCCCGCTTTTGCGATCTTCTCTACAAATAAGCGGTCACAGTCTTTAAAGTATGCGTGAACTTCGATTGGCTTATCCGTGTATTGACGAATACCTTCAACGATTTGGTGCCCCCCCATAAGTTGCATGTTTTTCAAGTCATACATATCAGCAGCATCACAGTGTATATAATCTGCGCCCGCATCAGACACTTCTTTAACGATGTCAGCAATATGGCCATAATCTACGTGTGCAAGACCTGCAGCTATTTTTACTTTTTTCATTTCATCTCCTTAATATAAGTATGAGTGTTGGCCTTCAAAAACGATCCGTCTAAGATACTGTCCAATGCCGCAACCATTGTTATCTGTGACAATTAGATTTGCTAATCCACGAATGGCAGGGCTAGCATTTTTCATTGCAACAGGCTCACCAACAACGCGGAACATCTCTGCATCATTGTCTCCATCGCCAAACGCAATTGTGTATTTTGGATTGATGTTTAGCTGATTGAGTAAGTAAATGGTGGCAACACCTTTGTTCGTGCCTTGTGCAGTAATATCTAATTTATTAGGTGCTGAAAGGTCTGCTTGTAAGTCGCCTTGAAGCACATCACGTAGCTGACAGAGAGCAACTTTGTCTTGGCACGACACCAGCACTTTGTATACAACACCGCATTGACCCAGTAGGTCTTGTACATTAGCTATAACTTTCATGTGGCCATCGGCACCAAGATCCATCATTTGTTGTTTTAGGCCGTTAAAGTGTGACGATTCTTGAGTCGTAAATATTCCATTTGCACAGTACAACGTGAAGCAGAACTGACCAAGGCTCAGTGTCTTGAGCAACGAATTGAGCACTGTTGGTTCAATAAATCGGCTATTACTAGTATGATGATTAACTGGATGAAATAAGTAAGCTCCGTTACAACAAATTATAGGCAACTTAATACCTAGTTGCTTAGCGAAAGGGAGTACCAAGTTATGTGATCGACCGCTCGCCAATGTGACTTGATACCCCTCACTTATCGCAAGTTTGATCGCCTCAATATTGTTGCTACTGATCTGGTTATGGTCATTTAACAATGTGCCATCTAAATCGATAATGACTGCTTGATACTTCATCTTGACCTCCAGCGACCCATTGTGATGCAAAATGACCTTACATGATTTAATTGTGTCATGCACGGTCACAATGAGCCTTTTTTAGCCAAACATGACATTCATCACAAAAAATGAGTCACAAAAAACCACAAGGCGTCATTCATACATATTCCGGCTGAATCGCTGATTGAATCGCCCCTACTTTCCTAGACACCTCAAGAGCCTCAAACTGAGGTCATTCAGGAGGTGTTATGAGCAAGCAGCAACGTTACACGGAAGAATTCAAACTGGCCGCCGTCAAGCAGGTGACTGAGCGCCATGACCCGGTGGCAGAGGTCGCCGNNCGTAATTGGGACATAGCCTTAAAAAAGGCCGCTGTAGATTCAATTGATCAACGCAACAACCATGTGAAAACATGCAGCTGCGGAGGATTGTTGAATGAAACGAACATTTACAGCAAAGGAAAAAGCGTTTGTTTTTGATCTGTGGAAGCGCGGTACTGGCTTCAGTGATATAGCAAAAATCCTGGATTCAAAACCCGGTACAATTTTCACCATGTTGAGAGACACGGGAGGCATCAAACCGACCGAGCGTCGCCGAGCGGTAGCTCACCTGACGCTATCCTAACGTGAGGAGATTCGAGCCGGTCTTTCTGCAAAGATGAGTATCCGTGATATAGCGCGGGCCATTAACCGCTCTCCATCAACAATATCTCGGGAAGTTCAACGCAACCGTGGCAGACGCTATTACAAAGCTGTTGATGCTAATAATCGCGCTAACCGTATGGCTAAAAGACCCAAAGCATGCCTTCTCGAACGGAATTCGCGATTGCGAGAACTGGTGCAGGAAAAGCTCGAGTTAAAATGGTCTCCAGAGCAGATATCGGGGTGGCTCAAAAGAACGATGTCTCGCCAGAAAGCGATGCAGATCTCTGCCGAAACGATCTATAAAACGCTGTATTTTCGTAGCCGGAGTGCGCTACACCATCTGCTTGTCAAGCATCTACGTCGTTCTCACAGCCTGCGTCATGGGAAATACCATACCCGCAAGGGAGAGAGGGGCACCATCAATATAGTGAACGGCATTTCAATCCATGAGCGCTCCAGAAAAATCGATAATCGACGAACTTTTGGTCACTGGGAAGGCGACTTGGTTTCCGGCACTAACAACTCCCACATTGCCACGCTAGTAGATAGAAAGTCGCGCTACACCATCATTCTCAAGCTAAGTGGAAAAGATGCTGGTTCTGTGAATCAAGCAATTACAGAAAAATTTAAGACGTTGCCGCGTAAGCTCAGACAGTCGCTGACATGGGATCGCGGCATGGAACTGGCCAAGCATCTGGAGTT
>NZ_NKWE01000025.1:0-26095 GCF_006243315.1 Aeromonas sobria
CCCCGATATCGCCATCCCCTTCTCACCCAGAGCATGCTTATGTCCGCCCACGAGATCATCCGAATTGCCAACGAGTTGGCCGCCAAAGGGTTCACCCCCACCACCGCAATGGTCAAAGCGCGCCTAAGCCAGCCGGTGCCGATGGCCGAGCTGCTGAAAGTATTGAGCCAGTGGAAGCAGCAGCCAGCCGCATCTCACGAGCGCGAGAGCCTGCCGGAAGCGGTCCCCCAGCCCGCACCTGAGCTCACCCTGCAGCAACTCGCCGAGCAGCTCGCGCGCATCGAACAGAAGGTGGATCGGCTGACCGACCTGCTCATCCAGCAGGGGCAGCGCTGAGCCATGTATATCGTCGAACTCTGCTTTGAATGTTACCGCGATACCTCCCTTGGCGAGGCCGAGCGGGCCATCGTCAACTACCTCGACATGCTGCGCTATCAAGGGCAGATCCTCGGGCGGGAGTTCCCCACCAGCATGCAAGAAGGCTATTTCGTCAGCCGGGTGGTCTGCCCGGAGCAAGATAGCCTGCACCCGGACAACCAGAGCGAGCAGGTCAAACTGGCAGAACAGCAGCTCAATCAGGCCGGACTGCTGGCGCCGAAACTGCAGTTGCAGGGGGCAGATTTACTTTCAGACAGTACCGACCCTTGCGGCGAGCTGGGTGAGCGGCCGAGCTGGATGCTGCTCTACACCAGCTTTTTGCACACCTGCTCGCCGCTGCGCTGTGGCGATCACTTCGCCCCCATCCCGCTCTACCAACTGCCCGCCGTCGCCAATGGCGATCAGAAACAGATCATCAAGTGGCAAGAGGATTGGGAAGCGTGCGACCAGTTGCAGATGAACGGCTCCATCGCCGAGCATGCGGCGCTGCACGAGATTGGCGAGGTGGGCAGCCGCCTCTACCGGCGCGGTAGCGATTTGAGCAAACGGCTGGAAGTGTTGAGCGGCATCCCCACCTACTACTATCTCTACCGGGTCGGTGGCCTGAGCGCCGCCGAAGAGCAGACGCGCCCCTGCCCCGGCTGTGGCGGTGAGTGGGCGCTGGCAACGCCGCTGCACGAGATCTTCGACTTCAAGTGCGACCGCTGCCGACTGGTCTCTAATCTATCTTGGGATTTCAAGGATTGAGCCTCGCTCGCACGGGCATCGACTCACTCCGCTAACAAAAAGGCCTTGCCATCCGGCAAGGCCTTTTTCATTGACCAACAGGTAACGGACGCGCTTATTGCGGCAAGGTCTCCAGCCGCTCAAGAAACGCGGGCAGTGAGGGGGCCAGCGGCAGGCGACGGCCAGAATCGAGCCACTCCAGCCACACCTGACCACTGTCGTTATCCAGCGAGATGAGCGTCATCTCGTTGCGGGTGGTCGCAATAAAGATGGAGGGGGCGCGCTTGAGCTTGCGCAGCATCAGCAGGTGGCCGATGAGGTTCTCCCTGAGCAAATCGAGATCCGCTTCGTTCCACGGCAGGATCAGTTCAAGACGCAGCCCCTTGAAAAGGCAGGGGATGGGGCGGCTGAACCAATGCCCAAACAGGGCGATGGCACCGGGGTGAATCGTCAACTCAAGGGCATCGGCCATGGCGGTAAAATCGGCAGGCTCGGGGCTATGGTGCGGGCGCCAGGCCACTCGACCATCCGCGGGCTCACCAAGCTGGCACGGAGATCGCCAGTCCGCCTCCCACTCGCACAGGGGCAGGCCTCTTCTGGCCTCGCCATCCCGTTGCCAGCGGGCCAAAAAGTACTCCAGGGCAGACAAAACTTGATCCGACATCGAAAATCCCCACAATTGCTGGCAAAGTTCGCTATTGCACCATCAATCAGGGTGACAGACAAGGCTGCCCGACCACAGCCGTTCGATGCCCGATAACGGGGCATGCTTCATCCCTTGCCAGCTCAAAATTGCTAGGTATCAGTGCAATAGCCCCATTTTACCTTCAGTTCATCCACTCTTTATGAGCACATTACGTGAGTAAATCTGTGAACAAACAAGATAGATACGCCGGGGCCAGCGCCCTGACCGGCCTGAGCCTGGGCCAGCAAGCCGACTACATCAGCCAATACACCCCCTCCCTGCTGCAGCCGGTGCCCCGCAGTCTGAACCGGGATGATCTCCAACTGGGCGATGCCCTGCCCTTTAGCGGTTGCGATGTCTGGACTCTCTACGAACTCTCCTGGCTCAATACAAAGGGCAAGCCGATGGTTGCGCTCGGTGAGGTGACCATTCCGGCCACCAGCGCGAATCTGATCGAGTCAAAATCCTTCAAGCTCTACCTCAACTCGTTCAACCAGACCCGTTGCGACTCCATCGATGCAGTGGCCGCCATGCTGACCAAGGATCTGAGCGCCTGCGCCGGCGAGACCGTCAAGGTCACCCTGTTCCCCCTCGAGCAGGCGCCGCATCAGATCGCCCTGCTGCCCGGCGCGTGCATCGATGAGCAAGATATCGAGGTAGACAACTACCAGTTTGACGCCGCCTTGCTGCAAGGGGCGGCTGGCAGCGAGCAGGTAGAAGAGACCCTGCACAGCCACCTGCTCAAATCCAACTGTCTGGTCACCAGCCAGCCAGACTGGGGATCTGTGGTGATCCGCTACAAGGGGCCAAAACTCGATCGGGAGAAGCTGCTGCGCTACCTCATCTCGTTCCGCCAGCACAACGAGTTCCACGAGCAGTGCATCGAGCGGATCTTTATCGACCTCAAGCACTACTGCCAGCCAGCGCAGCTCACCGTTTATGCCCGCTATACCCGTCGCGGCGGTCTGGATATCAACCCGTTCCGCTCCGATTTCGAAGTGGTGCCTGCCAACCTGCGCCTGATCCGTCAGTAACCACTGACTGCGCGGATGGGGCCAGATACTGGCCCCTCTATCCCCCTGGTGCCCCCGGCCACGCGGGGCGAACAGTGACAGGTGCAACCACAACCTGCCCACAGTAAACACTGGACTCGCAGGGGGAGGCTTGGATAACATGCCTTCACCTCCGCGCCGTCCATAATCCAATGAATCAACTGTTTTTTCTGGCCATGATGATGTCTTCTCTGTCCGCCCCCAATCTGGACCTGGACCGAGAACAGCTATCTATCGATCTGCAGCAAGCACAATCAATGGTACTGACCGACCCAGCCAAATGTGTCCAGATCACCTCAGCCTTCCTGACCCGCGCGGCCAATAATTCTCAGCAAATCATCAATAATCGCCAGGAGTTTGGCTATCGAGAGCCGATCCTGAGCTATAGCACCGTGGCCCAGACTATCGGGGCTCACCTGCTCAAGGGGGAGTGTCTGCTGCAACTGGGTCAGTACCAGGCTACCCAGCAGGCGCTCGATCAAGCGATGGCACTGGCTGACAAGGAGCAGCAACCAGAGCTCAAGGCCCACGGTCTGTACCTGAAAATTCGCAGTCAGGGACTCCGTCAAAATAGCCAAAGCACCAGCCACAGCTTGCTTGCCGAACTGGAAACCCTGCTGGCGAAACCCAATCTAAAACAGAGTCGATTGCAGGTGTATAGCCGCCTGCAACGCACCAGCTACGATATCGACACTCAACATTTTGATGATGCCAAAGCCCATTTGGCCGAAGCGCGGATCTGGGCAGCCAAAACCCCCGATCCCCTTGCCAGCGCCTGGGTCAGTGCCATCAGTGGTGACCTTTATCGCTCGCTGCAACAGCCACAACTGGCGCTAGGGGAATATATCGATGCCCTGCAGCAGGCCAAGAACCTCAGTGATCCGCTATTTCTCGGTCTGCTATCGAACCAGATCGTCAAACTCTATCAGCAGGAGCATGAACCGCAGAAAGCGCTGCAATATGCCAATGAGGCCGCCAACTATTTTCACTCCATCGGCAACCCGTCGCTGCTTTGTGACTCCCTGATGGTGCTGGCACGACTTAATCGTGATCAAGGCGACCTCAATATGGCGCTGGTCTATTTTTTCAATGCGCTGGACTTGCTCGATGACGAGACGAGTCGGTCCAAAAGCTCGCTGCTCAAATACGAGATCGGCAAAACCTATCTGCAAAGTGGCAATCTCTCGCTGGCCAGCAACTACCTCAACGCCGCGCGTCAATCCCATGAGCTCAATGATGCCAAAGAACCACTGATCGACACGCTGCTATTACTCGGTGAGCTCTATCTCAAGAAGCAGGAAGCGGCCATCGCCATCTTGCAGCTGGAAAACGCACGGGCGCTGGCCAAGCAGATTGGCGATACCCGTCGTCAGTTCGAGGTATTCCGCCTGCTCTCGCTGGCATATGAACAGAAAGGGTATGTGCGCCAGGCCCTCGACAGCTACAAACGTTTCCACCGACTGGGTGAAGAGGTGCGCCAGCAAGAGATTGCCCTGGAACAAGCCGCAATCCGTGACAACTATGTCCAGGTCGAGCGGGTGCAACATATCAAAGAACTGGAGCAGCAGCTTAACCACAGCCAGCACCAGCAGGAACGCTATCTCTGGTCAAGCATCACCACCAGCCTGCTACTGGCACTCTTTATCTACCTCTTCTTCACCCTCTGGCTCAAGTTGCGTACCACCCGCCTGCAACTGAAACGAACCGGTGAGGCCTTGCTGATCGAGCCACGATCCGGACTAGCCAACTGGCAACGATTGATGAACCGCTGGCCGAGGGAGATGGCCAAACGCCAGCTGAAATCAGATCGCTGGTATCTCAGTGAACAGCCCTCCAGCGAGTTTGATGACAAGCTGCATTATCTGCTGTTCCGCGTCCCCTTTCTGAGCAACACGCTCGAGCAGCATGGTTATCAGGCCAGCAGCGAGATTGAGTTGGCGTTTGGAGCCTATGTCGATACCTTAACCCCGCAAGATGGCCGTATCTATGACCTGCGGGAAGGGCACCTCCTTTATGTCGTACCACAGCGCCATGTCGCCAACCTGCAGCAGTTGGCCAGTGACCTGCTACTCGCTATCGCAGCCTTCCCGTGTCAGTACCTACTGGATCGCCGGGTAAGCCTGGGGATTGTCAGTCACCCCTTCCTGCCCAAGGCGGCAACCGCGCTTGATCACAATGGGCTGTTTGATCTCTGTTACCTGGCCCTGTCGGGAGCCATTCAGCTCAGTGAAAAACACCAGCAAAACGCCTGGCTGGAGCTGGCAGCCATCGATTGCCAACAGGCGGCATTTTTTAATGGGGATGTGTGGCAATGCGGCCTGATGGCAATTGACAAGGGGCTGGTAAAAGTCAATTCTTCTCATGAAAAGCAATGGGTTAATTGGCATCAGCTTGCAAGGAAGCAAGTCATTGATGACCGACCAGCAATATAGATAACAGCCAGAGCTCGACACCGGGTTTTACTACTGTTGCTATCAAACACCAAAAACAATAATGACAACAGGGCGACCTGATAATGAATGACATCGCTGCCGTAGCAGGACAATTGGCCAGGCTCAGGGAATCCCTTCAGCAAAAACAGCTGGAACTAGACGGTGTTCTCTCTTTCTCCGATGCTGAGCGGGCGCGCGGCATCCTGTTCATCAACAAGTTGATGCTCTCCTGCCGTGGCTTCGATCGTGAACTGGATAACCGTTTCGCCAAACTCAAATCCAAACTCGATGGCAATCCGGCCTTTACCGCGTTAGAAACCGATCTGCTGGCCATTGAAAAACTGCTGCAACAACACAGCAATGCGCTGGAAGAGTCGATAACCCTGACCCAGACCGCCATCGAACTTGGCTCCAAACAGCTGAAAACCATCAAGGGCTTCCCCGAAGATACCCGCAAATCCCTCAAGGAATTTCTGGCCAGCCCGACGGGCTATGGCATTGCCGATCATCAGCGCAAGGTGATCAAACTGCTGGAGTTTTACCAGCAAGCAATCAAAATCCAGCTGTTGCCGAGCAAGCCGCTACTGCCCTCCGCTACCGAGCCATCAGCCGCCAGTCACCCCTCCGGTAACGACATCAAACCGGATCCGGATCCCTTTGATCTCAAGGATCACGCTCGCATTGCCGATGAGCTGCAGCGGCTGATCACCGAACTCGATTTTGCCGGATCCATCGGTGAAAGCCTGGCGGATATCCGTCGCCAACTGCTGGTCGGGGTCAATCCCGGCCTGTTGGCCGAAACCTGTTTGCAGGTGATCGAACTTATCATCGAAGGCACCCGTGAGGAGCGCACCGCCTCCCGCGCGTTCCTGAGCTCCCTCAACGAGAGTCTGTCAGCCGTCCACATCGGGTTTACCGAGTCACTCGATGAAGGCCGGGCGCTGCAAAATGAAACCACAGAAACGCGCAAAGCGCTGGTCAACCAGCTGCAGGCCATCGATCACTCCCTGGCCAGCCATAACTCCATCGATGCACTCAAACAGGCCATCTCCGGCCATATGGGTGCCATCAATTTGCTGTTGCAAGATCGCGATAACACTGCGACCAGAGAGCGCCATCTGCTCACCCGTCTCTCGAGCATGGAATCCAAGTTGCGGTTGATGAAGGACGAGACTGCCGAATACAAAAAGCGGCTGACCATCCAAAAACACAAACTGTTCCTCGACAGCCTGACTCAGGTCCACAACCGGGCCGCACTCGATGAACGGCTTGAGCAGGAATACAAACGTTGGCTACGTTACGGCAGCCCGCTCTGCATGGCGATCATCGACATCGACCACTTCAAGAACATCAATGATAACTACGGCCATCTGGCCGGCGATAAAGCCTTGAAAGTGGTCGCCAAGGCCCTGCAAAGCGCCCTGCGTGATACCGATTTTATTGCCCGCTTTGGTGGAGAAGAATTTGTCGTGCTGCTGCCCAACATCAATCCTGACAAATTTCAAACCCCCCTTGAAACCTTGCGCCAGACCATCAAGAGCATCCCGTTCCGTTTTCGTGATGCCAAGGTAGAGATCACCATCTCTATCGGTGCCACCCTGTTCAAGGAGGGTGATAATCCGTCCGATGTATTTGAGCGAGCAGATCAGGCGCTTTATCACTCCAAACACGGCGGACGAGACCAGGTGACACTGGCCTGAACGGTGACTAAAAAAACAGCGATCAGTCACCCCCCTATTTCCCTCCCCCTATCCTTGCCACTACTATCAACCTCAGGGGATGCAACATGGCGTCCCCTTTTCTCCCCAGGGAAAAACACAACGATAACAAGATGAGTAAGGGGAACCTATGATTACGCACATCAATCCCGTCGGCAGCATGGACTTGCTGTCGCAGCTTGAGGTGGATCGCCTCAAGCAAACTGCCTCCAGCGATATCTATCAACTGTTTCGCAACTGCTCGCTGGCAGTGCTCAACTCCGGTAGCCATACCGACAGCTCCAAGGAGATCCTGGAGCGCTTCAAATCGTTCGATATTCATGTGATCCGGCGCGAACGCGGGGTCAAGCTGGAGCTGTTCAATGCTCCCGAGCACGCCTTCGTCGATGGCGAGATCATCCGCGGCATTCAAGAGCATCTGTTCTCGGTACTGCGCGATATTCTCTATGTCTCCAATCAGCTCGAATCCAACCGCCTGGTCAACCTGACCAACTCTACCCATATTTCCAACGTGGTGTTCGCCATCCTGCGCAACGCCAAGGTAATTCTGCCAGGTGCCGATCCCAACCTGATCGTCTGCTGGGGTGGTCACTCCATCAATCAGATCGAATACCAGTACACCCGTGCAGTCGGCAGTGAACTGGGGTTGCGCGAACTCAACATCTGTACCGGCTGTGGCCCCGGCGCTATGGAAGGGCCGATGAAGGGGGCAACGGTTGGCCATGCCAAACAACGGGTACGTAACGGCCGCTACATTGGTCTGACCGAACCCTCGATCATCGCCGCAGAACCGCCCAACCCCATCGTTAACGAGCTGGTGATCCTGCCGGATATTGAAAAACGGCTGGAAGCCTTCGTCCGTCTTGGCCATGGCATCATTATCTTCCCGGGTGGAGTCGGTACCGCTGAAGAGCTGCTCTATCTGCTGGGCATCATGATGCACCCGGCCAACGAGCGGCAGCCGATCCCGATTATTTTGACCGGCCCGAAAGAGAGCGAAGATTACTTCCGTGCCATCGATGATTTCATCAAGGCCACCCTGGGTGAACCGGCGACCAAGCTGTATCGGATTATCGTGGGCGATGCGCCGGAAGTGGCTCGCGCCATGAAAGAGGCGATGCCGAAGATCCGTGAATATCGCAAATCGGTCGGTGATGCCTACTCGTTCAACTGGTCACTCAAGATTGAACCAGAATTCCAGCTACCGTTTGAGCCGGATCACGCCAGCATGGCCAGCCTGGATCTGCACCGCAATCAGCCGCCGCAACTGCTTGCCGCCAACCTGCGTCGTGCCTTCTCCGGCATAGTCGCGGGCAACGTCAAGGAAGGGGGTATTCGCGCCATCGAGAAAAAGGGCCCCTTCAAGCTGCATGGCGACAAGGAGCTGATGCATCTGATGGACAAGCTGCTGGAAAGCTTCGTTAAACAGCAGCGGATGAAGCTGCCGGGTAGCCAGTATGTGCCCTGCTACGAGATCGTGCGTTGACGATCGTCAGCAAGCAGGCATCGTAATACGAAGGGAGGGGCGCACTGGCGCCCCTCTCTTTTTACTCTCTGGCGTGCGGATTACACCGAAAAACGCCCATCAAGCCAAGCAGTTGCTACAATAGCGCGTCCTGACAGCCAAGAGTGCCCCATGCCACATCTGCTTATCATCGATGCCCTCAACCTCATTCGCCGTCTGCATGCGGTGCAAACCCAGCAGGCACTGACACCGGCCCAGGCGCTGGTTGCTACCCGTGCCAACCTGATCAACACCTGCCGTAAGCTGCTCGCCAATAGCGAACCGACCCATGTTATAGCCGTGTTCGATGGGGAGATACACAGCTGGCGCAAAGGGGTTTATCCGGCCTACAAAGAGGGGCGCACGCCCATGCCCCCCGAGCTGCGTGAAGGGCTGGCGACCCTGCAGGATGCCTTCTGGGAGTGCGGGGTCGATGCCCTGCTCTCCGAGACCGATGAGGCGGATGACCTCATCGCCACCTTGGCTTGCGGCATCGCCAGTCACGGCCATCAGGCGACCATCATCTCCACCGACAAGGGGTTCTGCCAGCTCATCTGCCCGCAGATCCAGGTGCGCGACTACTTCAACAAACGCTGGCTGGATGCGGCCTTCGTCCAGCAGCAATATGGGGTAACACCCGCTCAACTGGTCGACTTCTGGGCCCTGACCGGTATCAATGGTTCCAATATCAAGGGGGTGCCCGGTATTGGCCCCAAAACCGCCACACAATTGGTGCAGCAATACGGGAATTTAACGGCCATGCTGGCCGCTTGCCAGCAAGAGGACACCAGCAAGCCCCTGCTCAAGCTGCGCCAGCATCAGGATGATGCCTTGCTAGCCCAGCGGCTGGTGCGCTTGCAACGGGATATCGTGCTGGGGTTCAACCTGCGGGACATCCGTTACCCGCCTCAACCAGGGTGAATCACCGAAGAAAAATACAGGCAAGGGCGCGAACCATGACGAGACTCACCCTCGCTGTTGATGAAAGTGAGTAGAATGTAAAGGAATGTGGTTGGTTTGCTGAGTAAATGCTATAAAGCAGCCCCATCCTCCCCTATACCCTGGAAGTGGAACCCTCTCATGTCCAAAAGAAAAATTACCGTGATCCCCGGCGATGGCATCGGCCCCAGCATCATCGAATCAGCCATCCAGATCCTGACCCATGCGGGCTGCGATTTTGAATACGAATATGCGGATGCCGGTCTGGTTGCCCTCGAAAAACATGGTGAGCTGCTGCCCCAGGCAACCCTGGATCTGATTGAGAAGAACAAGGTCAGCCTGAAAGGGCCATTGACCACGCCGGTCGGTGGCGGTTTTACCTCGATCAACGTCTCCCTGCGCAAGAAGTTCAACCTTTACGCCAACGTACGTCCGGTTATCTCCTTCAAGGGCACCAAAAGCCGTTACGAGAACATCGATATCATCACGGTGCGCGAGAACACCGAGGGTATGTACTCGGGTGCCGGTCAGAAGCGCAGCGATGACAACAAGAGCGCCGAGGCGATGAGCATCATCACCCGCGACGGAGCCGAGCGCATCGTCAAGTTCGCCTTCGAGTTGGCCCGCCAAGAGGGGCGCAAGAAGGTCACCATTATCCACAAGGCCAACATCCTCAAATCGACCTCTGGCCTGTTCCTCGAAGTGGCCCGTGAAATCGCCGGCCACTACCCGGATATCCAGAGCGAAGAGATGATCGTCGACGCCGCCTGCATGAATCTGGTGATGTATCCGGAGCGCTTCGATGTGATGGTCACCACCAACCTGTTTGGTGACATCCTCTCGGATCTCTGCGCCGGTCTGGTGGGCGGTCTGGGTATGGCACCGGGTGCCAATATCGGCGATGGCGCAGCCATCTTCGAAGCGGTACATGGCTCTGCCCCCGACATTGCGGGCAAAAACATTGCCAACCCGACCTCGGTGATCCTCGCCTCCATCCAGATGCTGGAGTACCTCGGCATGCAGGATAAAGCAGAGCGGATCCGCGAGGCAGTACGAGCTACCATCGAATCCGGTGATCGGGTGACCCGCGATCTGGGCGGTAGCGCTTCCACCAGCGAATTCACCCAGGCGATCATCGATCGACTGTGAGTTAATCCATTGATTTAAAAAGGGAGCTTCGGCTCCCTTTTTTATATCTCCTACCCCTTTCCCGGAGGCTGGACAGCAACTATGTTCTAAAGATACGGATAGCAAGGAGGCTTGTTTATGAACGGAGGAGGGCTCTATCTGATCCCGGTTTGGCTACTGCTCAGTAGCGGTGTCGGGGCATTCGAATTGACTCAAAAGAGTCAAAGCGCCAGGCTGCCACTGCAAGATAAACGGGCCGCTACCGAAGTCTGGCGTTCCAGCCTGGATACCAACGACCTGCTCAAGGCCCCCAAAGCCCTCTCGTTTGGCATCGAGGTGTCTACCGATAGCGTTGGTAATCAGAAGATCACCTCCTACCCGCAACTTAATCTGACCCCGGAGAAGAGTGTCAGCCTGTCAGTCGAGCGCTTTCGACCCAAGGTCAAATTCAAGGCAGGGGGGATGCATACTTCCGTCAGATTACGCGGTGATGGGCTCAAAATGCAGTTCAGCCCGCTCGATAAGACCATTCCGCTGCAAATAGAGTTAAAGCTGACCGATGATGAATCATCCCTGCGCCTGGATTACCGCTTCTGACGGAGCACTCATCCCGCCAAGCAAAAAAAACCGACCGCATCACTGCGGTCGGTTTTTTTGATCAGCCTCTCGCGAAGGAGCTTACTCCTTGGCTTGCAGCTTGGAGATCCAGTACTTGTTATAAACGTGCACGGTGATCTCTTCACGATCGTGATAGAGCTGCTTGGCCTGGATCACAAAGGCGTTATCGATCTCTTTAAGCATGCCACGCAACACCTCAATGTTGTGTACCGCTTCGGCATAGCGCTTCTTCATCGGCAGCTTGAGGTTAAACATCGCTTCCTGACAATCATTCTCACGGAACCAGTCCGCGATCATGTGGACGACCCGCGCCGGTTTCTCAACCATGTCGCACACCAGCCAGTAGGTATTCTTCTTGCTCGGACGCCAGACAAAACCATCATCGCGCAGGTGCTTGACCTGACCGCTATCCATCAGGGATTGGGCCATGGTGCCATTATCCACTGCGGTTACCATCATGCCACGACGTACCAGCTGATGAGTCCAGCCACCCGGGCAAGCGCCCAGGTCCACCGCCTTCAGGCCGGAGCAGAGGCGCAACTCCCACTCTTCACGGGGAACAAAGACGTAAAACGCCTCTTCCAGCTTGAGGCTGGAGCGACTCGGTGCATCCGGCGGACAACGCAGACGCGGGATCCCCATGTGGAATTCGGAGTTGTTGAACGAGTAGGAGTAACCCAGCAACAGGTGATCGTTAGCCATGAAGAAGGCGTGGAACACCGGACGGTGCGGCGTCTCCTTCTTGGTCAGGCGATCATTGCTACGCAGCGCCTGACGCAGCGGCACAGTGAACTTGCGGCAGAAAGCCGACAGCTCTTTCGCTTCGTTGGTGTCAGCGGTCTCAACCCGCACATCACCACAAATGGTGTACTCACTGGTCGCTTCAATGATCGGTGAAATCCGATCGGAGACATCCAGATCCTTCAGCTCGTGGGTCACCACCAGCATCTGACGAATAAAGATAAGCTCTTTGAATGGCAGTTTGCGGGCCAACAGATCGGCCTGCTCCTCATCATACAACTCGAAGATCACATAACCGCTGTCGTCCTTGACCCGGGCAAAACCGTAGCACTGCATGCTACTGGCACGCTCGGTGATCTCTGCCGCCGCCTCTTTCTCAAAACCGGGGCGGCAATAAAGCAGCAGATTATTCATTTTTTCCTCCAAGACGACAGCCAGCCCATATCAGAGCTACCCATCCCAACATAAAACAGAGGCCACCAGCCGGGGTGATAAGCCCCAACCCTTTGCTGCCAAGCAGCACCATGGCGTAAATACTGCCGGAGAATCCGAAGATCCCCAGCACAAATGCGGTGCCAGCCAGGTTAATCACCTTGCTGCGCACGCCACAAAAGCCCAATACCAGCAGGGCCAATGTGTGAAAAAACTGGTATTGCACGGCGGTATTGAATGCGGCCAACAGCGCGGGGGTAATACCGCTCGCCGCCAGACCGTGAGCACCATAAGCGCCCAGCATGGTCCCGGTCAGGCCAAAAAAGCCCGCCAGCACCAGCCAATGTCGGTGGATCTGCATCCTCATTATTCCTGTCTTGTCAGGCCCGGCACATCAGCCATCACCACTTGGCTACCCGCGCAGGGCAACAAAGTGCTTGATGGTATCCGCGGCATACTGCATGTTTTCCTGCTCGCTCACACCGCTGACTTTTCGTGGTTTGAAACCATGATCGCCATCGGTCAACCAATGGACCGATACGTTGGGTGAGAAGGGAAATTCTGCCAGTTCGGCGCGACTGCCGAAGGTGTCGCGTTCTCCCTGCAACAGCAGAGTAGGTACCTTTATTTGCTTGAGCACGTCCCCCCGCCAGCGGTCAGGCTTGGCCGGGGGGTGGAAAGGATACCCGAGAATGAGCAATCCTGCAGCATTCATCGCATCGCCACCGTCATGATATAACTCGGCGGCCATCCGCCCCCCCATCGACTTACCTGCCAAAAATAGCCGCGGATGAGCAAACTCCCGCACCATCTGGCGCCAATGCTCGAGTAACAGCGGCTGCCTGTCCGGCGGGCGGCGCTTGCCATCTTGTGCCCGTTTGGTCATGTAGGGGAAGTTAAAGCGCACCACTTCGATCTCGGGCCCCGCCAGCAGGCGTGACAACTCAGCAAGAAAGGCATGATCCATCCCTGCGCCAGCGCCATGGGCCAGCAAAATGCGAACGGGGGCATCAACTGCCCCCTCCCTCAGCACATCAATCATCGCCGAGCAACGCCCTGCGCCGGGCTTCTTCCTGCTCCACCAGCTCCAGCATCCAGTCGCGGAAGGCGACGATTTTGCCCTGATCCGACTGTTGTTCCTGACAAACCAGATAGAAGGCATTCTTGCTCACCAGCACCTGCTCAAACGGGCAGATAAGGCGACCCGCTTCGATCTCTGGTTGAGCCAGCACACTGTGGCCAAGCGCCACCCCCTGACCGTGGATAGCAGCCTGGATCACCATGGTCGAGTGGCTGAAAATAGGCCCCTGATTGACGTTGGGGGCATCGATATCGAGCTGGCGGAACCAGGCCTTCCAGTCGCGGCGTGAAGTATCGTGCAACAAGGTATGACGGACCAGGTCATCCGGTGTCCGGAGCGGCTTGGGCCCGGTCAGCAGCAAAGGGGAACAGACCGGGATCAGGTATTCGGTGTGCAATTTGTCGCACCGCAGGCCGGGCCAGTTGCCGCGCCCGTAATAGATGGCAACATCCACATCGTCAGTAAGCGCCCCTTCATCAAGATCGACCGCCTTGATCCGCACATCGATATCCGGGTGGCGCTCGCTGAAGCGCACCAGTCGTGGCACCAGCCACTGGATGGCAAAACTCGGCTGCAAACTGACGGTCAGCGCCCCCTTGGCGCTGCGGGCCAGCAACTTGTCGGTCGCCTCCGAGATGGAGGTAAAAATATCTTTGATGTCGAGAAAATAGCCTTGCCCCTCTTCGGTCAGCAACAAGGAGCGATTTTTACGGCGGAACAACTTGATACCAAGATACTCCTCCAGCGCCTTGATCTGATGACTGATGGCAGCTTGAGTCACAAACAACTCTTCTGCTGCGCGGGTAAAGCTTAAGTGACGAGCCGCTGCTTCAAACGCCTTGAGGGCATTAAGCGGTGGTAAACGACGAGACATGACACCAGCCGACGATGAGTTTTTCTAATGGGGCGCATTATAATTTGTCGGTTGCGGGCCGACCAGTGAATAAACATAATTCGCCCAGCAATCAGTCGTCATATGGCTCACATTTTCTACTACATGTTGGTTTACATGTGTTTTTAGTGACTCTTTCGACTGTGATTGTGGTGTTGTGTTACTTCCTCTGCGGGAAGGGGGGCTCAAATCTTATCGATTTGACCCCGTCTGTCATCTGAATGTGTTTGGCGCCTCCAGTCGGATGGCGCCTTTTTTCATCCTTTTATACTTTGAACTGCCCCACCAACTGCTGCTGTTTATCTGCCAGTAGCGACAACTCCCGACCATTTTCGGCAGAGGTCGCCGCTTCGGCACGGATGGTATGGCTCACATCGCGAATATTGCTGACGTTGCGATTGATCTCGTCTGCCACCCGGCTCTGCTCTTGGGCTGCACGGGCAATCTGCTCGTTCATTTGATGGATGGTGGAGACCGACTGGATGATCTGCTCCAGCACCTGCACCGAGAGATCCACCTTGGCGAGGGTCTCGTCCGCCTGACCATGGCCATCACGGATCGCCTTGACCACGGCGCCGGTACCGGATTGCAGCTGGCTGATCAGATTCTGGATCTCGACGATGGCATTCTGGGTGCGACCGGCCAGATTACGCACCTCATCAGCCACCACCGCGAAACCACGGCCCTGCTCACCGGCCCGCGCCGCCTCGATCGCCGCATTCAATGCCAGCAAATTGGTCTGCTCGGCAATCCCCTGGATCACGATAAGGATGTCATTGATGTTGCCACTGTTGGCGGCAAGCCGTTCCACCACCGGCTGGGCATCGTTGATGATGGTCATCAGCTCGCGCATCGCTGCCTGGGTATCTGCGACCACATATTTCCCCTCTTGCGCCGCAGCATCTGTGGTATTGGCCGCCGCGACCGCAGAGCTGGCATTACCTGAGACCTGCAGCGCCGTGGCACTGAGCTCTTCAAACGCGGTTGCCACCAGATCGATCTCCTGATACTGGGCCTGCATACCACTGCTGGTGCGCTCGGCAACTTGCGCCGCCTGCTCGGCACTGCTGCGGGTGCCGGCAACCGTATCAATCACCTGACTGATGGTGGATTGCAGCTTGTTGAGGAAACTGTTGAACCACTTGGCCAACTCGCCAATTTCATCTTGTCGCTGGATCTCGATACGCTGGGTCAGATCCCCCTCGCCGGTGGCGATATCCTTGAGGCGGGCCACCACGGCGCGAATAGGGGCCACTATCTGGCGTGCCATCAGCCAGATAAAAATCAACGCCACCAATGAAATCAGCACCCCGATCATCAACTGCGAGACCACGCTACGGCGGGCTTCACTGGCAAGATCATCCTGCAGTTGCTGGGCCGAGGCGAGCACCACAGCCCGTGGCAATTCAATGTAGATACCCCATTTGCCGTCGGTACCCCGCATCGATACCGGCATAAATGTTTGCAACAGGGCACCATCGCGGCTCCAGCGACTCAACTCTTGTCCCTGGCTGAGCCACCCTTGCAGCTCGGTGGCCAGCCCTTGATACTGCTGACCCAATCCGCGCCCCAGGGTCACCTCAAACTGATCCGCCCCCGCCACTCGCCCCTCATGGCTCACCAGCAATATCTTGCCTTGGCCGTCATAGAGCTCCTTATCCATCGCCGAAACCAGATTCTGCAAAGTGCTCAGGGAGATATCGACCCCGACCATGCCCAGCAATGTCCCCTGATCAAGCAAGGGTGCAGTGACCGAGGTCATCAAGACTTTTTTGTCGCCAACATCGTCCAGATAGGGTTCCAGCAAACAGAGTTCGCGGGAGCGGATACTGCAGCGATACCATTCGTTTTCGACCCCGCCAGCAGCGGTAGGTGTCTCGTCAGCAAGCACATCCTCGTTCTGCACTTCGGCAACCAGCTTGCCATTGTCATAGGCCCAGTAGGAGGAGAACCGTCCCTTGTCGTTGGCGCCAAGCTCGGTCGACCCCTGATAATTGCTGTCCTCTCCATCCAGCTGGTCAGGCTCGAACACCGCGTATACCCCGAGCAAATTGGTGGATGAGGCGGCAGCATCGTGTAACTGCTGATTGATGGCACTGCGCAGCGCCTCTGAATGAACAAAGTTGTCGGCCGCATTCTTGCGCAGGAACAGCACACTCTCGGCCAACAAACTGGCCCGGAAATAGGCCTCATCCAGATAGCTGGTCACCTTGGCCGCCTGCTCCGAGCCCATCGCCTTCATCCAGTTCTCGGCTGACTGCTGAGCCTCCTGCATGGTGGCTTGTCGCACCTGCTGCTGCATCTTGTCCGCGTTATAAATCGAGGAAGCAACCAGCGCGGCAGCGGTGACCAACAGACAGCAGCCAGCGATCAGGGTAATCCGGCCCTGGACAGAAAGTACGCTCATGCCAATGTTCCTATGTAAGACAGCGATATGGGTAGATTATCGACTTTATAAACAAAAACTTAACCATCTCACAGCAAATCCAGTGATAGCTGGTTAACCTCCCCCTCTTTTGGCAACCCCACCACCAACCCCAGCAAACGCACTGAACGCCCTTCCGCACGCAGCAGACCCTCTTTTAGCAAAGGGATAAACAGGCTGGCCTGATAGCCGCCCTGGCTGCGATAGACAGTGGTCTGATGGAAGTCGGCAAATTTAATTTTAATCCCCTGCCCCATCACCTGCTCGGCACAACAGGCAGCCTGGAAACGCCGCTCAAGCTCCGGCAGCAACTGCTGCAATACCGTCAGGCAAGCCTCCTCGTTCGACAGATCGCTCGCCAGCGTGGTCTCCACTCCGATGGTTTTGCGGATCCGGTGCGCCTGCACTGGCTGCTCATCCAGACCCCAGATCCGGCTCGTCAGCATCTCGCCCAACTTGCCAAAACGGCGGCATAGCTCGTCGGCAGGCAAGGCGCGTGCATCCTCGCAGGTATAAAGCCCCTGCGCCTCCAGCCGCTCGGCAGTCTTGCGACCGACCCCGGGCAGCTTGCCAAGGGGCAACTGGCAGACAAATTGCGCCACCTCATCGGGGCGAATGACAAACAACCCATCCGGCTTGCGCTGCTCCGAAGCGATCTTGGCCAAAAACTTGTTCGGTGCCACCCCGGCCGAGGCGGTCAGGCCCAGTTCGCTGACGATAGCCTGACGGATCTCTTGGGCCATCAAGGTGGCACTGCCGCCGCAACAGTTGCTATGCGTCACATCGAGATAAGCCTCGTCCAGCGACAACGGTTCCACCAGATCGGTATAACGGAGGAAAATAGCCCTGAGCTGGCGGGAGATATCTTTGTAAACCGCCATTCGCCCGGGGATCAGCACCAGCGGCGGACAGAGCTTTTTCGCCAGTGCGCTCGGCATGGCGGAGCGCACCCCGAAGCGGCGCGCCACATAGTTGCAGGTCGAGATGACGCCACGCCGCTCGGAGGCACCACCGATGGCCAGCGGCACCTCCCGCAGTGCGGGGTTGTCCCGCATCTCTACTGCGGCAAAAAAGCAGTCCATGTCGATATGGATGATCTTGCGCATACCACTGTATAAATAAACAGACATGGCATCATCTTACCCCAAGGATAGCAGTAGCTCTATCTCTCTCATTGTGGCTAGAATAATAGACTCCAAGGAGACCTTAACCATCACAATGACAAGGAGCGTTCGGGATGAAATATGTTTGGCTGGGACTCTGTTTGCTGCCGATAGCCGGCATCAGCAAGAACAACCCGACGGCAGAGTGCCGCTGGCTCTACGACCGGATTGAGATACTGGAACAGGCGATCAAGGAAGGGGACACGCTCGGCACAGAGCAGGAGTTATCACGCTGGCGCGCAGAGTTTAGCAAGAAGGAGTGCAAACAGTACGACTACTGAGCCGGGCAAGATGGCGTGATCGACAACAGCTGATAACAAACGGGCCCCGATCAAGATGACCGGGGCCCGTTTTTCAAAGCATGGCTAGCTTGATTCATCAGCAGAGTGCGGTCAGGGCAGCACCATGGGGCCTGCCACCGCCAGCGCCAGCTCATCCCCGCGCAGCACCCGCACCAGTTCGAGAGCAAACTCGATAGCGCTGCCCGGCCCCTGACTGGTGATAAGGCGATGGGCCTCATCCCTGACCACCCGCTCACGGGACAACAGCGACGCGGGCAATTGCGTCTGAAAGACGGGGTGGCAGGTGACGATGGCGCCATCCAGCAGGCCGTGATGTTGCAACACCACCACGGGGGCGGCACAGATGGCGGCACGCCAGCGGCCAAGGGCAGCCTGCTCTTTGAGCAGATCGATGGCCAGCGGGGTATCGCGGATCACTTCGCTGCCGGGCAAGCCACCCGGCACCACTATGGCCTCAAAGTCCCGACCGGTCAGCTCGTCGATATGGCAATCCGCCACCAGTTGTACTCCGCGCGAGGCGCGGATCTGCCGCAACCCGGCAGGACAACAAGAGGCCAACAGCACCTCGATGCGCGCACGCACCAGGGTATCAACGATGGCAACTGTCTCTATCTCTTCCGACCCGGGGGCCACCAGCACCAGTACACTCACTTCAGCCTCCTTGCAGCTTGTTCTGCCGTGTAAAAAGGTCAGACTGCCTGACTCTTCTCTTTGATCGCCTGATAAAGCCCCTGATTGACCGGTACGGCGATGCCATGTTTGGCCGCCTTGCTCAGCAGGAAGCCGGTGATGGCCTCAATCTCGGTCTCTCGCCCCAGATCCATATCCTGATACATGGAGGAGTGGTTGTCGGCAGTCAACTCGACCACTGTCATCGCCCGGCGCTGCAGCTCTTCAGCCGTGGTGGCAATACCTTCGGCGCACATCACATCCGCCACTTCCACACAGATCTGCTGCAGGACATCGGCAAAACGGGGGCCAGCCAGCTCGCCGTTTTTCAGCTTGTAGAGCGCAGTCAGCGGATTGATGGCACAATTTATCGCCAACTTTTGCCATTGACGTGCCAAGACCTGCTCATCCCAGCCAGCCTGACCGAGGGCAGTAGCAAGATCATCCGCGAGTGCGGCATGAGCCTTGGCAGCCTCATTGAGCGGGCCAAGCCAGGTTTCACCCTTGCCGGTATGGCGGAAGACAAAATGGCCGCAGCGCATGGCACCATGGCTGGTCACCCCGGCAATCACCGGATTGTGCGGGAACATCTCGACTACCTGCTCGGCAATCCCCATCCCGTTGTGCAACAACACAATCGGTACCGCAGCGTCCAGTTTACCTGCCAGCGGCGTCAATGCCGCAATGACCTGGCTGGCCTTGGTCATCACCAGCAGACGCTTGATCTTGCCGGGTTTGCTGACAAATCCGCGCTCGATATTGAGCAGTTGCACCTGCCCTTCCAGCGAGGTGAAATCGGTCCCCGGATGGAGCGTGGACTGATGGTGATCTCGCAACAAGACACGGGTTGATTGGCCGCTGATGGTCAACAGGGAGGCAACCACGCCGCCGAGGGCGCCGCATCCCAACAGTGACCACTGCGGGATAACAGGTGGAATAACAGCAGGGGTAGCAAGCTGTCGGGAACTCTTAAATCCGCTTGGCATGATGTGACTCTGTCAGGGTAAGGGTTGCATTCCTCTCAACCTGTTACCGAAGGAAATTGAAGATATCATGAATGGACACTAACGGGTCCACCCGTTCTGTGCGCAGGGGATTCTAGCAGAGCGGCCCTATCAAAATCAGCAAATTTGCCGATTTTCTGGTAGATTTGCCCACCTATAGCGCAACATGAGGAGCCCTGACATGCCGTCATTCGATATTGTCTCAGAAGTCAAAATGAACGAGGTGTTGAACGCCGTCGAGAACGCCAATCGTGAACTGGCGACCCGTTTCGATTTTCGTGGTGTTGAAGCCAGCTTCGAGCTGAACAAAGAAGAAGTAAAGTTGGAGGCCGATGCCGACTTCCAGCTCAAGCAGATGGTCGAGATCCTGCGCGCCGCCCTGCTCAAGCGCAATATTGAGAACAGCTCGATGGAAGCTGGGGACAGCGTTCACTCCGGCAAGCGCTTCCACCTGACCGTCAAGTTCAAGCAGGGGATCGAAAAAGAGATCGCCAAGAAGCTGGTCAAGCTGATCAAGGACTCCAAGATCAAGGTGCAAGTTGCCATTCAAGGCGATGAAGTGCGCGTCACCGGCAAGAAGCGTGACGATCTGCAAGAGGCTATGGCACTGGTGCGTGGCGCCGAGCTGGGTCAACCGATGCAGTTCCAGAACTTCCGCGATTAATTTATCCACTCAGCCGTGGCGCACTCATTGACTCGTGCCACGCTATAAATCGCAGCCATAAAAAAACCGGAGCAAATGCTCCGGTTTTTTGTACCCCAAGTTTTATTAGAACTTGTAGGTAACAGAGAAGTAGTGGCCGAAACCGGTAGTACTCAGACCACCAAAGGCACCATTGTTGATACCGTAGATTTCGTTGAAGTACTTCAGACCGTAGCCAACAGCATAACGGTCGGAGTGCCAGTAGATACCGTGGAAAGTACCCAGGCCATTGGCACTCTGGTTGTTGTCGCCGTGAGTATCTTTATCAAACAGATAATCCAGGTAGCCCTGATAGGAGACAAAGCTGCCGTTGGAGAAGGTATAGAAAGGTTTGAACCAGTTCATGGAGAACTGATAACCGTTCCAGTCGCCTTCTTCTGCAGTGAAGCCACTTTCGGTTGCATGACGTGCATACAGGTTCATGCCAACTTTACCGAACCAAGGCACCTGAACATCAGTACCCAAACCGATCATATTCTCCATCATATTGCCATCTTTACCGTGTCCGGTTTCAACGTTGTTCAAAGTGGCAATATAAAGTTCTTGCACAGGACCAAAAGAGAGATCCTTACCAGTCAGGGCATCCAAGGAGAGACGCGGAGCAAATTTCATGAAGATATTGCTGCCGTTATGTTTGTCACTGTGGCTGCTTTGGAAAATATCGAACACATCGACATAGCCATACAGATCAAACATACCGGAACGACCACCAAATTCCATTTCCAAGTAGGTATCGTTGTAGCCATCCTTCGCACTCATAGGACGCTGGTCAATGGTATGCATTACGTTGAACTGCATCCACTTGAAGTCATTCTTGTGGATATCACCGCTGTAATCAGCAGCAAAGGCAGGGGTAGCGGCAGCAGCCAGCAGACCGGCAGCGATAAGAGTCTTGGTAAATTTGGCCATTTTATTGGTCTCTTGTACGTTAGTTGAGGTTTTCCGTAGCCTGCCCACAAGGAGCGAGAGCAATTCTAATCAAATAAAATAGGGGTAGAAACAACTTCTCGGGAACTTTATCCGGAAGTGTGAATCTAATCACCCCGCATTTTACGCAAACGCTTGCTATTTGTCAGCAGCGGATAGCAACTGATTCCCCTTTCTGGCCACCAAAACAATCAACAGTAACACCGGTAAGCCGAGCACACTGGTCGCGACAAAGAAGGTGCTGTAGCCAATTTGCTCCACCACCTGCCCCGAGAAACCGGCCAGCAACTTGGGCAATAGCAACATCACCGAGCTGAACAAGGCGTACTGGGTCGCTGAAAACGCCACATTGGTCAGGCTGGAGAGATAGGTCACGAAAGCGGCGGTTGCAATACCCGCGCTGAGGTTATCCAGCGAGATGATCAGGGTCAGCAGCTCCAGGTTGTGGCCCACCTGATGCAGCAGGGCGAACAGCAAGTTAGTGCTGGCGGTGAGCAATGCACCGAGAAACAGAATACGCAAGGTACCAAAACGCATCACCAGTATTCCCCCCAGCGCGGCACCGACCAGGGTCATGATGACGCCAAATACCTTGGTGATACTGGCTACTTCGGTTTTGCTGAACTGCATATCCACGTAAAAGCTGTTGGACATCACCCCCATCACCACATCCGCCACCCGGTAACAGGCGATCAGCGCCAAAATAAGCAGCGCCGAGCTACCATAGCGACGGAAAAAATCGGCAAACGGACACCAGACTGCTTCGTAGCCCCAGGCCCCCGCACTCGCCAACAGCGTTGGCCACCCCTTCTCCAGCAGCAGCGCCTTGCGTTCGGCCTGTTGCTCGCCCTGCCCCGCCAGATCAATATCCGGTTCGTGACAAAACAGGGTGGTGATGACCCCAAGGGACATCAGGCCCGCCATCACCAGATAAGTAATTTGCCAACCACGATAGTCATAACCGCTGTTGCTGCCAAACCAGGCCGCCAGCGCCAACGCACCCGCGCCTGCCATGATCATCGCCAGCCGGTAACCGGTCATATAAGAGGCAGCCATCGCGGCCTGCAGCCGCTCGGGGGCGGATTCGATGCGATAGGCATCGATGACAATATCCTGTGTCGCCGAGGCAAAGGCCACCAGCAGGGCAAACATCGCCAGTTGAGCCAACCCGGTCTTGGGATCACAAAAGGCCATGCCCACCAGCGCCGCGGCGATCAGCAACTGGGAGAAGAACATCCAGCTACGGCGACGACCCAGCAGTCTCGAGAGCAGCGGCAGCGGCATGCGATCCACCAACGGTGACCACAACCACTTGAAACCATAGGCGAGTGCAACCCAGCTCATGTAACCGATATCGGTCAGACTGACGTCTGCTTCGCGCAACCAGAATGAGAGGGTACCGAACACCAGCAACAGCGGCAGGCCCGATGAGAAACCCATGGCAAAGAGAATAAACACCCGAAATTCGAGATAAACGGCGAGGGACTCTCTCCAGCTTGGCTTACGGACCATGTTCAACTACCTGACGACTTTAGAAAAGTGCGCCATTTTGGCAGGTTGATGGCAGATAGCCAAGGCGAGCAAAGAGATAGGCGCAAAGAAGCCTGAATAGAAAAAAGGCACATCCCAAGCGGGATGTGCCTTGCATAGTGCGTGACGAGAGCGCGGTGACTCGCAGCCTCCAGCGAGGTTATTTGCTCGCTTTCTTGTCGACTTTCTTGTCCGCGGCGGTTTCAGCCAGTAGCACCACCTTCTTCAGGATGATGGGGCTGGTTGGTACATCGTTGGCGCGCAGAATGGAGCTGTAACCGGTCTGTACCTGAGCCAGCTTATCCAGTACATCCATCCCCTGTACCACCTGACCAAACACGGTATAACCGGCGGCGCCACCGGCGTTGAGGTTATTGTTGTCGACCAGATTGAAGTAAAACTGGCGAGTGGCACTGTCGACTGCCTGAGTACGGGCCATGGCGATGCTGCCGCGTTTGTTGGGCAGACCGCCACGAGACTCGTTGATCACGGGGTCAAAGGTGGGCAGTTGCTGGAACTGCTGATTGTAGCCGCCCCCCTGCACCACAAAGTCCTGGATCACCCGGTGGAACAGGCTGCCATCGTAACTGCCATCAGCCACATAACGCAGGAAGTTCTTCACCGTCTGGGGGGCTTGTTTGGACGCCAGTTCCACCACGATATTGCCGTGGTTGGTCTCCAATCTCACTTTCGGGCCAGCAAATGCCAACGGGGCGATCAACATGGCCAGTAACCAGAGTTTTTTCATCATCAGACCCCTGCACCGTTCGGTTGACCTTTCAGGTAACCACGCAGCGCGTCATCCGCCATGATCTGTTGCAGCACGCTGCCCAGTTGCAGGTTCAGGGTCGACTCCAGATCGGCCATGCCCGGTTCGCTCGGGCTCTCCTTGCTGGAGGACATGTTGAACTGCTTGGTCAGACGGTTGCCCTGGAAATCGGCGATCACCTGCAGGCTGACGCGGGACTTGGTGACATAGGTAAAGGTCTTCTCTTCCACGTTGATCGCCGCATTGGAGATCAGCAGTGTCAGGTTAGTGGTACCACTGTTGCCCACTTCCAGACCCTGGCTGCGCAGCCCTTCGGCCAGCCGCTCGGCCATCAGCAGATTGAGCGGGCGCTCGCTATTGACCAGCACCGGCGCTTTCTCTTTATGTTTGATGGAGAAGACATAGGCGGCCTCACGCTTGTCTACCCCTTCCATGGTGATGCGATTGCCAGAGTAGTATTGCTGGTTGGCGGGGATCACCTGCGGATTGAGCAGCGCCGTCTCCGGCCAATGAGTGGCACACCCGCCCAGCATCAGGGCGGCCAGCAGCAAGAGTGACTTTTTCATCATGGTTTCCTTTGGCTTTAGCGTTTGATGGCTTTCAAAATAACGAATTTGCTGTTCGACGCAACGACTTGTGCGTTGGCAAACAAGCGCTTGAGTTTGTTGTGATAGTCCAGATGACGGTTGCCTACTATCCAGAGTTCACCCCCTTGAGGCAACACCCGGTGCGCATCACTGAACATCTGCCAGGCGATATGATCGGTGATCGCCTGCAGCTGATGGAAGGGGGGATTGCAGAGGATCCGATCCGCCGAGCCGACAGCCACACCGTCGAGACAGTTGTTGACCATAAAGTGGGCGCGCGGCAGTGCATCGGGCAGATTGTGCTCGACGTTAAGCTGTGCCGAAGCGACCGCCATATAGGATTCATCGATAAAGGTCACCTCGACCTCACTGTCTTTGGCCAGCAGCGAGAGGCCCAGCACCCCGTTACCACAACCCAAATCGATCACTTTCCGCGCACTGTTGACCGGTAAATTGTCCAGCATAAAACGGGCACCGATATCGAGACTGGTGCGCGAGAAGACGTTGGCATGGTTGTGGATCAGCATGTCGGTCCCCTCCAGCGGCCAGACGGTCGGGAACGGATTGGCCAGCGCGGGTTGCTCTGCCTGCGGCTCGCAGTGAATGAGGCGCGCCTTTTTCCAGGCCAGCGAAGTGCGGGTCGGCCCCAGATACTTCTCGAACAGCTTGAGGGTGGAGGTATGAATATCCTTCGCCTTGCCAGCGGCGATGACGCGGGTTGCCGGTGTCACCACCTGACGCAACGCCAGCAGTTGCTGCTCCAGCAGCGCCTGATATTTTGAGACCTTGATCACCACCAGCACGGGGGCATTCGGCAGCGGCGCCAGTCCATCCTGCAGCGTTATTCCGTCAGCATCGAGTCCGTTGTCGGCCAGATTGGCTAAAGTTGCCCGCTCGCTGATATAGGAGTCGGTGACGCAACAGGGGGAGTGAGGATGCAGGTATGCCGCCAGGGCCCCGAAGCCGTCGTTCATGATGATCACCGGGCCCGCCTGCTCGAGGGGAGATTCAGCCAGGGTGTTGATCAGATATTCGTCAGCCGCATCCCAGGCTTGCAGGGGCTCCTGACTCTGGCGCGGATAGCGGTAGAGCATGAGCTGGCAGTGGGGAGTGTCGAGAAGGGTTTGCATAGGAAGAGTCCAACCTCGGCTTGGTTCGTGTATACAGGCGCCAGGGGTGACGCAAAGTGGCGCTATTCTAGCGAGGAGCAGAAATTTCACCAGTTCGATGCGCATCAAGCGGGCGAACGACGGCGATTTCTCCCTTTCGGGGGCTTATTCCATACCGTAACTGCCGCTAGAATGGCCCGACATTCACTCTGGAAGCAGACCCGATGACTATCCAACAACTGATTGCAGCCAAGCTGACCGCCGCCCTCTCCCCGACTCTGCTGGAGGTGATCAACGAAAGCCACATGCACCGTGTGGAACCGGGTTCAGAGAGCCACTTCAAGGTGGTGATCGTCAGCGAGCAATTTGCAGGGCAACGGCTGTTGGCTCGCCATCGCCAAGTCAATGCCATTCTGGCCGATGAGCTGGCAGGCGCTGTTCATGCACTGGCTCTGCATACCTACACAGAGAACGAGTGGCAGGAGAAGGGCAATGCCCCCCGCACCCCAAGCTGTATTGGCAAGCCGTCTCTCTCCTGAGCAAAGCGCTGCCCTCATCCCCCGGTAATCCCCCCATTTTTA
>NZ_NKWE01000026.1:0-50081 GCF_006243315.1 Aeromonas sobria
GTGAGGGTGATCTGCCGGGAGCCCCCTTCGGGGCGGGCAACCGTAGCGCGTACCGCAATGGCGGGGATCTCGAACTGGCCAGATTGCTGGGGATAGAGGCTCAACTCCCAGCGCTGGTGCGACCAGGTCTCCCCGTCCTGGCGCTGGGTGAAGTTGGTGGCCATGTCACTGCGCTGCTTGACCATCACCCCGGGCAGTTCGAACTGGCTGATGCGGGTACCGGCGGTAAACCAGCGGTTGGTGGCCAGTTCCAGATAGAGGGTGATCTGCTGGTTGACCGCATAAGGGCCATGTTCCGCTGGCTGATCTTTCAGCCAGCTTTTCAGGGTGATCTGGGTCGCAGGTTGCGGCTCTGCCCCCAGAGTAACCGGGGCCAGCAGCAGGGTGCTCAGCACTGTGGTCGTGGCGAGCAGCCAGCGGCAAATATTATTGCGCCTGTTGCACATGGGCAGGCTCCTCGGTGGTGGCTGCGGGATGAGGGCGTGATAGCGCCTGAGTCTGCCGCGTGTGTAACTGCAGGCGGAATTTGGCTTGCAGAAAATCAGCGGGGTCGGATTCGACCCGGCGCAGCCACTTTTCGGCCTGGGCCGGATTGGCCAGGATCTGGTCCGCGGTCAGGGTCTCGCGCTCCATCAGGGCGGCGGCAACTTTCTCCTCGGCCCCTTCGGCGGTGCGTGGTTCATTTTCGGGCAACTCACGGGAGTGATCAGGCCCGTCCGGTGTCCCGGTCTGGCTCTGGCTGGCGCGGTTGATCTCGTCGACGATCCCGCTCATCACCTTATAGTTTTGGGCGGCGGCGTGACGCACGGCCGGGTCTTGCGCATCGTCAGCCAGTTGCTGGAACAGCCGGCGGGCCGCCAGATACTCCCGTTGTCTGGCAAGGGCATTGCCCGCATAGAGCAGCGCCTGTTCGGTATCGGCTTGCAAAAAGGCCGACTGGGCCAGCGCAAATTCGGCGCCATAGTAGTAGGCCACCCCCTTGTAGAGGGGATCTTCATAGCGTTTGGCCGCTTCCAGATAGTCGCCGCGCTGGAAGTACCACTGCCCCTGCTGATCCGGGGTGAGCCAGAGATCGAGCCACTGCTGTTTCAGCTCCTCTACCCAGTGATTGGTCGCAGGCTCGGTGGGCTCTGCGGGGGCCAGCGAAAAGGTGGTGGCGTGCGCCGGTGCCGCTTGCAGCAGGGAGAGGCTGACTGCCGCCACCAGACCCCACTGCACCAGCCACCCTTTGCGAAACCACAGCAGCAACAGGGCAACAACCGGAAACAGCAAGTTGTAGCCGATGTCATGCCAGGGCATCAGGGAGTCGCTGTGGATCAAGAAGTGGCGAGCAATCGCCCGGTTGATGCTATCTACATCGTCATTATCCACCGTCATGGTGAGCAGGGTGGCGTTGCTGTCGCTCGCCAGTCGCCGTAGTGAGGCCAGCTCCAGCGGGCGTTTGCCACTGAGCGCCGGATCACCGGCCGCCAGGATCAACAGTTGATGGGATTGCGCTTTGAAATAGTCCGCCAGTGGGGCAATGGCCGACGGGCTGATGCCGTCACTGACCAGCAAGACGGTGCTGCCAGCTTCATCGGCCAGCTGCTCGCTGAGCAGCGGGATCACCTGCTCGGTGTGCTTGCCTGCTTTGGGCATGATCGCCGGGCTGATGGCTGCGAGAAACGGGGTGAACACCGTATTGTCGCGGGTCAACGGCATGGCGGTATGGGCTGAGCCGGCAAATACCACTAGACTGGTGCGCCCACCGCTGCGGGTAGCCAGCAGATCACCGATCTTCTGTTTGGCACGGGCCAGCCGGTTGGGGGCGATATCCTCTTCCAGCATGGAGTCGCTGTTATCGAGCAGGATCAGCAACGCGCCCTGATCTTCGCCAAAGGGGGAGGGCTCACGGCTCCAGGTCGGGCCGGCGCAGATCAGGATGGCCAACCCCATGATCAGTGCCAGCATCTTGAGGGGCAGGTTCTTTTTCCAGCCCTCTTCCCCCAGGGTCAAGGCCTTGCGCAGATGAGATGGCAGTCGCTGTTGCCAGTTTCTCGCGTCGTCCATGCGCCAGCGCAGCAGTATGATGGCGACAAGGGGGATAAAGGCAAGCAGCCAGCAGGGGCGCAGAAAGTGGGCATTTAACCAGAGCTGTTGCCAGAACAGGGTATCAATCATGGGGTGTCTCCTTGGCGAGCAGGGCGCAGGCGGTAGCGCCTGAGGGTCAACAGGGAAAAGAGACCGAGATAGAGGCCGACGCTGGCGGCAATCAGGTAGTGGTGCAGGCTTTCGCGGGTCTGAAAATGGGTGCTCTCGTAGCGTTGCGGTTCCAGGGTATCGATCACCTGATAGGCCTGCGCCAGCGCGGCCTGGTCGAGGGCTTGAAACAGCTGGCCGCCAGTCAGGGTTGCCAGTTGCTGCAGGGTATCGAGATCGAGTGCCTGTTCGCCAACGGTCGCCGGATCTCCCATGGCGATGGTGTGCAGCCGCACCCCGTTGACCGCGGCCACCCGGGCCGCATCGCGGGGGCTGACGAAACTGCCGGTGTCGTTGCCATCGGTGAGAATGATGGCGACCTTCTCCCGTTTGCTGGCCATCTGGGCATTTGGCTCATTGCGATCACTTTGGTTGAATACCTTGATAGCCAGCCCGATGGCATCCCCCAGATGGGTGCTCTGGCCCGCCATGGCCACATCGGTCTCTTGCAGCAGGGTCTGCCAGGTGTCGAGATCGGCGGTAAACGGTGCCTGAATAAAAGCGGCATCACCAAACAGGATGAGCCCCAGCCGATCACCTTGGCGCTTGGCGGCAAATTGGGTCAGTACCCCTTTGGCCGCCTCCAGCCGATTGATGGGCTTGCCGGGATCCGGTGAGAAGTCGGTTTCGGCCATGGAGCCGGAGAGATCCAGCACTATCATCACATCCCGCCCGAACCGCTCCCGTACCTGGGGCGGTCCATAGATGGTCGGTTTGGCCAGCGCCACTACCGCCATCAGCCAGACCAGCAGCAGCGCGATCCGTTGCCACCAGCTGGCGGTGAGCTGGGTTGCCCCCTCTTGCGGCGGTTCGTCCAGCAGGGAGACCAGCAGCTCGAAGAAGGGCACCTTGATGGCACTTTGCCGGGTGCGATAGGCCGGAATGAGGCGAAACACCAGCAAGGGCAGGGGTAGCAGCCAGAAGCAGTGGGGGTGGGCAAACTCGAGACCGGCATCAAGCATGACGAGCCTCCACCGTCAGCGCAGCGCTGGGGCATGGCGTTTGATGATGTTGCAGCCAGTCGCTGCACAGGGAGACCAGACAGAGCTGATCGCTGACACTCAGCACCACCTGATCACACACCAGCGACACCAGCCAGCGCTCACCCAGTTCGGTGGCGAAGCGGGTTTGGCGATCAGGCATGGCGCTGTCGAGGGTCTGCAGCAGGGGAGTGCCGAACAGCTTGGCGTAGCCGGGTGAGAGATGGGTCAACACCTCTTTGATGATGTGAAACAGCGTCAGGCTGGTGCCGGTATTGGACCAGTTGAGGGTGCGCAGGGCGGCCAGCGCCTCACGGCGGTAGCGCTGTTGCCACCACAGTTGCACCCTGTGATAGATCCAGAGCAACGCCAGTGACCCGAGGATCATGGCCAGCAGTACCCAGCCAGCGGTTTGGGGTTGCCAACTGATGGTTGGCAGGACAGTCACATCCTGCAGTTCACGCAGCATATAGGTGCCGGGCAACTTGTGGATCATCGGTGATTTCCTCCCAATGCGGTGGTGAGATGGGCGAGGTGGTGGCCACTGGTGTCGAGGGTGATCAGGGGCAATCCTTTGCTGGCCATCAGCCGCACCAACTGATCTTTTTTCAGCTGCTGCTGGCACGCCAGACCCTGATCCAGCAGGGGCAGTTGATGCGGGGCGATATTGAGCTGGTATTGACCATTGCCGACCACCCAGCTGGCGTCAGAGGCGGTGCCAGACAGGGTGGATTCGAGGGGATCGGCGATGTGCAGTGCCAGCACATCGTTATGCTGCTGCAAATAGCCGAGGCGGGTCAGATCGGCGTCGGTGACGCCCGCCCAGTCGCTCAAAAAGATCAAGGTGGCATTTTTGAGCTTGAGGCGGCCCAGCATGGCCAGCAGCGGCGCCAGTCCCGTTGCCTCGTGGTCGTGGCTGCTGACCGAGAGGGCATGGTTGGCGGCACAGAGCTGGCGCAAGCGGGCCAGCCAGTGGCCGCGAGAGCGCTGTCCGCGCATCCACTCCACGCCGTCACTGCGCATGATGGCAAGCCCGACCCGATCGTTCTCTTTAAGCACCTGCCAGCCAAGCAGGGCCGCCACTTCCGCGGCCACCACTGACTTCATCACCTCGACCGAGGAGAAGAACATGCTGCTGCGCTGATCAACGCAGAGGATCACATGGCGATCCTTCTCTTCGCTGTAGCTACGAACATGGGGTCGGCCGGTGCGCAGGGTCACCTTCCAGTCCAGGGTGCGAATATCGTCCCCTTGCTGGTAGTGACGCAGCTCCTCGAAGTTGAGACCACGGCCACGAAAACGGGATTGATGGCGACCACACAACACGCTGCCGCTGTTCAGTCGTGGCAGCAGGGAAAACTGCCCGACCAGACTCTGCAGCCGGACCAGTCGCAAGTAGTCACAGTGGATCCGTGGATCTGGCTGGGGGGGCGTTGCGCCATGGGGCAAGGTACGGTGATCCATAGGATGGCTTACCCGATGACAACGTGATCGAGCAGCGCCATCACCACCTGCTGGTGATCAACCCCGTCTGCCAGTGCGTCGTAACTGAGGGTAAAACGGTGGCCCAGCACGCTGGGCACCATGGCCCGCACATCATCCGGCAGCACATGGTTGCGGCCCTGCAGCCAGGCGTAGGCACGGGCGCATTTGTCGAGCGAGATAGAGGCGCGGGGGCTGGCACCGACCGCAATCCACTGGGGCAACCCTGTGCCTGGGTAACGGTCGGGATGGCGAGTGGCCATCACCAACCCGATGATGTAGTGCTCCACCAGCGGCGATACCGTCATGGCCGAGAGCTCTGCTCTGGCCTGCAAAATCAGCTCGGGGGAGAGGGGGGCGAAATGGTCGCCTTGCTGGCGGTTACCCCGCTCTTCGGCTCGCACCAGCCGAATGATGGCAAGCTCGGCTTCATCATCGGGATAGGCGACCGAGACCTTGAGGGCAAAACGGTCCATCTGGGCTTCTGGCAGCGGGTAGGTGCCCTCCTGCTCGACGGGGTTCTGGGTGGCCAACACCATAAAGAGCTCGGGCAGGCGATGGCTCTTGTCACCCACGGTGACCGTGCCTTCGGCCATGGCTTCCAGCAGAGCTGCTTGCACCTTGGCCGGGGCGCGGTTCACTTCATCGGCCAGTACAATGCTGTTAAAGATGGGGCCGGGCTGGAAACGCAGCTGGTGGGCACCCTCATGCTCCTGATACATCTCGGTGCCGGTCACATCGGAGGGGAGCAGATCGGGGGTGAACTGAATGCGGCCGAAGCTGGCATTGAGGGCTTGGGCCAGCGCCTTGACCGAGCGGGTTTTGGCGGTACCGGGCAAGCCTTCGAGGAGTACATGGCTATTGGTCAGCAGACCAATCACCAGGGCGCGGATCACATGGGACTGGCCGACCACGCTTTGACCAACCTGTTCGATGAGTTGAGAGATCTGTTGTTGCAAGGGGTTCATAGGGATTTCCAGTGCAGATAACGAGGCGATGAGAGATGTTTGACAGACGAGTCAACGGGTTTTCAATTTTCACAGGGTTCGGGACGAGCCATGTGGAAATTGAAAACGCCCACCAGAGAGTGATGGGCGTTGGAGTCACCGTCTTACTTGATGGTGGCGACTTTCTGCTTCAGTGCTTCCAGCTCGGCGAGCTTGCCCTGCAGCATCAGGCTCTGGGAGCTGATGTTGGCTGGGTTCATCTGGAAACTCTGCTGCATCGGGTAACCTGGCAGGGTATCGAAGAACCCTTTCAGGATGCCTTGTACCGGTACGAACAGCCACATGTTGTCAGCCATCCAACGCATGTACAGACCTGACTCGTGCGGTGCTTTCTCGAACGGGTCGGCGCGCAGGTTGATGATTTGCGGCCAGTTCGGGATCACGCGGGTGGCATCGGTGATGTTGCCCTGCATGGTCGCGAAGTTCAGCTTGAAATCATTCCAGCGCACGGCGTTCAGCTCGCCGTTGGCAGAGAAGTAGAGCATGGAGTTACGGGGTGCAGTGTCAGTTTTACCTGACAGGTACGGCATGAAGTTGTAGCCGTCCAGGTGTACACGCCACTCTTTGCCGTTAGCCTTGTAGCCTTTGGCCAGCTTCTCTTTCACATCCGGTACACCGGCGGCGGCCAGCAGAGTTGGCATCCAGTCCTGGTGCGCCATCATGGCGTTGACCTTGGTGCCCGGCTTGATCACGCCCGGCCAGCGAACCAGCTGAGGTACGCGAGTACCGCCTTCCCAAGTGGTGCCCTTCTCGCCGTAGAACGGAGTGGTACCGCCATCCGGCCAGCTGCCGGTCTCGGCGCCGTTGTCGGTGGTGTAGATAACGATGGTGTTGTTAGCGACACCCAGCTCGTCCAGCTTGTTGAGCAGGATACCTACGTGGTCATCGTGCTCCAGCATGCCATCGGCATAGATGCTGATGCCGGATTTGCCCTGATACTTCTCTTGCAGGCGAGTCCAGACGTGCATACGGGTGGCGTTGTGCCAGATGAAGAAAGGCTTCTTGGCCTTGACCGCTTTCTCCATAAAGGCCAGTGAGGATTCGAGGAACTCCTCGTCAGCATGCTCCATGCGCTTGCGGGTCATGGGGCCGGTATCTTCAATCTTGCCGTCGGCAGAAGACTTGATTACGCCGCGCGGGCCGAACTTCTTCTTGAACTCCGGATCTTTCGGGTAGTAGTAAGTTTCCGGCTCTTCTTCCGCGTTCAGGTGGTAGAGGTTACCGAAGAACTCGTCAAAGCCGTGCTTGGTCGGCAGATGCTGGTCACGGTCACCCAGGTGGTTCTTGCCGAACTGACCTGTCATGTAACCCTGCTCTTTGAGCAGATCACCAATGGTGGGAGTCCATTCTGGAATACCGTGGGTAGAGCCAGGCATGCCGATAGTCAGCAGGCCGGTACGGAAAGGCTCTTCACCGGTAATAAAGGCGGCACGACCGGCGGTACAGGATTGCTGACCGTAGTGATCGGTAAAGATCGCGCCTTCATTGGCGATACGTTCCAGGTTCGGGGTCTGGTAGCCCATCATGCCCTGGTTGTAGGCGCTGATGTTCCAGTAGCCGATGTCATCACCCATGATGGCAAGAATGTTGGGTTTGGCGGCTGCTGCGGCACTACCAGCAGTGGCCATTAATGCAAGGCTCATTGCTATTTTGTTTAAATGAATGGCCATTATTGGCTCCCACTCCTAATTTGATGTGATTTAGTACACAAAAATGCTGTATGAAAGCAGATAAATAATGTGCTGTTACCTTTATTCCGAATCAGCGCAGACACCGAAACAGACACCGAAATAGCAATTTACTGTGCATATATTGTTACGGCGGTGGGCTATCCCATCGGGGAATTACACACAATAAGCTTTCAACCGTTTTACTCTATGCAGTTCGGGGTAGGTTGTCGCCTTATAGCGAATATAACTGGTGGTTATCCGAGGGGCATTTTAGCCGCTAAAATCGTGGCTGGCAGCGCAAAATGGTGGTCTGGGCACCGTCAGTGCCCTGGTCATGGCGCAATGTTCACGGACAGTGGTTATGGCAAAGTGTTGGCTGATATTTATCCATCGCTGTGCATTATCAAACCTCAAAATAAGCGGCCTGTTTTCTTATAAATAGACCACCATTAAATATCTTGTGTTTGATAATTAAGTGAAGCTTCACGGTTGATGTGATTCGGTGCAAAAAATATCTTTCAGCCGGCCTGAAACAGGCATCCATCATATCGATGCCCGCTTTTATCTGAGAATGTTTCAGGTCGGGAAAGACCGTATCGGATAAGGACAATGGTGAGCCGCTGCGATTGCTTTTTAGCCTGTCACGAAACCCTTGCGCCGGTGGTATGAACTCAATGGTATGAGCCGCTGGAACTTGACCACGACCAGCGGCCATATGGTCAGGGTCTCGTGGCCGCCAGTGGTTGTCGATGGCCATGGTTGGCGGGTTGGGATTTGCCAACTGTTGCGGTAGTCTGAACGCTCTGTTACTCACAGGAGTTCAAGATGATCCTCTCGACCACCCCCACGCTGGAAGGCAAAACCATTCGTGAATATCGCGGCATAGTGGTAGGCGAAGCCATTCTCGGCGCCAATATCTTCAAGGATCTCTTTGCCGGGATCCGCGACATCATCGGTGGCCGCTCCGGCGCCTACGAAAAAGAGCTGGCCCGTGCCCGCGAGATCGCCTTTGACGAGTTGAAAGAGCGTGCCGCCGCCCTCGGTGCTACTGCGGTGGTTGGCATCGATATCGACTACGAGGTAGTGGGGCAAAACGGCAGCATGCTGATGGTCAGTATCAGCGGCACCGCTGTGGTGGTCTGATATCCTGCCGCCAGCGGTACGGGCCAAAGCCGATAACCGGGTTATCGGCTTTTTTGCTGCCAAGCTGCGGGCAAAGAGGTGCGGCCGGGTCGTTGAAAAAATGCCATCAGTGATGGTAACGCCATGATTTTAAGCATTTATATTTTTTCATAACTCAATGGCGCGGTTTTTATTTTTTTTAACTGGGTCACCCTGAACCGCTGGACTAGATTAGGTGCCATCAGGACGACAGCTCTCACGGATGAACCCCACTTTGTTTGAGCCACTATGTTTGAACCACTATTATCTGGCTTGAACCACCATTTTTTGAAGGCGTATCAAGATGCACAAAAAATCTGCTCTGTTGACTGTTATCACCCTGGCCATCGCCGCTTATGCCGGTAGTGCCGCCGCGGCCGTTCCCAACTTTACCGCCAGCTGCCCGATGAATATTCAGGTCAAGTCGCAAGGGGGCAGTGTCTTTATCAATGGCAAGAAGGCCACCCTGAAAACCGATGCGCCGACCGCCTATAGTGCCCAGAGCGGCAAGATCATGATCGGCATTACCTCTGCATCCGCCGACAGCGAACCCAGCGTTGATTACGCCATCAAGCATGACAAGCGGGCCAACGGCATCTGTACGGTAAGCGCTTGGTCGGCGGGCAAGGAGGTTGCGCTGCCGATGGCCAAGGGGGACTCTCCCTATCAGGGCAAGTGGACCGCCAAAAATAGCGAGACCGGTGCCACCGTGGCCAATATTCAGATCGATGGCAAGGAGCAGGTGTGGGTCAACGGCGTCAAGGTGAAAGCCAAGCGCACCGACGGCGCCCTGCAATTTCGTCAGGGCACCATCCTCTACACCTTGCAGGGGGACCCGCGTATTCGTAATGAGAGCGACTGGAACGACAGCGATGCCCAGAACACCGGCCCCATCACGTTGGAGTAACGGGCGCGCGGTTTAACGCGTATCTTGCTGATGAAAAAAGCAGACACCGCTTGCCCGGTGTCTGCTTTTTGTCTCTGGAGGGCCAAGGGATTAGCCCGCCCCTTGGCGCGACGGCCGGATCAGACCCCGATGATGGTATTGGCCTCCCCATACCAATCCAGCTTGTCGGCCAGGGTCACCACTGAGCCGATGATGATCAGGCTCGGGCTCCTGACTCGCCGGGCCAGTTCGGCAAGCTGCTGCAGCTCGCCGCGCACCACCCGCTGGCTGAGCCGGGTGCCTTGCTCCACCAGTGCCACCGGGGTGTGGTCGGGCATGCCGTGGGTTTGCAGTGCATCCTGAATGCGGTCGGCATGGGCCAACCCCATGTAGAACACCAGGGTCTGGCGTGGGGCGGCCAGCGCCGACCACTCCTGGGCGATATTGCCCTCCTTGTCATGGCCGGTGATGAACTGCACCCGCTGGGCGTGATCGCGGTGGGTGAGGGGAATGCCGCTGTAGGCGGCGCAGCCCGAGGCCGCGGTGATGCCCGGTACCACCGAGAAGGGGATGCCTGCCTCGGCCAGGGTCTCCAGCTCCTCACCGCCCCGGCCAAAGATAAAGGGATCACCCCCCTTGAGCCTGACCACTTGTTTGCCGAGGCAGGCCTGCTCCAGCAACAGCTGGTTGATCGCCTGCTGGGGCACGCAGTGGCGGCCCGCCTCCTTGCCAACGAAGATCCGCTCGGCATCGCGGCGGATCAGCGCCAGCACCTCCTCCGAGACCAGTCGGTCATAGACCACCACATCGGCCTGTTGCAACTGCTGTAGGCCACTCAAGGTGAGCAGCCCGGCATCACCGGGGCCTGCGCCGACCAGGGTGACGCTGCCGTGACTTTGCTGTGGTTCCTCCAGCAGCTTGTTGACGCTCTGCTCGGCGGCCTGCTGCTGGCCACGGGCCAGTTGGCGGGCGAGGCGATCGTGGCGGAACAGCCGCTCCCATAAGTGGCGGCGGGCCAGCTTGTCCGGAATGAGTTTGACCCGCTCGCGCAGCTTGCCCGCCAGGGTAGCGAGCTGGCCGAGGTGTTGCGGCAGCATGGCTTCGATTTTCTCCCGCAACTGGCGGCTAAGTACCGGCGCCGAGCCGGCGCTGGAGATGGCCACCATCAGCGGTGAGCGGTCGATGATGGCGGGCATGATGGCACTGCAGTGGGCCGGGGAGTCCACCACATTGCAGAAGATCTGGCGCAGGCTCGCCTCGCTGAAAACCTGATGATTGACCTCTGGCTTGTTGGTGGCGGCGATCACCAGCCACTTGCCATCGAGCAGTTCGGGGTGAAAATCGGCGGCGCAGACGGTCAGGCGACCTTGCTCGGCCCAGCTCATCAGCTGGGGTTCAAGGTGCGGGGCATTGATGGTGATCTTCGCCTTGGCATCGAGCAGCAGGCGCGCCTTGCGCACCGCCACCTCACCGCCGCCGACGATAAGCACCGGCTTGTTTTGCAGCTGACAGAAGAGAGGGAGAAAGTCCATAACAGGCTCCGGATGCTGGCCCGCTCGCAATGCCGCGCCGGGCGAGATAGCAGGGCGCGCCGTGGCGCACCCTGGATGGTTGGGGGAAAGGCCCCCCAACGGGAATAAAAAAGGGGACGCGTGATCTACGCCCGGGCCAACGACAGATCCCCACCGGTGTCGGCCACTTGATCACGCTTCCCCAAACGAGGTTTGTCTATTGCACCGCTTTGACGTGCATGTTGGCGACGTACTGATCTTCGGCCCAGAAGATGCGGTCAGCGACCATGGCTTCCGGGTTGAGGGTGACGCCGCGCAGCACCCGCTCCTTGAACTTGTGATAACCGGCCCGGTCGATAAGGTGACCCATGTGCAGGTAGATGGGTTTGCCATCCAGCATCTCGGCCTCGAACTCGAACAGGTTCTTGATCACCGCATGCAGCACCTCTTCGGTGACCCAGTTGAGGAACAGCTTGCCGGTACGGGGGGTCTTCTTGCTGGTGCGTCCCCCCAGCTTGACCATATAGAGCTGCTTGGGATCCCGCTGCCAGGCCATGGTCGGGCAAGCCAGCACGCATTCGCCACAGCCGATGCACTTGCTCTCCTCCTTGACCGCTTTGCCATGTTTGATGGCGAGGCAATCCACCGCGTGGTGGCTGCACGCCTTGACGCAGGCGCCGCAGCCGATGCAGCGTTCGGCATTGAAGTTGATCTTGGCAATGCCGAGGATGCCGAAGTCGGCCATGTTGGCCTTGGCGCAGTCGTTGGGGCAGCCAGCGATCACCATCTTGAGGTGATAGGGGTTGGGGTAGAGGTGCTTCTCCATCCGCTGGGCCAGACCGGTACAGTCGATATTGCCCTTCTGGCAGATGGTGTTGCCCTGACAGGCGACGATGTTGCGCCCGCCGATAGTCTGGTAACCGGCAGTGGTGTCCGCCACCTCGATGCCGCAGGTCTCCACCTCGATCTCCTTGATAAAGGGTTCGAGGGCGGCGTTGACCTTGTCCATGTCCTGATACTTGATGCCGGGCATCGCCAGCTTCTGGCGGGTGGTGAGGTGGATCAAGCCGTTGCCGTACTGTTCGGCGATCTGCTGGGCCACCGCTAGCAGGTGGGCGGGCATGATCCCGCCGGGAATGCGTACGCTGATCATCGCCTCACCGCGCACCTTGGAGAGGCGGTATTCGTTCTTGGCGCGGGCCTTGATGATGTCGATATCGAGACTCATGGTGTTCTCCCTCAGTCGATCAGATGCTGGGCCTGGTCAAAACGAAAGACCGGTCCATCCACGCAGATATAGGTGTCGCCCATCCGGCAGTGGCCACACTTGCCCACGGCGCAGGCCATGCGGCGTTCGTAGTCGACCCAGATACGCTCCTTGGGGATGCCCCGCTCGAGGAAGGCGAGCACCACGAAACGGATCATGATGGGGGGGCCGACCACGATCACCTGGATATCCTCTTTGTCTGCGAGATCCAGCTGGTCGATGTAGTCGGTGACCCGACCGATGCGAAACTGATCGCTCTCCTTGCCCTCGTCCAGGGTGACGATGAGGTTCTGCTGCTCGGCCCACAGCGGCATCTCGTGGCGATAGAGCACCGCCTGCTCGTTCTTGAAGCCGAGGATCATGTCGAGGGATTTCACCTGTTCCGGGTGTTTGCTGAAGCGGCGCAGCAGCCCCTTGACCGGCGCGACACCGGTACCGCCCGCCACCACGATGAGATGCTGGTCGCGGTAGGTCTCCAGCGGGTAGCCGTTGCCGTGAACGCCGCGCATCCACACCTTGTCGCCCACATCGAGGGCAAACAGCGCATCGGTCACTTTGCCGACTTTGCGGATCAGCAGATCCACATAACCATCGCCATAGTCGGAGACCGAGATGGGCGCTTCGCCGACGGTGGGCAGGGAGATCTCCACAAACTGGCCGTAGTGGACATCAAAGTCGCGGGAGACCCGAAAGTTCCACTCCAGCTCGGTGTGGCGCTCGATCGCCAGAATGGTGTAGGCCTTGGGCAGCAGGCGGTTTTCGACCGCTTCCTGCTGCTGTTCTGCTGTTGCGGTTTGTTGGCACTGGCACATATCAGTTCGCCCCCTGCGCGTTGTCGGCTGCGATGGTCTGTTCGACCACATCGGTCATCTTGTTGATGATGTTGCTAAAGGAGATGTAGTGAGGGCAGCGATCGTCGCAGCGGCCACAGCCGACGCACATGTGCTCCTCCCCCTGACGGGCCTTGTAGTCGTTGACCTTGTGCAAGGCGCGATAGCGCAGGCGCTCGCCATGCTTGGCACGAAAACCGTGGCCACCGGCCATGTCGCTGAAGCCATCCACCATGCAGCTGGCCCACTGGCGACGACGCTCACCCTGCTTGGGATTCTCCGCATAGGTGAGGTCGTGCACGCTGTAGCAGCTGCAGGTCGGGCAGGAGGTGGTGCAGCGGCCGCAGCCGATGCAGCGGCTGTCGTACTCGGCCCAGACCGGATGGGCGGTGAGGATCTGGCGGATCCGCTGGGGGTCGTCACAGACGCTGTCCGGGGTGCGCACCTTGACCGGGTTGCTCTGGACAAATTCCGGGGTGAACTCGTCTTGCTCACCGAGCTCGGCAAAGTAGCCGAGCAGCTCGGGATCCTTCACATCTATACGGGCACCCTCATCGCTCAGGCGAATGGCGGCGGCGTAGTCCTGGGTCTCATTGCTGCCCATGGAGACGCAGAAGCAGTTCTCGAAGCTCTCGCGGCACTCCAGCAGCACCAACTTGAGCTTGCTGCGCAGTCTGGCGTAGTAGACGTCGCTGTTCTGGCCGTTGTTCAGGTAGACCTGATCCAGCCTGCGCAGAGCGTGGATATCGCAGCTGCGCAAGAACAGCAGGGTGGGTTTGGCCTCCACCTTGGATTCACGCAGCTCCAGATTGTCGAAGTGGAACAGGGTCTGGGTGATGGGGAGCACCACCTCTTTCGGGGAGAAGTGGGACTTCTCCTGCCACACCAGATCGGCCGGATGACGGATGCTGTGGTAGGTGACGTTGTCGGTGTCGGAGAAGCGACCGCCCCGATATTCGGCCGCGGGCGCCATGATCCGGTAATCGGGCAACAGCCGCTCGAACAGCTGCGCCAGCGCGGGATGGGTGAGAAGAAACGACATAAATAAACACCTTGTATGAGGGTGAGATGCCCTGGCATAGGGATGAGGAGCGGGCTGGTCAGGTGTCTGGCACCGGTGCTGGCCGCGCTTGCCTCGCCACGGTCTGTTTTTATGACTCATGTTGCTCAACTGACCCGATTGTTATTGTGTTGGCGGCGCGTGCGTCGCGGCAGGTCGGGTCATGCCTGTCATCAATTGAGCAGGGCGGCCTGATAGCCTGCGCACTTGCCCATCACGTATCCCATCTCCAGCTTGTTGATATCGCGGGTGAAACGGGAAACGGGGAAGTAGTCGGCCGGGGCGATCACCTCGATCTGGCAGTCATCCGGCGGATTGGCGATAAAATCGAGCGCCTCGTTGTAGCTGCGATCCCGCTGCTCCAGTGCATGGGCCAGTGCGGGGCGGGTCTTGAGCAGGGTGCGGATCATCCAGGGGAACGGCATCGGCTTGAGCCGGTAGCCGAGCGGCTCGGAGAGGATCACCGTCAGGTGACGAGCACCGCGGCGGTAGGCTTCGATCACCGGGATGGAATCAGCGACACCGCCATCTGTCATCGGCACCCCGTGCACCTCCGGGTATTCGCGGGAGGCGAGGGGAATGGCGCAGCTGGCGGGCAGCACCTCGTTCATGTTTTCCGGCTTGACCCGGATGTACTCCGCCTTGCCGGTCAGGGTATTGGTCACCACCGCATAGAAGGGGATGGCGGTCTCGCGATAGGTATGGATATCGAGGGGGTATTTGCGGCAACTGGTATTCCACAGCCAGTGGATATCCACCAGATTGCCCCCCTTGGCAAAGCGCAGGGGGTCCATGAACTCCTGAGCGCAGGCCAGTTGGGTCAGGATGTCGTGGCTGCGACCATGCTGGCTGGCAAGGTAGGCCAGCAAGTTGGTGGCCCCCGCCGAGACGCCGATGGCAAAGTCAAAGGGGCGATAGTCATGCTCAATAAACGCATCCAGCACGCCGCTGGCAAATATGCCGCGCATGGCGCCGCCTTCTACAACCAATGCGCTGGGGGATGCGGTTTTGTTCATGACAGGCACCTCATAAGTGAGAGAGAAAAGATAAGTGGGAGAAAAAACGTCCGGGCTGCCAGGCCGACCGTTTTGATAGCCAACCGGGGTTGGCCATCGCAATGAGGTCATTCTAAGAAGGTGATGGTGTTTAGAATATCTGTTAATAATGAATAAAGCGTTTTGTATTTCTAAACGCTAATGATAAAACTCGTTGTGATAAAAGGGGTTATGTAGGAGTCTCAAAGATTCTGTGATGGCTGGATATTGGCAAGGATGAGTGTGTCATGACGTTATTGGTTCCCCCGCTGCTCAAACGTGGCGATACCATCGCTTTTTTCTCCCCCTCCAGTGCGGCGACCGGCTGGGCCCCCAACCGCTTTGCCCGTGCCAGGGCGTTTCTGGAAGGGCAGGGCTTCCGGCTCAAGGCGGGCAGCCTCACTGGCCAGCAGGATCACTGGCGCTCCGGCTCCATTGCTGCGCGGGCCGAAGAGCTCAACGCCCTCATTCGCGACCCACAAGTGCGCTGCATCATGTCGGTGATTGGCGGCAGCAACTCCAACTCCCTGCTGCCGTACCTCGATGTTGATGCGCTGAGGCGTGATCCCAAGATCATCGTCGGCTACTCCGATGTGACGGCGCTGCTGCTCGGCATCCATGCCCAAACTGGCCTGGTTACCTTCTATGGCCCGGCGCTGGTGGCTTCTTTCGGTGAGCTGCCACCGCTGGTGGACGAGACGCTGGCCAGTTTTTTACAGATTGCATTGGCTGGTGAAGTGGAGCTGCCTCATCGGCTACCCACCCCGGTGCAGTGGACTGATGAGCGGCTGGATTGGGAAAACCAGACTCGCGCCAAGCTCTGCCAGCCCAATCGGCTGATATCGGTCGGCTCTGGCCGGGTAGAGGGGCGGCTGATTGGCGGCAACCTCAACACCATGGCGGGGATCTGGGGCTCGCCCTATATGCCGCCCATCGAACGTGGCGACATTTTGCTGCTGGAGGACAGCCTGAAATCTGCCGAGACGGTGGAGCGATCCTTTGCCCATCTCAAGCTGTGCGGGGTGTTTGATCGGATCGGCGGCCTTATTCTCGGCAAGCACGAGCTGTTTAACGATCAGGGCAGTGGCAAGCGACCGCTTGATATCCTGCTGGAGGTGGTGGGGGAGCCGGATTTCCCCATTCTGGCGGAGTTTGATTGCGCCCATACCCACCCCATGCTGACGTTGCCACTGGGGATTGAGGTGGCGCTCGATCTCGACCGCCAGCAACTCATCTTGCTGGAGCCCTGGTGGCAAGGCGGGTGAGCGCGCAACTGATGTGAACAAACATGAAGGTCAAAAAATGGCTGTCAAAAAACAAGGCCGCTGATGCGGCCTTGTCTGTTTTTGTGGGGAGGGATCAGGGCAGGGCATCGGGCTGGAAGCTGGCACGGATCTGCGGCACCAGGCTTGAAGGGTCGAATCCCTTCTCTTCCCCCAGTACCGGATGGAGCAGGGGCTTCTCTTCGATGGGGGTGATATCCCCCGCCAGCAGCTGGCGGGTGGCCTGACCCATCTGGTAGAGCTGGCGCACTGGCGCAAACTGGGTCGCCAGATTGAGGGGATCATCGGCGCGGGCAAAGGCCATCATGGGGATCTGGTAGGTGGCATCCCGCGCCGGTTTGTCACCGTGAATGCCCTTGCTGGCGGACATCAAAAACGGCTGGTGATCGCCAAAAGCCACCACCAGATAGCGTTTGCCCGACTGGTCTAGGGTTTTGAGCAACCGCTCCAGCGAGGCCATGGCATCCACCACCCCGGTGTAGTAGGTGTTGAGCAGCTGGGTGTCGCTCTCGCTCTGGTTCGGGCAGGCGCCGCTGCGCTCCTGCCCCTGATAGCGAGGGCCATCGAAGGGGCCGTGCCCCTGCATGGTGACCGCGTAGGCAAACAGCGGCTTGTCATCCTGATCGCTGCGCTTGAGCAGGTGGTCGATCAGCGCGTCGTCGGAGATATAGAGCCCCTTGTGCTCAAGGGTGGTGAAGCGGGTATCGAACCAGCGCTCCTGGTAGCCGAGCGCCGGGATCGCCTTGGCGCGGCCCCAGAATTTTTCCACATAAGGGTGGGCGAACAGGGTCTGGTAGCCGCTCTGTCTGGCGCTCTGGGCCAGCCCCGGCACCTGCTCCGAGAGGTAGTAGTAGGGCACCACCCCCTGCTTGAGCAAGCCCACCGGCAGGCCGGTGTTCATCTCGAACTCCGCCAGCACCGTCATGCCGCCGGTGGTGGGGGAGTGGATGGTCTTGTGCCACTGCTGCACGCTGGTGGGCAGGGAGAGGGTGGGGGCCGGCGCGCAGATCCTCCCCTGCCAGTCCAGCCAGAGCGACTCATATTGCAGCACGATCACCAGATCCCAGCGCGGCGCAATGCCTTGGGGCGGGTGGCTCAGCTGCGGGGTCAGCTCGTTGATCTGCAAGGGGTAGCGAAACACGCTGCCGCTTTGCAGCATCTCGTCCACCAGATTGAACAGATAGAGGCCGGGGCCGGAGCGGATGATGTCCCTGTGGTAGTTGACCGCGCGATCCACGTAGCGAATGTTGGCCCCCAGCAGCTTGTTGCCGGTCTGGGTGGCAAAGACGCACAGCGCAAAGAAGGCGACGGTGGCAGCGGCGGTGCGCAATACCCAGCGTGACAGGGCAAAGCGCCAGCAGAGAAACAGTGCCAGCAAAACGGTGAAGATGGGCAGGATGGGGTGCTGTTCGAGCAGGATCCGCAGCAGCGCCAGCAGGTTGCCAAAATCATCCCCGCCGAGCGGCACGCCGTAGATGGCGATCTTCATAAAGTTGGCCAGCAACCCGATGCCGGAAAGCGCGGTAAAGACCAGCCCCATATAGAGGTTGAAGCCCGCCAGCGCGCAGAGGCTCCAGCCCAGCACCATGCTGCCCCAGGCGAGGTAGTAGTGCTCCGGCCGAAAACCTGACCAGAGCAGAAACTCCCCCAGCTTGAACACCACGAAGCCGTGCAGCAGCACGAAGGTGAGGTTGCCGAGCAGCAGGCTGCCGATGATCCGCCAGCGCAGGCTGCGGCGCAGCTTTGGCAGCACCGTTTTGAGCACGGCGGCGCTCAGGGCCAGCACCAGAGTCAGGCTCACCACCAGATAGGTGAGGTTGAAGCCCTGCTCCGGCAGGGTTTGCAGGATCTGGCTGAAATCGCCGCTCTCGGGGCGATCTTTGAGCAGCAGGCCAATACGCAGTTGATAGCGGCTATCCAGCGCATCGTCCGGGGCACGCAGGGTGCTGTTGAGATCCAGGGTGCAGCGGTTGTTACGGCACACCTGACGTTTATCCACCCCCTGACTGAGCTGATCGATCCGCTCGCCCTTGTCGTTGAGCAGCTCCACCCGCACCTTGTCCCCCGCTTGCAGCGGCCCCCGCAACTGCCACTGGCTGCGCACCACCAGATAGAGGCCACGGCTGTCGCTTTTATAGAGCAGGGCGTGGCGGCTGAGGGTGGCCAGCGGATTGTCGGCAGGCCCCAACACCAGCGGTTGGGCGCGGCCCAGCCAGCTGCCGGGATTGACCAGCGGCAACAGCAGGGTCAGCAGCAGCAATCCGCCTAGCAGAGCGAGTACCACAGAGGGCAGACTCAGGACCGGTTGGCGGCCTGAGGAGGGACGATTCATATAAGCTCATCCTTTGAGCGAGTGAGGGAGAGATCGTTCATCCGTATAGGTTTTGACCCGATGGTGCGGGCCTTGTTCCAGCTTGTCAATTTAATGACCGTTTAATGAATATTTGGTTACTGTTCAACCCTGCAAATTGTGATCCCGATCGAGGGGTTGCACGGAATATGTGATGAAAGCGTCATCATGGGGTTTTGCCGCTGGCCTGGGAGGGGAGCGCTGTTTAGTCTCTCAATAGCGACAGGAGGTACATGTATGAATCCTAAAGTGATGGCGCGTCAGGCCAGATTGCTGCGCATGCTGGAGAGCAAGGAAGAGATCCGGATCGGACGCGAGCGTGACTGCCCGCTGCCGCTGGCCCAGCTGGTCAAACTGAAGGATACCCATCCGGCGGTGGTCAAGGTCTATCGCCACGGTCTCACCGCCGAGGTGTTTCACCTCAAGGTGGAGGGGCATCACTGGTGCCTCAAGCGGCGCCGTCAGGCTTCGCTGGTGGCCAACCTCGATGGCAAGACTGCCTTCCTGACCGAGCTGGAGCGGCGGCGCGAAATCGAGGCGCTGCGTGAGCTGCATCCCACCATCCTCTCCCATGTGGTCTGCACCAGCTTTGGCTCTGCTCGTGCCGGGGTGCTGGTCTCCCCCTGGCTGCGGGGCGTGCCGGTCCATCAGCTCAACGAGCGCAATCTGGCCCAGATGCTGGAGGTGCAGGGGGAGCTGGCTCGCTGGGGCTGGTTTGACTGGGACCCGAGCCCGGGCAACCTGCTCGACGACGGCGAACAGATCAGCGTGTTCGATTTTGGCTATATGTGGACCTTCGATCCCCGCCTTGAATACAACTCCAACGGCCTGGTCGATCCGCAGTTTCATGTGCCGGAGCGGCTGGAGACCCGCACTCTGTCAGGGCTCTGGCTCGACGAGGCCGATCCCTTGCCGCAGTTTCGCTACTGGCGCGAGCTTTGTCTTCAGTGGGTCAAGCGCGAGATCCATCACCTTACCCGTGAAGGGGCCAGTGCGCCGGTGCTGGCCAGACTGCATACCTTGCAGGGCGAGTGGAGTGCCGCGCTGGCGAGCGACCAGGCGCTGGTTGCCAACTGGTGGCGGGACATGTATCGCAGTCACCGGCTCGATGTGGCGGACGATCTGAGTGGCAAGAGCTGTGGCCCGCTGACCCTGCGCCGCCTCGACTGGCTATTGCAGGCGGTGACGGATCACTATCTGCTGCTGGTGGATAATCTCTCACCTCAAGAAACTGAGCTGGGTCAGACCGGACTGCGGGCCCGCTTGCAGCAGCTGCGCCGCGAAGCCGTGGCCTGCCAGCTGCCTGCCACGTCTCTCGCTTGAGTTGCACGGTTCAATACAGGGTGCAATAACAGATCTGGCTAAAAACCGGGTCTGCCAATAAACAGGGCGCCTTTTGCTGGTTTAGTAAAAGGCGCCCTGTTTTATGCCGCTCTGCGACCCTTATCTGGTCAGCTTGCTCAAGTGGTTAGTCCAGCAGCTCCTGATGGAGGCGGTTGACGATATTGCCCGCCTCACCCTCCTTGACCAGGAAGCAGAGGTTATGGGCGCTGGCGCCGTAGCAGATCATCCGGATGTTGTGCTCGCGCAGGGCGTCAAAGACCTGACTGCCCACCCCGTTCACCTCGCTCATCCGGTTTCCAATCAGCGCCACCAGTGCCAGACCGGTCTCCACCTCCACCTTGCAGAGTTGTCCCAGCTCGGCCAGTACCTTGTCGCTCAGGATCGGCTCGCCGTTGCTCTGGCTGCCGGTGTGATCCAGCGTCAGCGACACGCTCACCTCCGAGGTGGTGATGAGATCCACCGAGATGCGGTGACGGGCCAGAATGCCGAACACTTCGGCCAAAAAGCCGTAGGCGTGGAACATGTTGAGGCTGTGCAGGGTCACCAGCACCTGCTGGCGGCGCAAGGCGACGGCGCGAAACAGCGGGCTTGAATCTGTGCTGGCGCGGATCCAGGTACCACCGGCGGCGGGGTCTTTGGCGGAGCCGACAAACACCGGAATATTCTGGCGCACTGCCGGTTGCAGGGTGGCGGGGTGCAGCACCTTGGCGCCGAAGGTGGCCATCTCGGCCGCCTCGACAAAACTGATTTCGGGGATGGGGCGGGCACGGGCCACCAGGCGAGGATCCGTGGTGTAGATGCCGGGCACGTCGGTCCAGATCTCGATACTGGCGGCATCGAGCGCTTCGGCGAGCAGCGCCGCGCTGTAGTCAGAGCCGCCGCGGCCGAGCGTGGTGGTGCGGCCATCGCTGTCGGCGCCTATAAAGCCCTGTGTAATGATGAGGCTGTCGCCAAGCTGCGGGCCCAGGGTCTGCTGGCAGAGGGTGCGGGTAGTGGCCAGATCGACGGTGGCCTTGCCAAAGCGGCTGTCGGTGCGCATCAGTTGGCGCACATCCTGCCAGTGGGCCTTGACGCCACGCTGGCGCAGCAACTCGGTAAAGAGGCGGGTAGACATCAGCTCGCCGCAGGCGATGAGGCGATCCGCCAGCTCCGCATCGGTATGCTGGTGGGCTTGTTGGGCCATCAGGCGGATCTCGTCCAGCTGGCCATGAATGAGGGCGCTCACATCGCCGGGGTTGCCGAGGTCCGCCAGAATGGCCTGCTGGATCCCGGCCAGTTGGGCCAGCTGCTCGTCGCGGCCCGCTTCGTCCAGCTCCCCTTGTGCCAGCGCCACCAGCAGGTTGGTGACACCGGCGCTGGCGCTCAGCACCACCACCCGGGTGGCGGGATTGGCCAGCACGATATCGGCGCAGTTATTCATGGCCGCGGCGTTGGCGACACTGGTTCCGCCAAACTTGGCGACATTGATCGGGCTCATTGCTTACTCCTGTCTTAATTTAAGATTCCGGTTCCATCGGGCAAAAAAGAGAGGAGGAGGCTGAAAATGGCAGGAATGAACGAAGCTATCCCGGCCAGAAGCACTCCACCTGCAGAGCCCATCCCGTACCGCCCCTGACAGGGCGCGGTGGGGGATGATCACTACCGATGACAACCCGGGGGATTCAGCCCCCGCAGCCGACGTTGAGGTCACCAGTCTCCTCACTCGTCTCGGCGCTGCTCCCCATGACCCAAGTTCACCGGACGCTGGCGTCCTCCCTCGGGCTGCCTGGGCAGCGCTCCTCTTCTGGCTCCACCATGGCGGTGGAGTGCATTTAGAAATACCTTGCGTTGGATTGCACTGTCAATCGAGTTTGTGAAAAAGTTCAAATTGTCAGCTAACTCAACACAGAATCAACGGCTTAGACAATGGTCTTTGACAAAACCTTGGAGCGACGCTGCCAGTTGTAGAGGCATTGGCGCGCCACCGGCAGATCTTCCACTTCCAGCGGATCGAAGCCCCGCTCCCGGAACCAGTGGATGGAGCGGGTAGTGAGCACAAACAAGCGGCGAATGCCGAGTCGCTTGGCCCGCTCGGCCACCTTGGCCACCAGCTGATCCCCCCGGTTGGAGTTGCGATAATCGGGGTGGATGGCGACGCAGGCCATCTCCGCCATTGCCTCTTCCATAAAGCAGTAGAGCGCCGCGCAGCCGATGATCAGGCCATCGCGATCTATGATGGTGAACTTGTCGATCTCCATCTCCAGCTGCTCGCGGGAGCGGCGCACCAGAATCCCTTCCTCCTCCAGCGGGCGAATGAGATCCAGAATGCCGCCGATATCCTCGATGGTGGCGGCGCGGGCCTGCTCGGCACTTTCTCGCACGATCTGGGTGCCGAGGCCGTCGCGGCTGAACAGCTCCTGCAGCATGGCGCCATCATCCTGATAGCTCACCAGATGGGAGCGGGGCACGCCGCCGCGGCAGGAGGCAATGGCGGCGCGCAGATAGCGGGCGGTGCCGGACATCTCTTCTCCCGCCTGCTCCAACTCCACCAGCAGCTCTTCGGCCTGCTCGGGGAAGAGCTCGGAGATGGCTTCGCCGCGTCTGTCCATCACCCCCTGGGTGCTGCTGAAGCAGATCAGTTTGTCCGCTTTGAGATCGACCGCCACCCGGCGGGCCACCTCTTCCGAGCTGAGGTTGAAGCTCTCGCCGGTGACCGAGCAGCCGATGGGGGAGATCAGCACCAGACTCTTCTGATCGAGCTGGCGGGTGATCCCCTCCACATCGATGCGGCGCACCCGGCCGCTGTGGCAAAAGTCGATGCCATCATCCACCCCCAGTGGCTGGGCGGTGACGAAGTTACCACTCACCACGCTGATCCGTGCCCCCTGCATCGGAGTGTTGGCCAGCCCCATGGAGAGCTGGGCGGTGATGTCGTATTGCAGGCCGCCACACACCTGTTTGATGATGGCGAAGCTATCACCATCGGTAACGCGAGTGCGTCTGTGGTACTGAGCCTCGATGCCTGCATGGGCCAGCGCCTCGTCATTTTGCGGCCGTGAACCAAACACCAGTACCAGACGTATGCCCAGTGTCTGCAGCAGGGCGATATCGCTGACGATATTGGCAAAATTGGGGTGGCTGATGGCTTCTCCCCCCATCATCAGCACAAACGTGGCACCCCGATGCACATTGACATAGGGGGTGGATTGCCGAAAGGCATTGACCAGACTGGGTTCGCGTTCACGCACTTGATATTTCTTCCATAAAAAAACAGCGATTGGCTCAATATATGAAAATTAATTCACAAATCAAGACTAAATATTGATTTTGGCTGTTTCTGGTCTACCAGAGGCGGCTTGGCCGTGCGGATCGGGAAAGGGGGTAGGGAGGCGCAGATGGCATGATGGGGCGAGCGGGGAGGGGGCCCGCCGGTTGATCCGCCGCGATAAACTGCTATCTTCGATGCTCCTTTTCGTCAGCTGTGTGATTTCACAGGGTTTTATACAAGGACAGGATTCATGGAACAGATTATTTCACCGGCAGATGCCCTGCCGGGACGACGCGAAGTGATGGTGATTGGTCAGCAACATGGGGTGAACGGCAACCCGACCCAGGGCCCCTGGCCGGAGGGGATGGCGGTGGCCTGGTTTGGCATGGGCTGTTTCTGGGGTGTGGAGCGCCTGTTCTGGCAGCAACCGGGGGTCTACTCCACCGCGGCCGGTTATCAGGGCGGCGTCACCCAGAATCCCAGCTACAAAGAGGTGTGCAGCGGGCTGACCGGCCATGCCGAGACGGTGCAGGTGGTGTTTGACCCGGCTGTTATCAGCTACGGCGATCTGCTGAGACTGTTCTGGGAGCAGCACGATCCGGCGCAGGGGATGCGGCAGGGGGGCGATGTGGGCACCCAGTACCGCTCGGTGATCTTCTTCGATGACGAGAGCCAGCAGATCATCGCCCAGCAGAGCATGGCGGCCTATCAACAGGCGATGATGGCGAGCGGCGACAGCCGTGCCATTACCACCCGTATTTTGCCGCTGGCGCCCTTCTATTACGCCGAGGATTACCATCAGCAATATCTGGCGAAGAACCCGGACGGATACTGCGGATTGGGTGGCATTGGCGTCTGTTTGCCGCCAAGCCTGAACCGCTGAACCACGCTGTAGGGATTTTCTTAAAAAAAGTGAAAATAAATGATGTCTGGCGGGAACTTATTGCTACTGGGCAGGACTAACTAGTTAGCGTCCAGGGATCGGATGCAAAGTCCAGACACATTTCTTGCCTTGATAACCACCCAATGAATGAACGCATGGGGGGATTGAAAGTGATAGCAAGCAGGGCTGCCCACCAAGGCGGCCCTTTTCATATCTGCGTGTTTTAAAACCTTGCGTTGGACGGGAGAACCGGGCGGCAGATCAGGCGATCGCGCTGTCAAAGAGGTTCTTGATAAGGTCGATAAACTCGATGAGGAAGGCTTTTTGTTCCGGGGTCGGGGCGCGCAGCCAGACGGCGGAGAGCACCTCTTCCAGATCGGCGACCACGGCGTCGGCCTCCTGCATGATGGCAAAACGCACCTTGGGATCGATCTGCGGGTTTTGCTCGCAAATGGCCATCAGGTTGCTGGCAACACGGCCACTGACCAGATCTTCGATGGTCTCTTCACCGTTGCTCTGCTGTTGGGATTCAAACAATCCCAGACTCTCCACCAGATACTCGATCAGCGAGATATAGCCTTCACTTTCTACCACCATGGTTGCTGCCTCAATACAGTAACAATACGAAAATTAAGCGTATTTTAGTGACTTGACCTAGCTTGGCAAGCAGCAGTGCAGGCGATGGCGCGTAAAACTGACTCCGCCCCGCTCCACGCACTCCAGCCCGGTCAACACAAAGCCATGTCGTAAAAATAGCTCATAACTGAAGGCGCTGGCCTCGGTGGTGATGCGCTGCAGGCCCCGCGCCCGGGCGCCTGCCAACGCCGTGGTGAGCAGCAGATTGCCCAACCCCTGCCGCTGATAGTCGGCGCCCACATAGAGCAAGCTGAGGTGGCCATCCGCACTCAGGGTGACGAAACCCAGCGGCACATTTCCAAGCTCCGCCACCCAGCCGTGGTGCTCGCGCAACTGGCTGACAAAGCCGGGATGGCGCGCGCCGAGGGCCCACTGCGCCACCTGTTCGGCGCTGTAGTGCTCGGGGCCGCTGCGCCGCACCGCCTGCTCGAACAGGGTAACGAGGGCGGGGATATGTGGCTCGCTGAGCGGGACAATACGCAGTGCTGGGGTCATGGGGCCTTACCGTCAGTGGGGTGGAGGGGGCGCGGCGCCTGCGGCCGTTTGGCTTTGGGCAGACCCGCGACAACCCGGTCATAGGAGTGGTGCACCCAGCCTTGCCAGAGATCGGCCGGCAGTGCATCGCTTAAGGTCACCGTATTCCAGTGCTGCTTGTTCATATGCCAGCCTGGTTTGACCTCGGGGTGGATCTCGCGCAGCAGCAGGGCCAGTTCGGGCTCACATTTGAGGTTGATGGTGAGCGGATCGGCCTGCCAATCCACCAGCGCGAACATCTTGCCCGCGATGCGGTAGACCAGGATCTCCGGGCCAAACGGGGTATCTTCCTGCGTGCCAGGCAGGGTGAGCAGAAAGGTCCTCACACTCGTCAACTCCATCTTCACGCTCCTTGCCGGTTACCATGTAAACGTATTTTTTTGCTGAAATTATCTGCTAAGATGCGCGCCTACTATACCCCAATGCCGTCGATGAGGGAGTCGCAAGATGCTGTATCACAAGACCTTTGAGCTTGGCCCCGAACGGGATTGGGTAGTGTTTGTCCACGGTGCCGGTGGCAGCTCCTCCATCTGGTTCAAACAGCTGCGCGCCTATCGTGAACACTTCAACGTACTGCTACTGGACTTGCGCGGCCATGGCCAGTCCCACCAGCTGCAACAGGTGGTCAAGGGCCACTACAGCTTTCGGGAAGTGACCGAAGATATCGTGCGGCTGCTTGATCACCTCAATATCCGCCGCGCCCACTTTGTCGGCATCTCCCTTGGCACCATCCTTATTCGCCATCTGGCCGAGCTCTGCCCGGAGCGGGTCAAGAGCATGGTATTGGGGGGCGCCATCCTGCGGCTCGATATCCGCTCGCGGGTGCTGGTACAGCTGGGCCGACTCGGCCAGCATATCCTGCCTTATATGTGGCTCTACCGGCTGTTTGCCTTCATCATCATGCCGCGCCAGCGCCATCAGGAGTCGCGCAACCTGTTTGTGCGCGAGGCCCGCAAGCTGTGCCAGAAAGAGTTCAAACGCTGGTTCCGCCTCGCCACCGAGGTCAACCCGCTGATGCGCTACTTCCGCGAACGCTCCCTGCCCATTCCCACCCTCTATGTGATGGGGGAGGAGGATCATATGTTTCTGGCGCCGGTACGCGAACAGGTGGCCCGCGATGCCAGCTCCTCGCTGGCGGTGATCGAACAGTGCGGCCATGTCTGTAATGTGGAGCAGCCGGAGCAGTTTAATCGCCGCACCTTGGCATTTATTCAATCGCTGGGAGGGGGGAGGAAATAATCCTTTGCCTCAATCCCGACTCAAACAAAGCGGGGGCATATATCTGGGCCAGCGCATATCCAGTTTGTTCAGCGATGTCACAGGAATAGCCGTACCAGCGAATGGGGCTAAACCAGCACGCTGGCGTTCCCTATCACTTAATGTTTTTATAGTGTTCAATTACTTTTGCAATAGGGTCTAGAAGCACTTTTAATCCAGTGAAATCAATGCTTTTCTTTTTCTCCTTTACAATGTGAGTAGCAAAAGCATCCTTGCTAAGGTCATTTTTTGTATCTCTTTTTTCAACAGTATTAAAGAATTTTCCATTTGAATGTTTCATCAGCCTTGTTTTGTCATCGAAGAAGTACTCTATATCCGTTTCCTCACCAGAATTTCCTAAAGGTGTAAATATTACATATAGATTATCCATAACATGTATAAATTCTGATTTTCGTATGTCATCCTTCTTATCCAAATGTGACGGGATTAATGTAATCATTTTTTGAAATTTATTCCCCTGCAATAAATTGACTATATTACTTGGTCCGGTATCATTATCTAGGAAAATAATCACAGGGTTTTTGGGCTTTAAATTTTTATACGGAGCCATATTTTTATGGAAGTTTTCAATGAATCCTTTTAGATAGTCTGTGCCACCAAAAAGCTCCAATAAAAATCTAGTTCTCTTGGTATACTCAACAAAACGTATCAATAATTCGTATTTACCATCAGTCTTTATAGCTAAAGATGGATAATGTGCCATGAGTTCACTTATAGCTGACTTTAAATAAATGTTGTCAGTTTTACCCTCACATAGAATTGTTGGTTTCTCGTTGCCGTAAAATAATCTATAGTATAGAAATTGGCTGAATGTTTTTTCTCTTCCAGAAAGTAAAATATTTGTGCTTTTACCTATAGACTTCAAACTATATTCTGGTGACAATGGTGCTTTTTGTCTTAAACGATTATAATGGTCTACGTGGTCAATGAAATTTAGCTGGCCCTCTAATTCATCTAGATTACCTATAACAGATACACCATCTTCAATGGTAGTAAAAGTGCCAGTTTTGAATAGTGCATTGCATTTAGCTCTTGCTAAACGCCAATACTCTTTTTTTGTATTAGGTTTTTTGTTAACGACAAGTCCCGTTACATCTTGTCGAGAATTCTTATACTGAATCCTAGTTTTACCGTTATTAACAGAGAACCCAGAGCGTTTTATTTCATAAAGTAACTCGTTACCTAAAGTGTAATAACCCTCATTTTGCTCTGCAATTTTCTTAGGGAATTCAGATTTTCTAGTGGAAAAAGTTATATCATCGGCATATCTTGTGTATGTGCATTTATATTTTTTTGCTAAAGATGATAAATTAATATCCAAGCTGTGACATATTAGGTTTGATATAACAGGGGAGCAGGGACTCCCTTGAGGGAGTTTATTATCATAGCAAGCTATTTGTGCTATTACTGTTGCAATATGAGGATCCAGTTTGAAATCATTATTCTTTATAAAATAGCCTCTAACTCTACCAAAATTAAAGCTATCGAAAAAGTTCTCTATATCAATGTTTAGAATGTTTTTCTTTCCTATGTGCATCATTGCATTGGTAATAATAGAGCGATTTCTTGAAAAGCCATGTGATAAAGAAGGTTGTTTAGATTTTGAAGAGGGGATTTTAATTTTCAAAACTTCTGCTGCGTAGTCAATATCACCATTCTCTCTGACTTTGGGTGCGGCTAGCTGGGATGTTGGATATTTTATTTTGTTAATTTCATCGATGCAATCTAAGAGTAAATTGGACAAGTTCCTTTGTAGGCTTTTCAATTCTTCAGATGGAGCGTTAATCACTCTTTTACCGCCAGATTTTTTATCTATGCTAAATTGATGATATTGGTTTTCAGGCCTTATAATGTATAAGGTTCTAGTTAAGAATGCAGCATCAACACCTAACAATTTAGCTAATTCTGGCTTGGAGGATATAGACTTCAATGACTGGAGTTTTGACATATATATACCCGTATATGAGGAGGCTTATGGGCACTCTTACGCACTATACGCTCAGTGTGCACATCGACACACTACAATAGGGCAATCCAAGTGGACAATTTTTTCACTGCTCGCGAAGCGCGAGCTAATAATCTGCCCATAAGCCGATGCTTAGGTTAAATTAAATAAAAAGAGAGTTCAACAACAATAATGTGACAGTCATAACAGTATCTTCAATGTTGACCTTCCAAAAAGATGGGAAAGCTCGCAGCCTCTGGTGATTTTACTGTTATATTGACGAGTGTTTATTTCCACGATAGTAAAAGTCATGGAGAGGTAAATTCACTCAATACCCCGTCATCTCCAGATAGCCAACACCGCTTGCATCCCCCGAGACGGACACAGCACCCTCCCAGTAATCAAAGCGGCCTGTCATGGCCTGATTGGGTTGACGCGCCTTGATAACGAGGTTCAGATCCCCGGCCTTAAGCTGCCACTCGACAGGGTAGAGCTGCCCCTTGGGGCCGCGCCAGGTATTGCCCGGGGTAAGACGAATCGCGTCGGGGGCGAGCACCCGGCTGCTGCCATCTTGTTCAATCAGAATGCCGTAGCGGTTTTCTGGCTGGTTTTCGGGATTAGCGCGGCCCGCCTTGGTGCGCAGGCGAAACAGCATCAGCTCGCGGCCATCGGCCAGTTGCAGCGAAAACCAGTCCCAGCCTGATTGCCACTCGGCTAATACCGAGCTGCTCCACTCGTGATCAAACCAGCCTTGTCCGGTCACGGTGCGGATCTCGCCATCGCGGATCAGGGTGCCACTCAGCTGCAGGCGCGGGTAGGAGTAGTAAAAGGAGGCGTTGCCGGGGCTCTTCTCGCTGTAACCGGCCTTGCCTTGCAGCACCAGCGGCTTGGCGGCAGTGACGGTGAGGTTCAGCTCGCCAATCTTGCTCTGCACCTTGAGGGTGGCGGGGAACAGCGCTGCCCCTTGCGAGGCTAGTCGCCACTCCCTGAGCCAATATTCGCCGCCGCTGGCCCCCGCTAGCCCCGGCCCCTGCCGACTGGCCCGTTCATCTTGCTGGTGGGTGCCACGGTCGAGATCCGTGATGGCAAACTGCGCCAGCCAGAGCTGGGGAGTGAGCCAGGGGTTGGTGGTGCGGAGTTCTTGCTCGATAGCTTGGCGAAACAGGGTCCACTGCATGCCGTATTCGCGCCCCTGTTCATCCTTGAGGTTGCCGGTGAGATACCACCACTCGGAGCGGTAATCGGGGTGGGCGGCGTGATCCTCCGGCAGCTGGATGGTTTGCCCCAGCTGCACTTTTTTAAAGCTGTCGTTGCCGCCGCCGAGCAGGGCGCCCAGATCGCTGGCCTGCGCGCTGCCGCTCATGGCGATAAGCGGGAGCAAGAGGGCGGCGAGCCAGCGGGCGCGCAATGAGTTCAGCATTCCCCTCACCCTGATCCTCTCCCGAAGGGAGAGGGGATGGTTCGCGGCCGCGCTGCGATCTTCTCTGCGCTGGAGAACGGCCGGGGATACAGGACCGGTCAATGGGGTCGTCAAGGCATGGCTGAGCCAGCGCGGTAAACGAGGTTTCATACCACTCTCCTTGCGGCATACCAGGATGCCAATGCGCCACACACCGGCGCCAGTAGCAGGGCGGTGACGGCATGGAGGGGGGCGGCCTCGAAGGCGAGGCGCCAACCAAAGGCTCGGGGGTTAACCACTTCGATCAGCACCCAGGCGAGGCCATACCCCACCGGCAGCGCCAGCAGGGCGGTGAGCAGCCCCAATCCCGCCCCTTGCCACACCAGCAGACGGCGGCAGTGGCGGGGGCTCAAGCCCAGACTCTGCAAGGTCTGCAGTTCGCCACGGCGTGCCAGCCCCAGCACCATAAAAGCCGAGCCGATCCCGACAAAGGCGATCCCCAAGATCAGCAGTTTCAGCAGTTCGGTCACCACAAAGGTCTGATCAAACACCTTGAGGGCGGCGGCGTGGATGGCGGGGGCTGACAGCAGATTGAGCTGCTCGCCAAAGCGCTCGCGCAGACGGTCGGCCAGTTGCTCTGGATCATTGCTGAAGAGGGCAAGGGATTGCACCGCCCCCTCGCTAAAGGCATGGAGGATCTGCCCCTTGTCGCTGCCGTAATCCTGATAGACGCCGGTGACGGTGAACTGCCTTGGCCCCTGCTCGCCGCTGATCGCCAGCGTCTGGCCCACCTTGACCCCGAGGCGCACCGTCAGCGGTTCGCTCGCCAGTACTTCGTCGGGGCGGGTCGGCCAGCGTCCGGCCAGCAGCGGATAGGCCGCTTTAAGCTGCGGGATAAAGTCCATCTGCGCCCACTCGATGGGTTGCCCCTGCCAGCGGGCGGGGTGAACCGAGCGGCGCGAGGTGGCGCTCACCAGCGGATTGGCGAGCAGGGTCTCGAGGGTAGCTTCGCTCAAGGTGCCTTTGCTGCCCGCCACCCCCTTGGGGGCGGTGACATAGAGATCGGCGGCCAGACGCTGGCCGAGCCAGATCTCCACGCTTGAGCGAAAGCTCGACACCATGACCCCGATGCCGATGGCCGCCGCGATGGCCAGCTGCAACGCCATCACCGCGATGGCGGTGCGATCGAGATGATAGAGGGTCTCGGCCACCCCGAGCCGGGCGGTGAGGGGGCCGCCCGCGCGCCGTCGCAGCCAGCCAAGCAGGCCGCGCAGGGCATCGGGCAGCCAGAGCGCCATGGCCAGCAGCCAGCCGCCAGCGATAAAGAGAGCACCGGTCAAACCGGTTTGCGGCAACCACAGGCACAGAGCGCACAGCAGCAGGATGGCGATGGCCAGCAAGCGCCGTCGCCACGGGTGAGCGGGGGGGCGGCTGTTTCCTGCTCGCAGTTCGAGGGGGGATTGGCGCAGCAGTTGCCACCAGCCGGGCAGGTTGGCGGCCAGCGTACCGAGCAGCCCGATCAACAGCGCCTTGAACAGGCTCACAGGGGAGAGGCGCAACAGATCGATGGGGTTGGGCCCATAGAGATCGGCCAGCGCCTGGGTCAGTTGCCCCATCAGCGCCAGCGCCAACAGGCTCCCCAGCAGCACCCCGAGCAGGGTGCCGAGGGTGGCGAGAATAACCAGCTCCAGAATGAGCCAACGCAGTACCCGGCTCGGCCCCATCCCCAGAATGATCAACTGGGCCAGCTGGGGGCGGCGCCCGCTCTGCACAAATCGCTGGGCGTTGAACACCAGAAACAGTCCCACCGCCATGGCGAGCAATGAGAGCGCCGTCAGGTTCAGCGCCAACGCATCGCCAAGCTGGCTGGCATCGAGCGCCGGGCTGATGGGCTCAAGCCACAAGGGCTGGTTCGGGTAATCGGTTTGCAGGGTTGCCTGCAGGATACGAGCCTCGACGTCGCTTAGCTTGAAGACGATGCGATCGAGCCGACCCGCTTTATCCAGCAGCGGTTGGGCGAGGCCGATGTCGGTTATCAGCAGTCGCTCCATGGGCACGGCGCCCGGTTCAAACGTGCCCGCCAGCGTCAGGGTCAGGGGTTTGGCGCTGGCGCCATCGTTGCCGCCCAATACAAAGCGTCGGCTCTGGCCCGCTTGCCAGCCAAGGCGTTCTGCCTCGGGGGCCGCCAGCCAGATGCTGTCGGCACGGTTGAGGGAAAAGTCGGGCTCGCTTGCGGGTTGGGCGCCAAACAGCTGGCGCAGAGGGCCGGGGTTGAAGAGATCCATTCCCAGTAGTTGAAAGCTGCGCCCCTGCTCATCTTTGAGCCAGCCATGGAGCTGGGGCATGGCATCGAGGGCGGGCTGGCTGGTCACCAGTTGCACGTAAAGCTGCTCATCCAGCCCGCCAGCGGGGGCCAGCCGGTAGTTGGCTTCCCCTGCCAGCTGGCTGCGGGCGGCGACAAAGTTGGTGCGGGCACTGTGATTGAGCAGCTCGATGGCCACCACCAGCGACACTCCCAATACCAGCCCGGCCAGACTCATCAGCAGCAACCAGGGGTGACTGCGATAGAGGCGCAGCAGCGCTTTGAGTGGCAGCATCAGCGTGCTCCCGGCAGTTGCAGTCGCCGTTTAGCCATGACGGGAGCCCTTGAGTTCAATAAGTTGCCCCCCTTCGAGGCGCAGCACCCTGTCGGCCAGGGCGGCATAGGCGGGGTTGTGGCTCACCAGCAGCAAGCCTGCGCCGGTGCCCCGCACCGCCGTCACCATCAGCGCCATCACCTGTTCGGCATTGTGCTCATCGAGGCTGCCGGTGGGTTCGTCGGCGAGCAGCCAACTGGGTTGATGGATAAGGGCGCGGGCCAGCGCCACCCGCTGACGCTGACCGCCGGAGAGCTGCTCCGGCCAGGCTTGGCGCTTGTGGCTCATATCGAGCCGGTGCAGCAACTGGTCAATCTTTGTCTCATCCGGTGGCAGCCCGTTGATGGCCAGCGGCAGGGCCAGATTCTCGGCCACGTTCAGGGTCGGCAGCAGGTTGAAATCCTGATAGACGATGCCGAAATGGCGACCCCGCAGGCGCGCCCGCTCGTCGGGGGTGCGGGTGTCGATCCGGGTCTCCCCCAGCCAGATCTCCCCTTCGTCCGGTGCAATCAACCCGGCGATCAGATTGAGCAGGGTGGACTTGCCGCAGCCGCTTTGGCCCAGCAGCAGGGTGATCTCGCCAGCGGGGAGGGCGAGATCGAGATGGTGGAACAGCGGCAGTCGTTCACTGCCGTTATCGAAGCTCTTGCAGAGGTTGCGCAGGGTCAGCATGGGATAACCGTTTGATGGTCAATGGCTTTCATCATGCTTGGTACGCTAGCACGGCCAGCAATGATCAACACCCCTTACGGTTGATCAAGAGTGTCAGTTAGTGATCAAGGCGGCAAAAGAGCAGTGGATCCTCGCTGGATCCCGCTTGCCCGAGGTGGTTAGAATAGGGGCTTCCATGGGTCACAGGATGAGCAAGGATGTTACACAAGCAAGTCAGTTTTATCATCGATAGCAAGGGCAACAAGCAGGCTGCCGTCGTCCCCATCGAGATCTACAACGAGCTGATGACCCTGCAAAAGGCACTCTCCGACAACCGGCCGGGGGAGCGCGAGCTCTACCACTTCAACGGCAAAGGGGCCGAGGCCCACGGTTATCCGGTGGGCAAGCGGCAAAATCCGGGCTTTATGGTGCTAGCCGGTTCCACCGCCAATGGCGAGGATGCCGCCTCTTTGCGTGAAGCGGTGATCGAGCTGCGTCATGAACTGCTGGAGAAGGGGGTCATAGTGCCCCGCAGTCAGGGCGGCTTTGTCTTTACCGCCGATCAGCTGTTCAACAGCCCGAGTCTTGCGGCCAGTCTGGTGGCGGGCAATAACCGCAGTGGTCTGGATGCCTGGCAAAACAACGCCAGCTATACCCTCAAGCAGTCGGGTTTTGGCAAGAAGTAACCCGACGCTATCGATGTCACATCATTTGACCATCTCTTGACCCGGGTGAACTGGTGGGCGCCGCCCCCTGACGGCTGCCACCAGCCTGGCCAACCTAGTGCGAGGCATAGTGTGATGCATGGTGCGACGGATGGTGCGACGGATGTCGGGCGCCCTGTTGAGGGCAACCAGAGGCAAGCTGCCAGCGGCAAAATCACCAAAACAGAAGGGAGGCGGATGCCTCCCTTCTGTTTGAGCGGATTATCACCTGATCGAGGGATCAGGGGAGTGAGTGCGCATGTCTGGCCTTAACCGCCTGTTGGCGCTCAGTAACCCAGGGTAAAGCGCTGGCGCAGGTGAGCCGGTTTTTCCACCTCGTTCAGCACGCCATCGGCCAGATCACCGGCGGTGATCCCGGCAGGCTGCTCGCCACTGAACAGCACCTGATCGCCACCCAGTCGATAGCCGCCGCGCTTCTCGCCCGGTTCGAGGAACACTGGAGGAGAGACAAAGCGCCAGTCGAGGGCAGTTTCACCGCGCAGGGCAGTGAGACCGTCGCGGGCCGCCAGTGCGCCTTGTTTCCACTCGGCCGGAAATTCCGGGGTATCCACCAGTTGCACGCCGGGGGCAATCTCCAGACTGCCGGCACCACCCACTACCAGCAACCAGCTGTTGGCATGCACGGCGGCAGCCACGATGGCGTTGGCACCTTTGAGGTACTGCTCGTAGATATCCGGTGTGGTCCAGCCCGGGTTGTAGGCGCTGATCACCCGATCGTGCCCCTTGAGCACTTCGGCCAATGCCTGTGGGTTTTGGGCATCGACCGCCACGGCGGTGATCTGCGGATGGGCGGCCACCTTGCTGACATCGCGAACGATGGCGGTGACGTGATGGCCGCGGCTGACGGCCTCGTTCAAAATGGCTGAACCGACAAAACCGCTGGCACCGATCAGGGCAATCTTCATGGGGAACTCTCCTTCACTGTTGGAATGAGGCTATCCTACGCCGCCGGATGTGATTTAATAATCACCGCAAAAATGCATTCACTTATAAGCTGGATTTAATAATGGAACAGCTCAGACGTTACGCTATCTTCGCCGCCGTGGTGGAGGCGGGCAGCATGACAGGTGCGGCCAAATCCCTTGGCATGACCCCCTCTGCTGTCAGTCAGCATATCAGCCAGCTGGAGAGCCTGCTCGGGCTGACCCTGCTCCATCGCTCCACCCGCCGACTCAGCCTGACCGAGGCGGGGGAGGTGGTGTGGCAAGGGTGCCGGGCGTTGCAGCAGACCCTGAGCGAGACCGAGCTGCGCCTCTCCGAAGTGCGAGACTCCTTGCTTGGTGAAGTGCGGATCACCGCCCCGGTGGGGATGGCGGGCCAGCCGCTGGCACTGGCCCTCTCGCCGCTGTTGCAGGCCCACCCCGGCCTCACCATCCAGATCATCGCCGATGACGAGAAGCGGGATCTGATTGCCGAGCGGATCGACGTGGCGCTGCGGGTCGGCAGCCTGCCCGACTCGACTTTGGTGGCCCGCAAACTGGGGCAAACCCGGATGCTGCTCTGCGCCGCCCCCGCCTATCTGGCGCGCAAGGGGACACCGCGCACGCCCGCCGATCTGACGACTCACGATTGGCTCTGTGGCGACATGCTGGGCAACGGTTTGCTGCTACTCGATGAGAAGGGGGGAGAACACAGGGTCAGGTTCAAGCCCAAGGTGCTCTGCAACAACGTGTTGCCGCTGCGCCAGTTTGCGCTGGCAGGGCAGGGGATCTCGTTGCAACCGGAGGGGGAGATTGGTGAGGATCTGGCGTTGGGGCGGCTGCTCGAACTGCTGCCCGGTTTTCGGGTGGCGCCGATGGAGATCCACGCTATCACGCCGCAGCGGGAGATCCCGGAGAAGGTGCGGCGGGTGGTGGAGGCGCTGCGCAGCTATTTCGGTACCACGATGTCGGCATGAGCTGCGCCCCAATGGCTGGCAGAGCGCGCCCGATTATCCTGAGGACGATCGTCCATAAGAGCGCTTTTCCAGAAGATCGATAGCCCAGCTGAGTAGATGGGTGGGCTGGATTGTGAAGCAGGCTTAAAACGAGCAAACATTGCGCACTTGCTGTTTGAGCCAGTTCAGCCCCGCATCCTGATTGGAGCTTTTGTGCCAACTCATGTAAACCGGGCAATCTTCCGAGACCCAGGGGAGGGGGTAGCTGGCCAGCGCCAGGGTATCGCCCAGCATATCCATGTGCCATTGGCTGGCAACGCAGAGCCAGTCGGTACGGCTCACCAGATGGAGGGCGGTGAGCAGGGAGTCGCTCTCGTAGGCGATCTGGCGGGGCGGCAGCGGTGCCTTGGTCAGGGTGTTGAGTAACAGGTTGTCGAGCCGTCTGGCCTGCAGCACCACATGCTTTTCGTTGAAGAAGGTGGTCATGTCGGGGGCCTGGCGGATCCGCGGGTGATCCTTGCGGCAGGCGATGCGCAGGGGCTGGGACATGATCTGCTCGTTTTCAATACTCTGCTCGACCATGGGTTTGGTCGCCAGCACCAGGTCAACGCTGTGCAGATAGAGACTGTTCTGGCGCAAGGCTTCATCCTGCACCTGGGTGTTCCACTCCAGCTGGCAGTTGGGGGCTTGGGTCTGCAGCAGGTTGTTGAGTTCCGGCAGGAAGAAGACATCGATATCAGGGACGCCCGCGATGCGAAAGGTGCGCCGACTGGTATGGTGATCAAACAGGTCGGTGCGTTGCAGACTGCGCTCCATGTCATGCAGCGGTACCATGATTTCATGGTGCAGGCTCAGCGCCCGCGCCGTGGGGGTAATTCCCCGTCCCTGACGGACAAACAGCTGCTCGCCCACCAGCGCGGTCAGGCGGCTGATGGCCTGGCTGATGGCCGAGGGGGTCATCTCCATCATCTCGGCGGCGGTGGTGACGCCCCCATAGCGGATCACCGCATCCAGGACGCGAAAGAGATTCAGATCAACGTGGGACATGATGGCTACCGTTAAGCAACGTTAAAGCATCAGGATACTGTTCTGCCCCTTGTCAGGCCAGCATTGCCTGCGATAACTGTGATTTTCCCCTCTCTTCAACCATTCCCCATCTTGTTGCGAATGCGCTCGAACAGGCTCTGCAGGCAGGCCTGATCCTTGTCGGCGCCCCGCACCGCGCCATACATATGGCGACGGATACCGCTGCCGAGGGGGCGGGCGCAGAGCATCCCCTGTCTGACAAACTCCTCGCTGGCCCAGCGCGGCAGGGCGGCGACCCCGAGCCCGGCAGCGGCCATTTGCAACATCACCGAGGTGTTGTCTACCGGCTTGCAGCGGGCGGGCTCCACCCCGGCGGGCTGCAAAAAGCGGCTGAAGATATCCATGCGGCTGCGCTCCACCGGGTAGACCAGCAGCACCTCCGCCCCCAGATCGCCCGGCTCGATGCGGCTCTGGTGGCAGAGGGGGTGATCCGGCGCCATCACCAGTGTGAGATCGAAGGCAAACAGCGGCTCGAAGTGGAGATCGCCACGGGCCTGCACGTCAGAGGTGAGCAGCAGGTCGAGCTGGCCGCCGAGCAGGGCATTGATGGCATCAAAGCCCGGCACCGATTCCACCTCCAGATCCACCCCCGGCCACTGGCGGCGAAATTCTGGCAGCAGCGGCAGCAGCCACTGAATGCAACTGTGGCAATCGAGCGCCAGATGCAGCCTGCCCGCATCGCCGCTCTGCAGGGCCTGCAGTTGCTTCTCGGTCTGGGATAGCGCTGGCAACACCTGACGGGCGAGGGCGAGCAGCTGGCTGCCAGCCGCGGTCAGCACCAGCGGGCGGCTTTTGCGCAGGTAGAGCTCCAGATTGAGGCGGGTCTCCAGCTCTTTGAGCTGATGGGAGAGGGCTGACTGGGTGAGGTTGAGAGTCAGCGCGGCACCGGCCAGCGACCCCTGCTCGGCCAGCGCGGTCAGGGTTCTCAAGTGCTTGATTTCCAGACCTGCATTGCTTGGCACTGCCATAACATGGCTCCTTGTTGCATCAATCGCGGATTTTTTGAGAGGCTGTTGAAAAGGATTCAATAGCCAACGCCACCTTATCTTGTCATTTTGGATGTGTAAACATCTGGATGGCCAAATCATCCAGTTTCCCATCAGATGAATGAGCATAAGGAAATGAACCTATGACACGAGCACACACCCTGGGCTTCCCCCGTATCGGCGCCAAGCGCGAGCTGAAATTTGCCCTCGAATCCTACTGGCGTGGCGAGACCACTCAGGCCGAACTCGTTGCCGTGGGCAAGACGCTGCGTGAGCGTCACTGGCAGGCCCAGCACGCCGCCGGGGTCAATCTGCTGCCGGTGGGGGATTTCGCTTGGTACGACCAGGTGCTTGGCACCAGCCTGCTGGTGGATGCGGTGCCTGCCCGTCACCGCCATGGTGAAACCGACCTCGACACCCTGTTCCGGGTGGCCCGTGGTCGTGCGCCGACTGGCCCGGCCGCCGCCGCTGCCGAGATGACCAAATGGTTCAACACCAACTATCACTATCTGGTGCCGGAATTTAGCCGCGATCAGCGCTTCAAGCTGGGCTGGAGCCAGCTGTTTGACGAGGTGGACGAGGCCAAGGCGCTGGGGCTGCCGGTCAAGGCGGTGCTGCTGGGGCCGGTCTCCTACCTGTGGCTCGGCAAGGAGAAAGAGAGCGGCTTCTCTCGCCTTGAACTGCTCGATCGCCTGCTGATTGTCTATCAGGAGATCCTGGCCAAGCTGGCTGCCCAAGGGGTGGAGTGGGTACAGATCGACGAACCGGCGCTGACGCTGGACTTGCCGGATGAGTGGCGTCTGGCCTACCTCAACGCTTACGAGCGTCTGGCTGGCCCCTGCAAGCTGCTGCTCACCACCTATTTCGGTTCGGTGACTCATCAGCGCGACATCATTACCAGCTTGAAGGTAGATGGCCTGCATCTGGATCTGGTGGCCGCCCCCGAGCAGCTGGAGACGCTCATCCCTCATTTGCCAGCCCAGTGGGTCATCTCCGCCGGGGTGATCAACGGCCGCAACGTCTGGCGCGCCAACCTGGCCAAGCTGGCGCCGACCCTGAAAGCGCTGAAAGCCAAGCTCGGCGAGCGGCTCTGGGTGGCCTCCTCCTGCTCCCTGCTGCACAGCCCGGTGGATTTGACCCTGGAGCTGGAGCTGGATCCCCAGACCCGCAGCTGGTTCGCCTTCGCCTTGCAAAAATGCTACGAACTGGGGCTGCTCAAAGACTATCTGGATGGTGGCGAGCTCGACAAGATCACCGCCTACAGCCAGCCCATCGTCGATCGGGAGTCCGACAGCCGGGTTCACAAGCGTGCGGTGCAGTCCCGTCTGGCCAGCCTCACCAACAGCGATTTTGATCGCCACAGCCCCTATCCGGTCAGGGCCGAGCTGCAGCGGGCCGATCTCAAGTTGCCGCTGCTGCCCACTACCACCATCGGCTCCTTCCCGCAGACCTCGCAGATCCGGGTATTGCGTCAGGATTGGCGTGCCGGTCGCATCGATGACCGCGCCTACGAGGCGGGCATTCAGGGGGAGATCCGTGATGCCATTGAACGTCAGGAGGCCATCGGGCTGGACGTATTGGTGCACGGCGAGGCCGAACGCAACGACATGGTTGAGTACTTTGGTGAACTGCTGGACGGCTTTGCCATCACCCGTTTCGGTTGGGTGCAGAGCTATGGCTCCCGCTGCGTCAAGCCGCCGGTGATCACCCGTGACATCGACCGCCCGACCCCGATGACCCTCGAATGGACCAAGTTTGCCCAGAGCCTGACCGACAAGCCGGTCAAGGGGATGCTGACGGGCCCGGTGACCATCCTCTGCTGGTCCTTCCCGCGAGAAGATGTGAGCCGTGAGCAGTCCGCCCTGCAGATTGGGCTGGCCATTCGCGACGAGGTGGCGGATCTGGAAAGCGCCGGCATCAAGATCATCCAGATCGATGAACCGGCGATCCGCGAAGGCTTGCCGCTGCGCAAGCAGGATCATCAGGCCTATCTCGACTGGGCGGTACGCGCCTTCCGGCTGAGCGCGAGCCCGGTGGTGGACAGCACCCAGATCCACACCCACATGTGCTATAGCGACTTCAACCTCATCATCGAGGCGGTGGCGGCGCTGGATGCGGATGTGATCACCATCGAGACCAGCCGTAGCCAGATGCAGCTGCTCGAAGCGTTCGAGCGCTTCAACTACCCCAACGAGATTGGCCCAGGTGTTTATGACATCCACTCGCCGAACGTGCCGAGCCAGAGCTGGATTGAGGGCTTGCTGCGCAAGGCGGCCAAGCAGATCCCGGCCGAGCGGCTGTGGGTCAACCCGGATTGCGGCCTCAAGACCCGCGGTTGGGAAGAGACTGAGGCCGCACTTAAAGTGATGGTCAATGCCACCAAGGCACTGCGGGCCGAGCTGGCGTAACCAGCGCAACCCATGACTGCTATCGATTACGTGGCGTGCTAACAAGCTGACACGCTAACGAGAGAGGGGAAGCCAGTGCTTCCCCTCTCTTTTTTCGCTGGCCACTGTTTCGCTAGTCACTTTTCGCTGGCTCCTGATCCTTGCCGCAGCACGCTTTGCACTAGGCTCAGAGTTGGCAGAGGTGGATGGAGTTGCGGCCATGAGAGTCAGGCTGGGGAGCGCAATCCTGTGGGGATTGCTGATGTGGCAGAGTGCCTTGGCAGCGCCCGCTCCCGAGTTGAAAATGGCTTATTTTGACGACTTTGCCCCATATTCGTGGCGTGACGAGCAGGGCAAGATGCGCGGGCTGATGATCGATGTGATGGATCGGGTGGCAGGGCAGATGGGGCTGCGGGTCACTCATCAGGGGTATCCGTGGCAACGGGCGCAAAAAATGGTGCGGATGGCGCAGGCAGATGGCTTTGTGACCATCGCCACCCGGGAGCGGCGCAGCTATACCCAGATTGTGGATGAGCCCGTCACCATGACGGTGATGACCATATTTACTCAGCTTGGCCACCCCCGGATGGCTGCGTTTCAGCGAGCCAGCCGCCTGAGCGACCTCAAGACCTTCACCTTTCTTGACTATCTGGGCAACGGCTGGGGCAAGGAGAATCTGGCTGGCTTCACCGTTCATCACACCATCAACGTCGATAACGTCTTCAAAATGCTGGCGGCGGGTCGGGGTGACCTGATGGTGACCGATCCACTAGTGGCGCGCTTCAAACTCAACACGCTGGGGTTGTCCGGGCAGGTGGTCGAGGTGCCGCTGCAGCTGGCATCGACCCCGTTCAACCTCTGCATTGGCAACCATTCCCGTTTTAATATCCGCATAGCCGAGTTCAACCGGGCATTGCAACAGCTGCGTCAAAGCGGTGAGTTGGCGCGCATTGTCGCGCGCTATCGTTGAGGCGCTGCCGCCATCCGCTTTTGTCAGCGGCGTATCTAGCTCGGTGTCATATCGGCGATGGTCGCCCAGAAGGCGTCTATCAATGGCCCCTTGCTGTGGGGCGGACGAATCAGCCCTATGGTCCAGCAGGCTTCCCCATCTCTCAGAGGCAGGGTGAGTACATCCGGGTGCTCTATGGTGGTGGAGGAGGGGACCAGGGTCCAGGCGATCTCCGCCGCCGCGGTGGCAACCCCGGCAGCGAAGTCGTTGACGTACTGGATACCCTGAAATCGCAGCCCGCTTTGGGCCAGATAGTTCATCAGGTGATCGTAAAATGACGGCGCCTTGTCCCGGCGCAGGATCGCCAGCGGTTTATCCACCAGATCGGCCAATTCCCTCACATCTCGGTAGCTGGCGGGCAGCACGGCGACAAAGTGGGCCTCGACCACCGGCAGGGCGTGCCACCCCTTGGGGGCGGGCAGGCGGCAAAAACCGAGATCCAGCTTGCCTTCACTGAGGGCCAGCAGCTGGTGGTGGGTGGAGAGATCGTTGAGCTCTATGGTCACCTGTGGCCGCTCGGCGCGAAAACGGGCGATGGCGGCGGGCACCAGGATCTTGGTAGCGACGCCAAAGCCGATACGCAGGGTGCCGACGTTGCCCGCCAGCACGTCGCGGGCAGTGCGCGAGAGCTGCTCGCTCTGGATGACCACTGCGCGGGCATCCTCATAAAGCGCCCGGCCCAGTCCGGTCAGGCGGGTGCTGCTGGCGTTGCGCTCGAACAGTTCGCCCCCCAGCTCCTCTTCCAGCCGCCTGATCTGTTTGCTCAGGGCCGACTGGGTAACGTGCTGGCGCACGGCTGCCTGGCCAAAGTGCAATACCTCCCCCAGGGTGACGAAGGCTTTCAGATCCCGTAGCTCCATCAGGGCTCCTTTCATTCCTGTCGGGAATGTTGAGTGGTCATATTTGTCATTGGACGGAATTTTAGAAGTGTTGGATGCTGATGCCAATTCATTTCGGGCGCCCCAACGCGGGGGCGCTGAGTTATCAGCGATGGCTGACACCATCAGCGCAGCAGGAGCAATATCAGATGCATCACCACAAGTTCAATGACTTCCCGAGCGATTTTCTGTGGGGCGCCGCCTCCGCCGCCTATCAGGTGGAGGGGGGCTGGAATGCCGATGGCAAGGGGCCCTCGGTGTGGGATCTTTTCACCAAGCTGCCGGGCAAGACCTTTGAGGGGAGCAACGGCGATGTGGCGGTGGATCACTACCACCGCATGGAAGAGGACGTGGCGCTGATGGCCGAGATGGGGCTCAAGGCCTACCGTTTTTCGGTGAGCTGGCCGCGTATTTACCCCACCGGTCGGGGGGAGGTGAACGAGGCGGGTTTGGCCTTCTACGAGAAGTTGATCGACACCCTCTTGGCGCACCAGATCGAGCCGGTACTCACCCTCTACCACTGGGACTTGCCGCAAGCGCTGCAAGATGAGTACGGCGGCTGGGAAGACCGACGGATCATCGCCGATTTCGAGCGCTACTGCGTGACCCTCTATCAGCGCTTTGCCAGCAAGGTGAAGTACTGGGTGTCGCTGAACGAGCAGAACTACAACCTGACCAACGCCTATCAGCTCGGCACCCATCCGCCTGCGGTGCAGGACCGCAAGCGCTTCTTTGCCGCCAACCACATTGCGTTTCTGGCCAATGCCCAGGTGATCAAGGCGTTTCGCCAGCATGTGCCGAATGGCTTGATTGGCCCGAGCTTTGCCTATTCCCCTGCTTATCCGGCGTCGTGCGACCCGAAAGATATGCTGGCCTACGAGAATGCCGAGGAGTTCAACAACCTCTGGTGGCTGGATGCCTACTGCTTTGGCCGCTATCCGCAGGCGGCGCTCGCCTATCTGCGGGAAAACGGCGAGGCGCCCGAGATTCTGCCGGGGGATTTGGCGCTGCTGCGCGAAGGGACGCCGGATTATATTGGCGTCAACTACTACTACACCCTGACCTACACCGATAACCCCTTGGGCGGTCAGACCCTGCAGCGGATCAACACCACCGGCAAGAAGGGGACTACCCCATCGAGCGGCGTTCCCGGCCTCTTCAAGACGGCCCCGAACCCGCACCTTGAGACCAGCAACTGGGACTGGGCCATCGACCCGACCGGGATGCGCATCGCCCTGCGTCGTCTCTCTTCCCGCTACGGTCTGCCGCTGATGATCACCGAAAACGGCCTTGGCGAGTTCGACCAGCTGGAGGCGGGCGACAAGGTGAACGATGAGTACCGCATCGATTATCTGCGCAGTCACGTCCAGGCGTGCCAGGAGGCAATGCAGGACGGGGTGGCGCTGCTGGGCTATTGTGCCTGGTCGTTTACCGACATCCTGAGCTGGCTCAACGGCTATCAGAAGCGCTACGGCTTCGTCTATGTGGAGCGTGACGAGAAAGGGGGCTCGCTGCGCCGGATCAAGAAAGCGAGCTTCCATTGGTACAGCCAGGTGATCGCCAGTCAGGGCAAGCAGCTCTGACGGTTTATCGCGTCGCGTAACCAGCGGGCCCGGGCAATCCCCGGGCCCGCGCTGTTTGTGGTGTAGGGGCGGGGAGCAGCCTCATTGATGACCTTGCAATCCCCCTTGTTTGCTGATTTTTGTCCTGCCAAAGCGGCCGACCCCTGCTATTATCTGCGGCCAAGCATGAGCCAATAAAAATCAGGATACAGTGATGACAGACCACACTTTTATTCCCGGCAAGGACGCGGCACTGGAAGATTCCATCGACCGTTTCCAGACCAAGCTGCAAGCCTTAGGGTTTGATATCGAAGAGGCCTCCTGGCTTAACCCCGTACCCAACGTCTGGTCAGTGCATATTCGGGACAAGGAGTGCGCCCTCTGCTTCACCAACGGCAAGGGTGCCAGCAAGAAGGCGGCACTCGCCTCCGCCCTTGGCGAATATTTCGAGCGTCTCTCCACCAACTACTTCTTCGCCGACTTCTATCTGGGCGAGCAGGTTGCCAACGGCGATTTCGTGCATTACCCGAACGAGAAGTGGTTCCCCATCGAGGGTGACCAGTTCCCGGCCGGTCTGCTCGACAGCTTCACCCGCAAGTTCTACAACCCGGATGGTGAAGTGACCGCCGATATGCTGGTGGATCTGCAGTCAAACAACGAGGAGCGCGGTATCGTCGCGCTGCCGTTCGAACGCCAGTCTGATCACCAGACCGTCTATATCCCGATGAACATCATCGGCAACCTCTATGTTTCCAACGGCATGAGCGCCGGCAACACCCGCACCGAAGCGCGCACCCAGGCGCTCTCCGAGGTGTTCGAGCGCCACGTGAAGAACAAGATCATCGCCGAGGCCCTGAGCCTGCCGCTGATCCCGGACGAAGTGATTGCCCGTTATCCGGGGATTGCCGCGCCTATCGCAGCCCTGGAAGCAGAAGGGTTCCCCATTTACAGCTTCGATGCCTCCCTGGGTGGGCGCTATCCGGTCATCTGCGTGGTGCTGCTCAACCCGAGCAACGGCACCTGCTTTGCCTCTTTCGGTGCCCATCCGCGCTTCGAAGTGGCCTTCGAGCGCACCGTTACCGAGCTGCTGCAGGGCCGTGGTCTCAAAGATCTCGATGTGTTTGTGCCGCCGTCATTCGATAACGAACAGGTGGCGGATCACCACAACCTCGAGACCCACTTTATCGACTCCTCCGGCCTTATCAGCTGGGATCTGTTCAAGCAGGAATCAGACTTCGAGTTCGCCGACTGGGACTTCCGTGGCACCTCGCAGGAGGAGTTTGATCATCTGATCGGCATCTTCCACGAGCTGGAGCAGCCGGTCTATATCGCCGACTACGAGCACTTGGGTGTTTACGCCTGCCGCATTCTGGTGCCGGGCATGTCTGACATCTATCCGGTTGAAGATCTGCTGCTGGCCAACAACAACATGGGGGCCAACTTGCGGGAGGTGATCCTGGCGTTGCCATCGCTGGAGTGGGATGCCGAGCAATATATGGCGTTGTTTGATCAACTGGATGAAGAGGGACACGACGAGCGCACCCGTGTGCGCGAGCTGCTGGGTATCGCCGCCGCCAAGGGCACCGCGCTGCATACCCTGCGGGTCGGTGAGCTGAAAGCCATGTTGGCACTGGCCGCTGGCGAGCTGGAAACGGCGATGGATCTTATCGACTGGACCATGGAGTTTAACTTGTCGGTGTTCCCGAGCGATCGTGCCAACTACTACCGCGCCCTGCGTGCCTGTGTCGAGTTGTTCCTCGACGAGGAGCGGGATCCGGAGCAGTATCGCGCCGTCTTCACCCGCATGTATGGCGAAGAGACGCTGGCGCTGGCGTGGGCAAACGCCAGTGGTGAAGCGCGTTTCCACGGGCTCGACGCCGCTGATCTGTCGCTGTCGCAGTTCCCGTTGCATCAGAAGCTGCTGGCGGCTTATGAGAAGCTGCAAAACGCCAAGCGTGCTCATAGCTGGACGTAACCCTTGTGTTAGAGGGAGGGGCCGTGTGGCCCCTTCTGTTTATCGTGCGGTAAGATTGGTGATTTTTATTCCAAGATGAAATAAAAAACAAAAAATACCTCTAATGGGGTTGATGAAGGGGCAGGGGATGTGCTGCCGAGCTGCAAAGATATCTTGCCAATATCAGCTTTACGTGCATGGTAATAAATTGTTTGAAATCATTAAATTAAACACACAGTATTTCTGTTTCAGCTGAAACCTGGTGTAAACTGGCGCAGCCGTTGCACTAAAATATTTGTAGTAAAATTACATTCACAGTCTGATAAACTTGATCGATGTCAATTTTGGCCATTTGGCCCTTTGTTATGATTTCAACAGGCAAAACATTCAGGTAGATAAGAATTGAAAGCTGAATCCCCATTCGATTGTCTCAAGCCAGAAGCCATCGCTGCATTGGCTGAAGACATCACCTATGCCAAGGCCACCAAGCCGGCACATAAAGTCATACCCCTGGCCATTACCGCAGGCGCTTTCATCGCCATCGCGTTTATTTTTTACATCACAGTGACCACAGGTTCAGGCACCATGTCTTGGGGCATGGCCAAGCTGGTCGGTGGTCTCTGTTTCTCTCTGGGTTTGATCCTCTGCGTGTTGCTCGGTGCCGAGCTGTTCACCTCCACCACCCTGACGCTGGTGGCCAAGGCCGCCAATCGCATCAGTTGGGCCCAGCTGCTCAAGAACTGGGGGCTGGTCTACTTCGGTAACCTGATCGGCGGTTTGCTGATGGTTGGCCTCATCATCATGTCAGCGCAATATACCGCGGCAGATGGTCAGTGGGGGCTTAATGCCCTGAAAGTGGCCCAACACAAAATTCACCACACCTTCTTTGAAGCGGTGGTGCTGGGTATCCTTTGTAACCTGATGGTGTGTCTTGCGGTGTGGATGGCCTTTGGCGCCCGCACTGCCACCGACAAGGTGATGGTGATGTTGCTGCCCGTGGCCATGTTTGTGGCATCCGGTTTTGAGCACAGCATCGCAAACATGTTTATGATTCCGGTGGGCATCGCTATCCACAGCGTGGCCAGTCCGGAGTTTTGGCAGGCCATCGGCCAGGATCCGGCGACCTTTGCCGATCTGACCGTATCCAACTTTGTCCTACACAATCTCATCCCGGTCACCATCGGTAATATCATTGGTGGTGGCGTGATGGTTGGTTTGACTTACTGGTTTATCTTCCGTCGTCATCATTAAGGATGATTGCGGGATACTACATCAATACCGTGTGAGGTAATGAAAAATGGCAGAACTTAACGAACAGTTCCAAAAAGCATGGGAAGGCTTCGCGGCCGGTGAATGGCAGACTTCTGTCAACGCCCGTGACTTCATCCAGAAGAACTACACCCCGTATGAAGGTGATGAGTCCTTCCTGGCTGGAGCGACCGACGCAACCGCCAAGCTGTGGGACAAGGTCATGGAAGGCATCAAAATCGAGAACCGCACTCATGCGCCGGTCGATTTTGATACTGATATGCCCTCCACCATTACCGCACACGATGCCGGTTATATCGATCAGAGCCTGGAGCAGATCGTTGGTCTGCAGACTGACAAGCCGCTGAAGCGCGCCATCATCGCCAACGGCGGTATCAAGATGGTTAAAACTTCTTGCGAAGTGTACGGTCGTCAACTTGACCCAATGGTCGAGAAGATCTTCACCGAGTACCGCAAGACTCACAACCAGGGCGTGTTTGACGTTTACACCAAAGACATCCTGAACTGCCGTAAGTCTGGTGTTATCACCGGTCTGCCGGATGCCTACGGCCGTGGCCGTATCATCGGTGACTACCGTCGTGTTGCCCTGTACGGTATCGACTTCCTGATGGCCGACAAACTGGCCCAGTTCAAGTCCCTGCAAGCTGACCTGGAAAACGGCGTCAACCTGGAAGCCACCATCCGTCTGCGCGAAGAGATCTCCGAGCAGCATCGTGCCCTGGCACAGATGAAGGTCATGGCTGCCAAGTACGGTTGTGATATCTCCGTTCCGGCCAAGAATGCCAAAGAAGCTGTACAGTGGACCTACTTCGCCTACCTGGCGGCAGTCAAGTCCCAGAACGGCGCAGCCATGTCCTTCGGTCGTACCTCCAGCTTCCTGGACGTGTACATCGAGCGTGACCTGCAAAAAGGCGTGATCACCGAGCAAGAAGCCCAGGAGCTGATGGACCACATGGTCATGAAGCTGCGTATGGTTCGCTTCCTGCGTACCCCGGAATACGATTCACTGTTCTCTGGCGACCCGATGTGGGCTACCGAGACTCTGGCTGGTATGGGCGTTGATGGCCGTACTCTGGTCACCAAGAACAGCTTCCGTATGCTGAACACCCTGTACACCATGGGCCCGTCCCCTGAGCCGAACCTGACCATCCTGTGGTCCGAGAAGCTGCCGGTCGGTTTCAAGAAGTACTGCGCCAAGGTATCTATCGAGACCTCTTCCGTTCAGTACGAGAACGACGACCTGATGCGTCCGGATTTCAACAACGATGACTATGCCATCGCTTGCTGTGTATCCCCGATGATCGTTGGTAAGCAGATGCAGTTCTTCGGTGCTCGTGCCAACCTGGCCAAGACCATGCTGTATGCAATCAACGGTGGTATGGACGAGAAACTCAAGATCCAGATCGGTCCCAAGACTGACATGGTGACCTCCGAGTTCCTCGACTACAACGACGTGATGAGCCGTCTTGATCACTTCATGGACTGGCTGGCCAAGCAGTACGTTGCTGCGCTGAACATCATCCACTACATGCACGACAAGTACAGCTACGAAGCTTCACTGATGGCGCTGCACGATCGTGACGTATATCGCACCATGGCGTGTGGTATTGCTGGTCTGTCTGTTGCTGCTGACTCCCTGTCTGCCATCAAGTACGCCAAGGTCAAGCCGATCCGTGACGAAGATGGCGTAGCCATCGACTTCGAAATCGATGGTGAGTACCCGCAGTTCGGTAACAACGACGAGCGCGTTGATGATATCGCCTGTGAGCTGGTTGAGACCTTCATGAAGAAAATTCAGAAGCTCAACACCTACCGTGGCGCTGTTGCTACCCAGTCTGTTCTGACCATCACCTCTAACGTGGTATATGGCAAGAAGACCGGTAACACCCCGGATGGCCGTCGCGCTGGTGCTCCGTTCGGCCCGGGTGCAAACCCGATGCACGGTCGTGACCAGAAGGGTGCTGTTGCTTCCCTGACTTCTGTTGCCAAGCTGCCGTTTGCTTACGCGAAAGATGGTATCTCCTATACCTTCTCCATCGTACCGAACGCACTGGGTAAAGATATGGAATCTCAGAAAGCCAACCTAGCTGGCCTGATGGATGGTTACTTCCATCACGAAGCCAACCTGGAAGGTGGTCAGCATCTGAACGTTAACGTGATGAACCGTGAAATGCTGCTGGACGCCATGGAAGACCCGGAGAAATATCCGCAGTTGACCATCCGCGTATCCGGTTATGCCGTTCGCTTCAACTCTTTGACTAAAGAGCAACAGCAAGACGTCATCACCCGTACCTTCACCGCTTCTCTGTAATCGAGACGTAGTGAGTAAAAACCGGCGCCAAGGCGCCGGTTTTTTTATGTGTGCGATTCAGGGTGAATTGAATCGCCCCTACTTTCCTAGACACCTCAAGAGCCTCAAACTGAGGTCATTCAGGAGGTGTTATGAGCAAGCAGCAACGTTACACGGAAGAATTCAAACTGGCCGCCGTCAAGCAGGTGACTGAGCGTCATTACCCAGTGGCAGAGGTCGCCGAGCGACTTGGTGTTTCCAGCCACAGTCTCTACGCCTGGCTCAAACGCTACAGCCAGCCCGAAGTGCAGCAACAGCATGACTCCAGCCAGCAAGCCGAGATTCGGCGCCTCAAGGCTGAACTGCGCCGCGTCACTGATGAGCGAGATATCTTAAAAAAGGCCGCTGTAGATTCAACTTGTCAACGCAACACTCTTTTCAATAACTTCTTTTGGCGTTTTAAATTTCAGAATTTTCCTCGGTCTGCTGTTTAGTTGCGCTGCAACCGTATCCAACTCTTGCTGGGAATATTGGGCAAGACATGTCTTTTTGGGGAAGTATTGTCGGATCAGCCCATTGGTGTTTTCATTCGTCCCCCGTTGCCAGGGACTCTGGGGATCACAGAAGTAAACCTTCACTCCTGTATTTGCAGTAAACTCCAGATGCTTGGCCAGTTCCATGCCGCGATCCCATGTCAGTGACTGTCTGAGCTTACGCGGCAGAGTTTTAAATTTTTCTGTAATTGCT
>NZ_NKWE01000027.1:0-189862 GCF_006243315.1 Aeromonas sobria
AAGGTATCTGGTGGAAAACGCCTTCCTCCATCTGAAACAATGGCGAGGAATTGCGACAAGATACGCCAAAAACACTGGCTCGTTTGTGGCAGCGGTGCAGATCCGCTGCACATACTTGTGGGCCTCGATCTTATGACGACAGTCCCTAACGTATTGAAATCATTTAGTCGGTTATGACAACCAGTGAATCCTTGGTTTGCTGAACCGCCTGCAGTGATATCAGATTCTCTGAATGGAGTTGTTTGTGATGAAAAAGATCATGCTGGTGTCTGGTACTCGTCCGGAAATAATCAAGCTCGCACCTCTCTACCATGCGCTCATGCAGGAGTCATGGGTCGATGTATCCTGGGTTCATACAGGCCAGCATGACAGCATGGCCATTCAACTGCTTGATTGCTTTGATATCAGCCCTGATTGGGTGCTGGTGCGTCACGGTTCCAGTTTGTTCGAATTTAGTCAGGGTTGTCGTGCGCAGCTCGAATCATTGATGGCGCAAGAAGCGTGGGACATGGTGATTGTGCAGGGTGATACGGAAAGTGCTTTTTTGGGGGCTCTGACCGGTTTTTATCATCAGGTACCCGTTGCCCATGTGGAGGCTGGGTTGCGCACTTATCGTCTCGATCGCCCTTTTCCTGAAGAGGGTCTGCGCCAGATGATTGGGCGTCTTGCTCAATTGCACTTTGCGCCGACTGATCGTGCTCGCACTTGCCTGCTGGCTGAGCAGGTGCCCGCCGAGAAGGTACATGTCACTGGCAATACTGTCATCGATGCACAGTTATGGGCCAACAAGCGTCACGGAATCCAGCGCAAAGGTGATCAACCGGGACACTTGCTAGTGACGGTACATAGGCGGGAGAACTGGGGTGATGAGGTGGCGGGAATCTGCCGTGCCATCGCGCGTCTTGCAACGGTAAATCCCGACATGCGTGTGCTTTTCCCTGTGCACCTCAATCCTGTCATCAAACAGGCGGTTTACCCATTGCTTGGCCACTTGCCCAACGTCACGCTGACAGAACCGCTTGATTATCTGGCTATGCAGCAGGCCATTGCTGATGCTTGGTTAGTAATGACGGATTCGGGAGGTCTGCAGGAGGAAGCGCCCACTTATGGTGTGCCACTCTTGGTGCTACGTGAGGAAACCGAACGACCCGAGGCCATCGAGTCTGGTTACGCAGAGCTGATGGGGACGGATGAGGCGCGCATTGTCCAACGGGTCAGCGAGCTATGGCAAACGGGGGACTTTGCTCCCCGGGTTATGGCTAATCCGTTTGGGGATGGCCAAGCCTGTTCTCGCATTGCCGCTATCATGGCAGATGCGTTGCTGAGGTAATGACAATGTCAGAATATTGGCTGGTTGATAGTTTCGCTATTTATCTTTATGGCCTGAAGTTGATCGCTACCACGGTAGCTATCGCCATGCTGATCAGTGGAATCGATGATCTTTTCATTGATATCGTCTACTGGGTGCGAACCACTTGGCGACGACAGACCGTATATCGCCGCCATGATCGACTGGATTACCAGAGCCTTTATGAACGGGATGAGCAGCCTCTTGCCATCATGGTGCCCGCCTGGCATGAAACGGGCGTCATCGGTCAGATGGCAGAATTGGCTGCAACTCGCTTCGACTATGAAAACTATCAGATTTTCGTCGGTACCTACCCCAATGATCCTGATACCCAGAAAGATGTGGATGAAGTGTGCGCCCGTTTTCCCAATGTGCACAAAGTCGTATGTGCTCGTCCCGGGCCGACCAGCAAGGCGGACTGCCTCAACAATGTGCTTGATGCCATTTTTCAGTTCGAGCGCAAGGCCAATCTCTCCTTTGCCGGTTTCATTCTGCATGATGCCGAAGATGTCATTTCGGATATGGAACTAAGGCTATTTAACTATCTGGTTGGGCGTAAGGATCTGATTCAGATCCCCGTTTATCCCTTTGAACGAAATTGGTACAACTTCACCAGCCTTCACTATCTGGACGAGTTTGCCGAACTGCACAGCAAAGATGTTCCTGTGCGCGAAGCGGTATCCGGCCAAGTGCCCAGCGCCGGAGTTGGTACCTGTTTCAGCCGTCGTGCCATCATCGCGCTGTTGGAGGATGGTGATGGGATTGCCTTCGATGTGCAGAGTCTGACGGAAGATTACGACATAGGTTTCCGCCTTAAGGAAAAGGGGATGGAAGAGATCTTCGTCCGTTTTCCCGTCATTCGTGAGGCAAGGAGTACCCCGAATAAGCGTTGGCGACTTGGCATGCATGAGCGGGATACCAACGTCATCTGTGTACGGGAGTACTTCCCCGATACCTTCCAGACGGCAGTGCGCCAAAAGTCACGCTGGATCATTGGCATAGTCTATCAAGGCTTCAAGACTCACAAATGGAGCCGCAACTGGAAGCTGAACTACTTCCTGTGGCGCGATCGCAAGGGGGCTCTGACCAATTTCCTCAGTTTTACCGCCAGCCTTATTTTGCTCCAGTTACTTACTCTCGTTTTGTATCAGTGGCTTGCAGAGGATCCCTACTACTTTCTCTCTATCTTCGAAGGCGACAGCTGGTTGGTCAATCTGCTTTGGATCAATCTGTTTCTGATGCTTAATCGAATGTTACAGCGCTTGATCTTCGTGACCCGCTACTACGGCATAGTGCAGGGGTTGATGTCCATTCCCCGCCTGTTCTGGGGGAATGTCATCAACTTCATGGCCAACTGGCGTGCGCTCTCTCAAATCATTGCCCAGGGTGATCCTCGTCGGGTGGCTTGGGACAAGACTACCCACGATTTCCCAAGTCTGGGAGAAGAAAACCGCGCACGACGACCGCTCGGCCAGATACTGATTGAGCAGGGTGGATTGACCAGATTGCAGCTTGATGAGGTGTTGTTAAACAGGCTACCAGGCCTGCGCCTTGGCAGTAACCTGGTGCAAAAAGGGCTCATAACCCGCGAGCAGCTGGCTGCCGGTGTGGCGGAGCAGAGCGGGGTGACCTGGGAGCATGTTGATGCCTATAGTCTGGCGCGAGATATGCTGCACAGAGTCCCCCCCAATGTCGCGATGCATTATGGTGTATTACCGCTGCGCATTGTTAACGGTGTACTGGTGCTTGCCTGTGAAACCTACCTGGATCCAGTTTCTCTTGGCGCACTTTCTCGCAAGCTCCGCTCTCCTGTTACTTATGTGATTGCCTGTCGTGGCGAAGTTACCGTGGGGCTTCGTCGTTGGTATGCCCGCGGTCAGCGTGTCGATCCTCGAGCATTACTGCAACGAGCGCTGACGGATGGTCAGATTGGTGAAGATAAATCGGTTGCTATCTGGAACCGATATCTTGCCAGCCAGGTGATGCTACCTGAATTGCTGATCACGTTGGGCCACATCGACGAAGCCGCCCTGCGTTCCTTGTTGCTGCGACATGAACGAAGCGAAATGACCCTCGCCCGTTTCCTGGTCGAGCAGGAAGTAATCAGTGAGCAGGTACTGGCTCAAGCTCAGGCACTGCAAGATGTTTATCAACTGAATCTGCATGAATTGTTGCAAGACGCCGGAGTGAATGAAACCTGGTTGGCACTGCAACGGGAGGAGACCATCTGATGCGTCCAGAAATATTGCTGCTCTCTGGTTTGCTATTTGGTCAGGGGGCTATGGCGGCTCAGCAGGACTATGAACTTGGGTCAGGGGTGACCAACTATCAACGTTTCGTGCTTTATCCCCATCTGCATAAGGGCTTCTCTGCCATGGAACGGGGGCACAGTGCGCGAGCTATTGCAGAGTTTGAGCAGGCTCGCAAGTTGCAGCCTGAAAACCCCGTTATAGCGCTTTATCTGGCACGAGCCTACGAGCATTTCGGTGAAGACCAGCAGGCCGCGGCATTGGCTCGCCAGCAGTTGGCTGTTACCCCACAGGATGCCGATCTGCTTGCCTTTGTCGATGGGTTGCAGCGCAAAAATCCACTCGATCCTGATTGTCAGCTACTTGAGTGCAAGGTTGCCCGGGCAGAGCGTGACTTGCTCGATGCAGACTTGCAGAAGGTGGCGACTGCGTTGGAGGACCCGGAGTTTGCAGCCAGTCCCCAAGGACTGAGGTTGAGGCATGGCCTGTTACAGCGCTCACTGGGTGAGCGGAACTGGTCACTGGCTGCGGTACAGTTTGCCCGTCTCGATGAGGCTGGCAATCTGAGCAAAGGGGAGCTGAGGCAGTGGCTGAACATGTTGCTATCACAAGGGGATGTCGCCCATGCGGTTGAGTTGCGCCGTCGTTTGCCGAGTCAGGATGGAGAGCTGGATTTGGCCATTGCGTTTGCCCTTGGTCAGGAGCAGGACAGTGCGGGGCTAAAGCGTTATCAACAGTCACACTATCCGCACTTTACCAACGCTGGTCAGGAGCGAGAATGGCTACAGCTGGCCGCCAACAACGGTACTTTAACGGGCACTGAGGCACTGCAATATGCTGAGAATCATGAGTTCTATGCCAGCTTGCTGTTGCCGATATTGCGCCGCGAGGGGCGTTGGGTTGAGCTGGATAAACTGCTGACCAGCTTGCCTGCACATAACAGTGCCGAACTTGCATTCGAATCTGCGTTGCATCAGCACCAATGGGACAGGCTGGTCAGGGAGGGGCGCCGTTTGATCCGGAATGCCGGGCAGCCCATGTTACAGCTGGATCAGGTAAGTTACCGACTGCAGCAGGCGGGCCTGTTGGCGGCGACACGTGAACTGCTCATCGACTACTGGCCCTATCAGGGGGCCAATGTGTCAGCTCGTGAGAGCCTGATCCGGCGTTTGACTCTGTTACAAGAGAATGCCGAGTCTGGCTCATTGCCTGACCGCCTCTATGAGCCGCTTGCTGAGCCGACGCTGCGCAGCCTCCAGGTTAATTTACTGGCGAAGTCGGAACAATGTGAGGGGGTTGAGCAGGTATTGGGGGATCTATCTGCCAGTTATGATGCTGACAGCTGGCGTGCTCTCGGCAACTGTTATCGGAGGAGTAAGCCGGGCTTGGCTGAATACGCCTTCTCTCGTGCCGCCAGTTTTGGGCAACCCAGTGATCTGCGTCAGTTTGCCTATCAGGCTTATGAGAACCATCACTATGATGCCGCACTCAAGGCCTGGCGGCAGGTTAGGCTGGCTTCTGATCCACAAGAGCAAATGGCGGCGATTCGTTCTGCCCTGGCCGCCGGAGACATTGTTCAAGCTCGGCGGTGGCTTGCTCAATATCTGCAGTCAGGGTTGCCTCAAGATGCTGAATACTGGCGAACCTTGGCCAGAACCCAGCAGGATGGCCAAGCGATTGCCAGCCTTAAGCGAGCGAGCGCCTTGACACCGGAGGCTGAAGATTATGCTCAGTTGGCGCAGCATCATCAGAAACTCGGACAGACAGCACAGGCGAGCATGGCATTGCAGGTAGCAAACCGCCTTGAACCGAATAATCGGGAATACCAGTTAGCCTACGGCTATGCCCTGCTGAACAATGACGAGAAGCAGGCGGCCAGTGACTGGTTAGACTCCAGTTATAAAGAGGGTGATGGCGAGCTCGCTGAACTTCAGGTCTATGTCAACCAGTCTCTGGCACACAACCAGAAAGCTCGAGAGTATGCGACCAAGGCTATCAATGGTGATCCACCAGAACAATTACGATATGACCTGCGACGATTGCATGAAGACCTGGGTCGACGCTGGACTTACAGTTTCGATGCATGGACTGGCAATGGCCAGGGGACGGTCAGCGGTATCGGTGGCAATTCGGTTGCCCAGAGCTATGCCCAGGCAGAGATAGAGTATCGGCTGGGTAATGAGCCCATTCGTGATGGTAAGACTCTTTCTATTTATGGGCGCCTTTATGGCAGCAGTTTGGGTAAGCGGGTTTATCGTCCCAATGAAACATTGTCCGAAGGCGGCAGCTATGGCGTTGATAGTAAAGGTAACCCCCTCGATTTTAGGGACCCAACTGTTGGGCTGGGGCTGCGCTGGAAGCCATTCAGTAGCCAGGCACTTTTCTTTTCTGCAGAAGAACTTCTTCCACTTAACAGTAGTCAGGGGGGGGAGCACGACACGCTGATCCGGGCCAGTGCCTCCTTCCTGAACGATGGCCTGTACAGCGATGAATGGCATGTCGGTGATAGTGGCTGGTGGGCACAGAATCTCTATCTGGATGCGGCTCGTTACTTACGCTCACAGCAGACCAGCCTGGTGGCGGATTATCGGCTTAGCTATCACTACAAGCTCCAGCGGGGTGACACTGTGGAGCCTTATGCACATGTTCAGGGACGCCAATATTGGAACGACAAGAGCCCAGATCGCGATTACTACAACGATAACGGCAATATTGTAGGATTTACCCCCGATGCTGACGACTATAGCCTCCTGATGGGGGGGGTAGGAATACGCTGGAACCACTGGTTCGGTGAGACCCGCTATGATGCCTGGCCCCACAAGCTCAGCGTGGGGGTCGAATATCAGCGCCTGTTGGCGATTGATCCCGACCGGGAGGATGAGAAGGGTACCCTGATGATGACCATGGGAGTGAGATGGTAATGAGATATTGGATCAAGGGGTTGGTACTCATTTTGCTGGGGATAGTGGCGCCTGCCCAGGCTAGCCAGGGACTCTTCTATCAACCCCAATTGCGGGACGCAGCACTCAGCGAGGCACGTTGGGACGAGATAGTTGCCCAAGTAAAAAAGGAGGGGTTCGATACGCTCATCGTGCAGTGGACTCGTTACGGTGATGCATTCGCTAAGCCAGAAGAGAGTGACTGGTTGGCTGCTCGACTTCAGCGAACCCAGGCTGCGGGGTTGAGGCTAGTCATTGGGCTCTACGCTGATCCTGCATTTTTTCAGCTACAGGCTCAGAGTGCAGGTTCTCTCGCTCGTTATCTCGGTCAGCAGGAGAGTTACAACCTCCGTTTGGCCGAAGAGTGGTTGAAACGCTTGGGGAAGGGAAATATTGCGGGCTGGTATCTACCTGCAGAGTTGGATGATGCTAACTGGCGTGAGCCCGAGCGACAGGCTCTGCTAGCCAGTCATCTGGCTAACTCTGTGAAGGTGTTGCGCGAGGTGAGCCCGGAGCCCGTCTATATCAGTAGCTTCTTCACCGGCAAAATGAGTCCACAAGCCTATCGGGATCTTCTCACCCGCTTGGTAGATACAGGTGTGAACTTGATGGTGCAGGATGGAAGCGGAACCGGAGTGTTGAGCAAGTCCGAGCGGGAGCTCTATCTGGACGCTCTTTACCCTTGTGAGGGGCGTGTTACAGGTTTGATTCACGAGCTATTTGTGCAGAAGAGCGGAGTATCTGCATTTAATGCCGAACCGCTTGCTGAGCCACAACAGAGAGTTCTCTGGTCATCTCCGAGCCAATGCGGTAGCCAGCGCTGGTTTTTCTCCTTGCGTTACTTGCCCGGATTGGCCGACATGCTCTGAAAAGAGCGGGCTGATATGGATAGACCAACAATCTTTTTTAAATCAATGTGATGTAAATGTTCGGTAAGTTTGTCCTTCACAAGGAACTCGCATTAGGTCGATTTTGAGGTGGGGACTGATGACTATCCCCGTGTAATCCTTTGTACTCTCGGTGATCAGACCGGGAGTACCGCACCTCGTTGTTATCCCTTGTTGCCGTAGTAGCGGTGCTACCTCACTGGGGAGGCGGGCGACGCCACCTGTCGCACTGTCGATGGGGTCCGCGATATTTTCATCACATATGTATTCGTATGAATATTCATACGAACAGTGGGCTGCAAGGTAATGGATTCCGCGCCCACGCTTTTTTGTCTATTTTGTTAATAGTTTTTTTACAGTCACCTTTGTGCATAAAGATTGATCTATTCATCTAGTTGATAACCATTCCCATCCTACTTGATTGACTAAATTGTCCACAGCTGCAGAATCGCTCTCCTTGCCACTCCCGATGTGAATCGGGTTCGGAAAGCCTCAGATCTCCGCCCGGAGATGGCTGGGCCGCACACAAGAAAGGTGTCGGCTCATCGCCCGCCTTTTACCCTCAAAATCAGCACACAAGTCAGGAAGCCCTCTTGCTCATCAGGCAGGAGCGGACGGATGTGTGTATGCGTGTGGTTGTGCAGGGACGAAACGACCCGCGTTTGTTATGGATGGTATGTTGCGAATGAATCGCATCTTTTTGATGTTGGTGCTGTTACCTCTGCTGGTGTGTGCCAGTGAGGTAGACAGGGCGCGCGAAGCCTGGGTGATCAAGGCCCGGGTGGGAGAGCTGGATGCGGCAGCGCATGGACTGGATGCCCTCTATCGACAAAGTGGTGATGGCAAGGTGCTCGATGACTTGATCGCTGTACAGCTGTGGCGGGGGGATCGCAAGAGGACGCTGGCCGCCTGTGAGCCGTGCGAGCTCAGCCCCATCAGTAACAGTACGCTAGAAGGGGTGGCCCGTGCCGCCCGCGACGAGAAGCGCTACTCCGAGGCAATCAGCTATTACCGCATCCTGCAGGGGCGCGAACCAGCCAATCCCAATGGTTGGCTCGGGCTGTTTCTCACCGCCAGTGATCAGGGCAACCGCGAGTTGGCTCGCCGCGCTGCGGGTGAATATGAAGCCCGTTTTGGCCGCGATCAGGCGATCCTCGAAGCCCGCATCTATGCCGCCCGTCAGGGTGAAGATCCCATGGGCGAGCTGCTGGCTCGCCAGCAGTGGCTGGAGCTGGAACCGGATAATCACGAGCAGGTGCTCGCACTCTATCGGGTGGCGGTGAGCCTGGGGGCGGGGCCTGCGGCTGCGGATCTGATGGGTCGTTACCCCAAGCTGTTCAAACCGGTCGACCGGCTCTGGCTCGACTACTACCAGGCGGTCAATTTGCTGCGGATCTCGGCCCAGACCGAAGATCCGGCGCTGGCCCGCAACACCCTTACCCGCACGCTTGCGCTGCAAGAGCGGATCCTGGCCCGCGCACCTCACGATCATGTGCTCTATATCAGTGCCCGTCGCGATGTAGTCGTGACGCTGGTGGCCCTTGGCGATTTTGCCCGGGCCGAACGGGAGTCCGCTACGCTGCAGGCCGAAGGGCCGCTACCCGACTATGTGCTGGAGGCGCGCGCCGATGCACTGGCCGGGCTGGGGCGGGTGGATGAGGCCTCCCTGATTTACCAGCAACTGGCGACCCCGGCCCGGGCCAAAGACAAGCGCCTGCTGGAGAAGCGCTTCTACGCCTATTCGGATGGCGAGCGCTATGGTGCGGCACAGGGTCTGCTGGCCGGTTGGCAGGAGCCACCGACTCGCTGGGATTTCACCGGCAACATGCGGATGGCCAACGACGACTACGAGAAGGTGTTGCAGCTGAAAACTTTGCTGCAGGCTTGGCGTGGTGAGGCGGGTGCGGCAGAGCAACAGCTGGAAGGGTGGCTGAAGAGCGCGCCTGCCAATCCCTGGCTCTGGCTGCAACTGGGGGATATCCGCCGCTGGCGGGGTCATCCCGACGGGGCCGAGCAGGCGTATCAGCAGGCGGTGCGCTGGCTGCCTGCCGGACGCACCGTGCTGGCCGAGCCCGGTCGCCTCAACGCCCGGCTCGACAAGGGCGACTGGCGGGGCACGCCGCAGGCCGTGCGCACCCTTGGCAACCTGACCCGGGATCGTCAGGAGCTACAGCAGCGGCTGAGTCTGGAGCAGGCCCCGCAATTGGTCACCGAGCTGACCCATGGCCGCAACGAAGGGGGCTCGGTGCAGGCCAGCCGTGACTGGAGCTACGACAGCCGCCTTTACAGCGCTCGCAGCGATGGCGGCGATCGACTGTTTGTCCGCCGTCAGGGCAGCTTTGGCGAGTTCGACCAGCAGCCTGAGCGCGCCGCCTATACCGGGCTGGGGGCCGAGCTCTCCTTCTACCCGTTGCAGCTGACGCTGGAGGGTGGCACGGGTAGCGAGCTCAACCACAAAGGCTATCTGTGGAGTCGCCTCGACTGGCGGCTCGACGATCGCTGGACGCTGGGCACTGCCATCAACCTCAACAGTGCCGATACCCCGTTGCGGGCACTGGCGCGCGGCAACTACGCCGATCAATACCAGCTCGATCTGGGCTGGCGTCAGGATGAGACCCGCGAGGGTGCGTTGCGGCTGGAGCGGATGGATATCAACGACGGCAACCGGCGGCTGACCGCCTCCGGCTGGTTGCGTCAGGATCTCTGGCGTCGTGATCGCTGGTGGTTCGATACCACCTTGCGCGGCGCCACCTCCCGCAACGAGGCGGTGGAGGTCGACTACTTCAATCCCCTGCAGGATCGCAATCTGGAGCTGGAGTTGGCGGGGCGCTACCGGCTGCCGCTGGATGGACGTCGCTCGCTGCTGCAGAGTCTGATCATCAGTGGCAACCACTACTGGCAGCAGGGCTATGGCAGCGATCAGGGGTGGCAGCTCAGCTATCGCCACGACTGGATACTCTCTCCCACCCTTAGCCTAGGCTATGGCCTTGGCCGCCGTCAGGCCATCTATGACGGCAACCCCGAGTTCGGAAATTTCATCTTCGCCAATCTGCAATGGAGTTTCATGTAATGAGACGCTGGCTTGCTCCTTTCGTTTTGCTGCTTGCACTGCTGCCTTCGCTGACGCAGGCGGCCCGGCAACCCGATGACTATGTGGTGCTTTGCTACCACGATATCGTCGATCTGAAATTGACCCCCAACCTCAAGCTTTATCCCCAGACCATCCGGCGCGACACCCTGATCCGCCACTTCAACTGGATCAAACAGCAGGGCTATCACCCGGTCAGCTTCCAGCAGATCCTGGATGCCAAAGCGGGCAAGGCACCGCTGCCGGAGAAAGCGATCCTGCTCAGCTTCGACGATGGCTACGAGAGCTTCTACCGGCTGGTCTATCCGCTGCTCAAGCTCTACAACTACCCGGCAGTCTTTGCGCTGGTAGGCAGTTGGCTGGATGTTGCGGATGACAAGATGGTCCCGTACGGCAATGACAAGCTGCCGCGCAGCTACTTCGTCGGCTGGCCGCAGATCCGCGAGATGCAGGAGTCCGGGCTGGTGGAGCTGGCATCCCACACCTTCACCTCCCACTACGGGCTGCTCGCCAACCCGCAGGGCAACGTGCAACCAGCGGTCACCACCGCAGGCTGGAGCCAGAATGGCTACGAGAGCATGGCCGACTACCTGACCCGGATAAAAGCCGACTTCGACGCATCGGCCAGCCAGCTCAGGGAGCAGACTGGTCGGGCACCACGGATCCTGGTCTGGCCCTACGGCGCCTTCAACCAGGCGGCGCTGGAGCTGGCCAGTGCGGCCGGGATGCCCTACACCTTCACGCTGGCCGAAGGGCTCAACAAGCTGAGTGACTCGGGCAGCACGGTGCGCCGCTATCTGCTGGAAGAGGACACCAGCCTCGAAACCCTGGACGAGATCATGGGGGGTAACACCTGGGAGCGGCAGGTGGAGCGCTTGGTGCACGTGGATCTGGACTATGTCTACGACAAGGATCCGCAGCAGATGAATAAGAACATCGACATGCTGCTGGATCGGATCAAGGGCTACGGCATCACCACCGTCTATCTGCAGGCCTATGCCGATGACAATGGCGACGGGGTGGCGGAGGCGCTCTATTTCCCCAACCGTCATATGCCGGTCAAGGCGGATCTCTTCAACCGGGTCGCCTGGCAGCTCAAGACCCGTGCCGGGGTCAAGGTGTTCGCCTGGATGCCGGTGATGGCCTACGACATGGGACCGAGTCACGCCTATGTCACCGACAGCCGTACCGGCGCCCCCGCCAAGGGGCAGTATCTGCGCCTCTCTCCCTGGGATCCTGCCAGCCGTCAGCTGCTGCTGGATATCTATGAGGATCTCGGCTTCTACACCAAGTTTGACGGCCTGCTGTTCCACGATGACGCCTTCCTCAGCGACTACGAGGGGCCGATGCCGCTGGCTCGCACCCCGGATGCGCTGCAGGCGCAAGGGGAGCAGAAGACCGATCTGTTGATCGACTTCACCATGGCGCTGCGTGATGCCGCCGCCCGCTATCGGCAGGGGGGCGCTGATGGGCTCAAGAGTGCCCGCAATATCTATGCGGCGCTGGTGACCGAGCCGCAATCCCAGCAGTGGTTTGCCCAGAGCATGGCGGCGTTTGCCAAGGCCTATGACTACACCGCCGTGATGGCCATGCCCTATATGGAGCAGGCCGAAAATCCCGACGAGTGGCTGGCCAGGCTGGCGGAAGATTCACTGGCGCAGGTGCCGGCCAATCGGCTGGTGTTCGAGCTGCAGAGCCGCAACTGGCGTACCGACCAGCCCATCCCTGATGCCGAGCTGGTGCGCTGGATGGAGATCATTCAGCGCAAGGGGGTGACCAACTTTGGTTACTACCCGGATGATTTTCACAACAATCAGCCGGATCCGGCCGTGCTCAAGCCAGTCTTCTCGGTGCAGACCCAGCCTCAGCCGACCCAGCTGCCAGCCACGCCGGTTGCAGTCAGTGCCGCCACGGCAACTCACGGGGAGGCGATGCAGTGAAGGATTTTCTGGAAGGGATAGCCATCTTTACCCTGGCCTATCCCAGTCTGATGGCCATGGTGTGGGTCTGTGGCGGTCTCTATTACTACTTCCAGTGGGAGCGGCGGGATATCGCGCTGGCCAAGCGGGGGTTGGAGCTCCCCTATTACCCCAGGGTGACGTTAATGGTGCCTTGCTATAACGAGGGGGCCAACGTTGAGGAGACCATCGGCCACCTGCTGCGCCAGCATTATCCCGATTTCGAGGTGCTGGCCATCAATGACGGCAGCAAGGATGACACCGGCGCCCGGCTGGATCGGCTGGCGCAGCAGGATCCGCGCCTGACTGTGCTCCACCAGCACAATCAGGGGAAGGCGATGGCGCTCAACAACGGGCTGGCCGTGGCCAGCGGGGAGATCCTGGTCGGCATCGACGGGGATGCTGTGCTCGACTATGACTCGGTGCGCTGGATGGTGAAGCACTTCATCGAGAGCCCGAGGGTCGGGGCGGTCACCGGCAATCCACGGGTACGCACCCGCTCCACTATCATCGGCAAGATCCAGACTGGCGAGTTCAGCTCCATCATCGGTCTTATCAAGCGGGCCCAGCGGATTTACGGCACTGTCTTTACCGTCTCCGGGGTGGTGGTGGCCTTTCGCAAGCAGGCGGTCGAGGCGGTCGGTGGCTGGAGCAATGACATGGTGACCGAGGACATCGACATCAGCTGGAAGCTGCAGCTGGCTGGGTGGCTCATTCACTATCAGCCGCAGGCGCTCTGCTGGGTGTTGATGCCGGAGACTGTGCGCGGCCTCTACAAACAGCGGCTGCGTTGGGCGCAGGGGGGCGCCGAGGTGTTTCTGCGCTACGGGTTGCAGGCGATGCGTTGGCGCAATCGCCGCTTCTGGCTGTTGCTGCTGGAGTATCTCTCTAGCGTTGCCTGGTGCTACAGCATGTTGCTGCTGGCGCTGATCTGGCTGCTTGAGCCGGACCTGAGCGGACTGGCGGTGGGTCACCTGTTCCAGTGGACCGGGGTGATGATGACCGCCATCTGTCTGGTACAGTTCGGGGTCAGTATCTTTATCGACAACAACTACGACAAGAGCATGGCCCGCAGCTTTATCTGGTGCGTCTGGTATCCGCTCATCTACTGGTTGCTCAATCTGGTGACCGTAGTGGTGGCGGTGCCCAAGGCGATCCTGCGTCGCCGTGGCCAGCTGGCCGTTTGGGAAAGTCCTGACAGGGGAGAGTCGTTCCGTGACAAAACATAAGCTGGCGAACGAGATGATCATCAGCAACGGCACCCGGCGCAGCTGGAAGTATCGGCTGCGGGATGTGCTGATCCTGCTGGTGACCTGGGGGGGCTGGTTTTTTTTGGCCCTGCAACCCTGGCTCAACTATCTGGAGACGGAGGAGAACGAGAGCTTTATCGGCTCGCTGGATGGAGTCGAGGTAGGGCAACTGTTTCTGGTACTGCTGTTCGGCATCTTTTTGCTTATCCACTCCTGGGCGAAATACAACAAGCTGCTGCACCGGCTGGTGGGTAAGCGCTTGGCCTCGAAAGCGCCGTGATGATGAGGGGCCGATCGGCCCCTCACTCTTTTCGTCCCTCTTGAACCTGTGTTGTCACACTCGTTTGTCACACATTGCCACACAACCTTCCCCCTCTGGCAAAGTCTTGTGACTTGTAGGGTTTTTAATGGTGCTATGAGCAGGGAGATGAGGCCCTGCAGCGATGGAACCAAGGAGCATGTTATGACGGGCAAACGGATGTGGTGGCTGTTGCCACTGCTGGCGGTCGGGGTCTGGTGGCTGGGCTATGGGGGGGATGCCAACGGGGTGTGGCCTTGGCGCCATGAGATGTTGCTGCTCACTGGTCTGCTGGGATTGACCTATATGGCGATTTCGCTGGTGCTGGCGTTGCGCCTGCCGCAGCTGGAGCTCTGGTGTGGCGGTCTGGATCGGATGTTGCGGTTGCACCGCCAGACGGCCATCGGGGGCGCATTGGCGCTGACCGCGCACTGGCTGCTGGTGGAGGCGCCCAAATGGGCGGTCACGGCCGGCTGGTTGAGTCGTCCCGCCCGGCGCGGGGCTGCTGGTGCTGGAGTTGGGGGTGGTGCGGGTGCAGGCAATGGCATGTCGCTCCATGCCCTTGGCAATACCCTTGGTGAGTGGAGTTTCTATCTGCTGATCGCGCTGGTGGTGGTGAGCTTGCTGGCGCTGGTGAGTTATGGCCGCTTTCGACTGATCCACCGGTTGGCACCGATCATCTATCTGGCGGGTTGGGGTCACGGGCTCTGCTTGCTGCCTCAGGTGGGGGCCATGACCCCAGTGGGGGTGTCGATCTGGCTGATTGGCGGGCTGGGGGCGCTCGGCGCCTTCTACTCTTTGCTGGGGCAAGTGGGGGCGCGGGATCGCCATCCGGGCCGGGTCATTGCGGTGCGGGCGCTGGCGGATCAGACCTGCGAGCTGACCATGCAACTGGAGAGGCCGCTCGCCCATTACCGTCCGGGGCAGTTTGCCTTCTTCGAGTTTGACGCCAAGGAGGGGCCGCACCCCTTTACCCTGGTGCGACTCTCGCCGGATCGACGGCAGCTGGTGATCGCGGTACGGGCGCTCGGGGATCACACCCGTCAGCTGGTGGCACAGGCTCGCGCCGGGGATGGGGTGGTGGTGACCGGGCCCTATGGCGCCTTTGTCGCGCCCCAGAGAGGAGGGCGAGCCCTCTGGCTGGGGGCCGGGATCGGTATCACCCCCTTTGTCGCCTGGTTGGAGTCGTTGGCGGCACAGGGTGGCAGTGGCGAGGGGATCACCCTGATCCAGTGCGCGCCGGATATGGCGGGCGCTGTCTATCAACAGCGGCTGGCTGAACTTTGCCAGCGTACCGGGGTGAGTTACCAGCTGCATCTGGACAAGGCGGCCGGGCGGTTGGATTTGACACGCATCGCGCGAGATGCGCCTGAGCAGGTGTGGTTTTGCGGGCCCGAGGGGATGGCAGACGTCCTGACCCGGCTGTTGCCGGACGGGCGTCTGCATCGCGAGCTGTTTCGCTTTCGTTGAGCTCTGACCGTTACCGGGCGCTGGCTGGCAACTGCTTGAGCGCGGCTTGTACCGCCGCCTCCAGTTGCGGGTCGCGCCCGGCCAGTATATCGGCGGGGGTGAGTGGCACCTGCACGTCCGGGATCAGCTCCTGATTCTCGTAGAAGGTGCCGTCCGGTTTGCGCAGCCCCAGGGTCGGAATGCCGTAGGCCAGCCCCGGGATCAGCCGCGATTCGTGGCTATACACCATGGTGCCGGTGCCCGGCACTGGCTCGCCGACAATGGGGCCAATCTTCAGGGCGCGGTAGTATTCGGGAAAGGCCGACCCTTCCGAGTAGCTGCCAGCATTGACCAGCACCACCGAGGGTTTGGTCCACTGGCGGGTGGCTGCGTCAGTCTCTCCCTTGCCAAGCCGTGGCCAGCTGCTGGCCATCCCTTTGGTGCTGCCGTTGCCGGTCAGGAACTCCACCAGGGTATTGGCCAGATAGCCCCCCTTGTTGAAGCGAACATCGACGATCAGCGCCTCACTGCTGCGCAGTCGCCCGAGCGCCTCCGCCACCAGCTCCTCATAGACGGCACTGTTCATCTCCGGCAGATAGACATAACCCACCTTGCCAGCGCTCAGTTGTGCGACCAGATCTCGCCGCTTGGCAATCCAGCTATCGAGTTGCAGGCGATATTCCTGTTGCAGATCGATGGCGCTGACCTCGATCTCGTCAGGAACTTTGCTGCCGGTTTGCTGGAAGGTGAGGGCAAGCCGGGCACCGGCTTGATGGTTGAGGGCCTGATCCAGTTCGGCCAGATTGGCAATCGCCACCCCGTTAATGGCGAGCAGGCGGGCGCCCGGGGCGATATCGCTCTCCTGATCCAGCGGGCCACCCGCCAGCAGGGCGCTGAGTACTACCCCGTGCGCACTCTCTTGCCAGTAGCCGCCGAGGCTGGCGGTGTCGTCCGCCATGCGCGGGAAGGGGGCCGGACCATCCCCCCAGGTGTGGGAGACATTGAGCTCACCGGCCAGCTCTGCCAGCAATGTGCCAAAATCCCGCGGGTTGCCGATACCCGGCAGCAGGCGGCGGTAAGACGCGACATAGCTATCCCACTCCACGCCGTTCATATCATCCCGATAGAACTCATCCCGGGTGAGCCGGGCTATTTGATCGAAGGCGGCCTCCATCCGTCCTTGCCAGCGGACATCGGACTGCAGAGTGAACGGGGCCGTGATAGCGTCGCCAGACTTCAGGGTGATCTGGCTGATCTCCCCATCCCGTACCAGTGTTGCGAGGGTGGCCTGCTGATTGAGGCTGGCCAATGCCGGGCCCGGTTGCTCGGCAAACAGCAGCTTGGTATCACCCTTGCGCAGGTCCCTGGCGTACCCCTTGATCTCGCTCTCCTCGTTGGCGCCAATCTCCTCCACCAGGTAGATCAGCTGATCATCGACGATCCGGCTGGCCAGCAGATTGCCGGTGGGGAACAGTTGCAGTGCCTCCCGATGGGCAAGACGATCGGTTTCAAAGCCATAGCCCTCCTTGGGGGGCACCTGTTCTGCCAGAAAGTCAGCCTTGGCGGCACGACTGCTATAGATGCCGAGCAGGGTGTTGCCAAGGGGTTCGCCATCGGCGGCCAGCACTCCGTATTTGGTCGATTGCCAATAGAGCACACTGCCATCCTGACTCCAGGCCGGCGCCCCATCCTGATAGCCGTTGAGGCTGACATTGACCGGCGTGGCTTTGGGGTCACGGGTGTCGATGACGGCGATCTCCTGCTGGGCAGAGTCGGGGCGAAAGGTGATAGCCAGATGGCCGGAGTCGGGGGCAAAGGCGAGATGCGCCTCATGGCGTGACGGGTTGAAGCTGGCAGGCACCAGCTCCCGCTGCTGGTTGCTCGCCAGATCCAGCAGGTGGATGGCCTGACCATCCACCACGAAGGCGAGCTGTTTGCCGTCGGGGGAGAGCAGTGGTCGGCTGATCCCCTTGCCGGGAATGGCCAGCAGCAGGCTCTCGGTCAGGGCACCCGGATCGCTGAACAGCCGATCCGGCTGCGTCTTGTGCAGCCGATAGAGGGCGGCAGCCCCCTTCTGCTCGGAGAGGTAGATGAGGGAGCTCCCCTGCTCGGCATAGAGGGGGCTGGATTGCTCGCTCGGGGAGTGGGTCAGCTGGCGCACTCGCTCCCGTGCGGGACCGACGGCAAACAGGTTACCCTCGCTGACCAGGATCAGCTCATTGCCCTCTTCATTGACCAGCGCTTCGTCCGCCAGAGTGAGCTGTTGGCTCTCCTCATCCGGTTCGCTGGCCACTTGCGGTGTGATAGCCAGCTTGCGTGGCTCGTTGCTACCGGCATCGAGGCGATAGAGTTCCCCCAGCCATGACCAGACCAGATCCCCGGCTCGGGAGGCGCTGAGCCCCCGCACCGGATGGCCCTGATAGTGGGTCAGCTGTTGCTCCTGGCCGCTGGCAAGATCCCGGCGCCAGACGTTGAAATCGCCGCTGCGCTCGCTCAGGTAAAAGAGGCTATCCCCCTGGTCGCTCCAGACCGGATCGGTGGCGGCGACCCGATCTTCGGTCAGCTGGCGATGCTGCTGGCCATCAAACAGCCAGAGGCGGGGCACCGCGAACGATTGTTGGTGCTTGCGAAAGGGCTGATCCATCGCCGGCATCTGGTAGGCGAGCTGCTGCCCGCGGGGGCGAGCCAGGGTCGCGGGCAGCGGCAGGTCTGCCTGTAGCGACCCCCCGCCAATGGGTGTCCAGTAGAGGGCGCTCCCCTGAACTCCTTCGGCCACGAAATGGTCGGCATCCGCGGACCAGGGGCGCTGGCTTCTCAGCAGCAGCCGTTTGCCATCGGCGCTGAAGGCCTGCGGCAGATCAGCGCGCGAATCGCGGGTGAGGCGCACCATGGCGCCGCCGCTGGCAGGCATCACGAACACATCCTCGTTGCCATAGAGGTTGGCGGCAAAGGCGAGCTGTTTGCCATCCGGCGACCAGAGCGGCCGCTGGCTCAGGTAGTCGTTGCCGGTGAGCGCCGTGGCGGGGCCACCCTCGGCACTGGTCACAAAAATGCGCCCCTGCCAGGTGAAGGCAAGCTGCTTGCCGTCGGGGGAGAGGGCGGGCTCGCGCAGCCAGAGTGCATCGGCCGCGAAGGTAGCGGGCAGCCAGAGCAGTAGCGGCGAGAACAGCAGGGTGGCGAGGCGGCACGAAGAGCCCATGGCATGATCCTGTCGGAGAGTGGAGTGTTATCTTCGCCGATCATTGCCCCGGGTGCCAGCGCGATAATTTTTGGTATCTTGTTGTTTTAACTGTTAATTGCCAAAACAAACTGACGGTATTCAGGGCCGGTGTCGTTGCCGCGGCAAGATATGTTTTGCCGGGCATATTGAGTATTGATGGCGATCCAATATCATGGCGCTCGCTCGCCGCTCGGCGGGCATAGTTCAGATGATCTGGTAACAAGAAAAGCCCGCACCAGAGGCTTGTCGAGGGATGGAATGAGAGCCGTATTACTGTGTTTGTTGGGGCTTTGGCCCGCATTGAGTTTTGCCAACCTGTCTGCCGACATGGTGATAGTCAAGAAGTCGACCTATAGCCTGACCCTGATGAAGGATGGCAAAGAGGTGAAACGCTACTGGATTGCTCTGGGCCCGGCGCCCAAGGGGCACAAGCAGCAGGAAGGGGATCAGCGTACCCCGGAAGGGCGCTACACCCTCGACTACAAGAAGACCAATTCCGGCTACTACAAAGCCATCCATATCAACTACCCGAACCTTGATGACATCAAGCGAGCCAATGAGCTGGGTGTTCGTCCGGGTGGCATGATCATGATCCACGGCCAGCGCAACAGCATTGGCAACCGCAGGGTTCAGCCCTCCAACTGGACCAACGGCTGCATCGCCATGCTCAATCACGAGCTGGATGAGGTGTGGAGCGCCATCGAACCGGGCACGCCCATCATCATCGAGCCCTGATCCCCTCATTGACGCCCGCGACTCCGCGGGCGTTTTATTTCCCCCCCCCTGTGATGGCGTGACAGCGCTTGCTGTCCCGTGTTAGCTTTTTCGGCTCCCATTGGCAGTGACAAGGATGATCACATGATGTCAGCAACGAGCTTGCCCGAGCCTACGGGGAGACTCTGGTGGCGCGCTACGCTGGACATGCTACCGCTCTCCATTTCGGTGATCCCCTGGGGGATCCTGTGTGGCGCCCTGGCGCTGCAGGCGGGGCTGAGTCCGCTCCAGGCCCAGCTGATGTCGCTGCTGGTCTACGCTGGCGCCGCCCAGCTGTCGGCCACCACCCTGTTTGGGGCGGGCACGCCTCTGCTGCCCATCATGGGCTCCACCATGGTGATCACCTCCCAGCATCTGCTCTACGGCTTCACCTTCCGCCGCGATGTCTTGCCGCTTTCTCTGCGCTGGCGGGCTAGCCTTGCCTTCTTCCTGACCGACGAGATGTTCGCGGTGGCGCTGAAAGACAGGGAGCGTAGCGGCCGCTTCAACCCGGCCTACGCCCTGATCGCGGGCTTCGTCTTCTACCTGTGCTGGAATCTGGCGACCCTGCTTGGCATTGCCGCTGGCCAGTACATCGACGGACTGGACAGCATGGGGCTGGATTTTGCTATCGCCGCCACCTTTATCGCCATGACGCTCCCTGCCATGAAGAATGTGCCCATGGTGGCGGCCACCCTGGTGAGCGGCGGCACTGCGTTGCTGACCAAGCCGCTGCTGGCGGAGATCCACATCATCGTCTCGGCCCTGGCTGGCATGGTGGTGGGCTATGTGCTGCATCGGATGAGGAGGTAACGTGAGCTGGCTGATGATTGGCCTGCTGGCCCTGATCACCTTTTTCAACCGCTTCGCCTTCTTTTCTCGGCTGACCCGCTATCAGCCGGGCGCCGAGATGGGGGCGTTTCTCAGCTTCTCGGCCCAGTCGGTGCTGACCGCCATCTGGTTGCCCATCGTCTTTAGCTACGAGCCGGGGATCGGTCTTGACTGGGATCCTGACTACCTGGCCGCCACCCTGTGGGTGACACTCTTGACCCTGCTGCGGCTGCCGACCCTGGTCGTGGTGGTGGCCGGTATGGGGGGCTTCTTCCTGTTGCGCTGGCTGGGAGGCGTGGTCGAGCTCTGGCCCTGGTGAAGAGCGAGTGGTGATTTTACCTTGCGGATGTCTCTATCTGACATTCGCCATGTCATGAATGTCACTTCAAAAAAAGCCTGCAAAAGGTGAGGATATGGGCTCTGTCCGTGAAGGAGTGTCCCATGTCTTTGATCGAAACCTGTCAGCGCATCGTGCGCGATCCCCATCTCTCCGCCGCCCAAAAGAGCCGTGCGCTGGCGCTGAGCGCCGAGAATGCCTTGCCTTACCCCGACTTGCCTGCCGCAGTCGCCGAGGCGATGGATCAGGGATTTCTCTGTGACATGTTTGAGGGGCATGCTCCCTACAAGCCGCGCTATGTGCTGCCGGACTATGAAAAATTCCTGACTCAGGGCTCCCCTTGGCTGGAGCTGGCGGCGCCGCAGGATTTCGACGAGGCGCTCAACGCCCTGCGTATCCTCTATCACCACGTTCCCTCGGTCACCGGCATGCCGGTCTGGCTGGGTCGGCTCGATCATCTGCTGCTGCCGTTTGTTGGCGAGCTGGATGACGAGACCCTCTATCGCAAGCTGAAGGGGTTCTGGGTCTATCTGGATCGGGTGCTGCCGGACGCCTTTATGCACGTCAACATCGGGCCGGATGACAACCGTATCTGCCGCCTGATCCTGCGCATCGACAACGAGCTCAAGCAGGTTGCCCCCAACCTTACCTTCTTCCACGATCCCGAGCAGACCCCGGACAGCCTGCTGCTGCAGGCGGTGAAAAACATCGCCGAGTGCAGCAAGCCGCACATCGCCAACTACCCGATCCATCGTGACACTTTCGACAATCGCGGCTTTGGTATCGTCAGTTGCTACAACGCCCTGCCGCAGGCCGGTGGCGCCAATACCCTGGTGCGTATCTCCCTCAAGCGGGTCGCCGAGCAGTGCCAGGGGATCGATGATTTCCTCGGTTGCTTGCTGCCCCACTACTGCCGTCTGGCCTCCCAGCTGATCGAGGCGCGTGCCGCCTTCCTGCATCAGGAGTCCGGCTTCTTCGACAGCTTTCTGGTCAAGGAGGGGCTGCTGGATGAGGATCGTTTCGTCCCCATGTTCGGCATCTACGGCATGGCGGAAGCGGTCAATATCCTGATGGATAAAGAGAATCTGCCGGATCGTTACGGCCGTGACGAGGAGGCGAACCAGCTTGGCTATCGCATCTCGGCCCAGCTCTCTGGCTATGTGACCAGCACGCCGCAGACCCACGCCTGGGGTGGCCGCGCGCTGCTGCACTCGCAGGGTGGCCTCAGCGTCGATGTGGCCGTCACCCCCGGGGTGCGCATCCCCTACGGTCAAGAGCTGGATCCGGCTAGCCATGTGCTGGCGCTGGCACCGCACCACAGCTATTACCACTCGGGGATCAGCGAGATCCTCACCCTGGATCCCACCATCCGCCAGAACCCGCAGGCGCTGTTGCAGCTCTGCAAGGGGGCGCTCGCCATCGGCATGCGCGAGTTTACCGCCAACGTGGCCGACAGCGATCTGATGCGGGTGACCGGCTACATGATCCGCAAGAGCGATCTGGCACGCTTCGCAGAGGAGGGCTCGCGGCTACAGACCACCTGTCTCGGTGCCGAGGCGAGTGAAGTGACCGCCATCCGCCAGCGGGCACCGCGAGTGGTCGCCCACGAATCGACCATCTGCGAGTATTGAGTTCGCTCCTGATGGCTGATGCCTTGCCAACACGCAGCGCCCTGGTAAGCAGGGTGCTGCCGTTCTCCTGTGTCGACGGGCCGGGCAACCGGCTGGTGCTGTTTCTGCAGGGGTGCAACTTTCGCTGCCCCGGCTGCCACAACCCGCACACCATAGGGCTGTGCGACGATTGCGGTGACTGCCTTGCAGTCTGCCCGAGCGGTGCCCTCTCTCTGGATGAGGGCCGCCCTGGCGAGCGCAAGGTACGCTGGCAAGCGGCGCTCTGCACCGACTGCGACGCTTGTCTGGATGCCTGCCCCCGCAGTGCCAATCCCAAGACCGCCACCATGACGGTGGCCGAAGTGCTGGCCCTGCTGCGCCGCTACGGCCCGCTGCTGAGCGGGATTACCGTCTCTGGCGGCGAGGCGACCACCCAGCTCCCGTTCGTGGTTGCGCTGTTTTCCGCCATCAAGGGATCGCCGGATCTGGCCCATCTCAGTTGCCTGCTCGACAGCAACGGCTCGCTCGCCGAGACCGGCTGGCAGCGGTTATTGCCGGTGCTCGACGGCGCCATGCTCGATCTCAAGGGGTGGCGCGACTCGGTACATCACTCCCTGACCGGCTATGGTCGCGAGCGGGTGCTGGCCTCGCTGCAACTGCTGGCACGCCACGGCAAGCTGACTGAACTGCGGCTGCTCCATGTGCCGGGCAAGAGCGATTTTCTGGATGAGCGTGGTGAGCTGGAAGCGGATCTCGCCGCTTTCTTGCAGCAGCTTGGGCCTGTGCCCATTCGCCTCAATGGCTTTCGCCACCACGGGGTGCGGGGGGCGGCGGCGCAATGGCCAGAGGCCAGCCAAACCGAGCTGGAACAGCTAGCCAGCCGTTTGCGCGCAGCGGGGCTGGGGCCGGTGTCACTGCCTGCCTTGTTGCGCTGAGTGGCTGCGTCATCCGGTGACCGTCATTGCGTGAGGAGCGGCATGTAAAGACCGCAACTGTGATTTCTGTCTATTGGAGGGGAGCGCAACGGCGGCTAGAATAATGGCCACCATCTTCCCCCTCAATGACAGATAATCATGAGTGAAAGCAAGGCGTTATATCGGGTGCAGTTTATTTGCCACAGCGAGCGCTACGAAGTCTATGTGCGTGAAGTCAATCAGGGCCAGCTGTTCGGTTTTATCGAGATTGCCGACTTCGTCTGGGACAACCACACGGCGCTTATCGTCGATCCCAGCCACGAGAAGCTCAAGAGCGAATTTGCCGATGTGCGCCACACCCTGATCCCCATGCATCAGGTGCTGCGCATCGATCAGGTCAGAAAGCAGGGGGCGGCCCGCATCACGGATCTGGGCAACAACGTTGCCTCCTTCCCCAGCCCCATCTATACCAAACGCCCCTGACCCCTCATTGCCGTTGATGTTTCGCCGCGGCGAAACATCAACCTCTTTTTTCTGTCGCCCGGCTCAGGGCTGTATCAACTCGCGACCCAGTTGCAGGATCCGCTGGCGGAACCAGTGGCGGGCCGAACCGTCTCCGGTCGGGCCGTACCAGACCAGGCTGTGACTCACTTTGCCGTAATCGAATGGTGCCGGGCGCAGCACCAGATCCGGCTGACTGGCCATGCAGGCCGCCCAGCCACCGATGGCGGTGAGGATCAGGTCGGTCTGGGGCAGCAGGGCCGCGGCGCTGGCAAAATCGGGCAGGGTGGCGCCAATCTGGCGGCGCACCTGTTGCTGGGCCAGGCTCTGCTCGAAGAAGGGGTTGGCCAGCTCCTGATCCCGAATGGCGATATGGCGCCAGCTCAGGTAGGCATCGAGATCCCAGGGTTGGGTCAGTGCCGGGTGATCTTTACGCAGCAGGCAGACCAGCTTCTCCTCCCGCAGGGTCTCCCACACCAGTCCCGGCTGGCGCGGCAACGGCTGGCTCTGGTCATGGGGCAGGATCACAAAGTCGAGCTTGCCCGCCGTCAGTGCTTCCAGTCCCTGCTCATCCTTGTTCCAGATCTCCGGCACCATGCCCGGCACCTCCTTCATCAATTGACCCAGAATGGGGCCCACCGGCCAGGTCATCACGCTCTCGCGCAAGCCCAGCCGCAAGCTGCCCTGCCACTGCTGGGGGTTGAAGGCATTCTGGCGGGTGAGACCGTCCAGCTCCCCCAGCAGTCGGTGCAGGGTGGGGGCCAGTCGATCGGCCATGGGGGTGAGCAGCAGCTGGTTGCCCTGACGATAGAGCAGTTGATCCCCCAGCAGATCCCGCAGCTGGTTGAGGGTCTTGCTGACGGTGGAGGGGGTGGTGCAGAGCCGCTCGGCGGTGCGGGTGACGCTCTGGTTGTCGAGCAGCAGGTGCAGGGTGACCAGATGGCGACCTCCCAGCCGAGAGAGAGCGATCAGATCCATAGTGGCTCCTGAAGATAAGTAGATGAAATAAACAGGTTCGGGATCAGGGAGATTCAGCGTGACCGGCTGGCATTCTCTCACAGCCGGGGGAGGGTGAGCAGACCCATCACGGGGTGACAGCGAGCGCAACAGACAAAAAAAGCCCCGCCAAAGCGGGGCTGGAGCGGATTAGCCCTTGAGCACGGCCGCCATGGCATCGGCCACGTAGTCGACGTTGCGACTGTTGAGGCCCGCCACGCACATGCGACCGGAGCGCACCAGATAGACGGCGAACTCCTCGCGCAGGCGGTCAACCTGCTCCGGCGTGAAGCCGGTATAGCTGAACATGCCACGCTGGCTGATGAAGTAGCTGAAATCGCGGCCCGGCACCTTGGTGCTCAGCACCTCGAACAGCTTCTGGCGCATTCCCTTGATGCGGGTGCGCATCTCGGTCACCTCATCGACCCACAGGGTGTGCAGATCTGGCTGGCTCATCACAGCCGCGGTGATCTGGCCACCGTGAGTGGGGGGGCTGGAGTAGTTGCGACGCACAGTGGCCTTCATCTGGCCCAGTACCCGGCTCGCCTCTTCGGCATCTTTGCAGATCACCGACAGGCCGCCGCAGCGCTCGCCGTAGAAGGAGAGGTTCTTGGAAAACGAGTTGCTGACGAAGAAGCTGACACCCGCGGCCACCATGGCGCGAATGGCGTAGGCATCCTCTTCCAGTCCGTCACCGAAGCCCTGATAGGCGATATCCATAAAGGGGATCAGGTTCTTCTCGACCACCAGCGCGATCACCCGATCCCACTGGGCGCGGGAGAGATCCACCCCGGTCGGGTTGTGGCAGCAGGGGTGCAGCAGCACGATGCTTTTCGCCGGCAGGGCGCTCAGGCAGTCGATCATCCCATCGAACTGCACGCCGCCGGTGGTTGCATCGTAGTAGGGGTAGTCATGCACCTTGATGCCAGCGCCTTCGAACATCGCCTTGTGGTTATCCCAGGTTGGATTGCTGACCCATACCTCGGAGCTCGGGAAGTAGCGTTTGAGCAGATCGGCGCCGATCTTCAGGGCACCGGAGCCGCCGATGGTCTGGATGGTGGCGATGCGTCCTGCTTTGACCGCTTCATGGTCGGCACCAAACAGCAGGTGCTGCACTGCGGTGCGGTAGTTGGCGGCGCCTTCCATCGGCTGGTAGGGGCGCGGCGCCGGGGCGGCCGCGCGCTGGGCTTCGGCCTGCTGCACTGACGGCAGCAGCGGAATGCGGCCCTGCTCGTCGTAATAGAGGCCGATCCCCAGGTTCACCTTCTGCTCGCGGGTGTCTTTGTGGAAGGTCTCGACCAGGGTCAGGATGGGGTCGCCAGCATAGGCATCGACGTGTTCAAACATGGGGGATCCTTGAAATTGACTGTCCAGTAAAACCGGCGGTCAGCCGGGCTGAACATCATGGCGTAATCCCCATGTTGCCTCAAGCAGTTCGCATCCATCCCCGCTCTCCCCTTCGTTGCAAGTTGCGGTGGCTGGCGGTCGCTCCACAGGGATAGCCAGATTTATCGCCAAACCCCGTGCTGACTTTGAGGTCGCTTAAGCTCCAGTACATGGTTCATCGATTAATATGGTGAATCATCAATTATTTCATCTAGTTACAGACGTTATACCAGAGCGGTCACTGTCCGGTTCGGTGGCGATGGGTAGACCGGATTCAATGACACAACCTACACCTTCTGATTCTCTCACTGCCCCCGGTGCTAACTGGCGCGGGCTGGGCGGCTGGAACCTCTATTTTCTGGGCAAACTGGCGCTGTTGTGGGGGGGATATCTCAATTTCCACCCGCTGGCCAATCTGGTCTTTGCCGCGTTTCTGCTGTTTCCGCTCCCCTCGACGCTGCTGCGGCGGGCAAGGTTGTTGATTGCCCTGCCGACAGGTGTCGGGCTCTTCTATCACGATACCTGGCTGCCGGGGATCGAGAGCATCATGGGGCAGGGCAAGATGGTGTTCTCGTTCACCTTCGATTACTTCCTCGAGCTGCTGGGTCGCTTCATCAACGGGAACATGGTGGGGGTCGCCTTTGTCATGCTGACGGGGTACCTGTTTCTGGCCAGATGGCTGCGCTTTACCCCCTGGATGCTGATCTCCCTGTTGTGGCTAACCCTCTCACCCCATCTTGCTTCGCTGGGATTGCAATCTCCTTTCCGTGAGGCGCAAGCACAAGCCAATGTGCCGGGTGGGGCGACGGTGGTCGCCATGCCGGTTACCGCCAGTCAGACGCCGGATCAGGGGGCTGCGCCCACCAGCGATAACCTCAATGGCTATCTGGATCGCTTCTACCAGTCGGAGCGGGATCGGCGGGTCAGCTTTGCATCATCCCTGCCAGCCGACGCTGAACCCTTTGATGTGCTGTTGCTGCAAATCTGTTCTCTCTCCTGGAGCGATATCGAGGCGAGCGGCCTGACCGATCACCCCCTGTTGAGCCGCTTCGATGCCCTGTTCAAGAGCTTCAACTCATCGACCTCTTACAGCGGGCCTGCCGCCATCAGATTGTTGCGATCCAGCTGCGGTCAGGTGAGCCATCACGATCTCTATCAGGCACCCCAGGCAGAGTGTCTGCTGATGGATAACCTGGCCCGGCTCGGATTTGCAAAAGAGATAGTGATGGATCACTCGGGCACTTATGGCAACGACCTCAAGTCATTGAAGGCTTATGCCGGGGTCAGCAGCGAGCCCATGGACAAACAGGGTCTGCCCTATGAGGTGACCTCCTTCATCGGGGAGGCGATCCCCAACAGCGACGCCTTGCTGACGCGCTGGTTGCAGCGGCGTGTCGAGAGTCCATCCAGCCGCAACATCGCCTATTTCAACATCACCACCCTGCACGATGGCAATCGCTGGGCCAGCTCCCGGCAGATCGCCCCGTTCAAGGCGCGGCTGCGTGCCTTGATGGATCAACTCGATGAGTTCATCACCCGGCTGGAGCAGTCCGGTCGCAAGGTGATGGTGGTGATGGTGCCGGAGCATGGCGCAGCCCTTTCCGGTGATCGTCTGCAGATGTCCGGCTTGCGCGATATTCCCAGCCCCGCCATCACCCGGGTGCCGGTTGGTATCCGGCTGGTGGGGGCCCGTGCAGAGCATACCCCCACCCGGATCATCGATCAGCCCAGCAGTCTGCTGGTGATCTCGGAACTGGTCGCCAGAGTGGTGGCGGGTAACTACTTCGGCAGCGACACCATCGACTGGGGCGGGCTGTTCAACAACTTGCCCCAGACTCCGGCCGTCTCTGAAAACCAGGGCGCCAGCGTCATCCAGTATCAGGGCCAGTACTACATCAAGCAGGGGAAAGGGGACTGGGTTCCCTATCCCCGTTAACGGAGCGTATCAGCAATGAATCTGGGAATCTTGACGGTCAACCCGCCGCTGACTGCCAGCACTGGCAAGCCGCAGAGCCAGTGCGACGTGGGCCGTTTGCAGCAGGAGTTTGCCCTGCATCTGAGCTATCAGAATATCCTGCTAGAGGAGCAGTTGGCCGTCATCCGCCAGCGCTATCCCCTGCTGGTCGAGTGTGACATGAGACACCGCGGCCAATGAGGGTGATCGGCGTGCGGGGATTGCGTGGTGGCGTGGGGGCGACCTCTATCGTGGCCGGTCTCGCCTGGGCTGCCGCCCGGCAGGGGGCCCGGGTGCTGGTGGTCGATCTCTGTCAGGATAATCTGCTCGGGCTGCATCTTGGCCGCCCCCATGATGAGCAGTCGGGTTGGAGCCAGCTGACGGCCCCCGCCCGCCAGTGGCGCGACAAGGTGCTGCACTGCGTTGCCGATATCGACCTGTTGGCCCACGGTGGCGCGGAGGTGTCGGGCTCCCTCGACTGGCTGCAACAGTTGTCGGGATATGATCTGATCTTGCTGGATATGCCACCCGGACTCGCGCTGCCGTGGCTGAGTCTGCAACTGACGGTGATCCATGCCGATGCCAATTGCCATGCGCGTCTCTATCGCCATCAGCTGGCCCCCAACGAGCGGCTGTTGTTGACCCAGTTCAGCAGTCGCCGTGCCCTGCAGCAAGATCTGCTGGAGCTCTGGCTGCAAGCCGGACTGCCGATCCTCAGCGTCAGGTTGCATCGAGACGAGGTCATGGCCTGTGCGCTGGCGGCCAAGCAACCGGCAGGGGCCTATGCCCCAGAGAGCATGATTGCCCATGAACTGACGGAAATTGCCAGCTGGTGTCTGCGGGGCGAGCTGGCACAGTGAGCCTGCTCTGGTTGGTGACCCCCGAGGCCAGCACGCGGATCCGTACCCGCTACCGGCTGCTGCGCCAGCGCCAAGCCTCCCGTTGGGCTGCCTTCACCCTGACCAGCTGCGGGTTGCTGGCCTGGGCGCTCTTTCCCCTTGAGAATGCCAACTGGCAGTGGCTGCTGGCTCGGCGCGCGGAGTTTGCGTCAGTGAGAACGCGCCCCGGCGCCGGTGATCCGCTGCGGCTGTTGCTGCAGGGGCTCTGGCTGCTCTGCTGGCGAACAGCAGCGGGGAGTCGGGCCGCTGGCCGTTCCCGCTGGCGGGTCAGGTTTGCCGGGTTTGGCAAGGCGCACTTGCAGCGAGTGCAACGGGTGACGGGAGATCTGGTGGCGCGCTATGAGATGCCGCTGACGGCCCGCACCCTGAGCTGGCAGGGTAAGCTGCTCGGTACTGTGGCTGGCTTGCTCTCGCTGCTCTGCATCACCCAGCCCTTTGACCCGCAGGCCCAGCTCTTTTTTGTGTTGTTGCTGGCTCTCATCGCCCTGCTGCTGCGGGTGGTGCCGGGGCGCTATCCGGCGCTGATGCTGATCGTGCTGTCGGTGACCGTCTCCTGCCGCTATATCTGGTGGCGCTACACCTCGACCCTCGACTGGTTCGATCCCGTGAGCCTGTTTTGCGGTTTGCTGCTGTTGCTGGCAGAGACCTATGCCTGGCTGGTGCTGTTGCTGAGCTACTGGCAGACCGCCTGGCCGCTGCATCGCAAGCCGGTGCCGCTGCCAAGGGAGCGGTCGTGCTGGCCGACGGTGGATCTGATGATCCCGACCTACAACGAGGATCTCTCCATCGTCAAAGGATCCGTCTATGCGGCGCTGGCGCTCGACTGGCCGCAAGAGAAGCTGACCGTCTGGCTGCTTGATGATGGGGGGAGAGAGGGGTTCCGGCAGTTTGCCGAAGAGGCCGGGATCCGCTACGTGGCGCGCCCCACCCATGAGCATGCCAAGGCGGGCAATATCAATCATGCCCTGCAGATGGCGAGCGGCGAGTTGGTGGCCATCTTCGACTGCGACCACATACCGACCCGCTCCTTCTTGCAGATGACGGTGGGGTGGTTTTTCAAAGATCCTGCCCTCGGGCTGGTACAGACCCCCCATCACTTCTTCTCGGCCGATCCCTTCGAGCGCAATTTGCGCCGTTTTCGCAAGATGCCCAACGAAGGGGCCCTCTTCTACGGTCTGGTACAAAATGGCAATGACATCTGGGATGCCAGCTTCTTCTGCGGATCCTGTGCGGTGATCAAGCGCAGCGCCCTTGATGAGATTGGCGGCATAGCCGTGGAGACGGTGACCGAGGATGCCCACACCTCGTTGCGACTGCATCGCAAGGGCTATCACTCCGCCTATATCAACATTCCCCAGGCTGCCGGGCTGGCGACCGAGAGTCTGTCGGCCCATATCGGCCAGCGGATCCGCTGGGCGCGCGGCATGGTGCAGATCTTGCGGCTGGACAACCCCTTGTTTGGCAAAGGGATAAGCCTGGGTCAGCGGCTCTGCTACTTCAACGCCATGCTGCACTTTCTCTCCGGGATCCCGCGCATGATCTTCCTGACTGCGCCACTCGCCTTCCTGATCCTGCATGCCTACATCATCTACGCCCCGGCCATGACCATCGCCCTCTACATGTTGCCCCATATCTTCCACAGCGCCATCACCAACTCGCGGCTGCAGGGCAAGGTGCGCCACTCCTTCTGGGGTGAGGTCTACGAGACTGTGCTGGCCTGGTATATCGCCTGGCCCACCACGGTTGCCCTGTTTGCTCCCCACCGGGGCAAGTTCAATGTCACCGCCAAGGGGGGATTGAACGAGCAGGGCTATCTCGATCTGCCGCTGTCACGCCCCTATCTGGTGCTGGTGCTGCTCAACTTCTGCGGGCTGGGATTCGGGCTCTGGCGGCTGCAGGCCGGGCAAGCGGACGAAGTGCCCGCGGTGCTGCTCAGCATGATCTGGACCCTCTACAACCTGACCATTCTTGGCGGGGCGCTGGCGGTGGCATTCGAGGCGAGGCAGGTGCGCAGCAACCCCAGAGTGGAGATGAACATGAGCGCCGCCATCAAGCTGGGTAATGGTTTTATCTACCCCGGCACCCTGACGGATTACTCCAACGGCGGCGTCGGTCTGCAGCTGGCGACAGCGCTGCCCCTGCAAGAGAACGACCGGGTCTGGTTGCTGCTGCGCAATGGCCTGCGGGAGTCGGCCTTTGCCGCCCGGGTGCGGCGTGTGATGGGGCATAGGGTTGGTCTGGAGCTGGAAGATATGGATAAAGCGCAACACATCGCTTTTATCCAGTGCACCTTCGCCCGCGCCGATAGCTGGTCGTTCTGGCAGCAGGGGCTGGGTAAGGATCGCCCGCTGCACAGCCTGCTCGATATTGCCCGGGTCGGATGGGGGGCCTATGGGCGCCTCGCCCGGGGCACCCCGCTACTCCCCCTTTGCAATCTGTTCGAGCGGCTGGCTCGCTGGCTGCTCTCCTATGTTCCACGTCGCGTTGCGCCTGCAGGCCGGTTGCCGACATCGATGACCCAGACGGTGAAAGGATGATGAAACTACAACACCTAATACTGCCGCTGCTGCTGGCCACCCCGGTTGCGTTCGCCACCGGCTTGCCTGCCGATTCGCCAGAGATTGGGCCACAACCGCCCGTGGCTGCACCGGTGCGCACCTTGGCGCTGACCCTCGAGCAGCTGGCAGCCGCACCGGGCACCCTCTCCCTGCGTGGCAATCTGCCGGATGGATTGGCCGACTTCACCGTGCGGCGCGACGAGGTGGTGACAAAGGCGGCGGTCGATGTGGACTTCACCCCATCGCCAGCACTGTTGCCGCTGATCTCCCAGCTCAAGATCTACTTCAATAACGAGCTGATGGGGGTCTCGGCATTTGCCAAGGAGCAGATGGGGCAGCGCAGTCAGGCCCGTTTCGAGCTGGATCCCCGTTACGCCAAGGATTTCAATAACCTGAAGTTCAACTTCATCGGCCACTATCAGCGGGTGTGCGAGAACCCGGCCAGCGATACCCTGTGGCTCAATATCAATCGTGACTCCCGGTTGACGCTGCAGTTGCAGACCCTGCCGGTGCGCAACGAGCTCTCCTTCTTTCCCATGCCTTTCCTCGATACCCGTGATGAGGGCAAGCTGGTGCTGCCCATGGTGTTTGCCGGTGAGGTTTCCCCCGTCCAGCAGCAGGCGGCGGCGATCCTCGCCTCCTGGTTCGGGGTTAAAGCCAAATGGCGGGGGCAGCACTTTCCGGTGCTGATGGACAAGGTGCCGGAGCGCAATGGCATCATCTTCGCGACCAACGGGCAACGTCCCGCGTTCCTGCGCGACTACCCCGAGGTCAGCGGGCCGACCATCGACATGATCAGTGCCCCCGATAACCCTTATGTGAAATTGCTGCTGATCCTGGGGCGGGATGATCAGGATCTGGTCACCGCCAGCAAGGGGATTGCCCAGGGCCATGTGCTGCTGCGTGGCCAGAGCGTGCAGGTGGAAGCCGTCACCCCGCTGGCGTCGAGAGTCCCCTACGACGCACCCAACTGGGTGCGGCTGGATCGGCCGATGCGCTTTGCCGAGCTGCTCGACTACCCGACCCAGCTGCAAGCCTCTGGCTATGCCCCCTGGCCGATGAATCTGACCCTGCGGCTGCCCCCCGATCTCTACATGGCGGGCTCGCAAGGGGTAAAACTCAATCTCGATTATCACTACAGCACGCCGACTCTGCGCAACGGCTCCCGACTGGATGTGATGGTCAATGGCCAGTTCATGAAGTCCTTCACCCTCGAACCGGATGCAACCCGTGGCCAGCAGTGGCTCACCCTGCCGCTCTGGCTGGCGGGGGATGACGGCACCCGGGCGCTGACCATGCCCGGTCTCAAGACCAGCCAGGCCAACAGTCTGGGATTCAAGTTCGAATATGCCCGCCAGATGATGGGCGGGGATGAGGAGGGGCGCTGCGATCTGACCCTGCCGCCACCCCATCTGGTGCGTATCGATGACGAGTCGACCATCGACTTCACCGGCTATCGCCATTTTATCGAGATGCCGGATCTGCGGGCCTTCTCTGGCGCCGGTTTCCCCTTCAGTCGGCTGGCTGATCTCTCACAAACCCAGATAGTGATGCCGCAAAATCCATCGTCAGAACAGATAACGACTCTGCTCGATACCCTGGGGGCTATCGGTGCCGAGACCGGTTATCCGGCGCTGGCGGTGACCCTGACCAGTGATTGGCAGCAGGCGCGGGAGGCCGACCTCGACACCTTGCTGATCGGCGAGCTGCCCGCCGAATTTCGCCACGATGCAAAACCGGATGCCCTGCTGGCGTCGACCCGCAGCTGGGTCAACCAGCCAAGACGGGAGAATCGACCGGAGCTGGCGGGCTCCCCGAGCGATCGCCAGCCCGAGAGTCGGGTCGCCATGACCGGCAACCGCGCCATTGCCGCCATTGTGGGGCTGCAATCCCCGGTCCATCCCCAGCGCAGTCTGGTGGCCATGCTGGCCGATGGCCCGGCTGGTGCCAGGCTGCTCAATGAGGCGCTGCAGCAGAACGAGCTGCGGGCGCAGGTGGCGGGGTCGGTGGCCATCATCCGGGCATCCGGGGTGAACAGTCTGGCGGTGGGGGATCGCTACACAGTGGGCTACCTGCCCTGGTGGGAGCACATCTGGCAGCAGTTTGCCCACCATCCATTGCGGCTGGTTGGTCTGACCGTGGCGTGCATGCTGTTGCTTGGCTGGGGGCTGCGAGTCCTGCTGGCCGGGATCAGCCGTCGTCGTTTGAAGGAAGAGTAAGAGATGAGAAGCGCGTTGCGTATCTGGGGTTGCCTGCTGTTGTGGGCCTGTTCGCTGCACCCTGCCCGAGCGGGCTGTGACTGGCCCGAATGGCAGCAGTTCAAGGATCACTACATCAGCGAGGAGGGGCGGGTCATCGATCCTGCCGATGGTCGCCGCATCACCACGTCGGAGGGGCAGAGCTACGGCCTGTTCTTTGCGCTGGTCAACGACGATCGGGAGACCTTCGAACGCCTGCTGCAATGGACCGAGGTGCAGCTCGCCAGAGGGGATCTGACCGGTTTCTTGCCAGCCTGGCAGTGGGGGCCGCGCAGTGATGGCAGCCTCGGTGTGCTCGATGACAACAGTGCTGCCGATTCGGATCTCTGGATTGCCTACAGCTTGCTGGAGGCAGGGCGACTGTGGCAAAACCACAGCTACCAGTCCATCGGTACCATGCTGCTGCGTCGCATCGCCCGTGAAGAGGTGGCCCGGCTGCCGGGCCTTGGCCCCGTGCTGTTGCCTGCTCCCCGCGGCTTTACCGGGGAGGGGCGCTGGACCCTCAACCCGAGCTACTTGCCGCCCCAGTTGCTGGCCCGTTTTGCCGCCATGCAGGGGCCGTGGCAAGAGATGCGCGACCTGTTGCCTGCGCTACTGACCGCCAGCGCGCCCCGTGGTTTTGCCCCGGACTGGATCGACTGGCGGCAGGCGTCTGGCTGGCAGGTGACCGAAGGGAAAGGCAGCGTGGGCAGTTATGACGGGATCCGGGTCTACCTCTGGCTCGGCATGCTGAGCGAGGATGACCCGGCCAGAGAGGCGCTGGTGCGTCACTTCCACCCCATGCTGGCGGCGCTGACCAAGCAAGGCGTAGCGGAACCGGTAGATCCCCAGACCGGCGAGGTGTTGCATGAGGATAACCCGGCCACAGACACGCAGGTGAGTCACCGCAACCCCACGCTGGCGGCGCTCACTGAGCAAGGCGTACAGGAAGATGTAGATACTCTGACCGGTGAGGTGTTGCGCGAGGATAACCTGGCCACAGATACGCAGGTGCATCACCTCAATCCCATGCTGGCGGCGCTCACTGAGCCGGGCGCAGCGGAACTGGTAGATCCCCTGACCGGCGAGGTGTTGCGCGAGGATGACCCGGCCAGAGACGCGCGGGTGCATCACCTAAATCCCATGCTGGCGGCGCTGACTGAGCAGGGCGTACCGGAACGGGTGGATACCCTGACCGGCGAGGTGCTGAGTCGGGGCGATCACGGCTTTGCTGCCGCGCTGCTGCCACTGGCTAGCGGGTTGCCACTGGCCAGCGGATTGCCGCTGGCGGCGCAACTGCAGCAGCAGCCCCTTATTCAGGGCGATGGCTATTACGCCAGTGTGCTGACTCTGTTTGGTCATGGCTGGGTGCAGGGGCGCTTCCGTTTCGCAGCCGATGGCACCCTGTTGCCGCGCTGGAGTGATGAATGCCAACGCGTCCGTTGACCCTGATCTGGCTGCTGGCCAGCCTGCTGGGAAGCGTGCAGGCGGAGGCGGTGGTCGAGCCGGTTGAGTGGCTGTTGTCCCAGATCCGGTTGGGGGAAGTGACCCATAACGAAGATCTGCTCGGCAACTCACTCTATTCGCTCTCCCTGATTGAGCCGCAACATCCCGAGTTGCTGGCCGCCCAGGCCAGGTTTGCCCTTGCCAGCGGCAAGCTGGAGGAGGCGGAGGCGCTGCTGAAACGACTTGGCAAGCTGGCCCCCGACTCCTCCCTCTACCGGCTGGGCATGCGCAACCTGCGGATCAATGAGCAGGCGTCGAGAGCTCGGCTACAGCAGGCTCGCCAATTGGCCAACGAAGGGGATCCGGAGGGAGCCCGGGCGTGCTATCGCGCCCTGTTTGGCGGGGATGAGGCGCCCAACCTTGAGTTGGCGGTTGAATATGCGGTGCTCAACGACCGGATCCCGGCACACCGTACCGAGGCGCTAGCCATGATGCGGGCGCTGGACCTGCGCTATCCCGGGCACGACAGATTGCGAACCTTTCTCGCTCAGCGTCTGCTGTTATCCGGCCATCGTGACGAGGGGATGGCCCTGCTGCACAAGATGGCGGCCAGTTATCCGACGCGAGACAGCGCGGCCAGGGTCTGGCTGGCGGATATTCGCCGCATGCCGGTTGGCCCCGCCAGTCTGGCATCCTTGCAGCAGTTTATCGTCACCTTTGCGGCCGACAGCCGCAGTGACGAGGCCCAGACCCTGCTGGCGCAGCAGGAGGCGCTCTGGGCCTCTCCTGCATTTCGCCAGCGTCAGGCCATGCTGGCACGGGCGGCAGACCAGCGCGCCACCCTGGCCGAGTTGCAGCGGCTGCAAACAAGCTACCCGGATGATCCCGAAGTGATGGGGGTACTCGGGGTGGCCTATGCCCGCCAACATCAGCGTGAGCAGGCCAACCGCCTGTTTGAGCGGTTGTTACGCCATCCCGATCTCCCCCAGCGAGGTCGCTGGGAGCGGCAGTGGGAGAACAATCGTTACTGGCTGATCCTCGATCGGGCAAAACAGGCGCAGGCCAGTCAGCAGTGGGCGCAGGCCGCCACGCTCTATCGGCAAGTGATCGGCCTGAATGGCAGCAGGCAGGAGGCCTGGTTGGGGCTGGGGGATTGCGAATTGGCGCGTCACCAGCACGGCGCCGCCGAGCAGGCTTATCTGCGGGCTCTGAATATCGCCCCCAACAATGAACGGGCACGGCTACGGCTGTTTGAGCTCTATCGGGAGCGGGATCCTGAGCGGGCACTGGCGCTGCTCTCTCCGGGGGGATCAGCGGCATTGCAAAAACAGGGGGATCGCCTCAGGGCCGATCTGCTGGATCGGGATGCGGCGTTGCTGGAGCAATCCGGCTATCGGGCGCAGGCATTGAATAAACGCCATCTCGCACTGGCATTGACACCGGAGGATCCGTGGCGGCGTTATCACACCGCTGTCGCCATGGCGGCGGCCAACGATACTACGGCCGCCAGCGTGTTGTTGCAAAGTGCGCTGGCCGCCAATCCACAAGATAGTGATTTGCGCTATGCCACTGCGCTCTATCTCTCCGGGCAGGGGGCGCTATCCCGTGCCCGCAGGATCCTGGCCGAGGAGTCCCCCCAGCGCAGGAGCAGCCAGATGGCACAACTTGATAGCCGCTTGGCAAGGCGGGAGCTGATGGCAGAGGCCAGAGCACGCCATGACCAGGGGGAGGTGGCGGCAGCCGAGCGTCTGCTGATCCCCCTGCTGCCGGATGATTCGGTGGCGCTGACACTGGCTGGCTGGGCCGCCGGTCGCGGTGACTGGTCGCAGGCCGAGCACTACTATCGGGGGATCCTGAGCAACGACAAGGATCATCAAGGGGCTCGCCTTGGCATGGCGGAACTGGCTCTGGCGCAGGGAGACAAGGCTGGGAGCCGCCACTGGCTGCCGGTCTGGTCGCCTAGCGCTGCGGTAGGTGATGATGTCAGCCACTACCGCCGGGTCGCCAATCTCTATCAGCAGTTGGGTGAGCCCGAGGTTGCCCGCGAAATTTTCACCGCCTATGCCCCCACCGTGGCCGCAGCTGCCCCTTCTCAAGGGAGTGTGTTGTTCTGGCGCGATGCGGCTCGCCAGCGTTTTGCCACAGGTGATACGCAGGGTGCGCTGGCGCTGGATCGCAAGGCGCTCACCGCCGCAGGGCTGGCACCCGCTGAGCCGCTGGATGATGCGGCACTGACTGCCCGGGCGCTCAGCCGGGATCAGGATGACTGGCTGGTCGGCAGCGTGCGCCGTGATCTTGACCGCCACTATCGACAGAGCCAAACCACTGTGTCGTTTGACAGTGACTATTGGGGGAGTAAGGGAGCGGAGGGAACCTCGGATCTGCAGGCCCTGACCCAGATGTTGCAGCTGGATACCCCGCTGGCCGGCGGTGCTCTGTTTGGTCGTATCGAACGGGTGGCGATGGATGCCGGATCCTTCCCTGACTCTCCTTACCGTGCCAGTTTTGGCAGCTGTAGTGGGCGCGAGTGTTGGGGCAACCAGTCCCAGCAGGCGACGGGTCACACCCTGGCGGTTGGTTGGAAGGGGGATCAGTGGCAGGCGGATCTCGGCACCACGCCGCTGGGATTCGAGGTGGTGGATTGGGTTGGCGGGGCCACGGTGCGCGGCAAGTGGCATGAGATTGGCTGGCGCGCCACCCTGTCGCGGCGGCCGCTGAACAGCTCGCTGCTCTCCTATGGCGGGGCGGTGGATCCTGCGACCGGTATCCGCTGGGGGGGCATCCGGGCCAACGGTGTGCGCCTCAACCTGAGTCACGATCAGGGTGGCGCACTGGGTCACTGGGGCAGCCTGCAACAACACCTGCTGACGGGCGAGAATGTGCCGGATAACTGGCGTACCCGCCTGATGGGGGGCAGCTACTACAAGCTGATCAACGAGGCCAACCGACGGGTAACCATAGGGGGGCGGGTCATGGCCTGGCACCATGAACAGGATTTGAGCGGTTACACCCTGGGTCGCGGCGGATATTACAGTCCGGAGCGCTATCTCTCGTTCGGTGTGCCAGTGCGATTCAGTCAACGCAGTGGCGACTGATCATGGGATCTGGGCGGGACGCTCGCCTGGTCCCGCTCTCACAGCAACGCGAGTCGCCGCTATCCTCTGCCCGGTTTGCTGCCGGATGGTTTGCCGGATCAGGATGCCACCGTGGCCGGTGGCAGCAGCCGTGGCACGGGTTATACCGTCAACGCGCTGGTCGAGCACCGGCTGACCGATCACTGGCGCATCGGTGGCCGGATCGATATCCAGCAGGCGGATGACTACGCCCCCAGCCATGCCACCCTGTTTTTGCGCTACACCTTCAAGCCGTGGCGGGGGGATCTCGATATGCCACCGCTGCCCCTGACCCCCTACGGGGAGTTTGAGTGACGAGACGCCCGGCTTGCTGCCGGGCGTCTTTGCATTGCGCTACTTCAAATAGGATCGCAGGACGCTGACCACCTGATCCAGATCCTCCAGCCGCTCGGCAGGGGTGGCATTGGCGGCGCCGAGGTGCTCGCGCATATGCCCCTCCAGCACCTCCAGCATCAGGCCGTTGACGGCGCCGCGGATGGCGGCGATCTGCTGCAAAATGGCGGCGCAGTCGCTCTCCTGCTCCAGCGCGCTCTCCAGCGCACCGGCCTGTCCCTTGATGCGGCGCACCCGTGCCAGCAGCTTCTTTTTGTCGTGAATGGTATGGGACATGGCGGATCCTCTCGATCAATAAAACTATACTGGGGTATAGTATATTGCATCATCGCTCTCAGGAGAAATCCATGTCATCCCTCGCTCAATCACACTGCCATCACCCCGTCATTCACGAGGGTAATCCACTGGCCGAACAGAAGACCCGCTGGGCCGTGTTGCTCACCGTCATCATGATGGTGGCGGAGATCGGCGGCGGCTGGTTTTACAACTCCATGGCGCTGCTGGCGGATGGTTGGCACATGAGCTCCCACGCGCTGGCGCTCGGTCTCTCGGTGCTGGCCTATCGTGCCGCCCGCCACTTTGCTCGCGACCACAGATTCAGCTTCGGCACCTGGAAGATCGAGGTGCTGGGTGGCTTCACCAGCGCCCTGTTGCTGGTGGGGGTGGCCGGATTGATGCTGTTCGAGTCGGTGTTTAGGCTGCTCGATCCCAGCCCGATCCACTATCAACAGGCGATCGCCATCGCGCTGGTGGGGCTGCTGGTGAACCTCGCTTGCGCCTGGCTGCTCAAGGGTGATCACGGTCATCACCACCATCAGCACGGTCATGGGCATGGCCACCATGATGATCATCATGACCATGACGATCACCACGGCCATCAGGATCTCAATCTGCGCGCCGCCTATATCCACGTGCTGGCGGATGCAGCCACTTCCGTGCTGGCAATTCTGGCGTTGGTAGGGGGCATGCTGTGGGGGGCTGACTGGCTCGACCCGCTGATGGGCATAGTGGGCGCCGGGTTGGTGGCGGTATGGGCCCGGGGTCTGCTGCGGGACTCCGGTCGGGTGCTGTTGGATGCCGAGATGGATACCCCGCTGGTGGCGGAGATCCGCGAGGTGATCGCCGAGCTGCCGGGTAGCGAGATCCGCGATCTGCACGTCTGGCGGGTGGGGCAGCAGCAGTATGCCTGCGTGCTCTCTTTGCTGATGGTCAATCCGCTACCGGCGCAGCAGATCCGCGAACGGTTGGTGATCCATGAAGAGCTGGTGCATGTGACCATCGAGATCGCCAGCGAATAGGGTAAACAGAGGGGACCGTTGGTCCCCTTTGTTTCAGTGCCGTTGGCCCCTGATGTCAGTGCGGTTGCCCGGTGCTCTCCTCCTGGGGTTTGTGTTGCCACACAGCGCCGAGCAGCAGCTTGAGCAGCAGTCCGGGCGGGTTGTCCAGCAGCTTGCCGGACTCCAGCAGCAGCTGGCCATCGGCGCGAAACCCGAGGCTGGCATCTATGGTGCCATTTGCTGCTATCACCTGGATCAGGCCATTGAGGGCGGAGCGCTCACCGGGCTGGCAGCGCAGCCGCAGTTCGCGGGGTTCCCCCAATAGAGTGAAGGCGCGGCTCAGCGGCGGCGAGTCTTCATAATCGGGCCAGTTGAAGAAGTGATACTGCTCGGCCAGGGCGCCTGCCTGCTGGCAAAACTGATCGAACAGCTGCCCGATCGCCTGATACTCCTCATCCAGCCGCCTGGCTTGTTCTTCAATCCGTTTCATTGTTTGCTCCTTGTCTATCCACTTGATCAGACATTGCTTTTCTGACCCCGTGACTGCCATTTTCCAGATATGAGGCCAAATGGCCGTGAGGTCTGTGAGCCGGATCGAAGTTTCAACCTGAAAACGTTATCTTGTTGAAAAAGTTTGGTTTTTGTCCTTCCGCTCACATTTGTAATGATTGCAGCTGATTAGAATTGCGCGCTGGAAATTGGAACTGATGCTCATTGAGCTCGGGGGATGGCTCGGCGCCCCCGGGTTGAATTCCACCTTGCCAAGGGTGGGATAACTCCGAGAGAGTAAACAAAGCGCGACTGCCGACCGGCAGGCGCGCTTTTTCTTTTCCGTCATCGGATGCAAAAAGCCGCCCCTGTTGGGGGCGGCGGTTGTCATTTCAGGGTTTCTGGCTGTGCGGGATCAGCGTTTGCGCAGCAGTCGCAGGGCGTTGGCGGTGACCAAGGCGGTGGCGCCGGTATCGGCCAGCACCGCAATCCACAAGCCGGTGATGCCGAGCAGGCTGGTGACCAGGAAGATGGCCTTCAGCCCCAGTGCCAGCGCGATATTCTGGTGAATATTGGCCAGCGCCGCCCGCGACAACCGGATCATCGCGGCAATACCGCCGAGCTGGTTGTGGGTCAGTGCCGCATCGGCGGTCTCCAGCGCCACATCGGTGCCGCCCCCCATGGCGATGCCGATGCTGGCCCGCTTCATGGCGGGGGCATCGTTGATGCCATCGCCGATCATCGCGACCTTACGAGTGCTGGCCAGCTTGGCGATCTCTTCTACCTTGTTCTCCGGCAGCAGACCGGCACGCCAGCCCATGCCCAGCTCGGTGGCGATCGCCTCGGCGGCGCGGGGGTTGTCCCCGGTCAACATGATGCTCTGGAGCCCAAGCTGATGGAGTTCTTGCAGCGCAGCAGCCGCCTCCGGCCGGATCTGATCCCGCAGCGCCAGCAGGGCGACTGGCAGAGTCTTGTCGCCGCTGCTCTGGCAGAGCATCACGACGGTCTTGCCCTGCTGCTCCAGCGTACCAATCAGGATCTGCTGTTCAGCATTGAGGGTTGTCACCCGGCTCGGCGCCAGCAGTTGCCACAGCTCGCCGTTGATGCGTCCCTCAACCCCCATGCCCGGCAGGGCGCGCAGGTCGCGGGCGTCGGCCAGCGTCAGCTCTTGTGCATTGGCTTGGGCCACCACGGCGCGGGCCAGCGGGTGGTGGGAACCCTGCTCGATGGCGGCCGCCAGCGCCAGCAGCTCGGCCTCCGGCTGGCCATTGAGGCTGACCAGCTCGGTCAGTTGCGGCTTGCCCAGTGTCAGGGTGCCGGTCTTGTCAAAGGCGACGGTATCGATATGGGCCAGCCGTTCCAGCGCGGCACCGCCCTTGATCAGCGCCCCCTGACGGGTAGCTGCGGCCAGCGCCGAGGTAACCGCTGCCGGGGTGGAGATGACCAGCGCGCAGGGGCAGCCGATGAGCAGCAGTGCCAGTCCGCGATAGAGCCACTCGTCCCAGCTCTGGCCGAAGGCGAGCGGCGGGACAATGACGACTAGCAGGGCGATCAGCATCATGGCCGGGGTGTACCAGCGGCTGAAGCGGTCGATAAAGCGCTCGATGGGGGCGCGCTGGCTCTCGGCTTCTTCGATAAGGTGCAGGATGCGGTCGATGGCGTTGTTGCCGGGTTCGGACACCACCTCAAGACGCAGCACCCGATCGGCAGCCAGACTACCGGCCGGCACCTTGTCACCCTGATTACGCTCCACCGGAATGGATTCACCGGTCAGGGCGCTCTCGTCAAACGCTCCGAGGGGGTCGAGCAGGCGGGCGTCGGCGGGCAGGCGGGCACCGGGGGCGATTTCGATGATATCGCCGGGACGCAGCTCATCGGCCGCCACCTCTTCCCGCACTTCGCCCTCGGCAGTGGTGCGGATGCGCAGCGCCTTGTCAGGCACCAGTGCCATCAGGGCGGTGACTCCGGCCCGGGCGCGCCCGGCGGCGTAGGCCTCCAGATGCTCCCCCAGCATAAACAGCAGCAGCACCATGGCCGCTTCGGCGGTTTCACCGAGAAAGAGGGCGCCAAGCGCTGCCACCGTCATCAGGGTCTCGATGGCGAAGGGGGAGCCGCTTTTGGTCAGCGCCCATGCCTTGCGGGAGATGGGCCACAGCCCCCACAGGGTGGCCAGGGTAAACAGCGGCTGATCAATCTCGCTTGGCAACAGGGCGGCGACCAGCATCAGGCTGGCCAGTGACAGGGGTTGCCAGTATTTATTGAGAAAGTTGCCGAGCCGGGTTGGCTGCGGAGTGTGCTCGCGGCCAGCTGCCTGCTTGCCAGTGCTTTCCCCTTTGAGCTGGAAACCTGCAGCCAGCACGGCGGCGGTGACGGGATCGGGGGAGAGGCCAGGGGCCAGATCCACCACCAATTTCTCGGTGGCAAACAGCACGCGCGCTTGCTGCACACCGTTCACCCGGCTGACGGCGGTCTCGATCTTGCGGGCGCAGCTGGGGCAATCCATCCCCATGACTTGCCAGCTGTGGCGGCTGTTGCCTTGCTCCGGTGCAACCAGCGGATCGGCAGGAGTCTGCGCTGCATGATCATGATGGTCATGGGATGAATTCGCTGTGCCGCAGCTCCGGGATTGTGCGCCGCCCAGGGGGGGCTCTTCATCTCCCTGTGGGTCGCACTGCTCATGATCCTGATGATCATGGGGGGCGGAGCCGCCACAGCAGCTGACCGGCGCGGCACTGTCACAGCAGTGACTGTCATGGTTGTGCTCGATGGGGCTGGTCTTGCTGACGGCCTTGATGGGGGCAGCGGCATGCTGGGTGGAGCAGCAGGATTTGCTCATGGAGTGTTCCTCTTGGCTGGCTCCCGCCCCTGCGGGAACCTGAATAACTGAGGTGAGTGTAAACCTTGGTGTTATATCCAAGGTCAACCCCCTTTTATGGTGTTGACGTCGCGACGGGAGAGCGGTTTTTTACCGCATATATCCCTGTGGTTGGCGGGTGTTTGTAAGCGTTGGCCACGCTTATACTGGAGGCCTGATTTTTACTACACCAATAAAAAGGACATAACACATGAGCAACTCAGTCACTCTGCAAGGCAACCCGGTCTCCGTCGCTGGTCACTTCCCGGTAGCCGGTGAGCAAGCCAAGCCCTTCTCGTTGGTGGCCAAGGATCTCGCCGACCTGACCCTGGCAAGCTTTGCCGGTCAGCGCAAAATCCTGAACATCTTCCCGAGCGTTGATACCCCGACTTGCGCCACCTCTGTTCGCAAGTTCAACGAGCAGGCCAGCGCGCTGGAGAACACAGTAGTGCTGTGCATCTCCGCCGATCTGCCGTTCGCCCAGTCCCGCTTCTGCGGCGCCGAAGGTCTGGACAAGGTGGTGACCCTCTCCACCCTGCGTGGCGCTGATTTCATGCAGGCTTATGGTGTGGCTTTCTCTTCCGGCCCGCTGGTAGGGCTGACCGCTCGTGCCATCGTGGTACTGGATGGTGACAACAAGGTGCTGCACAGCGAGCTGGTTGCCGAAGTGGCCGACGAGCCGAACTACGCCGCTGCTCTCGCTGTGCTGTAAGCTCCCGCTACGCTAAATGAAAAATCCCGCCAGGGTTTCTGCCCTGGCGGGATTTTTTTATGCGGGAATGGCCTGTTCAGGGGGTTGCGGGCGGGGTGGTCGCCGATTCAGCTTTGGCGGGCGGGGATGGTTGCCACTCCACATAGGGGCGGTGGATCTTCTCGTAGATCTCGGCCAGTTTGCCGGTGGCGGCCAGCTGATCGATGGCTTGGCGGAGAAATTCGTCCATCTCATCACCATCTGCCCCTTTCTGGATGATGAAGACATCTTCGAAATTCCCGAAAAACTCTCGCCTGATATTGGTCAGCCCCAGCTGCCTGAGCATCAGGTCGGCCTCCTCCTGCGCCCAGACAAAGGCGTCGATACGACCGCGCGATAATTTGCGCAGTGACTGCTCGATACTCATCGAGCGCTGTACCGGGAAGGGCATATAGTCGGGAACGGCCTCGATCAGCAGGTCCCGTTTGGTGGGCACAATGCCGTAGGCCATATCTGTGCTGACCGGCTGGGTGGTGTTGCTGTAAATCACATGGGCAACCTTGCCAAAACTGCGGGTACTGAAACGATAAGCCAGCATATCGACATCCTTGAGGTTGCGGATGGCGGGTAGCCCCAGATCCGCCTTGCCGGCAATCACGCCAGCCATGGCGCGGGCGATGGGGTAGATAGTGATCTTGATGGTCACATCGGGGTAGAGATCGTCGATGGCGTGCACCAGATCGACGAAGGGGCCCGTCTTGTCGGCGTTGATCAGCCCCGGCAGCTCGCCAAGGTGGGCATTGAGGATGCGCAGCGGTTTGGGCGGCTCGGGGGTGGGGTCGTTCTCCGGGGTCTGCGACAAGCCGAGGGTGGTACTGCCGAGCAGGACGGCCACGAGCAGCAGGAGGGGGATATGTCTGGTCATGGCGTGTCTCTTTGTCCAATGAGTCAGCTCAAGTGTAGTCTGTTGCCATCCGCGCTCTGCCGGGCCATGGTGGATAGGGTTTTACTTCTCTTTCCCCGCTCACTAGACTTCGCCTCCCACTTCTTTGTTGACGTAGCGCCATGACCTTTAGCGAACTTGCCCTCCATCCCGCTCTGCTGGCCTCTTTGCCAGCGACCTTGCACAGCCCGACCCGCATCCAGCAGCTGGCTATACCGGCGGCACTGGCGGGGCAGGATCTGCTGGCGCTGGCCCAGACCGGCAGCGGCAAGACCTTGGCGTTTGGCCTGCCGCTGCTGCAACGGCTGGATCCTGCCTCCAGTCAGGTGCAAGGCCTGGTGCTGGTGCCGACCCGCGAGCTGGCGACTCAGGTTGCAGCCGCGCTAAAAGAGGGTGCCGAGGCGCTGGGGCTACGCATAGTGACCTTGTGTGGGGGCGTTGCGCAGGAGCGGCAACAGGCCGAGCTGGCGCAGGGGCCACAGCTGCTGGTGGCGACGCCGGGGCGGCTGCGGGATCTGCTGACCCAGCAACTGCTGGGGCTGGATGGTCTGCAACTGCTGGTGCTGGATGAGGCGGATCGCCTGCTGGAGATGGGTTTTGCCCCCGATATCAAGGCGCTGCTCGGTTTTATTCCGGCGGATCGCCAGACCCTGCTCTTCTCGGCCACCTTGCCGGTCGAACTGGAGACGCTGGCCAACGGCCTGTTGCGCGAGCCCATCCGCCTCGAAGCAAATCCCCTCAACAGCGTGGTGAACGAGATTGAAGAGCGGCTCTTTTTGGTCAACAAGAGCAGCAAGGTGCCCGCGCTCATCAGTGTGCTCAAGGAGCAGGGGTGGCCGCAGGTGCTGGTCTTTATCAGTGCGCGGGATGACGCCGATGGGGTTGCTAAGAAGCTGGCCAAAGCCGGCATTGCGGTTGCATCCCTGCATGGCGAGAAAGAGCAGGCGGTGCGGGAGCAGGCACTTGCCGAATTTAAGGCTGGCAAGGTGCGGGTGCTGGTGGCTACCGACTTGATGGCGCGTGGTATCCATGTGGAGGCGCTGCCGGTGGTGATAAATCTGGACTTACCCGCCAGCGCCCCTGTCTACGTACATCGCATCGGTCGTACTGCCCGGGCGGGCCGCGAGGGGCTGGCGATCTCGCTGGTTTGCCATGGTGAGAACGAGATCCTGACGGCTATTCGGACCCTGACCGGCCGCGAGCTGGTGTTGCAGGAGCTGGCGGGATTTCCGGTCACCGACCAGCCCGCCAGCGGCGAGGGCAAGCGCACCCCTCGTGACAAGCAGGCCAATCGCCGTACTCAGGCCAAGCGCAGCGTCAAGCAGTTCAAGGGCAAGACGCCGCGCGGCTGAGGGTCAGGTGCGTGCCAACGGGTAGGTAAACAGCGCCAGATGGGCGAAGTTGAAGGCGAAGTGGATCAGGATTGCCACCGAGAGCCGCCCGCTTAGCTGGAATGCCAAGCCGTAGCAAACGCCCGCCAGGGTCGCAAACAGCGCCAGCAGTGGGCCGCCGGGCAGGTGGATGGCGCCGAACAGCATGGCGGCCACCACTATGGCCATCCAGGGGCGGTAGCGTTCTGCCAGCCCCTGCTGGATCGCGCCACGAAACAGCGCCTCTTCCGCCACACAGGTGAACAGCAGGTTGTTCAGGGCGAACAGCCACCACCAGTGGGGCAGTCCCACTTCCGGTCGCAGTGCCCCCAACTGCCAGGCGATCACCAGCAGGGCCCCCAGCGGCAGTAGCAACATGGCCAGTGGCCGCCAACGGATGGCACCTCCCTTGCCGAGCAGGGTCGGGCAGGCCAGCAGCAAGCCGAAGAAGAGCAGCGGTTTGTCGAGGTTCAGGTACATGTTGAACGGCACGCTGGCGGGGCCCGCCAGCGCCTGATCCAGCACCTTGAGATTATTGAAACCGGGAACCAGGTGCAGGGTCAGTGCCACTGCCCATGCCAACAGCGCGCTCCATGCCAGAGTACGGCGATGGCCTGACAGTGACGGCAGACGCCAGGCCAGCAGCAGGGCTACCAGCGTCACCGGCAGGGCCGCTGTGGTGATGCGATCCAGCCAGAGCGCCAGCAGCAGTGCCACCGCCAGTAGCAGGAAACCGGGCAGCCGTTGTCGTGCCAGACAGAGCAGGGTGGCCAGCGCCAGTGCGCCCCAGATCAGGGTATCGGGTAGGGGTAACATCGAAACACCTCTGTAGTGAAAGGGCTGCACCTTAGCAGGGGCGTCGTCCGCAAGGCAACTCGACCGGGTTTTCCAAGCCGCTCTCCTATACTCAGTAACAGAGTAAGAAGGGGGTGGTGATGACGCGCTATGGGTGGTTGTTCTGTTGTTGGTGTGGATGGGGGGCCGGTGCTCCGTTGTCGCTGGTGACCGGGGATTTTTCACCCTATACCGGCGCTGCGCTGGCGGATGGCGGTCAGAGTACCCGGCTGGTGACGACCCTGCTGCACGAGGCGGGTTATCAGGATCTGAAGGTGGACTACCTGCCCTGGAACCGGGGCTATGAGCTGACTCGCAATGGCCTGGCATCCGCCACCTACCCCTACGCCTGGACGCGGGCGCGGGCAAAACTCTTCTACTACAGTGCCCCCATCCATATTGATCACCTCTCCTGGTTTACCTATCGAGGCAGCGAGGCTGTGCTTGATGGCAAGTGGCAGGGGCTGCGGGTCTGCATTCCGGCGGGCTGGAGTACCAGCCACGCGGATGAGGTGATTGCCCGTTTCTCTTTGCAGCTCACTCGCCCCAAAACGCTGGCGCAGTGCTTGCGCATGCTCGAACTCAAGCGGGTTGACCTGATGCCGATGAACGATGCCGTCACGGCAGATGCCAGCATGGCGGTCTTCGGCGATCCCCATCACCTGCAGCCGTTACCCTATTTTCGCCAGAGTGATACCTTCTATCTGCTGGTTTCACGTCAGATGCCTGGCGGGATCGAGCTGATCGAGCGGTTCAACGAAGCACTGGCGGCGGCTCGTGCCAGCGGGCATTACGACAAGCTGGTGCCCAGGGAGCAGCCCCGCTTACTGCGCTGTGAGCCACAGTAAGTGCGGAAGGGGATGACAGAAACAACAAAGCCGGAGCAGTGGCTCCGGCTTTGATTTTTATGGCGTTTCGTATCGCCGCAATGGGCGATAGGCTGGCCAGTCGGTTTTCCCGGGGGATTAGCGACCGGATTCAGCGATCACGCGGGCGATGATATCGGCACGTTTGTCGGCTTTCAGCTCGCCCAGGGCGATCAGGCCAGCTTTGAAGATGACGTTCTTCGGCAGGCTGACGTCGTCCAGCGTGGCGATCGCTTCAATATGGATCCCATTCAGACGGCTGGCATCGCGCGGGCTCAAGTTAACCTGAGTGTTCATCACTTGCTTGCCTTTCTTCTTGGCAGGCACAGCCGCTTTCTGGGTAGATTCCTGTTCTTCGTCTTCCGGCAGTTCGTCATCAAAATCGTAAATAGACATAGTCAATCCTGTTGGGTTAGGCAAAAGGGCAAGTTTGCCCGACATTGGGTTAATCAGCCCATATCCTCGTTACGGATAAAGGCGCGCCAGGAGCCGAGCACCTGGGCAAAATCTTCCAGCCCGCACATGGCCAGCTGTTCATCATCGTAGTAGGCGAGATCGTCAAGATCCTCATCCAGCTCGATATTGAGGGCGTTGGCTTTCACCTCCGCCTCTTCGTGGGTCAGCAGCAGGGAGTAGTCACCGCCATTGAGCCGGTATTCGACTCGGGTGCGGTTGGATAGCTGGTCAATGATGGAGAAGAGCTCGTCGAGCTTCTCTTCATCCTTGCCAACTTCGTCGATCAGCCACTGACCGATGGCTTCATGGCCCATGGAGAACCGGGCGCGATAGCCACCAAACGGGTCGCGGCGAAACTCATAATCCATAGCGCAGTCCATATCGGAGGGATGGGCCATCACGGACAGGCGGGTGCAAGCACGCAATTCCTGCTCCATGGCGGGGCACACATCGGGTAAAGTGGCCTATTCTAGCGATCCCCCTCTCGCTTGTCTTGATGATGTGGCATCTTTGCGCCCATCTGCTGCGGGTTGGTGCCAGGCAGCACCGTCCAAACCGCCAATTGTCCGGAGATGTTATGCAGCTAAATGAGAGCCTTGCTCATCAGATTGTCAGTCGGGCGATGAAGATCCTGTCGTTCTCGGTCAACGTGATGGACGAGAGCGGCATCATTATCGCTTCTGGTAATCCGGAGCGGATCCATCAGCGCCACGAAGGGGCCGTGCTGGCATTGACCGAGAACCGGGTGGTGGAGATCAGCGAGGCGACCGCTCTGCAGCTCAAGGGGGTGCGGCCCGGCATCAATCTACCCATCTCCTATCAGGGGGAACTGCTCGGGGTGATCGGTATTTCCGGCGATCCGGAGGAAGTTCGCGCTTACGCCGAGCTGGTGCGAATGACCGCCGAGCTGATCATGGAGCAGGCGGCGCTCACCGAACAGTTGCAGTGGGACAAGCGCCACAAGGAGGAGCTGGTGCTGCAGCTGATCCGTGGCGAGGGGCGAGTCGATCAGCTGCAGCAGGCGGCCCGTTTTCTCGGGCTGGATCTGGCCCAGCCTCGGGTGGTGGCCGTGCTGGCGCTGGAGGAGGCGGATCCCGCCCGGTTAAGAGAGCTGGTGCATCAGCTGGAAAACCCGGAGCGGGACAATTTAGTGGCTATCCATGGGCTCGACGAGATAGTGGTGCTCAAACCGGCCCAGCTCTGCAACGGTGTCTGGCAATCGGATCAGGAGCGCAGTCGGATCAAGCAGTTGCTGGCGCGGATTCCCCACTTCAAGGTGCATATCGCGGTGGGCGATTATTTCACCGGCATCGACGGGTTGACGCGCTCTTACCAGACGGCGCGGGATACCTTGCGCCGTGGCATGCGGCAGGCACCGCGCAAGCAGGTCTACTTCTTCGAGGATTACCGCTTGCCGGTGCTGCTGGGGAGTCTGATGGACTCCTGGCAGGCGGATCAGTTGCGCGCCCCCTTACTGAGGCTTGCCAAAGAGGACTCCAAAGGCGCTTTGCAGAAGACCCTGCGCCACTATTTCTTGCAGGATTGTGATCTGCATCGCTGTGCCGAGGCGCTGTTTATCCACCCCAATACCCTGCGTTATCGACTGGGGCGGATCGAGCAGATAACCGGGTTGAATTTCAACAAGTTAGACGACAAATTTCAGCTTTATCTCGGGCTTAACCTGAGCATGTGATTGTGATTAATTACAATTAACCTGCTTTTCAGTGCCTGTTATTTGTCGTTTCGTCTAAAGATTTATCGTTTTGCATCCCCATAATGGCGAGCACTCTATCTATCCAAGGTGCCCGTCATGATCCCAGTTACCGCGCTTGGCGCTATCGCTGCGCTCTCCATCGCCATCTTCCTTATTCTGAAGAAGGTTCCGCCGGCTTACGGCATGATCGTGGGTGCCCTGGCCGGTGGCCTGATTGGCGGTGCCGATCTGACCCAGACTGTGGCCCTGATGATCGGTGGCGCCCAGGGGATCACCACGGCGGTGATGCGGATCCTGGCGGCCGGTGTGCTGGCTGGCGTGCTGATCGAATCGGGTGCGGCCACCACCATCGCCGAAACCATCGTCAAGAAACTCGGTGAAACCCGCGCCCTGCTGGCACTGGCGCTGGCGACCCTGATCCTGACTGCGGTCGGCGTGTTCGTGGACGTGGCCGTCATCACGGTCGCCCCCATTGCGCTGGCCATTGCCCGCCGTGCCGACCTCTCCAAGGCGGCTATCCTGCTGGCGATGATCGGCGGCGGCAAGGCGGGTAACGTCATGTCCCCCAATCCCAACGCCATTGCCGCGGCGGATGCCTTCCATCTGCCCCTGACTTCGGTGATGGCGGCGGGCATCATCCCGGGTCTGTTCGGTCTGGTGATGGCCTACTGGCTGGCCAAGCGTTTGAACAACAAGGGCAGCAAGGTTGCCGCCGACGAGGTGGTGAGCTTTGACGGTGCCAAGTTGCCGGGCTTTGCCGCTGCCATAAGTGCGCCGCTGGTTGCCATCCTGCTGCTGGCTCTGCGTCCGGTCGCCGGTATCGTGGTGGACCCGCTGATTGCACTGCCCCTCGGTGGTCTGGTTGGTGCCCTGATGATGGGCAAGTTCAGCAAGGTGAATCAGTTTGCGGTCGCGGGTCTTGCTCGCATGGCGCCGGTCGCCATCATGCTGCTGGGTACCGGTACCCTGGCGGGCATCATCGCCAACTCCGGTCTTAAAGATGTGCTGATCAGCGGCCTGACCGCTTCCGGTCTGCCCTCCTACCTGCTGGCGCCCATCTCCGGTGCCATGATGTCGCTGGCGACCGCCTCGACCACTGCCGGTACCGTGGTGGCCTCCAATGTATTCAGCTCCACCCTGATTGAACTGGGGATCAGCAGTCTGGCGGGGGCGGCGATGATCCATGCCGGTGCTACCGTGTTTGACCACATGCCCCACGGCTCTTTCTTCCACGCCACCGGTGGCAGCGTCCACATGGGGGTGGGCGAGCGCCTCAAGTTGATCCCGTACGAAACTGCGGTCGGTCTGACCATTGCAACTGTCTCCACCCTGATGTTTGGCGTGTTTGGCCTCGCCTAAGGAATTGATATGAAAATTGTTATTGCCCCCGATTCATTCAAGGAGAGCCTGAGTGCCATGGCGGTGGCTGATGCCATCGAGGCCGGTTTCAAGCAGGTGTTGCCGGATGCCACCTATATCAAATTGCCGATGGCCGATGGCGGCGAAGGCACGGTGCAATCACTGGTAGATGCCACCGGTGGTCACATCCTGCCGGTCGAAGTGACCGCGCCCCTTGGCAACAAGGTGCAGGGCTTCGTCGGCCTGCTGGGAGATGGCGAGCGCGCTGTCATCGAGATGGCGGCCGCTTCCGGCATCCATCTGGTGGCTCCCGAGCAGCGCAATCCGCTGCTCACCTCCAGCTTCGGGACCGGCGAGCTGATCCTGGCTGCGCTGGAGATGGGGGTGAAGCACCTGATCCTCGGCATCGGCGGCAGCGCCACCAATGACGGCGGTGCCGGCATGATCCAGGCGCTGGGCGGCAAGTTGCTCAAAGCAGATGGCACTTCTATTGCGCTGGGTGGTGCTGGTCTGGCCGAACTGGCGACCATCGACCTGAGTGGCCTGGATCCGCGTTTGAGCGATCTGGCTATCGAAGTGGCTTGCGATGTGGATAACCCGCTGTGCGGTCCGAAAGGGGCCTCCGCGGTGTTTGGCCCGCAGAAGGGGGCGACCCCCGAGATGGTGGCGCAGCTTGATGGCTACCTTGCCCGCTACGCTGATTGCATCGAGCGGGTGCTCGGCAAGCAGGTGAAGGATCTGCCCGGTGCCGGAGCCGCCGGTGGCATGGGCGCTGCGCTGGTTGGCCTGCTCGGCGCCGAGCTCAAGCCCGGCATCCAGATTGTGATCGAAGCCTTGAAGCTGGCCGATGAAGTGGCCGATGCGGATCTGGTCATCACCGGCGAAGGTCGCATCGACAGCCAGACCATCCATGGCAAGACGCCAATCGGTGTCGCACGTTGCGCCAAGCAGTTCGGCAAGCCGGTGATCGGTATTTCCGGTTGCCTGACCGATGACTGTGGTGTGGTGCATGAGCACGGGCTGGACGCGGTATTCGCCGTGGTCAACCGCGCTATGTCCCTGCCGGAAGCACTGGCCAGCGCCAGCACCAATATCGAGTTGACCGCGCGCAACGTGGCTGCGCTCTATCGGTTGCCCCGCTGATTTTTTTGGCCGGTGCCTGCTATCCGGGCATCGACCATTCCTTGCCCCGTGAGGGGGCCATTCTCATCTCATGAGAAATCCGGTTGCCCTTAGCACTTTTGCCGATCCATCGAGATCGGCTTTTTTTATCTCCTTTGCGCTCACTGCGTTTTGCCGTCCCATTGGTTTCTATAGGCGCATCTCTCCCTTTACGGCATAGTGGTCGAACCAAGTACAAGGAGAGACTCATGTTCCTGCTGACTCTGGGGGTGGCGCTGTTTACCCTGATCCATCTCTACCCCTGCTTTGCGGTGGCCCATCGGGCGCGCGTGCGGGAACGCCTGGGAGAGAACCGCTACAAGGGGCTCTTCTCCCTGCTGGTGTTTGTCGCCATCGCCTGCATCATCGCCGGTTGGCGCAGTGCCAGTTCGTTGCCGCTCTACTTCCTGCCCGAATGGGGGCCGATGACCATAACGGTGATGATGCCGTTTGCCCTGATCCTCTTCTTCTCCGGTCAGGGGCCCAACCATCTGCGCCGTTGGCTGGTGCATCCTCAACTGCTCGGCACCCTGATGTGGGCGGTGGCCCATCTGCTGGTCAACAGCGAGGCGCGCTCTTTACTGCTGTTTGGCGGTATCGGGTTGTGGGCGCTGGTGAGCATCGTCTGGATTTCGGTGCGGGACTGGCAGCGATATCCCCGTCCGGCGGCTAACTGGACGGGAACAGGAATCAGTGTTGGAGCCGGGTTGGCGGCCACTGCCCTGCTGGTTTTCTGGGGCCACGGCTGGCTGACCGGCATTCCCCTGCATTGAGAGTGAACTGCAGGCCCGGTAACCGCGTATGACGGACAAAACAAAAGGAGTTTTGGCGATGAAATGGTTTACTCTGTTGCTGTTATTGGGGGCTGGTGCGGCCTCTGCGGCGTGCCCCGATTACTTCAATGTGGAGATGCGGGAGCTCAACAATGCCCAGCGCCACAACCTCTGTCAGCTGACCGAGGGTAAGGTGGTGCTGGTGGTCAATACCGCTTCCTATTGCGGCTATAGCGGCCAGTTCCGGGATCTGGAGAAGCTTTACCAGAGCTACAAGGATAAAGGGCTGATTATTCTGGGCTTCCCCTCCAATGACTTCTGGCAGGAGGCGGGCAACGAGACCAAAACGGCCGAGGTGTGCCGCCGCGACTATGGGGTGACCTTCCCGATGTTCAATCGGGTGGCGGTACGGGGTTCCGATGCGGTGCCGCTATTCAAGGGGCTGGCTGCGGCCGCCGACGGGGATGAGCCGAACTGGAACTTCCACAAGTATCTGGTGGGACGCGATGGCAAGTTGATTGCGAGCTATGGCTCCAATCAGAATCCGGCCGACGACCCCCTCAAGTTGCAGATCACCCGGGCGCTGGGGCTCTGACCCTACCCCTTGGCGGGCGGCTCTGGAATAATGGGCTCCCGCCACTCAATCTGGTTATTTTGTGCTGCAACGTCTTCCCCAAATGGTGATCTTCGATGCGCTGGTGCGCGAGCAGGGGATCTCTGCCGCCGCCCGCCGTCTCGGGGTCTCCAAATCCCATATCAGCAAACAGCTGGCGCTGCTGGAGACCACCCTCGGCGCCCAACTGGTGCAGCGCACCACCCGCCGCTTCGTCCTGACGGAGCTGGGTCAGGAGTATGCCCGTCACTGCCATGCGCTGGTGGCGGTGGCGCAGGAGGCGGACTCCATGATCGCCGAGCGGCGCGGCAAGGTGAGCGGCGTGCTCCATCTCGGGGTGGGCCAATCCTTCGGCCGCATGCATGTCATTCCCCATCTCAAGGCATTTCAGGATCGCTATCCCGAGTTGGAGCTGGAGGTATCCCTGTTCGACCACAGAACCAATCTGGTGGATGAGGGGCTGGACCTCTGGCTTACCACCTATGAGGACAAACCGGAGGGGTTGGTGGGACAGCGGCTGGCCGACATCGGCTTCGTGGTGGTGGCTTCGCCAGATTATCTGATGAGCCACGGTACCCCGCTACATCCGAAGGATCTGGGCCAGCACAACTGCATTACTTACCAGAGCCGGGAGCGGCGCTATCATCAGTGGTCGTTCCGTCAGGGCAAGGATCGTCAGACGGTGCAGGTGGCGGGCAACTATCGGGTGGATATGGCGGAGGCGGTGCGTGATGCGGCCCTGGCTGGTCTGGGCATCGCCTACATCGCCAACTACCTGCTGGACAAGGAGCTGCAGAGCGGCAAGCTGATCCCGGTGTTGCCCGGGTGGCGACCGAACCAGCAGATGGCGGTGCACGCCGTTTACGCCCGGCGCGAACATCTGGATCCCAAGATCCGTCTCTTCATCGATTTCCTCAAGGCCCGCTTTGGCCCCGAACCCTATTGGGAGCAGCGGCTGGCTCCCTGGCTCGGGGGGAAATTGTCCGGCAGTGAGGAATGATTGTTTCCATATAAGAACTCTTGATTTCTCCTGATACTAAAATTGAACCAAATCAGCCAGTTGGCGCAACCGATATCGTGCAAACGTTTTTTCCAACAAGCTTGTAACCAAGCGGACTTGCAGTGACGGGGGGAGAGGCGCAGAATCCGCGCCCATCTTTTGCCCCACCTGATGGAGTCCCTATGATTGCCCTGCTCGGCATCCTGAGTATCCTGGCGCTTGCCGTGATCTGCTCTGATAATCGTCGTCGTATCCCGCTGCGAACAGTTGGCCTTGCCCTCTGCCTGCAAATCATGTTTGCCGGTCTGGTGCTCTGGCTGCCTGCCGGTCAGCACGTGCTGAACGGGGTCAGCGAGAGCGTCAGCAGCGTGATCGGTTATGGTCAGGAGGGGATCGCCTTCCTGTTCGGCGATCTGGCCAAGTTCAAACTGGGCTTCATCTTTGCCTTCAACGTATTGCCGGTCATCATCTTCTTCTCTGCGGTGATCGCCATCCTCTACCACATCGGCATCATGCCGCGGGTGATCGCCCTGCTGGGTGGTGGCTTGCAGAAGCTGCTGGGTACCGGCCGTGCCGAGAGCCTCTCCGCCACCGCTAATATCTTCGTCGGTATGGTGGAAGCGCCGCTGGTGGTCAAACCCTACCTCTCCAAGATGTCCGATTCCCAGTTCTTCGCGGTGATGAGCTGCGGCCTGGCCTCAGTCGCCGGTGGTACGCTGGTGGGCTACGCCAGCCTCGGGGTTGAGCTGAAATACCTGATCGCCGCCGCCTTCATGTCGGCGCCAGCCGGTCTGGCGATGGCCAAGATCCTGGTGCCGCCGAGCGAAGGCGAGGTCGATCATCATCAGGATGTGGTGATCCCCCGCGCTACCAATGTGATTGAAGCGGCGGCCGATGGTGCCATGTCCGGCCTCAATATCGCGGTGGCGGTCGGTGCAACCCTGCTGGCCTTCGTCGGTGTGATTGCCATGCTGAACGGACTGCTCGGCTGGGCTGGCGGTCTGGTGGGGCTGGATCTGAGCTTCCAGATCATTCTGGGCTGGCTGTTTGCCCCCGTCTCCTGGCTGATCGGTGTACCCTGGGAGCAGGCGCAGGCCGCTGGCGCATTGATCGGTACCAAGATCGTGGTCAACGAGTTTGTCGCCTTCATTGGTCTGGTGCAGGATCAAACCCTGAGCGAGTCGAGCAAGGCCATTGTGACCTTTGCCCTGTGCGGTTTTGCCAACATCTCCTCCATGGCGATCCTGATCGGCGGTCTGGGCTCCATGGTGCCGGAGCGCAAATCCTTCATCGCCCGTTACGGCATGCGCGCTATTCTCTCCGGCGTGCTGGCGAACCTGATGAGCGCCTGTCTGGCTGGCCTGTTCCTCGCCCTGTAACTGACGGCAGCACGAACTGGATGCAACAAGGGCGCCCTGATGGCGCCCTTGTCATATGGATAAAAGAAGCCCCGACCTTGGTCGGGGCTTCTTGTTGGTACTCAGTCGACGTAGAAGGTCTGCTGGAAGGTGAGGTTCTGCTGCTGCCCGCCGCCCATGATCTTCAGAGTGAACTGATAGGTGTCTTCGTTGCGGTAGGGGAGGGTCGCCAAATAGTAGATGGCATCACCCTCTTTTACCTCTTGAAAGCTCAGGGTGCGGATGGTGCCGGTCAGGTTCTTGGCCTCACCGGTGATGCCGACCGCCTGTGCTTTCCCTTGTTTGTCTTGCACCGCAATATTGATGATGGCGTTGTAACGGCTGCGCTCCAGCCCGTTGGCTTTGGCAACCTCGGGGGTGAGGAAGCTGGAGTTGAAGGCGTTGTAGTGAACCTGCCAGGGCCCCAGCTCCTTCATCTGTTCTGCCTTGAGTGGCAGGGTCATCAGCAGTGCCAGTAAGCCACTCATCCAGACTGTTTTCATCTGTCATCCCTCTCATATCTACGGTTGGCACAGGCCGACTCATTCAGCCTTGCGGGTCATTCAGCAGTGCACTCACTTCTGGCGGCCACTGTTTGGGGCTGTCGATGGCGACGGTTTTGTGCCGCCCCAGCTCGCCCCGCACTATGGTGACCTGTCCCTTGGCCACCTTGAACTGCTTGGCCAGAAATTTGATCAAATGGCTGTTGGCCTGGCCATCGACCGGCGGCGCCGTGATGGCCACTTTCAGCTCTTCGCCGTGTAATCCGATGATCTGATCCCGACTCGCCTTGGGCTGGATCACCAGATGCAGTACCAGTTCATCCCCTTGTTGCAGGACGGCTGGCATCAAATCATCCACCACAGCTGGCCGAACAGGTCGCCCAGCAGGTAGTTGATGGCTTGCAGGCCGATAAAGGCGACCAGTACCGACAGATCCAGTCCACCCAGTGCCGGCAGGATGCGGCGGATAGGGGCAAGGAAGGGCTCGGTCAGCTGATGCATCACGTATTCGATGGGGTTGCGACCCTGGCTGACCCAGCTCAGGATGGCGCGGATCAGCAGCACCCAGAAGATCATCGAACCGGCTTTCTTCAGTACGGTGAGGGCGGCGAACAGGCTGATGTTGAGCCAGTCGGCCAGCAGTACGTTCATGCTCTTGAGCAGCGCCAGCTTGGCAAACGCGATCAGCAGCGCCAGTACTATGGAGGCGAGATCGATGCCGCCAAAGCCGGGGATAACACGGCGCAGCGGGATCACCAGCGGATTGGTCAACTTGACCACCATCTGGCTCATCGGGTTGTAGAAGTCGGCGCGAGCCCACTGCAACCAGGCGCGCAGCAGTACCACCATCAGGTAGAGATCAAAAACGGTGTTAATCAGAAAGTAAGCAGTGTTCATCTGGGCTCCTGTTAGAAGAGTGTTTCCATTTCGGTGGCGCGAGCAACGGCCGCCTGCATGGCGTGGGCAGTCAGCGGCATCAGCCCCTGCTGCTGGAAAGTGTTGATCGCTTGGGCGGTGGTGCCGCCCTTGCTGGTCACCTGCTCACGCAGGGTTTGCAGCGCCAGCTCAGGGTTCTGCTCCACCATGGCGGCTGCACCCAACGCGGTTTGCTGCACCAGCAGGCGGGCCTGCTCGGGCGAGAAGCCCATCGCCTCCGCCTCTTCGGCGATGGCCTGCATAAAGAGAAAGAAGTAGGCCGGGGCACTGCCCGCCGCAGCAATGACGCCGTTGATACCGGACTCCTGCTCCACCCAGAGGGTCTTGCCGACGGCTTGCATCATCTGCTCGGCAAAGTCGCGATCGCTGGTGGCAATATGCTCGGGGGCATAGAGGCCGGTCATCCCCAGCCCCACCAGGGCCGGGGTGTTGGGCATGGTGCGGATGATGCGGTGGTGGCCACCGGCCATCTCGCCAAGGCGCGCCACCTTGATACCGGCTGCGATGGAGATCAGCAGCTTGCCTTCAAGGGAACCCAGCTCGGCAACCAGCGCAGCCAACATGCCCGCCATAAACTGCGGCTTGACCGCCAGCACGATCACCTCGGCATCACGGGCCGCCTCGGCATTGGACTGGGTGGTGCGAATGCCGTAGTCGCTGGCCAGCGCCTGCAGCTTGGGCTGGCTGGGGTTGGCGGCGGTGATCTGCCCGGCGGGATAGCCCGCCTTGACCAGTCCGGCAATGATGCTGCGGCTCATGTTGCCCGCGCCGATAAAGGCCAGAGTTCTATGCTGCATCAGATGCTCCTGTTGCACATGGGGTCGCGGCGAAGTGGGTGCTGCCTGCACAGGCTAACGCCAACATTCGGTGTTCCATCAAACGCTCCTGTTGATGAAGTCGCTACAAGGGGCGGAGATGGGTGTCAGCCGCCAGCCTTGTCTATGAATAGTCACGGGCGCCGAAGATGGCGGTGCCGACCCGCACCATGGTGCTACCGTGGGCGATGGCCAGCTCGAGATCTTCGGTCATGCCCATCGAGAGGGTATCCACCGTGGGGTATTGTCGCGCAAGCTCGGTGAACAGAGCCTGCATACGGACCATTTGGGTGGCCAATACATTTTCATCGCTGGTGTGCTCGGGAATGGCCATCACGCCTCGCAATACCAGCCGTTCACTGCGGGAGACCCGCTCTGCAAGACGGAAAATCTCTTGCTCCGACGTTCCGGATTTGCTGCTCTCTCCGCTAATATTGATTTGCAGACAGATATTTAGCGGTGCCATGCTGGCCGGGCGCTGGTTGTTGAGGCGGTCGATCAGCTTGTCCCGATCCACGCTCTGGACCCAGTCAAACCGTTCGGCGACCAGTTTGGACTTGTTCGATTGCAAAGGGCCGATAAAGTGCCACTCTATGTCGCAATATTCCGGCTGCTGGCGCAAGACATCGATCTTGGTCGCCGCTTCCTGGGCGTAGGATTCGCCAAAACAGCGCTGACCTGCGGCATGGGCGGCCATGACTGCCTCGACAGGCTTGGTCTTGCTGACGGCAAGCAGGCGGATCTGCTGTAGGTTGCGGTTTGCCCGCGCAGCAGCTTGGGCAATACGTTCCTTTACCTGAAACAGGTGCTGGGCAATCTGGTTCATATTTCGTTAGTGATCTTGTGATGGGAGAATGACAAGTCTATGGATATCACAGAGTTATTGGCTTTCAGTGTAAAGCATAAAGCCTCGGATCTACACCTCTCGGCCGGTGTGCCCCCGATGATCAGGGTTGATGGTGAGGTTCGCAAGATCAATTTGCCCGCCCTCGAACATCGAGAAGTACATAGCCTCATTTATGACATCATGAACGATCACCAGCGCAAGGAGCTGGAGGAGAACTTCGAAGTCGATTTCTCGTTCGAGGTGCCCAATCTGGCCCGCTTCCGGGTTAACGCCTTTCAGCAATCCCGCGGATCAGGCGCAGTATTTCGGACCATCCCCAGCACTGTGCTGAGTCTCGAAGATCTCGATGCGCCGGAGATCTTTCGCAAAATTTCGGAATTTCCCCGTGGTCTGGTGCTGGTGACCGGCCCGACCGGTTCTGGTAAGTCGACCACCCTGGCGGCCATGGTCAACTACATCAATGAGAACTTTCATCATCATATTCTCACCATCGAAGACCCCATCGAATTCGTCCACGAGAACAAGCGCTGTCTGGTGAACCAGCGGGAAGTGCACCGCGATACCAAGAGCTTCAGCAACGCCCTGCGCTCGGCACTGCGGGAAGACCCGGACATCATTCTGGTGGGCGAGATGCGTGACCTCGAGACCATTCGCCTCGCCATGACTGCCGCCGAAACCGGCCATCTGGTGTTCGGCACCCTGCACACCTCGTCGGCGGCCAAGACCATCGACCGTATCATCGACGTCTTCCCCGGTGCGGAGAAGGACATGGTGCGATCCATGCTCTCCGAATCCCTGCGGGCGGTTATCTCCCAGACCCTGCTCAAGCGTATTGGTGGCGGTCGGGTAGCGGCCCACGAGATCATGATGGGCATTCCGGCGGTGCGTAACCTCATTCGGGAAGACAAGATCGCCCAGCTTTACTCGGTGATCCAGACCGGGATGACCCACGGCATGCAGACCATGGATCAGAGCCTGAAGCAGCTGGTTAGCCGCGGTGTGGTGGCATCCCTCGATGCCAAGGTCAAGGCGGTTGATCCCAACAGTATTTAAGGATGCCAAACCCAGGGAGGGAGAGATAATGAATCTGGATGATCTGCTGAGTCAGCTGGTCGAGCGAAAAGGATCGGATCTGTTTGTGACGGTGGGCTCACCGCCTACCCTCAAGGTGAACGGTCATCTTGTATCGCTGGGGGGGGAGGCGCTAGACAAGAAGGAGGCGTTGACGCTGGTCAGGGATACCTTGAGCGGCGATCACTTCGAGCGCTATATCCGCACCAAGGAGGCTAACTACGCGATTTATCGCGAGGCCCTTGGCCGCTTTCGGGTCAGCGCCTTCTGGCAGCAGGAGCAGCCCGGCATGGTGGTGCGCCGCATCGAAACCCGCATCCCCACCTTTGAAGACCTGCAACTGCCCAATATCTTGCAAGAGGTCGCGATGGCCAAGCGGGGATTGGTGCTGTTTGTCGGGGCCACCGGGGCGGGTAAATCCACCACCCAGGCGGCAATGATTGGCTATCGCAACCAGCATGCTGATGGCCACATTCTGACGGTGGAAGATCCGGTGGAGTTCGTCCATCAGCATGGCCGTTGTCTGGTGACCCAACGCGAGGTGGGGATCGATACCGAGTCGTTCGATGTGGCGCTGAAAAGCTCGCTGCGTCAGGCGCCGGACGTGATCCTGATCGGCGAGATCCGCAGTCAGGATACCATGGAGTTTGCCTTGCAGTTTGCCGAGACGGGCCACCTTTGCCTTGCCACCTTGCATGCTAACAACGCCAATCAGGCGTTGGACCGCATTCTCCATCTGGTGCCGCAAGACAAACACCGTCAGTTCCTGTTCGATCTCTCCTTCAATCTCAAAGCCATCGTTGCCCAGCAGCTGGTGCCCAGCATGGATGGCAAGCGGCGTTTTGCGGCATTCGAGGTGCTGCTCAATACCCCGCTGATCACCGATATCATCCGCAAGGGTGAGATGCACCGGCTCAAGGAGGTGATGACCAAATCCTCGGAGTTGGGCATGCAGACGTTCGATCAGGCGTTGTTCAAGCTGTTCTGTGCCGGCCAGATTGGCTACAGTGAGGCCCTCGCCCATGCCGACTCGGCCAATGATTTGCGCTTGCAAATCAAACTTTCCGGTCCGGATACGCTCGGTACCGGCATGCTGGATAATGTGACGCTGGATGAATGAATCATGGGGCCGTGCCGTCGTTCGGCCCCTCGCCATAAAGGAACGTTATGCTGATTGTGGTTTCCCCGGCCAAGACGCTGGATTACGAGTCGCCGCTGGTGACCCCCCGTTTCACCCAACCTGAATTGCTTGATCACTCCGCCGAGTTGATTAGCCGGGCCCGCCAACTGAGCCCGGATCAGATCGCCAGTCTGATGAAGATCAGCGACAAGCTGGCAGGTCTTAATGCTGCCCGCTTTGCGCAGTGGCAGCCAGACTTCACGCCGGCCAATGCCCGTCAGGCGCTGCTGGCCTTCAAGGGGGATGTTTACACCGGATTGGCGGTGGAGGATTTCAGTGAGGCCGATTTGGACTTCGCTCAGGGGCATCTGCGGATGCTCTCCGGCCTCTACGGCGTGCTGCGCCCCCTCGATCTGATGATGCCCTACCGGCTGGAGATGGGGACCCGGCTCGACAATAGCCGCGGCAAGGATCTCTACCAGTTCTGGGGCGAGGTGATCACTCACCACCTCAACAACGCGCTGGCCGCGCAGGGGGATGAGGTAGTGATCAATTTGGCCTCCGATGAGTATTTCAAGTCGGTACGTTCCAAAAGCCTGAAAGGGCGGATCGTCACGCCGGTGTTCAAGGATGAGAAGAACGGCCAGTTCAAGATCATCAGCTTCTACGCCAAGAAGGCGCGCGGCATTATGGCCCGCCACATCATCAAGCAGCGGCTGACCGAGGTGGAGCAACTGACCACTTTCAACGCCGAGGGTTACTACTTCGTGCCGGAAGAGTCGGATGCCAGCACCCTGATGTTTAAACGTGCCGAAAATTAATTACAAAAAGAGGGAACCAATCTTCCGACTCGCGGGTCTGAATATATGAATCCTCTGTTGTAAGCACTTTTTATTCGCCGACGTTTGATACGTCGGCTTTTTTATTGCCCGCTTTTACTGCCTATTGATTGTCTTCGCCGGGACTATGTGGTTCAGATAGACTCAAGACAGGGAGTGCGTTGTTGCGAGGTGAGTGATGGAACAGAAAAATGCCATTCGGCAGGTTGCCGTACCTTGGGCTCCGTCCCGCCAGCTCCCCCCCGGACTGGTCGTTGCCGAGCTGCATCAGGATCTCTGGAGCGACTCCCTGACCATCATGTTGGGTCGGGCGCGCAGCATAGATCTGCCTCCCCAAATTCTTTGTCGGGTGCATTTTCGTCATATCTACGCTTTGCGGGTGGTCGAAGATTGCGACTTGACCGAGGGAAAGGAGAGTCACTCTATCGAAGAGCAGATCCAGCTTATCACCCCCTCCCGCTTTGCCAGCTGGTTTCATCAGGAGTCGGACGGCCTGCATCTGGATGAAGATCTGCAGCACTACCGGATATCCACCTGGGATTACTGCGCCGATGTGCTGACCTCCTCTACGCCAGAACTGCAATTCTTGCCCCAGAGTGAGTAGCTACTCCTGATCACCACAGAGGCGAAGGATGATCCTTTGCCTCTTTTTTGCGTTGGTGCAGAGCGTGTGGTGCTCATGTCACTCAGCCAGAGGGTTGGCCTGTTGTGTTGGCAAAAAAAGCGCCTCAGAGGAGGCGCGGGGAAAAAAGACAGATTGGAAGCGTCACATGGGTGCTACTTGAATAAGCGGATAAGCTGTCACATTCAAGTATAGGGTCACTATGACCGTTGCAATCTGAAGTAGTTCTGAGGCAATTCTTCATTTTCTGTTCATCTTGTCAGCAAGGCGTGTTCTCTAGCTGAAAACCTTTCTGTTTCGTGGCGACATTGGCCATCATTTCCGTCGGAAGGCTACCTGTGTCATGGGGTCAGTCTGAATGCTGTGCCTGCCTGTTCCAGAGCCAGCAACCAGCGTTTGATGGGAATGCCGCCAGCATAGCCGGTCAGATCGCCGCTGCGCCCGATCACCCGATGGCAGGGCACTATGATGCTGAGCGGATTGCGACCATTGGCGGCGCCTACCGCCCGCACTGCTTTGGGATTGCCGATGGCTTGGGCTATCTCGAGATAGCTGACGGTCTCGCCATAGGGGATATCACACAGGGCGCGCCACACCGTTTGCTGGAACGGGGTGCCCCGAGCGGCCATGGGCAGGTCGAACTGCTGCAACTTTCCGGTGAAATAGGCGGTGAACTGGTCGAGATAGGGCGCCAGCGCCTGGTCATCTTGTTGCCAGTCAGCTTGCGGCATGATGGGTCGCTCCCCTTGCATGAACTCCACGTGGCGCAGGCCATCCTGATCGATGGCGACCAGCAGCGGGCCACGGTCGCTATCGCAAAAACTGTATCTCATCGGCTTACATCCTTGGGAGCGGCTCAGTCCAGAACCGGCTTGCCGCGGGCAGATTTGATATCCCCCTTGCGCTTTTTGGCATCGACCCGTTTGCGCTGGGAGCTGCGGGTCGGCTTGGTGGCATGGCGGGCCTTGGGGCGCCAGGCTGCTTTCTTCAGCAATTCCACCAGACGGCTCATCGCCTCCTTGCGGTTCATGTCCTGGCTGCGATGGCTTTCGACCCGGATCATGATAAAGCCATCGTGTACCCGGCTGTCGCTCAGCTTGTCGAGACCCTCCTTGTAGAGGGGGGTCAGGCTGGGAGAGTTGCGGTAATCGAAGCGCAACCAGACGGCGGAGTCGGTCTTGTTGACGTGCTGTCCGCCGTTGCCCTGTGCCCGCATGGTCTGAAATTGCAACTCATGCCAGGGCAGGGTGATGCTGTTGGAGATAACTAACATGCTGTTTTGCTCTTGTTTGGTGCATACCCGCTGGCCGCTGCAGCATGGTGCCTCATTATGGGGCGTGCTGGTCGGTTATGGGGATGTGCCTGGCGAATGGCGCAGGCATTAAACTCTATCTATATGAAATAAAACAATAAAAATACTTGGCATAAGAATTGAAACCCGATTCATGACACACCATGGATTGGGAGTAACCAGATGAAGCTGATTAGTGCGATTATCAAACCGTTCAAGTTGGACGATGTCCGCGAGGCTATTGCCAACCTGGGGGTGGAAGGGCTGACCGTGTCCGAGGTCAAGGGATTTGGCCGCCAGAAGGGACACACCGAATTATACCGGGGAGCCGAGTATCAGGTCGACTTCCTACCCAAGGTGAAGCTGGAGATTGCCACCGCTGATGATAACGTGGAAGGGGTGATCGAGGCGATTTGCAAGGCGGCGTACACCGGCAAGATCGGCGACGGCAAGATTTTTGTCTACGACTTGCTGCAGGCGGTGCGGATCCGCACCGGCGAGAGTGACGACGAGGCGCTGTGATGAACCGCAGCCGTGACGTACAGATCTGCTGACCTCGCGACCTTGGGGGAATCCCGATGGGGCGAGAGCTCATTGAAGCCTAATTTACATCATGTTTTGGTAAGAAGCGGCCAGATGGGATTCCATCCGGCCCTTTTCATTTAGGGGAGATTAAATATGTGATGTGGCGGTGGCGAGCGTTCTTGATCCGCTCATAAGATGTATGCAGAATGCAAACGGAAATCGTTATCACTCTGTATAGCAAATCAAGGAATGGATGATGAAAATGAAGATGTTGGCACTGGCTTTCTCTGCGTTGGCGGCTCAATCGGCATTGGCGGCCGGGGAAGTGAATGTCTACTCCAACCGGCAGGATGAGCTGATCAAGCCCATCATCCAGCAGTTCGAGAAGGAATCTGGCATCAAGGTGAACGTGGTGTTCGCCAAAGAGGGGTTGAACGAGCGTCTGGAGCGGGAAGGCAAGCTCTCCCCGGCCGACCTGATGCTGACCGTTGATATCAGCCGTCTGACCGATCTGGTGGAGAAGGGGCTGGTGCAGCCGGTAGAGAGCAAGATCCTGCAGGAGAACATCCCCGCCATCTATCGTGATCCGGAGAACCGCTGGTTCGCCCTGACCACCCGGGTACGCGCCGTCTACTCCAGCAAGGATCGTCTCGGCAAGCTCGACACCATCAGCTATGAAGATCTGGCCAAGCCGGAATTCAAAGGGAAAATCTGCACCCGTAGCGGCAAGCATGAGTACAATGTGGCGCTGGTCTCCTCGATGATTGCCCATCACGGCATGGCCGAGACCAAAACCTGGCTGGAAGGGGTCAAGACCAACTTGGCGCGCAAGCCGCAAGGCAACGACCGGGATCAGGTCAAGGCGATCAAGGATGGAATCTGTGATGTGTCGCTCGGCAACAGCTACTATCTGGGCGCCATGTTGAAAGATCCGGCGCAGAAGTCCTGGGCCGATGCGGTCTATATCAACTTCCCGAACCAGGCTGACCGCGGTGCCCACGTCAACGTGAGCGGCGTGGCCATGACCAAGTATGCCAAGAACAAAGATGAAGCACGCAAGCTGATGGAGTTTCTGGCTGGCGACACCGCCCAGCACATGTATGCGGACGTGAACGCCGAGTATCCGGTCAAGGCCGGGGTCGAGCCTTCCGCCATGGTCAAGTCCTGGGGCAGTTTCAAGTCTGACGCGCTACCGGTCAGCGATTACGCCAAGCACCGCAAGGACGCCTTGCAGTTGCTGGATGAAGTGAAGTTCGACTTGTAATCAGATGGGGCCAACGGCCCCATCAACCTCTGTGGTCTCATGAAAAATTTTGGATGGATTACCGGCAGCTGGGCCACCGCCCTGCTGCTGGGTTTACCGGTGATTGCCCTGCTCTTCTCTGCCTTCTCGGCTGAGGGAGAGCTCTTTCGCCACCTCGCTGATACCGTGTTGCTCGATTATTTGGGCAATACCCTGGGGCTGGTGGTCGGCGTGGTATTGCTCAGCCTGCTGTTTGGCGTGCCTACCGCCTGGCTGGTGGCCATGTGTCAGGTGCCGGGGCGGCGCGCCCTGCAATGGGCGCTGATGCTGCCGATGGCGATGCCCTCCTATATCGTCGCCTACGTCTATACCGATCTGCTCGACTACTCGGGCCCGCTGCAGGCAGGGTTGCGAGCACTCTTTGGCTGGAACAGTCCGGCCGATTACTGGTTTCCGGCCATTCGCTCCCTTGGCGGCGCCGCCTGGGTGCTGGCGCTGGTGCTGTTCCCCTATGTCTATCTGCTGACCCGCGCCTCCTTTCTTGAGCAGTCGGTCAGCCTGATCCACTCCAGCCGCCTGCTCGGCTGTACGCCGTGGCAGAGCTTTCGCCGCCTCAGTCTGCCGCTGGCGCGCCCCGCCATCATGGTGGCGGTATCTCTGGTGGCGATGGAGACTCTGGCTGATTTTGCCACCGTCCACTTCTTTGCCATCAACACCCTGACCACGGCGGTCTACGACACCTGGCTTGGCTATGGCAGTCTGGCCACCGCGGCCAAGCTCTCCTGCCTGATGCTGCTGGCGGTGGTGCTGTTGATCGCGCTGGAGCGCCGCTCGCGCAGTCGGCAGCAGGTGTTCCAGAAGTCCATGGGCCATGAGCAGCCGCTGCGCTATCCACTCAAGGGTATGAGCCGCTGGTTGGCCGGTCTCTGGTGCTGGGGTCTGGTGCTGGCCGGTTTCGCCCTGCCGTTTGTCATCCTGCTCGATTACGGGGTGCGCTACTTCGAGTTGTCATGGACGCCGGAGTTTGTCCGCTTTGCCGGTAACAGTCTGCTCATCTCGGCGCTGACCGCCCTGCTGGCGATGGGCATCGCTCTGCTGCTCGGCTTCTTCCGCCGCCTCGATGGCGGGATCAAGAGCCTGCTGCCCCTGCGCATCGCCGCCATGGGCTATGCCATGCCGGGTACCGTGCTGGCCATCGGGGTGCTGGTGCCACTCACCGCCCTCGATTTTGCCATCAACGATCTGGCCGAGTGGCTAGGGCGTCAGGGCCCGGGGCTGCTGCTGACCGGCACCATCACCGCCATCGTGTTCGGGTATCTGGTGCGCTTCGTGGCCATCGCCATCGGCTCGGTGGAGAGCAGCATGGGCAAGATCTCCCCCAGTCTCGACATGGCGGCCCGATCCTTGGGGCAGGGGGATGGCGCCATGCTGCGGCGGGTCCATCTGCCGCTGGTGCGTCGCGGTCTGTTTGCCGGTGCCATGCTGGTATTCATCGAATCCATGAAGGAGCTGCCCGCCGCCCTGCTGCTGCGGCCCTTCAACTTCGATACCCTGGCGACCCACGTCTACCAGTTCGTCTCGGACGAGATGCTGGAGCGCGGCGCGCTCGGCGCCATCGTTATCGTGCTGGTGGGACTGTTGCCGCTGATCTGGGTTAATCGCAGTCTGGACAGCCCGGGCCACTGAGTCGCCACGTCGGCCAATGAAATTGCATGCGGTGTGCTTGACCGAAAGGCTGTGCACCGCCAGAAACGAGAGGATGTCAGCCTTGTCTTGCTTGCAGGTTGAAAATGTCAGTTGCCGTTACAACGGCCGCAATGTGCTGGAACAGCTCTCCCTGACGGTGGCAGACAACGAGATCGTCTGCTTGCTGGGGGCGAGCGGTTGCGGCAAAACCACGCTGCTCAAGGCCATCGCCGGCCTGCTGCCGTTGGCAGAGGGCTCGATTCGCCTCGGCGATACCCAGCTCGACGGGCCGGGTGCCAGCGTGCCGCCCGAGGCGCGCAATATCGGGATGATCTTCCAGGATTACGCCCTCTTCCCCCACCTGACGGTGGCCGACAACGTCGGCTTCAGTCTGACCCGACTCGATCGCCGCGCTCGTCAGCAACAGGTGGACGAGGCGCTGGCGCTGGTCAATCTGCAGGGGCTGGGGGATCGTTATCCGCACCAGCTCTCCGGCGGTCAGCAGCAGCGGGTGGCCATCGCCCGGGCGCTGGTGTGCAAACCACGGCTGATGCTGCTGGATGAGCCCTTCTCCAACATCGATACCCAGGTGCGGATGAAGTTGATCCTCGAGATCCGCGCCCTGCTCAAGCAGCAGGGGATCGGCGCCATCTTCGTCAGCCACAGCAAGGAGGAGGCCTTCGCCTTCGCCGATCGGCTGGCACTGTTTCGTTCTGGCCATATCGAGCAGGTGGGTCAGCCGGAGCAGCTCTATCGCCGCCCGCAAAACCGCTTCGTGGCGGAATTTCTCGGTGGCGTCAACTATCTGGCCGCCGAGGTGGTGGACAGCCACTGCGTGCAGACGGCGCTCGGGGTCATCTGTGGCAGCGAGCCCCATGGTCGCGCGGTGGGTGAGCAGTTGCAGCTGATGCTCAGACCCCAGCAGCTGTTGCTGGAGAATGCTGCAGATGGCGAGCTCAAGGTGGTGGAACAGCAGTTCCTCGGTCACCACTGCCGGGTGCTGTTCGAGTGTGGAGAGCTGCGGCTGGAGGCGAGCATTGGAGAGCCTCTTGCAGGGATGCAGGCCCGTATCAAGGTCGCCCCCCATGGGCTGGTGTTGTTTGACCCTTTGCCCTGAACGCGTGATATCGTCGTGAAATCAAAGAACTGGAACAACTCTGGTTTATAATCGCGCAACGCAAATAGCCCGTAACGCTAACGCCTACTCAGGGGAGAGATATATGAAAGCCCAAGCCGGGATCTGCGCAGAGCCGAATCTGCACGCCCTCTATCTGATGTTCAATCGCACCGGCGATGCCGCCGAACTGGTCGGCCGTCTGGCCAAACTGCCCGCCCTGTGGCAGGCGGTGGCTGCCGATTTCCCCGATGCCGGGTTCAGCGGTCTGGTCGCCGTTGGCGCCGATGCCTGGGATGGCCTCTATCCTGCCGCCCGTCCGCCCCAGTTCCGCGGCTTTATGGCGCAATCCGCCAACGGTCAGGAAGCCCCCAACACCCCGTTTGATCTCTTCGTGCAGCTACGTGCCGATCGGGTGGATGTGCTGCATCACGTCGGTCACCGAGTGATGGCGCTGCTGGCCGGAGTGGTAGAGCTGGCCGAAGAGGTGCGCGGTTTCCGCAACCTGGATTGCCGCGACCTGACCGGTTTTGTCGACGGCACCGAGAACCCGCAGGATGAGCACCGCGCCGAAGTGGCGCTGCTGGCCGAGAGCGAGTTTGCCGGTGGCTCCTACATCCATGTTCAGCGCTGGGTTCACGCCATGAGCGACTGGGAGAAGCTGGCGCAAAAAGAGCAGGAAGACATCATAGGTCGCACCAAGCCTGACAACATCGAGTATGAGTCTGCCGCCAAGCCGCTGACCGCCCACATCAAGCGGGTCAACCTCAAGACACCGAAAGGGGAGTCCATGGAGATCCTGCGCCAGAGCATGCCCTGGGGCACCATGAGCGAGCAGGGGCTCTACTTCATCTCTTGCTGCCGTACACCGCTGCACTTCAACGCCATGCTGGCCAGTATGTACAAGGGGGAGGGCAGCCACTTCGACCACCTGTTGCGCTTCACCAAGGCAGTGACCGGCGCGGCTTTCTTCGCCCCATCGGAAGGTTTTTTGATGGCGCAGGGCAAATAAGCCCACCTGACGAAGATGCAGAAAACAAAAATCCCGGCCTTGGCCGGGATTTTTCGTTCTGGCGTGACCGCTATGACGCGGTGGCCACCATTACGGGGTCTGTTCGAACAGCTCGAGGGCGGAGAGGTAGAGCTCTTCGATATCGGTGTCGCTGGTCGGGGTGATGAAGATGGTGTCATCACCGGCGATGGTGCCGAGGATCCCTTCTGCCTTACCGAGGGAGTCGAGCAGGCGGGCGATCAGCTGGGCCGCGCCCGGGCTGGTGTGGATCACCACCAGTGCGCCGTTGTGGTCGACGTCCAGTACCAGATTCTTGAGCGGGCTGGAGGTGGTGGGCACGCCCAGTTCCACCGGCAGGCAGTAGACCATCTCCATCTTGGCGTTGCGGGTGCGAACGGCGCCGAAGCGGCTCAGCATGCGCGATACCTTGGACTGGTTGATGTTCTCGAAGCCCAGCTCTTGCAGAGCGGTGACGATTTCTGCCTGGGAGCCAAAGCGCTCTTCTTTCAGCAAGGCTTTAAAGGCCTTGGCCAGTTTTTCTTGCTTGTCGTTGTGTTTCATCTTGGTCTCACGAATGAGGAGGTGTGGCGGCCTGTGCAGCACAGGCGGCAGATACGAACAGCGAGGCCATTTTGCATTCATATGCCGTTTTTTGCAAGGAAGCGGCGCTTGTTCTGCATATTGATTCAAAAATGGCTTGCATCGACCTTTATTAGGGATAGAATCGGGATGAAATTTTGAAAACTTATTCAATTGGGCTGTATGGGTATTGAATTAATAGGTATCGAGAAATCCTGGCACAAGGTGCCGGTTCTGCAACAGGTCAGCTTTCGGACATCCCCCGGTGAAACCTTGGTGTTGCTGGGCCCGAGCGGTGCTGGCAAGAGTTCCCTGCTACGGATGATGAACCTGCTGGATACCCCGGATGCGGGTGTTTTGCGGATTGGTGAAAGTGAATTTTCTTTCCCGAACTCCCTCTCTGCTGCCGAATTCAACCGCCAGTGCCAACTGCTGCGTCGCAAGGTGGGCATGGTGTTCCAGCAGTACAATCTCTGGCCACATCTCACCGTGATGGAGAATCTGATTGAAGCGCCGGTCAAGGTGCTCGGCATGAGCAAGGAGGCCGCCATCGAGAAGGGGGCTTATCTGCTGGCCCAGCTGCAACTGGCCGACAAGCGCGATGCCTGGCCTGCCCGTTTATCCGGCGGCCAGCAACAGCGGGTGGCCATTGCCCGTACCCTGATGATGGACCCGGAAGTGCTGCTGTTTGACGAACCGACTGCGGCGCTGGATCCCGAGATCACCAAAGAGGTGGCCGAGATCATCCGCAACCTGAGCCAGACCGGCATTACCCAGGTGGTGGTGACCCACGAGGTCGACTTTGCCCGCAAGGTGGCCAGTCAGGTGATTTATCTGGAGAAGGGGCGGATCATCGAATCCGGCACCGCCGCCATTTTCCAATCCCCGCAAACCAGCCGGTTTGCCGAATTCTTGATGCATTGATATTGAATCGATAAGGAAGCTGTCATGAAAAAGAGTCTGTTGTTGGTTGCTGCCATGGGTCTGTTGAGTACCTCCGTCATGGCCAAAGAGATCAAGTTTGCCACCGAGGCCACCTACGCGCCGTTCGAATACCTGGATGACAAGAACGAGTTTCAGGGTTTTGACATCGATCTGGCTCGCGCCATCTGCGAGCAGGCCAAGCTGGAGTGCAGCTTTCACAACCAGGCCTTTGACAGCCTGATCCCCAGCCTGAAATTCCGTCGCTACGATGCCGCCATCGCCGCCATGGACGTGACCCCGGAGCGCTCCGCTCAGGTCGATTTCTCCGACATCTACTACGAGAACTCGGCGGTATTCGTCGCCAAGAAAGGTGCCTTCAAGGGGCCGGAAGAGATGGTCGACAAGACCGTTGGCGTGCAGAACGGTACCTCTCACCAGTCCTATCTGGTGGATAACTGGGTGAGCAAGGGTCTGCTGACCGTGCCTTACGCCAGCTACCAGAGCGCCTTCCTCGACATGATGAATGGCCGTACCGACGGTGTGTTTGCCGATACTGCGGTCGCTGCCGACTGGCTGAAGCAGCACAAGGAGTATGCGGTGGTGGGTACACCGGTGACCGATGCCAAGTACTTCGGTACCGGCTTTGGCATCGCAGTGGCCAAGGGTAATCAGGAGCTGCTGACTCAGCTTAACAAGGGGCTGGCCGAGATCAAGGCCAATGGCACCTATCAGAAAATTTTCGACAAATACTTCGCGCAGTAAGCCATGTTGAGCCTGTTGTTGGATGCAGCCTGGATGACCCTCGGGCTGGCCTTGGCATCACTGGTCGGGGGCATGGTATTGGCACTGGCGTTCAGTGCCGCCGAGCTTAGCAAACAGCGTGCGCTGGTGTGGCCGGTGGCCACCCTGACCACGCTGATCCGTGGCCTGCCCGAGTTGCTGGTGGTGCTGTTCATCTACTTCGGCTCGACCCAGGTGCTGTTCCTCATCACCGGCGAGTATGTGGAGTTCAGCCCGTTCGCCTGCGGCGTGCTGGCGCTCTCCCTGCTGTTTGCCAGCTATGCGACCCAGACCCTGCGGGCAGCGCTCAATGCTGTGCCTTCAGGTCAACGGCTGGCGGCGTTGGCGCTTGGTCTTGGCAAGGGCCACATCTTCTTTCGCATCGTGTTGCCGCAGGCGTGGCGTCACGCCTTGCCGGGCCTTGGTAACCAGTGGCTGGTGCTACTGAAAGACACCGCGCTGGTGTCGCTGATCGGGGTGAACGAGATGATGCGCCAGGCGCAGATGGCCTCGGCCAGTACCTATGAGCCCTTCACCTGGTATGCCGCCGCCGCCCTCATCTATCTGGCCATCAGTCTGGTAAGTGAGTTCGGCCTCGGGCTGGCTGCCCGCTACACCCGCCGCTACGGAGGCTAACTGATGCAAGAGTATCTCGTCACTTTGCTGGGCGGTCTGGTCACCACGCTGGAGCTGACCCTGTTCAGCTTGCTGTTGGGAATCGCATTGGCGGCCCTGATGACCTGGGTGCTGGAGTTGCGGCTGCCGGTGGCGACCCAGCTGGTGCAGCTGTGGGTGCTGATCTTTACCGGCACGCCGCTGCTCATTCAGATCTTCCTGATTTACTACGGGCCGGGTCAGTTCGAGTGGCTTAAGGCCAGCCCGCTCTGGCCACTGCTCAAGCAGCCCTGGTTCTGCGCCGTGCTGGCGCTGGGTCTCAACACGGCGGCTTACTCCACCCGACTGTTCAAGGGGGCACTCGATGCCATCCCGGCCGGTGAGGTGGAGGCATGTCGGGCACTGGGGTTTTCGGCTGGGCAGACCCTCTGGATGAAGGTGCGCCACGCCGCCCGCCATCTGGTGCCCGCCTATTCCAACGAGGTGATCCTGGTGCTCAAGGGGAGTTCACTCGCCAGTACCATCACCATCATGGATATCATGGGGCTGGCACAGGGGTTGAATGCCCAGACCTACGATACCCTGGCGGTGTTCGGGGTGGCTGGCGGACTTTATCTGGCGATGAACGGATTGTTAACAATTGGTTTTCGCTGGTGTGAAAAACGGGCGTTGGCGTTTCAATCCTGAGTGCCGCTTTAATACCTCTTTATTGGTAAGTGGAAGCGCAAAAAAACTGTGCTTCCCCTCCAACTTTCTGTATTTAACCCCATTTTTTATTCCCGCTTGTTTCGTCGCTCACAGAACCCGTGACTGCAACTGTTATCAGATTGTTTTTTATAGGGGGATCAATTAAGGTTGGGCCCACAACAACAAACAACCTTAAACCTACGCTTAAACATGGAGTTGATCATGAAAGTTGCCGTTCTGGGTGCCGCTGGTGGCATCGGTCAAGCCCTCGCTCTGCTGTTGAAAAACCGTCTGCCGGCTGGCTCCGAGCTGAGCCTGTATGACATCGCCCCGGTCACCCCGGGTGTGGCCGTTGACCTCAGTCATATTCCTACCGACGTTGCCATCAAGGGCTTCTGCGGTGAAGATCCGACTCCTGCGCTGGTTGGCGCCGATGTGGTGCTGATCTCCGCCGGTGTGGCACGCAAGCCGGGGATGGATCGCTCCGACCTGTTTAACATCAACGCCGGTATCGTCAAGAATCTGGTCGAGAAGTGTGCGGCCACTTGCCCGAAAGCACTGATCGGCATCATCACCAACCCGGTCAACACCACGGTCGCCATCGCTGCCGAAGTGCTGAAGAAAGCCGGTGTTTATGACAAGCGCCGCCTGTTCGGTATTACCACCCTGGACGTGATCCGCGCCGAAACCTTCGTCGCTGCCGCCAAAGGGCTGAACGTCGATAAGGTACGCGTCAACGTGATCGGTGGTCACAGTGGCGTTACTATCCTGCCGCTGCTCTCCCAGATTGAAGGCGCCTCCTTCACTGCTGAGGAAGTAGCTGCCATGACCAAGCGCATCCAGAATGCCGGTACCGAAGTGGTGGAAGCCAAAGCCGGTGGCGGTTCTGCGACCCTCTCCATGGGTCAGGCGGCCTGCCGTTTCGGCTTGTCGCTCATCAAGGGTCTGCAGGGCGAAGCCAACATCGTTGAGTGCGCCTATGTGGAAGGCAACGGCGAGCACGCTACCTTCTTCGCGCAGCCGGTGCTGCTGGGCAAGAACGGCGTCGAAACCGTACTGGATTACGGCAAGCTGAGCGCCTTCGAGCAAGAAGCGATGGAAGGCATGCTGGCTACTCTGAAAGCCGATATCCAGCTGGGTGTCGATTTCGTCAAGTAAGCGGGTCAACCGTGGCAACAAGGGAGCTTCGGCTCCCTTTTGTATTGATGAGATCTGCCCGCAGGCTAAGGGGATGGGGGTTGGTGCCGATAACAGAGTGCAGCAGGAGATCCTTATGATGAAACCCCTTACCCTTCTCGTTCTTGTCGGTGCATTCAGCGCGCCCCTCTATGGGGCCGAGGCGGTATCGGCTGCCGTATCGAGCGATGCGCCAGCGGTCAGTGCCTCGACACCGACCGCAAGCAGTGCTGCGGTGGCGGCCACGCCCACGCCCTCTGAGGCTGCCCCCATTTTGCTCCCGGCCGATCCGGTCACGCCGGTCGCCAGCAGTGGCGAGGGGGCCGCACCGCTGCCACAGCCGGCGGAACCCGCTGCTGCGGTTGCGCCTCCTGCTCCTCTGGCCGCTGGCGAGTTGCAGGCAGTGCCGCTCTATCGACAGGACGAACTGCTCAACTGGATTGAGCAGGGGCGCCATCTCACTCAGGTGAAGCAGGATCGCTGTCAGCTGACTCAGGATATCGAAGCGCGCGCCTCGGTGATGAAGATCCCGGCCTATCAATTCCTGTGGGGGGATATGTTGGCGTGGGGTGTTTGTACCAAACCCAATGCCGAGCTCGGGGTGCAATATCTGTGGGAGGCGGCCAATCACGGGTTGGCGCCTGCGCTGGAGCAGTTGGGCAGCTACTACTGGAAGGGAACCCTGGTGCAGAAGGATCTGGTGCGAGCCGAGACTCTGATGCGCGAGGCGGCCAGCCTCGGTTTTCTGCGGGCCCGCATCGAGTGGGTCGAGATGCTGCTGCAAGGGATGGGCAGTCCGCTCGATTATGAGGATGCCTACCGCTGGCTCCATGGCTCCGTCATTGGTGATAAGGCCCTGCACCAGAAGGCGGCGAGTCTGCTCAGCCGTCTTGGCAACCGGATGCCGGCCAACGTGGTCGCCCGCGCCAAGGCGATGCACTGAATCCAAAAAAATGACCCACAGATCTGCATCTGTGGGTCCGGTTCCAGCCGCCGTGCCATGACAGGCCGCAACCTCCCTCTGTTATATGGCCGCCCGCGTCTTAGAGATCTTGATGGGGGCCAAAAACTTCGTAATGGAGCTGCCCGGCAGGCACCCCCGCCGCCAGCAGTTGCCGCTTGATCTCCTGCATGAAGCCGACGGGGCCACAGAAGTAGTAGTGAGCCTGTGGCGTGATGCGCTCCTGCACTGCGGCCAGATCCATGGTGCCGGCTAGGTCGTAATCTTCGCCCAGCACGTCACTGGCCTGCGGCTCCCGATACCAGACCCGGCTGACCAGATTGGTGTACTGGCTGCGCTTGTTCCGGATATCTTCCCGGAAGGCGTGGAGGCGGCCATCTTCGCAGGCGTGCAGCCAGGTGATGTCTGCCTGATGGCCGCTCGCCAGCAGCTGGTTGAGCATGCTCATCATGGGAGTGAGGCCGACCCCGGCCGAGAGCAGCACGACCGGCGTCTGGCTATCCGCTTTCAGGTAGAAATCACCGGTGGGTGGCATCACCTCTATTTTGTCGCCCGCCTGCAGGTGATCGTGCAGCAGGTTGGAGACCTGACCCTGCGGCTCACGCTTGACGCTGATGCGGTAATCCTGCCCGTTGGGGGCATCGGAGAGGGAGTATTGGCGGATCTCCTGATATTCGAGCTCGGGGTGGACCAGCTTGACGCTGAGGTATTGGCCCGGTTTGAAGGCCAATACCGGCTTGCCATCATCCGGCGCCAGCAGGAAGGAGGTGATGAGGGCGCTCTCGGCCCGCTTCTCCTTGATAATGAAACTGCGGCTACCTTGCCAGCCGCCATCCTGATTTGCCTTCTCCTGATAGATCTCCCGCTCGCGGCCGATGAAGATGTCGGCCAGTACGCCATAGGCCTTGCCCCATGCTTCCAGCACTTCATCGGTGACCGCACTTCCGCCCAATTCTTTGAGCGTGGCCAAGAGATGACTACCTACAATGTGATATTGTTCCGGCTGGATCAGGAATCCGGTATGTTTGTGTGCAATCCGCTCGACCGCACCGGCAAGTGCCCCCAGATTGTCGATATTCTTGGCGTAAGCAGCGACTGCATTGAACAGGGCCAGCGGCTGGCCGCCACTGCGTTGATGGGCCAGGTTGAAGATATCTTTCAGCTCCGGGTTATGGCTGAACATCCGTTGGTAGAAGTGCTGGGTGAGGGCAGGACCTGCCGATTCGAGCAGCGGAATGGTGCTTTTGATGACGGCAACTGTGGTTTGATCTAGCATAGGGGCCTCGTTCTAATTGAACATATAAAATGTCATTTAATAAGTGGCATCCTAGATGTTTATTTGATTTGAATCAATACTCCACTTTTCGCATCGCGCTAATCAGGTTTTATGAGACTAACCAGTTATACAGATTTCGGATTGAGAGCCCTGCTCTATCTGGCCACCCTGCCCGAAGGGGAGTTGTCGAGCGTTGCCAAGGTATCGGCCTTGTACGGCGTTTCCCGCAACCACATGGTGAAGGTAGTCAATCAGCTGGTGAAGCTGGGCTATCTGCAATCCCAGCGGGGTAAGAATGGCGGTATTCGCATGGCTTGCGATCCGGCCACCATCAATGTCGGGCAGGTGATCCGGGCGCTGGAAGGCAATCTGGACGGGATCGACTGCGGCTCGCCCCTCTGCCACATCGTCTCGGTCTGTTTGCTCAAGAGTGCGCTGCGAGAGGCGATGGATGCATTTCTGGCGGTGATGGACAGTTATACCCTGCAAGACTTGCTGGCCAACCGTGACGAGTTGCAAAAGGTGTTCGGCGAGTTGATCCCGACCCTGGTGCTGGAGCCGGATGAAGAGGACGAGTGATTGGAAAAGGGCTGCCATCGGCAGCCCTTTTTTAATGTTGTGAGTCTGGTTTTGCCAGGTAAGAAGCCGGCATGATCCGCGCCATCTTGACCATGTTGTTCTCCACTTCGAGGATCTCGATAGGATAACCTGCCAGCCGGAGCCCGATGTTGGCTTGGGGGATCTCCTCCAGATATTCGAGGATCAGACCGTTGAGGGTTCGTGGCCCGTCGATGGGCAGATGCCAGTTCATCTCCTTGTTCAGCTCGCGCACACTGGCCGAGCCTTCCACTAGAAACGTGCCATCCGGTTGGGGGTGGATCTCGTCGCTGGGTGCCGGCGTCATGGAGGTGGTGAAGTCACCCACAATCTCTTCCAAGATGTCATCGAGCGTGATCAACCCCTGAATATCGCCATACTCATCGACAATCAGGCCAATCCGCTCCTTGTTGCGCTGGAACTTGGCCAGTTGCACGTTGAGGGGCGTCCCTTCCGGAATGAAATAAATTTCATCCACTTCCCGTAACAGACTCGACTTGTTGAACTGATCCCTTGCCATCAGCCGCAGGGCATCGCGAGCGTGCAAAAAGCCGACAACGTCGTCGATGTTGTCGCGATAGAGCAGGATCTTGGTGTGGGCGCAGTGAGCCAGCTGGCGCAGTATGGTTTTCCAGTCATCGTTGATGTCGATGGCGTAGATATCGCTGCGCGGCACCATGATGTCTTCGACCAGCATCTTGTCGAGATCAAGGATGCTGATCAGCATCTCCTGATGACGTTGCGGTATCAGGCTGCCCGCCTCGTTGACTATGGTGCGCAGCTCTTCGGTGTTGAGGGAGTCATTCTTGTTGGGGGTGATCTTCAGCATCTTGAGCAGAACGCTGGTGATGCCGTTGATCAGCCAGACCAGCGGCGACAGTGGCACCATCAGACCTTTGAGGATCCAGGAGGCCGGATAGGCAATTTTTTCCGGATACATGGCTGCCAGCGTCTTGGGGGTCACTTCACCGAACACCAGTACCACCAGGGTCAGGCCGAAGGTGGCGATGGCGACCCCGAGATCGCCAAACAGCCGAATACAGACGATGGTGGCGATGGCGGAGGCGAGAATGTTAACCAGATTGTTGCCGATCAGGATCAACCCCAGCAGGCGATCGGGGCGGGCCAGCATTTTCTCGACGCGGCGTGCGCCTTTATGTTTGGTTTGGGCTAAATGCCGGAGTTTGTAGCGGTTGATGGACATCAGGCCAGTTTCGGAACTGGAGAAGAAGGCGGATAAGAGGATCAAAATAACGAGAACAATCAGTAATGTGCTCGTTGAGATGCTGTCCAAAAAGGGCTCCTGTTGGATGGTGTGACGAAAATAAAGAGAGGGTCAGCTCAGTAGTACTTCTTTGACGAAGCGGCTGCCAAAGTAGGCGAGGGTAAGGATAAAGCTGCCAATGAGGCTCAGGGTAATCACTTTGCGGCCGCGCCAGCCATAGGTGTGATGGCCCCACAGCAGCAGCACGTAGACACACCAGGCCAGGATGGAGAGCACCGTCTTGTGAGATTTGCCCTGGGCGAACATGTCTTCAAGAAAGAAGAGTCCGGAGGCGATGGAGAGGGTCAGCAGCAGTACCCCGGCAGAGATCAGCTGGAACAGCCGTTTCTCCACGGTCATTAGCGGTGGCATGGCTGGCAGGTTACTGATTTTTCTCGATTTAAGCTGTTTGTTCAGGCAGGCAAGCTGCAGTGCAAACAGGCAGGCGATCATCAATACCGAATAGGCCATCAAAGCGAGGCCGATATGCAGCAACAGCTGGGGGTGAGCCTCAAGATGGGTGATGTAACGCCCCGGGATCAGGGCGCTGGCGGCCAGCAGCAGGGCCGAGAAACTGTATACCACCGGCAGCAGTATCCAGCCGTTGAAACGGCGCGTGATACAGCTCATGAAACAACTGATGATCAGACTCACCAGCGAGGCGACGTTGAGCATACTCAGGTTTTGGCCAGTCCCTTGCAGGATTTCTGAACCCAGGGTGCTGGCATGGGCGATCAGGGCCAATCCGATACAGGCAAACAGGGAGCGCTGTCCCACCGGCTTGGCGCTCAGTAACAGATGCAGGGAGGCGATGATGGCCAGCAGATAGAACGCCAGGGCCAGAACAGAGATTACGATCATAACCAGGTCGTTGTTACACAAGCTTTTGAGGGTAAGAGGGGCAGTATACCTTGCACATGAAGTGCTCGCCAGTTGTGCAACGGCCGATCTGCCCATATATAGGGAGCAGGTCCCTATTGCTGCCGTGCGGTGAATAATCGTCCTCGCGCCCGCTCTGGGTTATAATGCCCCCAATTTATTACGCCAAGAACCGGAATCCGTCATGTTTGAGAATTTGACTGAACGACTCTCGCGCACCTTGCGCAATGTCAGTGGCCGTGGTCGCCTGACCGAAGACAACATCAAGGAAACCCTGCGCGAAGTCCGCATGGCGCTGCTCGAGGCGGATGTCGCCCTGCCGGTAGTGCGTGATTTCGTGGCGCGCGTCAAAGAGCGCGCCGTCGGGCAGGAAGTGGCCAAATCCCTGAGCCCGGGCCAGGCATTCATCAAAATTGTGCACGGTGAGCTGGTCACCGTGATGGGGGAGGCCAACGAGCAGCTCAACCTGGCTGCCCAGCCGCCCGCCATCATCCTGATGGCCGGTCTGCAGGGTGCCGGTAAGACCACCACGGTCGGCAAACTGGCCAAGTTGCTCAAAGAGCGCAGCAAGAAGAAGGTGCTGGTGGTCAGTGCCGACGTTTATCGCCCTGCGGCGATCAAACAGCTGGAGACCCTGGCGAGCGACATCGGTGTTGACTTCTTCCCGAGCGATGCCAGCCAGAAGCCGGTCGACATTGCCACTGCCGCCATCGATCAGGCGCGCAAGAAGTTCTATGACGTGGTGATCGTCGATACCGCCGGTCGTCTGCACGTCGACAGTGCGATGATGGCCGAGATCCAGCATCTGCACGCCACCATCAAGCCGGTCGAGACCCTGTTCGTGGTCGATGCCATGACTGGTCAGGATGCCGCCAACACCGCCAAGGCGTTCAACGAGGCACTGCCGCTCACCGGTGTGATCCTCACCAAGGCGGACGGTGATGCCCGTGGTGGTGCCGCACTGTCGGTGCGCCACATCACCGGCAAGCCGGTCAAATTTATCGGTATGGGCGAGAAGACCGATGCGCTGGAGCCATTCCACCCGGATCGTCTCGCCTCCCGCATCCTCGGCATGGGCGATGTGCTGTCGCTGATCGAGGAAGTCGAGCGCAACGTTGATAAAGAGAAAGCCGCCAAACTGGCCGACAAGGTCAAGAGTGGCAAGGGCTTTGATCTGGAAGACTTCCGCGAGCAGCTGGCCCAGATGCGCAACATGGGCGGCATGATGGGGATGCTCGACAAGCTGCCCGGTATGTCTGGCTTGCCGGATAACGTGAAAGATCAGATGGATGACAAGCTGACCGTGCGGATGGAGGCGATCATCAGCTCCATGACGCCCAAGGAGCGTGCTCATCCTGACCTTATCAAAGGGTCGCGTAAACGCCGTATCGCGGCAGGTTCCGGCATGCAGGTGCAGGACGTGAACAAGCTGCTCAAGCAGTTCACCGAGATGCAGCGCATGATGAAGAAGATGTCCGGTAAGGGCGGCATGCGCAAGATGATGAGTCAGATGAAGAACATGATGCCCCCCGGTTTCGGTGGCGGTCGCGGTCCGTTCTGATCCGGCCTGTGGGTTTATGGGGGGTCTGCGGTGGCAGGCCCTTTTTCATTGCTGTTCTGCGCAAAAAATGGCTGGCTTGGTTGCAATTATTACGAATCCAAGTAGAATTACGCGGCTTATTTTAAGCTAGGGTCCGCGTGTTTGCGGGCCTTGTTCATTAGATGTTAATGAGGACGATATGGTAACCATTCGTTTACAACGTGGTGGCGCGAAAAAGCGTCCGTTTTACCAGGTAGTAGTTTCTGACAGCCGTTGCGCCCGTGACGGCCGCTTCATCGAGCGCGTTGGTTTCTTCAACCCGGTTGCTTCTGGTTCTGCCGAAAAGCTGAACCTGGACCTGGCTCGTATCGAGCATTGGGTTGCTACTGGTGCCGCTGTTTCTGACCGCGTTGCCAAGCTGATCAAAGACGCTGCTAAAGCTGCTTAATCAGCCAAACGGTAAGGAGTTAAGGTGGAAAAACCTATAGTTCTGGGCACCCTAGGTACCGTTTATGGCATCAAGGGTTGGCTTAAAGTGAACTCCTTCACCGATGTTGCCGAAGCGATTTTCGATTACAACCCCTGGCTGATTAGTCAGAACGGGGTGTGGCGTGAACTCAAGGTCTCGGCCTGGAAGCGTCACAACAAGGGTCTGATCTGCAAACTCGATGGTATCGATGTGCGCGAAGATGCCCTGGCATTGACCAATGTCGAGATTGGCGTACCCGCCGATCTATTGCCTGCGTTGCCTGAAGGTGAGTTCTACTGGCGTGACCTGATTGGTTGCTCCGTGATGACCACCAAGGGATACGACCTGGGCAAGGTGACCGAATTGATGGAAACCGGCTCCAACGACGTGTTGGTGGTTGAGGCCAATGTAAAAGATGCCTTTGGTGCAAAGGAGCGGTTGATTCCGTTCCTGGAAGAGCAGGTGATCAAGAATATTGATCTGACTGCTCGAACAATCGAAGTTGATTGGGATCCTGGTTTCTAGTTTCCCGCGCTAACACGGGTGCCGGAGGTTTCTTATGTGGATTGGGGTTATTAGCCTCTTCCCTGAAATGTTCCGAGCCATTACCGAGCACGGGGTAACGGGTCGGGCCGTCAAGAGTGGCCTGCTGCAGATTGAGTGCTGGAACCCCCGGGAGTTTACCCACGATAAACACCGTACGGTCGATGATCGTCCTTATGGTGGTGGGCCCGGCATGTTAATGATGGTTCAGCCGCTGCGTGACGCGATTCATGCAGCCAAGCAAGCGGCGGGAGACGGGGCGAAAGTCATCTATCTCTCTCCTCAGGGACGCAAGCTGACTCAAGCGGGCGTAACCGAGTTGGCGACGAATCAGAAACTGATTCTGGTAGCCGGTCGATACGAAGGTATCGATGAACGCGTGATACAAACCGAAGTCGACGAAGAGTGGTCTATCGGGGATTACGTGTTAAGTGGTGGCGAGTTGCCTGCCATGACCCTGATCGATGCGGTTTCGCGTTTGGTCCCAGGGGTCTTGGGCGATCAGGCCAGTGCCGAGCAGGACTCCTTCACGGATGGCTTGCTGGATCATCCCCACTACACTCGGCCAGAGGTGTTGGATGGATTGGCAGTGCCCGAGGCGCTGACAAGCGGCAATCACGAAGTGATTCGACGCTGGCGTCTCAAGCAATCGCTCGGACGAACCTGGCAAAGAAGGCCGGAACTTATTAACAACCTAGCTCTGACTGACGAGCAAGAATCACTTCTTGCCGAGTATGTCCGCGAAGTGCGTGACAGCGTTAAGTAGAGTTTTCAGTTTATCCTAGGTAAGGAAAGACAATGAGCAAGATTATTCAGCAGCTTGAACAAGAGCAACTGCGTACCGACATCCCGGCTTTTGCCCAGGGCGACACCGTACGTGTTCAAGTGCGTGTTAAAGAAGGTGGCAAAGAGCGTCTGCAGGCTTTCGAAGGCATCGTTATTGCCAAGCGTAACCGCGGTCTGCACTCTGCTTTCACCGTTCGCAAGATCTCCAACGGCGAAGGTGTTGAGCGTGTATTCCAGACTCACTCTCCGCTGATCCACAGTGTAGAACTGAAGCGTCGTGGTGATGTTCGCCGCGCCAAACTGTACTACCTGCGCAACCTGTCCGGTAAAGCTGCTCGTATCAAAGAGAAGCTCAACTAATTCGATTCGAATTAGTGTCGATATGTCGGCAAATAGCTCGACAGGTAGTGAAAAGGCTCGCCAATGGCGAGCCTTTTTTGTATCCGGTTCTTGAGTTGAGTCGCTATTGGATGACGCGTACCACCGAGTTGTCGCGCCCGAAGGGGCCTGGCACATAGTCATCCGCTTCCCAGTCATTCTCGTAGAGGGTTTCCCCTGCCGGCGTGATGAGCTGGTAGCAATATTCGAAGTAACCCGCGCCGTCGGTCGGCAGATTGAGGGTGGCTTTGAACTCGCCGCTCTTCATGCGTTTCAGCTCGACCGGTTGCCACTGGGTGAACTCGCCGATCAGCATCACCTGCTCCGCCCCTGCAGCGGCCTCTTTCTCTACGGCAAAGGTCACCTTGACCTCGGGCTTGGACTTCAAAAACTGTTTAATCAGTGGCATGACGCCTCCTTGTCTGTGAGTTAAAAATGGCTCCTGACTATTTTTATACCACCATATGACAAAGATGTTGATAAGGCAGATCAAGTCGGCAAGGCAAAATAGCGTTGCAGCAGGCTGTGGGTGAAGTCGATCTTGAGATAGAAGCCGCGCGGCAGGGTCATGATGGGTTGACCGTCCCGGCCGATGGCGCGAGTCAGCGCCTTATTGTTGGCTGCCTTGGGGCGCAGCTGCATCACCTGGCCGTGGCGCGCGCTGATCTGCTCCACTTCTCCCAACACTATCATGTCCATCAGCTCCTCCCAGTCCTGGCGCAGTAGCCGATCCTCTTCTTCATTCGGGCTCCACATCAGCGGCATGCCGACCCGTCGTTCACCGACCGGGATCTCGCGGCTGCCTTCCACCGGGATCCACAGTACCCGGGAGAGCTTGTTGCGCACGTTGGACGCCTCCCAGCATTGACCGCTGACACCGATCAGCGGTGCCACGCAGACGAAGGTGGTCTCCAGCGGTTTGCCCTGAGGATCGATGGGGATCGTCTTGAGCTCGATGCCGAGATCCGGGAAGTCCTGCTCCGGCCTGCTGCCTGCGCTGGCCCCCAGTTGCAGCTCGATCAACTGACCGACCCACCCCTTGTCACGACGCAGATCTCTGGGCACGGCAACACCTGCTTCTGCGGCCAGTTGTGCCAGCGTGAAGCCAGCCATGGCATAGGCCCGGCTCAATAACTCCTGTTCGGATTGAGGATTGCTTGGCATGTTTGGCTCCATCTTGCTCGCCATAGTCTAACAGGGGAGGATCCTGAGCTGGATCGCTGTTTTTATAACCGATCCAGAGTGGATAAGATCAAATACCGAGAATCTGGGGGTTGATGGCTCATCACAATGATTTTAAAGGGTTTTATATATTTTATCGAGTGGCGATCCTGGCACGGCTTGACCTTGAAATAGTTGTCCAAGGGTTTGTGCATGATGTTACACACAGTTATCCACAGAAATCTTGGATAAGTGGATGAAAGTGGGATGAGTCTCTGAGATGTTACAAATAATTGTGAATGCAACCCCATTTTTACCCTGCTAACCGAGTAGATACTGTGTCACTCCTGTGGATAATTTGGCCGTGGTGGATCTTTGAACAGTTGAACTTGTTCACAATCAGGATCGTGGATCCTGCATGGATAAAGCGATGGATCAAATGCTGGCTTTTGTGGTTTAAGTGATTGTATATTAATTATTTTTTTGTATTTTTATGGCGCTGTGACACAGGCTGGCACTTTTTTGTTATCGTCAAAAAGTACTGTATATACCCGTTTGCTAACAGCTTTATGCACAGTCTGGGTGGGCAACTTGGGCGGGAGGATCGTTGAATTTGTTTATAACTATGTTTGAAATCGAAAGTTATTCATGAAACAGGGGATTCACTCCCTGTTTGCTGCCACGGAGTGAATGTGGAACAATCTCCTTATAGATTCAGCCTTTATAAGGTGATCACGTGATTGATGGCGACGGATTTCGTCCCAATGTCGGTATCGTGATCTGTAACCGTGAAGGACAAGTGTTGTGGGCTAAACGCTATGGGCAGCACTCCTGGCAGTTTCCGCAGGGGGGAGTTGATGATGGTGAAACGCCAGAGCAGGCCATGTATCGAGAGCTGTATGAGGAGATTGGCCTCAAGCCCGAAGATGTGACCATTTTGGCCACCAGTCGTAACTGGCTAAAGTATCGTTTACCCAAACGTCTTGTCCGCTGGGACAGTTCACCGGTCTGTATTGGCCAAAAGCAAAAATGGTTCCTGTTACAACTGGGTCAGGGCAGGGAGTCGCGGATCCAGTTCGGCTGTCATGGTCATCCCGAATTTGATGATTGGCGTTGGGTCAGCTTCTGGTATCCGGTACGTCAGGTCGTCTCGTTCAAGCGAGAGGTTTACCGCCGGGTCATGACAGAGTTTGTCCCGCTGGCAATGCCGGTGCCGGCAGTACAGGTCAACAAGAAGGATGGACGGCGTAACCGTCCTCGTTAAGGAGCACTATTAGTTGTTAACGGATCTGAGACGTATCGTCGAGAGCATGGCCGAGGCTAACACCCTCGAGCAGGCCCTGCAGGCCCTGGTAAGCCAGACGCGGCAGGCCATGGCAGTAGACTGCTGCTCTGTGTACGTCTCGGAGCCCGAGATGCGTCGCTATCGCTTGGCTGCCACCGACGGGTTGGCATCCTCTGCGGTCGATAAGGTGACCCTGCCATTCGAGCAGGGCATCGTCGGATTAGTGGGCCAGCGAGAAGAGCTGATCAACCTGGCCGATGCCCCCGCTCACCCCAGTTTCAAGTTCCTGCCCGATGTTGCCGAAGAGGCGTTCCGCTCTTTTCTTGGTGCCCCCATCATGCACCAGCGTCAGGTGGTCGGCATTCTGGTGGTCCAGCAGAAGGAGAGTCGCCGCTTCGATGAGGGCGAGGAGTCCTTCATGGTCACTCTGGCAGCCCAGCTGGCAGCGCGTATCGCTCAGGCGCAAGCCAAGGGGTGGCTGCAGAAGACCGACTGGAGCAAGCCGCTGCGGGGCATTGCCGGAGCCAGCGGTATTGCCATTGCCAAGGCCTGGGTGTGGCGGCCGCGCAAGGCGCTCTCGTCCATTACCCCGCGCAAGGATGAAGATCATGGGAACCAGCTGGCGCGGCTGGAGCTGGCCGTGGAAGAGGTTCGCCACGACTTGGAGAGTCTGGCGCTGCGTTTTCGCGAGAGCTACAGCCAGGATTCGGTGGCAATCTTCGATATCTACCTCCATCTGCTGAACGATCCCGGCTACATCAAACCGATCCGCAACAAGGTGAGCAAGGAGCACTGGACGGCCGTCTCGGCGGTCAAGCTGATCAGTGATCGTCTGATCGAGCAGTTCAAGGGGATGAAGGATCCCTATCTGCAGGAGCGCTCCACCGATGTGAAGGATATCGCCCAGCGGCTGATCAGCCGACTGGTGCAGAACGAGCCGGAACATATCGCCATCGGCGAGCCGGTGGTGCTGGTTGCCGACGAGGTGACCGCCACCATCCTCGCCGAGGTGCCCCGCGAATATTTGACCGGGGTGGTATCGCTCAAGGGGGGCACCAACTCCCATGCCGCCATTTTGGCCCGCGCCATGGGGGTCGCCGCCATCATGGGGGTCGATCTGCCCCTTGGCGATATCGGTGGTCGCATGTTGGTGGTCGATGGCTACAGCGGCGATCTCTTCATCGAACCGAATCAGGTGATCCTGACCGAGTATCGGCAACTGCTCAACGAAGAGCGGGCGCTCGATACCCTGGTGCGCAGCGTTGACAGCCTGCCCTCCGAGACCGCCGACGGCACCAAGGTTTCCCTGCTGCTTAACGCCGGGCTCAGTGCCGATACCGAGATCTCCCTCAATCAGCTGGCGGACGGGGTCGGTCTCTATCGCACCGAGATCCCCTTCATGCTGCAGGAGAGCTTCCCTTCCGAGTGGGAGCAGACCGCCCGCTATCGTGGCATTCTGGAGACCTACCGCAACCGGCCGGTCTGTATGCGGACGCTGGATGTGGGGGGCGACAAGCCGTTACCCTATTTCCCCATCGTCGAGGAAAACCCCTTCCTTGGCTGGCGGGGAATCCGGATCACCCTGGATCACCCCGAACTGTTTCTGGTGCAGCTCAAGGCGATGCTGCGAGCCAGTGAAGGGCTGGACAATCTGGCCATCATGCTGCCGATGATCAGCAGCGTCAGCGAAATCAAAGCCTCCCGCCGTCTGCTGGATCAGGCGTGGCGGGAAGTGTCGGAAGAGGCGGCGAGCCGCGATGCGGTGATCCGCTACCCCAGCCTCGGGGTGATGATCGAGGTGCCCTCAGCCCTCTTTATCTTGCCGGAGATGGCGCCGCTCATCGACTTCTGGTCGGTGGGCAGCAATGACCTGACCCAGTACCTGCTGGCGGTGGATCGCAACAACTCCCGCGTTGCCAACATCTACGATGCCTTCCATCCTGCGGTGATCCGCGCCCTGCAACAGCTGGTTGATGCCTCTCACCGCTACCAGAAGCCGGTGTCGGTCTGTGGCGAGCTGGCCGGTGATCCGGTCGGCGTACTGTTGCTGCTGGCCATGGGCTATCGCCGCTTCAGTATGAACACCCACAACATCGCCCGGATCAAGTACGTGCTGCGCCAATCCACCCTGAGCGAGTTGACCGAACTGATGGCCGATGGCCTCAAGCATGACAATCCCCATGTATTGCGTGGCCTGTTTGCCCGCTATCTGGAGGAGCATGGTTTGGGCGGCTTGCTGCGTGCCGGTCACAAAACGAAACAGACTGATTGATAATCATGCCTTGTCCCTGCTGACGAATGATCGGAAAATGCGGCTTTTCTTATGACTGGGGCCGCTTATGCAGCACGATGGATATTGGGTTTTCTCGCAGATTGATCCCGTAGCATTCAGTTTGGGACCACTATCGGTACGCTGGTATGGTCTCATGTATCTGTTTGGTTTCGCTTTTGCCATGTGGCTTGCTGGCCGTCGCGCCGATGCGCCCAACAGCGGCTGGACCCGCAACGAGGTGTCGGATCTGCTGTTCTACGGTTTCCTCGGGGTGATCCTCGGTGGCCGTGTCGGTTACGTGCTGTTCTACAACTTCGATCTCTTCCTCGCGGATCCCACCTACCTGTTCAAGATCTGGACCGGCGGTATGTCGTTCCACGGTGGCCTGATCGGGGTGATCACCGCGATGATCTGGTTTGCCCACAAAACCAAGCGCCACTTCTTCACCGTGGCCGACTTTGTGGCACCGCTCATCCCGTTTGGTCTCGGCGTTGGCCGGATCGGCAACTTCCTCAACGGCGAGTTGTGGGGCCGGGTCACCGATGTGCCTTGGGCCATCATCTTCCCGGAGGCGGGCTCCGAGCCGCGTCACCCTTCCCAGCTCTACCAGTTCGCGCTGGAAGGGGTGGTGTTGTTCATCATCCTCAATCTGTTCTGGCGCAAGAACCCGCCCCGTGGTGCCATCTCCGGCATGTTCCTGCTGTTCTACGGCCTGTTCCGCTTCCTGGTGGAATTTGTGCGCCAGCCGGATAGCCAGCTTGGTCTCTACTTCCAGGAGATCAGCATGGGTCAGATCCTCTCCACCCCGATGATCGTGGTTGGTGCCCTGATGATCTGGGTTGCCTACCAGCGCCCGCAGTTGTTCGGTAATGCCGTGAAGGAGGCGAAATAATGCGAGCTTATCTTGACCTGATGCAGAAGATCCTCGATGAGGGCACCATCAAGTCAGACCGTACCGGCACCGGTACCGTCTCCCTGTTCGGCCATCAGATGCGCTTCAATCTGGCGGAAGGTTTCCCGCTGGTGACCACCAAGAAGTGCCACCTGCGCTCCATCATTCACGAGCTGCTCTGGTTCCTCAATGGCGATACCAACACCGCCTATCTGAAGGAAAACGGCGTCAGCATCTGGGATGAGTGGGCCGACGAGAATGGCGAGCTGGGGCCGGTTTACGGCGCTCAGTGGCGCTCCTGGCCTGCGGCCGATGGGTCTGTCATCGACCAGATTCAGAAAGCGGTGGATGACATCAAGCACAACCCGGATTCCCGTCGCATCATCGTTTCAGCCTGGAACGTGGGCGAGCTGGACAAGATGGCGCTGGCCCCCTGCCACGCCTTCTTCCAGTTCTATGTGGCGGACGGCAAGCTCTCCTGTCAGCTCTACCAGCGCAGCTGTGATGTGTTCCTCGGGCTGCCGTTCAACATCGCCAGCTACGCCCTGCTGACCCACATGATGGCCCAGCAGTGCAACTTGGCAGTGGGTGACTTCGTCTGGACCGGCGGTGATGTGCACCTCTACTCCAACCACATGGAGCAGACCGCGCTGCAGCTCTCCCGCGAGCCGCGTCCGTTGCCGCAACTGGTGATCAAGCGCAAACCCGACTCCATCTTCGACTACCAGTTCGAGGATTTCGAGATTGAGGGTTATGACCCCCATCCCGGGATCAAGGCGCCCGTCGCCATCTGATCGAAAGGCGCCTCAGGGCGCCTTTTTTATGCAACTAAATAATTGAAAATTCACTTTATTGATTAATAAGACGGTAGCCAGAGACAAGGCAAAAACCTGCTTATAGCAGGTATGTTCTATTTTGCCTTCGGTTTTTTCGTTGTGTTGAGCAGCAAGAAACGATTTTCCATTAGTTGTTGCAGGATATAGACTCGAATCAAAGCAATACGGTGGAAAATTTAACCATGAGTGACGTAATCAAAAAGTTCCTGAAGCTGGAGGCCGCCTCCGGAATTATCCTGATCATGGCGGCCATGCTGGCAATGATTTTAGCCAATACCGCGCTGGCTGGCGGGTATCAGGCGTTTCTCGACACGCCGGTGCAGGTGCGCATCGCGGCCCTCGACATCAACAAGCCGCTGCTGCTGTGGATCAACGATGGCTTTATGGCGATCTTCTTCCTGCTGGTTGGCCTGGAAGTGAAGCGTGAAATGCTGGAAGGGGCGCTCTCCACTCGGGTTCAGGCGACCTTCCCGGCCATTGCGGCGGTGGGCGGCATGCTGGCTCCGGCTTTGATCTACGCCTTTTTCAACTATTCCGATGAAGTGGCGCGTGCTGGCTGGGCGATCCCTGCGGCGACCGACATCGCTTTTGCTCTTGGAGTGATGGCGCTGCTCGGCAAGCGGGTGCCGGTGAGCCTCAAGGTATTCCTGCTGGCGTTGGCCATCATGGATGACCTCGGGGTCATCATCATCATAGCGCTGTTTTATACCCAGCAGCTGTCATTGGAGGCGCTGGCCATCGGCATCCTGGCAACCCTGACGCTGTTTTGGATGAATCGCCGCGGTGAGGATCGGATCAGCCTCTATATGCTGGTTGGTCTGGTGCTGTGGGTGGCGGTGCTCAAGTCTGGCGTTCATGCGACCCTGGCCGGCGTAGTCGTGGGTTTCATGATCCCGCTTAAGGGCAAGCGCTATGCGTCGCCGCTCAAGCATCTGGAGCATTCATTGCACCCCTGGAGCGCCTACCTGATCCTGCCGTTGTTCGCCTTCGCCAACGCCGGAGTCTCGCTGGACGGTATTGGTCTGTCTGCGCTGATGAGCCCGGTGCCGATGGGCATCATGCTGGGGCTGTTTATCGGCAAGCCACTCGGGGTGTTCACCATCAGTTGGTTGGCCGTGAAATTAGGTATAGCCCAACTGCCACGGGGGGTTAATTTCAAGCAGATTTTTGCGGTCAGTATCCTCTGTGGTATCGGGTTCACCATGTCGATGTTTATTGCGTCGCTGGCGTTTGAGCACGGCGGCCTGGACTACGGTAGCTACTCGCGGTTGGGGATCCTGGTTGGTTCCACTGTCGCCGCTGTCGTGGGGTATCTGGCATTGCGGGCTTCGTTACCTAAAGGTGAGGGAGATCAGCGTTCGGAGGGATTATGAGAATACAGACAGGGTTGTTGATGTTGTTGCTGAGCCCCATGGCACTGGCCGGTGGGTTGGAGGATTGCAAGCAGGACGCCGCCTCGGCGAACTGCTCTGCCTATCTGAACGGGGTGGTTGATAGCGCCCTGCTGCTGGGGGACAAGCAGGCCAAGGCTCGCTTTGGCGAGACCTTTTCTGAGCGGGCTCTCAGCAGTCGGGCTGGCGAAATGGTCAAACATTCCAACAAACGCTATTGCGCTGAGCGAATGCCGGACAAGGCACGGCTAAAGGCCAGCCTGATGGAGCAGTTTGGCGCGAACAAGGTTGACTCGGTCAGCGACATGTATGACATTCTGGCGGTTGAACTCAGCTGCTACCGGAGTCCGCGACCAGCGGGAACCCCATCGGATGTCACACCTTAACTACAACCATCTCTACTATTTCTGGATGACTCAGAAGAAGGGCTCCGTTACCCAGGCAGCGGAAGCCCTTTTTTTGACCCCGCAAACCGTCACTGGCCAGATCAAGCTGCTTGAGCAGCGGCTCGGTGGCAAGTTACTCAAGCGCAAAGGGCGTACCCTCGAAGCGACCGAGCTCGGTCAGCTGGTGTTTCGCTATGCCGACAAGATGTTCAGCCTCTCCTACGAGATGCTCGATATCGTCAACTACCGCAAGGAGAGCCAGATCCTCTTTGACGTCGGTATTGCCGATGCCCTCTCCAAGCGCCTAGCCAGCCGCGTGCTGCTCTCCGTCATCCCCAACGATGGCTCCATCCACCTGCGCTGCTTCGAATCGACCCACGAGCTGCTGCTGGAGCAACTGAGCGAGCACAAGCTCGACATGATCCTCTCCGACTGTCCGGTGGACTCCAGCCAGCATGCGGGACTGCTCTCCAAGCGATTGGGGGGTTGTGGCGTCAGCTTCTTCTGCAAGGCGCCGCTGCCCGAGAAGCCCTTTCCCGCCTGTCTGGAGGAGCGCAAACTGCTGATCCCTGGTCGCCGTACCGCCATGGGTCGCCAGTTGACCCAGTGGTTCGAGCAGCAGGGGGTATCGCCCAGCATCCTCGGTGAGTTTGACGATGCGGCGTTGATGAAGGCCTTTGGCTTCTTCAATCAAGGAATTTTCATGGCTCCCACCATCTATCGGGAGGAAATCCTGGAAGGGGAAGGCGTCATGTTAATCGGTGAAACCCTAGATTTGATGGAAGAGTACTACGTTATCTTCGCCGAGCGGATGATCCAGCACCCGGCGGTTAAACGGGTGTGCGAGAGTGACTTTACCTTCCTGTTTGCCGGGCAGGAGAACTTCTCGACCATTCAGCCAACGACCCTGTCGTTTTAAAACGATGCGTCAGCACGTATCATTGGCGATAAGCGGCAGAGGAGAGATGTGATGCAACTTGAAGAGATGGAGGCCAATGCGAGTCAAGCGGTGGCCTTGCTCAAGGCGCTGGCCAATGAACGGCGGCTGTTTATCTTGTGCCAATTGCTGGAGCGGGAGTTGTCGGTGGGGGAGCTCAACGAGCGGTTGGGATTGAGTCAGTCTGCCTTGTCACAGCATCTGGCATTGCTGCGGCGGGATGAGCTGGTGACGACGCGTAAAGAGGCCCAGACGGTCTACTATTCGCTGCGCAGTCATGAGGTGCGTGAGGTGATCAGTTTGCTGCATCGACTTTATTGCAGCGCAGATAAATAAAAAACCGGCACGAAGGCCGGTTTTTTTAGCGTAAGTCAGCCGAGGCTGATTAAGCCATAGCTTTGATCTGGGCAGACAGGCGGCTCTTGTGACGAGCAGCTTTGTTCTTGTGGATCAGGCCTTTAGTAGCCATGCGATCCATGATCGGCTGAGCGGTAGCAAAAGCGGCTACAGCGGCAGCTTTGTCGCCAGAAGCGATTGCAGCAATTACTTTCTTCAGATAGGTACGGGTCATTGAACGACGGCTGGCGTTGTGTTGACGACGTTTCTCTGACTGAATCGCGCGCTTCTTAGCAGATTTGATGTTAGCCAAGGTAAAACTCCTAAAACTGTCTTAGCGAGTGTATTGAAAAGGCCCGGAAATATGCCTTCTCAACCACATAATGTCAAATGATTTGTGCAAATAAACACCGCCTCCCGGTGGTGTGTCAGTTGGGAGGCGGTTAAACTGTCGGCCGATTCTAGCAGCATTCTTTCCATTCTGACAGTTCCAGAGGCCTCGTCTTGAGTAAGAAATTGATCAAATCCGGCATGATAGTGTCCGGAATGACCCTGGTGTCCCGTGTAATGGGCTTGGTTCGTGATGTCGTCATCGCCAATCTGCTCGGTGCAGGTGTGGCCGCAGATGTCTTCTTCTTTGCCAATCGCATCCCCAACTTTTTGCGCCGTTTGTTCGCCGAAGGTGCTTTCAACCAGGCTTTTGTCCCCGTGATGACGGAGTACAAGAAAAATGGCGACGAGCGCGAAGTGCGTGAATTGCTGGCCGCCGTGGCGGGTACGCTGGGGGGCATAGTGACTGTGGTCACCCTGCTCGGGGTGCTGGGGTCGGGTGTATTGACCGCGCTGTTTGGCTGGGGCTGGTTCTGGGACTGGCTGCATGGCGGGCCAGCGGCCGAGAAGTTCGAGCTGGCCAGCCTGATGCTCAAAATCACCTTCCCCTATCTCTGGTTCATCACCTTTACCGCCATGGCGGGGGCGATCCTCAACACTTTCGGCCGCTTCGGGGTTTCCTCGTTCACGCCGGTGTTTCTCAACCTCACCATGATTGCGGCAGCCTGGTGGATAGCGCCCCTGATGGATCGGCCAGAGATAGCCCTCGCCATCGGTGTCTTTCTGGGTGGTCTGGTGCAGTTCCTGTTCCAGTACCCCTTCCTGCGCCAGATCAACATGCTGGTATGGCCCAAGTGGGGTTGGCATCACCCCGGGGTGGTGAAAATTCGCACCCTGATGATCCCGGCGTTGTTTGGCGTCTCGGTCAGCCAGATCAACTTGCTGATCAACACCATGCTGGCTTCCTTCCTCGCCACCGGCGCCATCAGCTATCTCTATTACTCGGATCGCCTGCTGGAGTTTCCCCTCGGCCTCTTTGCGGTCGCCATCAGTACCGTGATCCTGCCTGCGCTGGCCAAGAAGCATGTGGATGCCGACCCGGCCGACTTCTCCCGCACCATGGATTGGGGGGTGCGGATGGTGATGCTGCTTGGATTGCCTGCCATGATCGGCATCGCGGTGCTGCGCGAGCCCATTTTGCGGGTGCTGTTCATGCGCGGTGAGTTCGGGATGCATGAGGTAGCCATGTCCAGCGCCAGCTTGCTTGCCTCCACCACCGGTCTGCTCTCCCTGATGCTGATCAAGGTGCTGGCACCCGGTTACTACGCCCGTCAGGACACCAAGACGCCGGTGCGGATCGGGGTGATGTCGATGATCGCCAACATGGTGTGCAACATCGCATTCATCTTTCCGCTCGGTTATGTGGGGCTGGCGCTGTCGACCGCCTGCTCCGGTACCCTGAATGCGGCACTGCTGTTCAAGGGCTTGTATCAGCAGGACGTTTACCGTCCTTCCCGCAATACCGGGGTGTTCTGTCTCAAGTTGCTGGTAGCGACGCTATTGATGGGGGGCGTGCTCGCCTACCTGTCGCCGGATCTCGCCCAGTGGGGGGCGTGGAGCATGGGCAAGGCCAGTTTGCAGTTGACCATGCTGCTGGTGCTGGGGGCTGGGCTCTATGCCGCTGTGCTGCTGGTGCTGGGTGTTAGACCACGACATCTGAAATCTGGTCAGCAGTAGCAGTGATCCTGAGTGCAATGTGGGAACGTGTCACTGGTGCGCGATTTGCTCAAGATAGCTGAAATAGGGCCATGAGGGCTGACCCTGCCTGCTGCCTGATATATAATCCGCCGATTTCCATGGCAGCAACGCACAAGGCACTGATGGAGCTTATTCGCGGCATTCACAATCTCAAGCCCCGCCACCGGGGATGTGTATTGACCATTGGCAACTTTGATGGGGTTCATCAGGGTCACCATGCGGTATTGGCACGTCTCAAGGCAAAAGCGGCCCGACTGGGATTGCCTGCCTGTGTCATGTTGTTCGAGCCGCAGCCGCTGGAGCTGTTCGCCGGTAGTGATGCGCCAGCTCGCCTTAGCCGGTTGCGAGAGAAGTACGAGGCACTGCAAGGGCTGGATATTGACCGGCTGCTCTGCGTGCGCTTTAGCCAGCGCTTTGCCGAGCAGGCCGCCTCGACCTTCATCGAGCAGTTGTTGGTGGACAAGCTCGGGGTGCGCTATCTGGTGGTCGGCGACGATTTTCGCTTCGGCAAGGGACGGCAAGGAGACTTCCACCTGCTGGAGGAGGCAGGTCATCGCTTCGGCTTTGAAGTGATCAGTACCCAGAGTTTCCAGCTCGAACGGCAGCGGGTCAGCAGCACCCTGGTGCGCGAAGCGCTCAAGGCGGGCAGGATGGCGGAAGTGGAGCTGATGCTTGGCCGCCCCTATACCATCAGCGGCCGGGTGGCACATGGCGACAAGCTGGGGCGCACCATAGGTTTTCCCACCGCCAATCTGGCCCTCAAACGCCAGGTGATCCCGGTCGGTGGCGTGTTTGCGGTGGAAGTGATATGTTCCGGCAAGACCTTCCCCGGTGTAGCCAATGTGGGTGTACGGCCAACCTTGAGCGGTACACAAGCCAGATTGGAAGTACATCTATTTGATTTTTCTGGCGACCTATATGGTCAACAGGTCAAGGTGCTGCTTCGCCACAAGCTGCGCGAAGAGCAGAAATTTGCCTCTTTCACTGCCTTGAAAGAGCAGATCGAACGAGATGCCCTGGCAGCCCGAGCCTGGTTCGGGCTGCCACAATTCAATTTACCCAGCACTCTTTTAGAAAAGAAGGGAACCCAGGACTGATGAGCGACTATAAACACACCCTGAATCTGCCGGAAACCGAGTTTCCGATGCGTGGCGATCTGGCCAAGCGCGAACCCAACATGCTGAAACGTTGGTACGATCAGGATCTCTACGGTGCTATTCGCCGCGCCAAAGCGGGCAAGCCTTCTTTCATTCTGCATGATGGCCCCCCCTATGCGAACGGCAACATTCACATCGGTCACTCGGTCAACAAGATCCTCAAAGACATCATCATCAAGTCCAAGGGCCTCTCCGGTTTCGACTCCCCTTATGTGCCGGGTTGGGATTGCCACGGTCTGCCTATCGAACTGAAAGTGGAAGGTATGGTCGGCAAGCCGGGCGAGAAGGTCTCTGCTGCCGAATTCCGTGCCGAGTGCCGCAAGTACGCCAAGACCCAGATCGCAGCGCAAAAGACTGACTTTATCCGTCTGGGTGTGCTGGGTGACTGGGACAAGCCCTACCTGACCATGGATTTTGGCACCGAAGCCAACATCATCCGCTCCATGGCCAAGATTGTTGAAAACGGCCATCTGCATAAAGGCTCCAAGCCGGTGCACTGGTGTACCGACTGTGGCTCTGCGCTGGCAGAAGCCGAAGTGGAGTACTACGACAAGAATTCCCCCTCCATCGATGTGCGCTTCAAGGCCGTTGACGAGGCGACCGTGGCCGCCAAATTTGATTGCGCCGAAGGCCACACCGGCAAAGGCCCGATCTCTGCGGTGATCTGGACCACTACCCCGTGGACCCTGCCAGCCAACCGCGCCATTGCCATGCACGCCGACCTCGATTATGCGTTGGTCCAAGTTGAAGGCGATCACCCGGAGCGTCTGATCCTGGCCGCTGAACTGGTCAAGGATGTGATGGACCGTGCCGGTATCGAGCGCTTCCATAACCTGGGTTACGCCAAGGGTGCGGCGCTTGAGCTGCTGCGCTTCAACCACCCCTTCTACAGCTTCGATGTGCCGGTGGTGTTGGGTGACCACGTCACCCTGGATGCCGGTACCGGCGCCGTGCACACCGCCCCTGGCCACGGTCAGGAAGACTTCGTGGTCGGTCAGAAGTACGGTCTGGAAGTGGCTAACCCGGTGGGCAGCAACGGCGTGTATCTGCCAGATACCGAGCTGTTTGCTGGCCAGCATGTCTTCAAGGCCAACGCCTCTGTGGTCGAGGTGCTGACCGAGCGTGGCGCCTTGCTGCATCACAAGGTATTCAACCACTCCTACCCGCACTGCTGGCGCCACAAGACCCCGATCATCTTCCGTGCCACCCCGCAGTGGTTCATCAGCATGGAGCAGAAAGGTCTGCGCCAGCGCGCGCTGGAAGAGATCGAGCGTATCGAGAAGGACGGTATCGCCCAACAAGGCCAAAGCGGCTGGGTGCCTGCCTGGGGTAAGAACCGTATTCAGGCGATGGTCGAGAACCGTCCGGACTGGTGTATCTCCCGTCAGCGTACCTGGGGTGTGCCTATCTCCCTGTTCGTCCACAAAGAGACTCAGGCGCTGCACCCGGAATCTGTGCGCCTGATGTTTGAGGTGGCCAAGCGGGTCGAGCTGTCTGGCATCCAGGCATGGTGGGATCTGGACAAGGCCGAGCTGCTGGGCAGCGACGCCGACATGTACGACAAGGTACCTGACACCCTGGACGTCTGGTTCGACTCAGGTTCCACTCACTCCTCTGTCGTGGATGCTCGTCCCGAGTTCAACGGCAAGTCAGCCGACCTCTATCTGGAAGGTTCTGACCAGCACCGTGGCTGGTTCATGTCCTCCCTGATGATCGGCGTGGCGATGAAAGACAAGGCGCCTTACAACCAGGTGCTGACCCACGGCTTCACCGTGGATGGCCAAGGTCGCAAGATGTCCAAGTCCATCGGTAACGTGGTCAGCCCGCAGGACGTGATGAACAAGCTGGGCGCCGACATCCTGCGTCTGTGGGTAGCGAGCACTGACTACACCGGCGAGATGACCGTCTCCGACGAGATCCTCAAACGCTCTGCCGATGCTTATCGTCGTATCCGCAACACCGCCCGCTTCCTGCTGGCCAACCTGAACGGCTTCAATCCGGCGACCGATATGGTGGCGCCTGCCGACATGGTGGTAGTGGATCGCTGGGCTGTGGGTCGTGCCAAAGCGGTGCAGGCCGAGATCGTGGCGGCATTCGACGAGTACAACTTCCACGGTGTGACCCAGAAGCTGATGCAGTTCTGCTCCATCGAGATGGGCTCCTTCTATCTGGATGTGATCAAGGATCGTCAGTACACCGCCAAGGCTGATAGCCTGGCCCGTCGCTCCTGCCAGACTGCCCTCTATCACATCGTTGAGGCCATGGTGCGCTGGATGGCGCCAATCATGAGCTTCACCGCTGACGAGATCTGGGCACTGCTGCCGGGTGAGCGCGGCGAGTTCGTCTTCACCGAAGAGTGGTATGACGGCCTGTTCGGGCTGGCTGCGGGTGAAACCCTCAACGACGATTTCTGGGCCGAGATCCTTACCGTGCGCGGTGAAGTGAACAAGGCGCTGGAAGTGGCCCGTGGCGAGAAGCGCATCGGTGGCTCCCTGCAGGCAGAACTGACCCTGTTCGCCAAGCCGGAGCTGGCCGCTCGCCTGAATGCCCTGGCCGATGAGCTGCGCTTCGTGCTGCTCACCTCCAAGGCCAAGGTGGTGGTGGCTGATACTGCACCGGAAGGCTCTGTGGCGACCGAGCGTGATGACCTGTGGCTCTGCGTGGCCCAGTCTGCCGCCGCCAAGTGCGACCGCTGCTGGCACCATGTGGAAGACGTGGGTACCATCGCCGGTCACGAAGAGATCTGCGGTCGCTGTGTGACCAACGTTGAGGGTGACGGCGAAACTCGTCAATTTGCCTGATGAACATGACTCACAACGCGATGCATAACAAAACCGGCCTGCGTTGGCTGTGGCTGGCGGTGCTGGCCTTTGTACTGGACCAGGCGAGCAAGCTCGCCGTGGTCAAGTTGCTGCCATTTGGTTACCCGGGGGTGGAGATCACCCCCTTTTTCAATCTGGTCCATGTCTACAACAAGGGCGCGGCATTCAGCTTTCTGGCTGATCAGGGGGGCTGGCAGCGCTGGTTCTTCGCGGTGCTGGCCTTTGCCATCTGTGGTCTGCTGATCCACTGGCTGCGCAAGCAGTCGGTGACCCAGCGTTGGAGCGGCATCGCCTATTCCCTGATCATCGGTGGGGCCCTTGGCAACGTCTTTGATCGACTGGTGCTGGGCCATGTGGTCGATTTCCTCGACTTTTATTGGCAGCGGGCCCACTGGCCAGCGTTCAATCTGGCTGACAGCTTTATCTTTATCGGGGCCGCCATGATAGTGCTGGAAGGCTTCCGCTCCGAGAAGAAGGAGGTGGCATGAGTCAGCCTATCGCCGCTGAGATTACAGCCAACAGCAGCGTGCTGTTTCACTTCTCCATCAAGCTGGAAGATGGCTCCGTTGCTGACAGCACAGCGCTGCAGGGCAAACCGGCCCGTTTGCGGATGGGTGATGGCAGCCTGACGCCCACCTTCGAGCAGTGCCTGCTGGGCTTGCGTGAAGGGGAGAGCAAGAGCTTTACGCTGGCGCCGGAGCAGGCGTTTGGCCTCTCCAATCCCGACAACATCTACCATCTCGACCGTGCCAAGTTTGGCGCCGATGTGGAGCCGAAAGTCGGCACCATCATACTGTTCGATCAGCCCAACGGCAGCGAGCTGCCGGGCATCATCCGGGCGGTGGCAGGGATGTCGGTGACAGTCGATTTCAACCACCCGCTGGCCGGTCATACCGTCACCTTCGAGGTGGAGATCCTGGGCGTTGATGATGAGGAGAAGGTGCACTAATGGATATTCTGCTCGCTAACCCTCGCGGTTTTTGCGCTGGTGTCGATCGTGCCATCAGCATTGTCGAGAGCGCGCTGGAGAAGTTCGGCGCCCCCATCTATGTCCGTCACGAGGTGGTGCATAACCGCTATGTGGTGAACAAGCTGAAGGGTGCGGGGGCGGTATTCGTCGAGGAGCTGGACGAGGTGCCGGATGACAGCATCGTCATCTTCTCCGCTCACGGCGTGGCCAAGTCGGTGCGCGAGATGGCCAAATCTCGCGCCCTCAAGGTGTTCGATGCTACCTGTCCGCTGGTGACCAAGGTGCATATGGAGGTTCATCGCGCCAGCCGCAAGGGCTCCGAGGCTGTGCTGATCGGTCATGCAGGTCACCCTGAGGTGATCGGGACCATGGGGCAGTACGAGAATCGCGAAGGTGGCATGTATCTGGTGGAGACGCCGGAAGATGTGGCCAAGCTCAAGGTGAAGAATCCGGATGACCTCTGCTTTGTCACCCAGACCACTCTGAGTGTGGATGAGACTTCTGACGTGATCGATGCGTTGCGCAAGCACTTCCCCAAGATCCAGGGGCCGCGCAAGGACGACATCTGCTACGCCACCCAGAACCGTCAGGATGCGGTGCGGGAGATGGCGGGGCTGGTGGATTTAATGCTGGTGGTGGGATCTCGCAACTCATCCAACTCTAACCGGTTGCGCGAGCTGGCGGAGAAGGTGGGTACCACAGCCTATTTGATCGATGATGCCACCATGATTGAGGCGGCTTGGCTCACCGGCATTAACGCCATTGGCGTGACCGCTGGGGCCTCTGCACCAGATGTGTTGGTACAGCAAGTTATCGCCCGTTTGCGTGAGCTGGGTGGCAAGGCGGTTGCCGAGCATCCTGGTCGTGAAGAGAATGTGGTGTTTGAGGTTCCTCCCGAACTTAGAATAATTTGAGTGCAGCCAGGAAGACTTAAGAATAAAGTGCAATGATGATGACGCCGGGTTTGTTCTAGTGACAGGCTCGGCGTTAAACTTATCTAGCAGTCAGTCACCAAGGATGGGATATGATTGGATACTCTCGTGGTTTTTCTCTTATTGAGCTGATGATTGTCGTCGCCATCGTGGCGATTCTCGGCACCATCGCTTATCCCTCTTATCAGCAATATGTGCTGAACACTAATCGTGTCGAAGCGAAAGCCATGCTGCTCAATGCAGCTAATCGACAAGAAACCTACTTTATGGATTTCAATCAGTACGCATCCTCTGCCACTGCACTCGGTATGAGTAGTGCGTCTGAGACTGGTCTGTATCAATTATCCATAGCCGTATCAGGCAACACCTACACCTTGTCAGCCAGTGCGGGCGCGACGACGGCCCAGGCCAAGGATACCGACTGCACGGTTTTTTCCATCAATCAGCTTGGTGTCAAGAGCGCCTCCGGTGCAGCTAGCAGTAGCTGCTGGGACTAGCTTATGGCCATTCATCGCCCATTACACAACAAAGGATTCAGCCTGCTGGAGGTGATGATCACGGCGGTCATCCTGTCCCTCGGGCTGCTCGGTCTGGTTGCCTTGCAGACCCACTCCAAATTTGCCAGTTATGAGGCTCGCCAGCGTACTATCGCCAGCTGGCTGGCTAACGATATGGTTGAGCGGGTACGGATAAATCGTGATAGCTGGAGCGCATCCGGTGCCGTGACCGTCAATCTTGCCGCCAACTTACCACGACCAACATGCGCAGCCGCAGATGGCACTATCAGCGCGTGCAGCGCTGCCGATTTACGTGCTGCCGACCTTCACTATTGGCAGCAAGCCTTGCTTGGCGTCAGTGTTTCGGGAGCGGCATCCTCGTTGAACTCTCCGGTAGGTTGTGTAGTACGGCGGGCCAATAATGTATTGGCTGTCGGGATATTCTGGGCTGGCAAGCAAGCTCTATCCGATGGCGGGGGAGTCGGTACGGCTGCGACGCTGATCAATGAGTGTCAGTTATCTACAACAATCGATGCAGCGAGGCGCCAGTTTATTCTGACGACGACGTTATGACATCTCGCGGATTTACTCTGGTTGAATGGCTTATCGCCATGACAATGGGCTTGTTCTTATTAGCCGGAGTTTTTTCGGTCTTTGTAATGTCTCGCTCAAGCTCTGAAGATGCATTTGATCAGAGTGAATTACAGGAAAATGGTCGACTGGCTATTCGACTGATTAGCCAGGATATCAAATGGGCGGGTTTCTTTGGTGCCTATACAGGTCAGTCCACCCAAGTTGGTCTCTCACTTTCGCTCAGTGCTGGCAGCACTGTTTTGGCAGCCAATGACTGTCTTGACGAGCGCTCTGTCGGTAGCTTGCCATCAAATGCTGGCCCCGCCAGAGGGCTGTGGGTGAGTCGGGTGTCAGCCTCCAAAGGGCTTGCCGGGTTCGCTTGTATTCTGGTGGCTGACCGAGTGGCAAATACGGATGTAATCAGTATCAAGCGGCTTGTGGGCCGACCTGTACCTGCAACAGAGGGATTGAATGCAAACCGCTTTTACATGGCAGCCAATAGCCAAGAAGCGAGGGTCATTCGAGGGACTGAAACTCGTCCTCTCTTTGGGGCTAATAATGAAAGCCAGACCTGGGAATATCAGCACTATATCTATTATTTGTCACAAGATAATGGCGTTCCGGTGCTGCGCAAGCGCTACCTGACCGCCGATGGTGGATCTTCCCTGATTGGTGGCGCCATGGCTGAAGGGGTGGAACATATGGTGTTGATGCTCGGCGTCGATGATTCCGTGATCCCTGATGGGCGTATTGATAGATATATGTCAGCAGACCAGATGACCGCCCAGCGCTGGAATGAAGGCCGTGTATTAGGTGTTCGGCTTTTTATATTAATTAGAGCAGCAAAAGAATCAGCACGTTACAAAAATAATAATACCTATCAACTTGGTAATCTGCCCCCGATCAAAGGCAATGGCGATGGTTATCGCCGCCTGCTGTTGGAAAGCAGTATTGCATTGCGTAACCAGCAAATTGTTACCCGGAGTGGAACATGAGATCGTTTCAACAACAGCAGGGTATTGCGTTGATAGTCGCGCTGGTCATTCTGGTTCCCTTGACCTTGATTGCGGTGGTGGTCATGCAGTCCAGTGGTATGAGCCTGAAAATGGCCGGTTCCGGTGCCACTCTGCAGCGCGCAGAACATGAGGTTGAAGGCACCTTGGAATCAGCATTGGGAGAGGCGGGTCTATCTGCACAAATTGCAACGCAGGCGATAGGTGTTTCAGCGGCAATTGGCACAATAACCCCAACCACAACCCTCACAATCAACACCGAAAGTGTCTGCAAGCGGAAATTTGAAGCCAGTAGCCAGAATGTGACGCCGGCCTGTCGTTATGCTGAGGCCACCACATCCACTGCTTATGGCAAGGTGAATAGCCAAATGAACTTTACTGCCGGGGTGGAACAGCCTCTGCTAAGTGCCAATTAGGGAGCAAGTTATGAACATAAGGATCTGTTTGCTAACAAGCTTGCTGGTGTTATGTAGCAGTATCTCCAGCACATCCATGGCGGTAGGGACTGGCTATTCAGACGATACCGAATTATTTGTTTATGATTTTGCCAAAGCTGGTGATTTTAGGCCAAAGGTTCTGTTTATATTTGATAACTCGGGAAGTATGAGAAATACAACCGAGGTCGCCAAAGAGCCTTATGACCCATCGAAAAATTATCCATCATTGCCTAACGATCCAGACATTAATAATAGCAATAAATTTATCTACTTCTCTAATGATGGAAAAGTTCCTGCTATCAACAGTTTAAAAAGATTTAAGGGTAGCCTGAATGCTTGCGCGACATCCTGGAGCGTTCTCAACTCGGTCGGGAGATTTCAATCACGAGTTTGGGGATATGAAATATATGATAGTAGTAGGAAGGGACGCTGGCGTTCATTGAATGATTTTGATTTTTACAACATAACTATTGTTGATTGTCAGCAGGATATAGATGAGAAGAACCCAAGTAATCCATATTCTGGTAGCTACTCGTCAAATATTACTAATGGATATCCTGTCGATAAGCCAAATCGTAATAATGGTAGTTGGTTTTACACATCTAACATCGCCAATGCTCTTAGTAATGGCAGTACAACACAAATATCATTGTTTACTGCTAATTATGTCCGTTGGTACTATGGTTCGACGGGGGTATCGCTACAAACTCGTCTGAAGGTAGCTCAAGATGCAGTGAAGGAGCTGGTATTGGCGACACCGGCGGTTGATTTTGGTTTGGCTGTTTTTAACTACAATGATGGCAATGCATCAGACAGTAAAAATGGTGGTAGGATAATTAGAAGCATAATCGGTAATGATGCTGTATTGACATCTGGAAAAACAGGTTCACAGGATCTAATCGATAAAGTTAATAGCTTAAGCTCGGACACATGGACTCCACTATGTGAGACATTATATGAATCATATCGTTACTTTGGTGGTCTGGAGGTTTACTTCGGTGATGATGATATAAACCGTGTTCCTAAACGTGATACTAATGCCGAAGTTACATCAGGAATATATAAAACCCCCTATGATAAATGTTCCAGTAACGGTTATATTATCTATATGACAGATGGTGAGCCGACCAACGATACTGCAGCAGATGCCTTAGTGGCTAATATGATTAGCAATTTATCCGAATTAGATAAAGCTACATATGGTGGGACCGTTGGTTACGGATCCTCAGGGGAAAAGAGCTATCTCGCAGCACTTGCTGGCTATATGAAAAATAACGATGTCAATGCATCAGCTACAGGCGAACAGACGGTCACAACATTTACTGTGGGTTTTGGAGATGAAGCGATTAAGGGGGCTGGTGAATTACTGGCAAAAACCGCCAGTCGTGGTGGCGGTAAATATTACCCCGCTACGGATGCAACCCAACTTAATGAAGCGTTAAAGTCATCATTGCTGGCTATATTGAAAATGAATACCTCGCTGGTCTCTCCCGCAATTGCCACCAATAACTTTGACCGTACTCGCAGCCTTAATAATATCTACTATGCCATGTTTGAACCCGGAGCAGGCCCGAGATGGAAGGGGAATTTGAAAAAGCTGGTGCTGGCACCTGAGAAAGGTTATGTGGTTGATCAAAGTGGCTTGCCTGCTATCTCTGGTGATGGAACCATCCTTGAGTCAGCTAAAACCTATTGGTCTTCAACCCGTGATGGTAACAAGGTTGCCGAGGGTGGAGTACAAGAGATGCTTGCAGCTAAAACCAATCGCAATATTTATGTGATTCCCCCTTCCAGCAATACATTAAGTCCCTTTAGCAAGTCTGCTCTTGAGGGAATAGCGGGGGGGACGACGCAGCTACGTACAGCCATGAAGCTGGATAGTACTGATAGCGTGGATGACCAGCTTAATTGGAGCAAGGGCATCGATGCATTTGATGAGAATCGGGACGAGGATAAAATAGAAAATCGGGAGCATATTCTGGGTGATCCGTTACATTCTCGGCCATTAGTGATCAATTATGGCTGTACAAAGTTGACAGGACAGACATCGTGCACACCTGACCTGCGAATCGTGATGGGAACCAATGCTGGCTTCTTGCATATGTTCAAAGACAGCGGTACCACCGTTGATGAAAGCTGGGCGGCAATGCCTTATCAATTTATCGCTAATCAGAAGGCGTTACGGGAGAACTTGGATTCATCGGTACATCTCTATGGTGTGGATTCATCACCTACAGTACTGGTCAATGAACAAGTCAAAGATGGTCATGTCAAGTCATCACAAGGTGACAAAGTGTGGTTATTTACCGGGCTGCGTGGTGGTGGTAAGGCCTATTATGCTTTGAATATATCCAATCCAGATTCCCCCTCGCTAATGTGGCGGCTGGATAAAAATAGCGCTGGCTTTGGCAAGCTCGGTGAAACTTGGTCGATCCCCGAGGTCGCATTTATCCCCGGCTATTCCACAGTAGTCAATGGTAAAAATATCTATAAGCCAGTTTTGATTTTCTCGGGTGGTTACGATCAGTCAAAAAGCTATTTGGGGCAGGGGGCTGAGGATAGCGAGGGACTAGGGGTCTATATCGTTGATGCCGAAACAGGGGCTCTGTTATTCAGCTTTACCCCGGATGCGGTCAGTGCAACCAACAAACAGGTTGCAGGCATGGTTTATAGCATGCCTGGCTCTGTTTCGGTGCTCGACAGTGATGGAGATGGTATTTCAGACCGGATCTATGCAGGTGATACCGGTGGCCAGATCTGGCGTATCGATATGAAAGGAACAGATAAATCCAAGTGGACAGCGATCAAGTTTGCCAGCTTGGGTAATGCTCATCTTACAGGGACAGAAAAAAAACTCGTAGATGATCGCCGTTTCTTTACTCAACCAGTATTGGTGCGCACCATCAATAAAGGCTGGAAATATGATGGGACAAATTATCTCTACAGTGAGCGCCCGTTTGACGCCGTGCTGATTGGTAGTGGTGATCGTAATCGCCCCTCCTCAGAAGCCATCACCAATAATGTTTATGTGATGCTCCGTGACTACAATATCAGTCCGAGTTTATTTGGCGGTACGTCTGAGCCACCAGTGCCATCAAGTATCACATTGAACGATCTCTATGATGTTACCAACGACCCATTTATCGGTTTGAATGAAGAGCAGACCGTTAATACAACTAAAGCCCTTACCAGCAAACAAGGGTGGAAATTCTGGCTCAATGAAAGCGGTGAGAAATCCATGGGGGCTGGTTTGGTTCTGCAAGGCAAGCTCTACTTCACCTCTTTCCTGCCTCAGGTACAGGATTTCCAGCAATGTACCATTCAATCAATCGGTGCCATGCGCCAGTATATGATTGATATGCACTACGGCACTTCGTTCAAATATGTGCTTGATAGCAACAATCAGGAAGTTATTCAGCGTTACGTAGAGGTGCAAAATAAGGTCGCTGATGACCTGGTTATTCATGGTGGTGATGATGGCCGAATCAGAATTATCGGTGGTGCTCCGGGTAAGGAGGTCATCCTTAAAGATGAGGGGGAAGGAGAGCCTGAACGCTGCACCGGAGAAGGTGAATGTTCACAAGGGGCCGAGGAGGCCAAAATGGATATGTCTCCCAAGAAAATCTATCTCTATGAAGGAGAGCAGGGATGAAACGCATGCTGCTCTGGCTGGTGAGCTTACCCTTGTTGGTACAGGCTCAAACTGAAGATATAAAATGTTATGTCACTCTGGAAGGTGGCGTGCAGATGGTGTTGCAGCAACCGGTAGCTGATACCAGCAAGGCAAATCTGGTCAAGGTGTTTAAACAGAAAGGTTATGAGATTGATGGGGTGGTGCGCCCGGTGATAGAGGTGATCGAGTGCATACCCTTGGCGGCAACCTTTTCGCTGGCGGCAGCAAAAGAACAAGACGACATTCAACCCAGATAGATTTGGTGATGGCGTCGTGTAAAGGGGCTAAGAACAACTCAGCCCCTTTTTTTCGCTCCGGCTTCGCCCTGATGGCGAGACGATAATATCGACTCGTGATGCTTGGTCGATGCAAAACCGCAATGTCATGTTGGTGCCTATGGCTGTGCCATCCGGGCTAAAGCGTACAAATTGTCGATTGGCGGTGATGATATGTTTCGTTGGAAAGGGGGTTGTCGCTGATAACAAGATATCGCCGCTCAGCATATCGAGTTGGCGATCCTGATTGATGTCGATAAACACCAGCATGCGTTTGGCTCCGGTTTGATTTGCAGTTATGCAGCTCTCTGTTGTGGTGTTACTGACAGGAGTGGCAAGGCATGCGGTGACGGTTTGTTGCTGCGTGATGGCTTGCCGCTGACCGAAGATCAAATGATCCAAAAGGTTTCGGCTGTAGATGTCGCTGTCACTGGTGGTGATCAGGCTTGCCAATGACGGTAGACCCATGGTCAACAAGATTATGGTCAGGCTGACTGAGATCAAAAACTCCAGCAAGGTAAAGCCATGTTTTTTCATGCCGAGTGAGTCCTTGTTCAAAAGAGACTCTAAGCATAGCTATTGGAGTGAAATGGATCCTTTTGCTCTTGTGTGTTTTAGCGGTAGCTAAAACTTCTCATGGACAGACAGCACCACTTGCCTGGCTATGGGCTCGTCCGGCAGGCATAACTTCAATCTCAGTGCCTTTTTCACCGCTTATACAGAGTGAAAAAATGACCTCGCTGTCAGACGTAATGGTGCCATCGGGGGTGAAGCGCAGCGCCTGTGCATCTGCAGAAATGGCCAGTGCTACGGGAAACTCGGGACTTGCCGCAATCGTTGTTTCGCCACTATTGAGCTTTTGGTCGCTGTTACTATCGATAAAGGCGATCAGCCGGGTCGCTCCATTTTGATTGGCAGTAATGCACTCCTCGACCGAATTAGTGATAGTAGCTAGGCAGAGAGTAACCGTTTGCTGGTTGGAGATGGCTTGTTGTCTGGCGTAATTTAAATGGTTGAGAAGACTTTTCTCTTGGCTTGCCAAATTATTGCTGCCAAGCAGGTTAGAGAGGGAAGGAATACCAATACCCAACAGAATGACGCCCAGTGCAATGGCGATCATCAACTCCATGAGGGTAAATCCGGCGTTTTTCATATCTGCTGAGGCCTGTCGTTCCGTGACTGTTTACAGCTTATCCCTCCCGCTGATTGCTGTCACATGGTTACGCCCGTCTTGAACTGGCAGATTGCCCCCCTTTTCTTTATCATTCCCCATCATTTTTGATTTTAAGATGCATCGCCATGGCAAAAGCCCTCTCTCTGATGCTTGCCCAGTTGAATCTGACGGTAGGCGCCATCGAAGATAACACTGACAAAGTGCTCGCTGCGGCGGCTCAGGCCGAGCAGCAAGGCGCTGATCTGCTGGTCTGCTCCGAGCTGGCCCTGACCGGCTATCCGCCGGAAGATCTGCTGCTGCGTGCCGATCTGATGATCCGGGTCGATGCCGCGTTGGCTCGCATTGCCGCATGGCAGGGCAACTGTGCCATTTTGGTGGGTCATCCCTGGCGTGAAGGGGAGGCGCTTTACAACGCGGCTTCCCTCTATGAGCAAGGCAAGCTGATAGCCCGCTACTTCAAGCAGGATTTGCCCAACTACGGCGTGTTTGACGAGAAGCGCTACTTCACTGCAGCTACTGAGACCTGCGTGGTACCGTTCCGTGGTCACCAGCTGGGGCTGCTGATCTGCGAAGATTTGTGGCAGCCGGGCCCGGCGCTGGCCGCCAAGGCAGCAGGGGCCGAGCTGCTGCTCACCATCAATGCGTCGCCCTACGATCAGGAGAAACCCTGGATCCGCCGCGAGCTGATGGCTGAGCGCTGTGATCAGACTGGCCTGCCGCTGGTCTACCTCAATCAGGTATGCGGTCAGGATGAGCTGATTTTCGACGGCTGCTCCAAGGTGTTCAACAGTCAGGGCGAGTTGACCCACAAGCTGGCCCCGTTTGCCGAAGAGCTGACGCTGGTACGCTTTGCCGATGGTCAGCCGCTGAAAGAGTGTGAACCGGCTGCGCCGCTCGAGCCGTTGGCCGAGACCTATCAGGCGTTGGTGCTGGCGGTGCGTGACTATGTCACCAAGAACGGCTTTCACGGGGCTGTGCTGGGCCTCTCCGGCGGCATCGATTCTGCACTGACGCTGGCCATCGCGGCCGATGCTATCGGGGCCGACAAGGTGCAGGCGGTGATGATGCCGTTCCGCTACACCGCCCAGATGAGTGTCGAGGATGCCAAGGAGCAGGCCGAACGGATGGGGGTTGAGTTCAACATCATCTCCATCGAGCCGATGTTCGAAGGTTTCATGACCCAGCTGGCGCCGCTGTTTGAAGGCACAGCCCGCGACACCACCGAAGAGAACCTGCAGGCGCGCTGCCGCGGTGTGCTGCTGATGGCGCTCTCCAACAAGCGCCGTCGCATCGTGCTGACCACCGGCAACAAGAGTGAAATGGCGGTTGGTTATGCCACGCTGTACGGTGATATGGCGGGCGGTTTCGACGTGCTGAAAGATGTGCCCAAGACGCTGGTCTTCAAATTGTGCGAATATCGCAACTCGGTTGACTACGTTATCCCGCAGCGGGTCATCGACCGTCCCCCTTCGGCAGAATTGGCGCCGGATCAGGTGGATCAGGACAGTCTACCCCCCTACGATATCCTCGATGCGATCCTCAAGCGCTATGTGGAAGAAGATGCCTCGGTCGCTGACATGGTGGCAGAAGGCTTCGAGGAGTCGGTAGTGCGTAAGGTGATCCGCTTGGTGGATCTCAACGAATACAAGCGCCGTCAGGCGGCGGTCGGGCCCCGTATTACGGCTCGCAACTTTGGTAAGGATCGCCGTTACCCCATTACATCCGGGTTCGGCAAACAGAACTGGTAAGGAGTCACCATGAAGAAGATTGAAGCCATCATCAAACCGTTCAAGCTGGACGATGTGCGCGAGGCCTTGGCCGAGATCGGCATCAACGGCATGACCGTATCCGAAGTCAAAGGCTTCGGCCGCCAGAAGGGTCATACCGAGCTCTATCGCGGCGCCGAGTATATGGTCGACTTCCTGCCGAAAGTGAAGGTGGAGCTGGTGGTGCAGGACGAGGATCTCGATGCCTGTCTGGAAGCGATCCAGAATACCGCTCGTACCGGCAAGATTGGTGATGGCAAGATCTTCGTCTGCGAGGTGGAGCGTGTCATTCGTATCCGTACCGGCGAAGAGAACGAAGACGCGATTTGACCTTGGCTATTTATTTACCTGACCAAGGGAACGAAGCGCGACCTCATCTGATGGGTTGGATGCGCTTTCTGGTCGTGGCCAGCCTGTTGGGTGGTCTGACCGCCTGCAGTACCCGCCCACCTGCTCAGCCGGAAAATCTGTGCCAGATTTTTCGCGAGAAGCCGGAGTGGCACAAGGCTGCGCTCAAGATGAACGAGAAGTGGGGGACGCCGATCCACGTGATCATGGCCATGATGTATCAGGAGTCCTCTTACGTACATGATGCCCAGCCGCCGATGCAGTATTTCCTCTTCATCCCGACCGGGCGGGCAAGTTCGGCCTATGGTTATGCTCAGGTGAAAGATGAAACCTGGGCTGATTACCAGCGGGAAACCGGCAACAGCTGGAGTGACCGCGATGACTTTGCCGACGCCATCGATTTTATGGGTTGGTACACTAACAAAGCCCAGCGGCTCAATGGCACCTCCAAGTGGGATGCCTATGGCCAGTACCTCAATTATCACGAAGGGTGGGGTGGCTACCGGCGTGGCAGCTATCGCAGCAAGGGGTGGTTGATGAAGACCTCGCGCAAGGTGGAGGCTCGCGCCCAGCGCTACGGCGCCCAGTACCGTCAATGCAAGGATCAGCTCTCCCGTGGGGGCTGGTTCTGGTAACCAAAGCAGGAGTCAGAAATGCCGTTATTGGACAGTTTTACCGTTGACCACACCCGTATGGAAGCGCCAGCGGTGCGTGTGGCCAAGACCATGCAGACCCCGAACAAGGACACCATTACCGTGTTCGACCTGCGTTTCTGCGTACCGAACCAGGAGATCCTCTCCGAGCGCGGTATCCATACGCTGGAGCACCTGTTCGCCGGTTTTATGCGTGATCACCTGAACGGCAACGGCGTGGAGATCATCGACATCTCCCCCATGGGTTGCCGCACCGGCTTCTACATGAGCCTGATCGGTGCGCCGGACGAAGCCCGTGTCGGCGCTGCCTGGCAGGCCGCCATGAGCGACGTGCTGACCGTGCAGGATCAGGCCAAGATCCCCGAGCTGAACGAGTATCAGTGCGGTACCTACAGCATGCACTCGCTGGAAGAGGCGCACGCCATTGCTCGCCATGTGCTGGAGCGCGGCGTTGGCGTCAACCACAACGACGAGCTGGCCCTGCCGGAAGATAAACTGAAGAGCCTGTGAGGCGGATGAGCTGTCGCTCGTCGGATAATCTCTTCGGGGAATGTGAAAAGAGCCGGTCAGCCATGCTGACCGGCTCTTTTTATCTCGCCAGACCACAATAGTGGGGGCGACTTGCCCCCCTTGCCGACTCTGACTAGGATGGTTTTTGACCTGAATCTGTTGGCGGAGGTGTGACGATGAAAGGGGTATTGCTACGTTGGCTGGCCCGTTACGACACGTGGTGCGAGGAGTGGGGGCTCACTCAGGAGAACCGGCGCTGCTGCACGCCGGTTCGTTATGATGATGATTCAAGCAAAGAGCGAGCTTGCCCAGAAGAGGCGGAACTCAATCAAAATTGCGGGTCACGGCACCGGTAACACTGTTGTACTCGAAGCCGAGGCCATTGGGGTGATCCGGGAAACGGCCGATGGAGTCGCGAAGAATATAGCTGCAATTGCTGTGAGTTTGACCATGCTCGTCGGTTGTATAACTGTCACTTACAGTTGATAGGTAGTCAGCTTTGTCTTTCAAGGCTTGGCTTTTATTGCTGGCTTCAACCGTGTATTCAGTTTCGAGTAACTCCTCGAAGACAAGCTTGCAGTCATCATTTCCAGAAATAGAAATATAGTCTGATGGCAATTTGGCCAGGTCATATGTCTCGTTTATGCCTTTTCCGCTGCCCTCTTCAGAGCCCACCGGCCAGCCATAGAGATTGATGTCCATATTCCGGGCGCCAAAACTTCCCAGATTATATAGAGCTAGCGCCTGTCCTTGTGTGGCAACCGCCCAGCCGGCATTTGCCAGCTGTACCGCACTGGCAAAGCTGCCAGCGGTCGCCGAGACCGTGCTTTTCAGGGCATCATCCTTGATATTGATAAAGCGGGGCAGGGCGGTGACGGCCAGGATCCCCAGCACTATGATCACCAGCACCAGTTCAATCAGAGTAAAGCCGTTGTTTCTATTGTTCATCATGTTCAATGACCCATTAAATCCCGCAAACAGGTTTGAGTGATATGCAGCTGATAGATACCCATTGCCATCTCGATTTTCCGGTTTTCGACCAGGACAGGGAGGCGTTGCTAGCCCGTTGCCGGGCATTAGGGGTGACGGAGTATATCATTCCTGCCATCGCAGAGGATAACTGGACTCGTGTGATGGCACTGGCAGATCAGCATACCGACCTGTTTTATGGTCTGGGCATTCACCCTTGGTATGCCGGCGAGCAGCGTGAAGGGGTAATGGATCGCCTGCGGATGCTGGTGATGAGCCAACCTGCCGGGCTGGTGGCCATTGGCGAGTGTGGACTGGATCTGCGCTCTCACGTGCCGCAGGAAGGGCAATTTGCGCTGTTTGAGGCTCAGATCCGGCTGGCTGCCGATGCCGGGTTGCCCCTGATGATCCATTCGGTGCGAGCCAACGATTCTGTGGCCAAGGTATTGCGCCGCTTCAAGCCGCCACGTGGTGGGGTGATCCACGCCTTCAGCGGTTCGTTGCAGCAGGCGGAGGCCTTCTGGCAACTGGGCTTTCGACTCGGGGTGGGTGGGGTGATCAGTTTTGAGCGGGCGAACAAGACGCGAGAGGTATTTCGGGCCATGCCGCTCGAGGCCCTAGTGCTGGAAACTGACTCGCCAGATATGCCGTTGCAAGGTGAACAAGGCGCCCGAAATACCCCGGAAGCGCTGCCGAAAATAGCGGAAATATTGATGACGTTGCGAGGGGAATCATCGGCTGATGTTGCCAAGGTGTTATTTGAAACTACCCAGCATATTTTCCATCACGACCAATCGCCATGAAACAAATTCGCAACACATGATTAAGTTGTCAGGAAAAAAAATGAGCGTAAAAATCGTTTGCTGTCTAATTTTGTGACACTTGGACATTTTGATAACGATAAAATGTGACCAGCATTCTATTTTATCGGGCATTAATTAGTATAATGCGCACCCCTTGGTTAGTGGCTGTTGTTCACATTTCACTAACAAGCTAGGTGCTACATAAGAGGATAAGATAATAATGAGTATAATCATGGGTCTGGTGGGGATGGTCACCCTCATCCTTATCGCGGTACTGTTCTCCAGCAATCGCAAAGCAATCAACATGCGCACAGTGGTAGGCGCCTTTGCGCTGCAAGCCGGTCTCGGTGCGTTTGTACTGTATGTTCCAGTTGGCCGCGATATTCTGGTTACCGTCTCTAATGGCGTCTCCAGTGTGCTGACTTTCAGTAAATTCGGTATCGACTTCCTGTTTGGTGGTCTGGTCAGCGACAAGATGTTTGAAGTGTTCGGTGGCGGTGGTTTTATCTTTGCCTTCCGTGTCCTGCCCGTCATCATCTTCTTCTCTTCGCTGATCGCTGTGCTCTATTACCTGGGCATCATGCAAGTGGTCATCAAGTTGCTGGGTGGTTCACTGCAGAAGGTACTGGGCACCTCCCGTACTGAATCTCTCTCTGCAACTGCCAACATCTTCGTCGGTCAGACTGAAGCCCCGCTGGTGGTTCGTCCTTATATCGCCAAGATGACTGACTCCGAGCTGTTCGCTGTCATGTGTGGCGGCCTGGCTTCTGTAGCCGGTGCGGTATTGGTTGGTTACGCCGCAATGGGCGTCAAGATGGAGTACCTGATTGCAGCCTCCTTCATGGCCGCTCCGGGTGGTCTGCTGTTCGCCAAGTTGCTGGTTCCCGAGACCGAGACCCCGAACTATGACGACGACTCTGTCAACGCCGAGCTGGATGACAAGCCTGCCAACGTGATCGACGCGGCTGCTGCGGGTGCCTCTGCCGGTATGCAACTGGCCCTGAACGTGGGTGCCATGCTGCTGGCCTTCATCGGCCTGATCGCCATGGTCAACGGTATTTTCTCCGGTGTCGGTGGCTGGTTTGGTATGCCAGAGCTCTCTCTGGAACTGCTGCTGGGCTGGTTCTTCGCCCCGCTGGCCTTCCTGATCGGTGTGCCTTGGCACGAAGCGGTCGTGGCTGGTTCCTTCATCGGTCAGAAAGTGGTGGTGAACGAGTTCGTGGCTTACCTGAACTTTGCTCCATACCTGAAAGATGAATTGCTGATCAATGGCGCGGCCATGTCTGACCACACCAAAGCGATCATCTCCTTTGCTCTGTGTGGTTTTGCCAACCTCTCCTCTGTTGCCATCCTGCTGGGTGGTCTGGGGTCGATGGCACCGAACCGCCGCGGCACTATCGCCCGTTTCGGTCTGAAAGCCGTATTGGCTGGCTCTTTGTCCAACCTGATGTCTGCCACTATCGCAGGCTTCTTCCTGGCACTGTCAGCCATGTAATAGCTGTCTGACTGACAGACTATAAACACCAACGCCACGGCATTTGCCGTGGCGTTGGTGTATGGGGCGGTGACAACCGTTTTCCTATCTAAACTGATAATAAAATGAGTCGGATCGGAGGTTATATGAATGAAGTATTACTGGCGATTGTGGCTGGCTTTATTGTCGGTTTGTTGTTTTCTTTCCTCAAATTACCGATCCCGGCACCACCCGTGTTATCGGGAGTGATGGGGATCATCGGTGTCTATCTGGGGGGGCTTGCTTACTCCTGGATCCTGACCCGCTTCTTTTCGTAAGGTTTTTTAGTCCCTGATTTGCCAGATGTGAGGTACCTCTGAAATTGGTAAATCCGGCTTGCAAACAGGGGGTATCTCGGCTGAAATAGGCGTTGCCAGCAGGGTGCTGGCAATGACTAATACTCGATGAAATCGGGTGTTGGCGGTCAAATGGAATTGATTGGGAACCCGGGTCAGATGTTGTCGGCCTTTCTCAAGTCTTCATGGAACCAAGTCCGCACTTTTGTAAGAAAGTGACAGGGCTCTTGCCTTATTTACAGTCGCAGTGCCTGCGGGATGCTTTGAATAGCATCCGGATAGTGCCGGTGCCTTCGCACTGTAATTCCATTCCCGTATAGCTGGGGATTACTGCTGGTGCATCCATCACTGGATGGCTTGGCGGTGGCCGGTTATCTGGATTAAATCGAGACTTTGGAGAATAGAATGACTGATCTGAATGTGGCCGCTCAGCGCGCCCTGAACCTGATGGACCTGACCACTCTGAACGATGACGACACCGATCAGAAAGTAATCGACCTGTGCCGCAAGGCCAAGTCACCGGCTGGCCTGACTGCCGCCGTCTGCATCTACCCCCGTTTTATTCCTATCGCTCGCAAGACCCTGCGTGACATCGGCGCTGCCGACGTGCGTATTGCGACCGTGACCAACTTCCCCCACGGCAACGACGACATCGAGATCGCCGTGGCCGAAACCCGTGCCGCTGTCGCCTACGGTGCCGACGAAGTGGACGTGGTATTCCCGTACCGTGCCTTCATGGCAGGCAATGAACAGATCGGTTTTGATCTGGTCAAAGCGTGTAAGGAAGCCTGTGGTGCCAAGGTGCTGCTGAAAGTGATCATCGAGACTGGCGAACTGAAAGAAGAGGCGCTGATCCGTCGCGCTTCCGAAATCTGTATCGATGCCGGTGCCGACTTCATCAAGACCTCTACCGGCAAGGTGCCGGTCAATGCGACCCCGGAAGCTGCCCGTATCATGATGGAAGTGATCAAGGCCAAGAATCCGAAAGTCGGCTTCAAGCCCGCTGGTGGCGTGAAAGACGCAGCCGTTGCCGGTCAGTATCTGGCCATGGCCGAAGAGATCCTCGGCAACGACTGGGTATCCGCCCGCACCTTCCGTTTCGGCGCATCCAGCCTGCTCGCCAGCTTGCTGGCCACCCTGGGGCACGGCGACAAGCCGGCCAACACCAGCGGTTACTAATAAGTTGATGACAGGGCGGGGGACTCCCGCCCTGTCAAGCCCCCACCAGAAGGTGTGCGGGCAAGGATTCAGGCTTGTTTGACGCCAGCAATGGCGGAGGGAATGAAAGATGTTTTTGCCTCAAGAAATTATTCGCAAGAAGCGCAACGGTGAAGCGCTCAGTACCCAAGAAATTCAATTCTTCATTCAGGGCATTACCAACAACACCATCGGCGAGGGGCAGATTGCCGCGCTGGCGATGGCGGTCTACTTCAAAGACATGACCATGGATGAGCGGGTTGCCCTGACCTGCGCCATGCGTGACTCCGGTATGGTACTGAATTGGGATCACCTCAATCTGGGTGGCCCGATTGTCGACAAACACTCCACTGGCGGTGTCGGTGATGTGGTTTCCCTGATGCTTGGCCCTATGGTCGCCGCCTGTGGCGGTTTCGTGCCGATGATCTCCGGTCGTGGTCTGGGCCACACCGGCGGTACCCTGGACAAGCTCGATGCCATTCCCGGCTACCAGACCTCGGTCGATAACGATCGTTTCCTGAAAGTGGTGAAAGAAGCGGGTGTCGCCATCATCGGCCAGACCGGCGATCTCGCCCCGGCTGACAAGCGTATCTATGCAGTACGGGACATCACCGCCACCGTCGAATCCATCGCGATGATCACCGGCTCCATCCTCTCCAAGAAGCTCGCCTCGGGGCTCGAAGCGCTGGTGATGGATGTGAAAGTGGGCTCCGGCGCCTTTATGCCGACCTTCGAAGCCTCCGAAGAGCTGGCCAAGAGCATTGTGGCCGTGGCCAACGGTGCCGGTTGCCGCACCTCTGCGCTGCTGACCGACATGAACCAGGTGCTGGCCTCCAGCGCCGGTAACGGGGTCGAAGTGCGCGAAGCGGTGCGTTATCTGACTGGTGAATACCGCAACCCGCGCATTCACGAAGTCACCATGAGCCTGAGTGCCGAGATGCTGATCTCCGCCGGTCTGGCCAGCGACGACAGCGATGCCCGTCGCAAGCTGCAGGCGGTGCTGGATAACGGCAAGGCTGCCGAGATCTTCGGTCGCATGGTCACTGGCCTCGGTGGCCCGGCCGATTTCATGGAGCGCTATGATGCTTACTTGCCGAAAGCTGCCATCGTGCGCCCGGTCTTCGCGGCCAACAGCGGGTTTGTGACCTCTATGGATACTCGCGAACTGGGTCTGGCCGTAGTGGCGATGGGCGGTGGTCGCCGCGCTGCCGGTGACAAACTGGATTATGCGGTCGGCTTGACCGACTTTATCCGCCTGGGTCAAAGCGTCGATGCTGACAAGCCGATCGCGCTGATCCACGCTCAGACTGAAGAGCAATATGCTCAGGCTGCCAGCATGGTGCAGGCGGCTGTCCGAATTGGTGGCGAGCGGCCACAGGCTCTGCCTGAAGTGTACCGTCGCATCACCCTGGCTGATTTGTAACAAGGGGAAGACCCATGAAACGTACCTTTATTCTGATGATGGACTCTTTCGGTATTGGCGCTGCTGCCGACGCCGAACAGTTCGGAGATGTGGGCGCCAACACCCTTGGTCATATCGCCAAGGCGTGTGCAGCCGGTGAGCTGGAAGGCCGTGGTGCCCTCAAGCTGCCCAACCTCAACAAGCTGGGTCTCGGCCACGCAGGGGAGCAGGCTTCCGGCTACTTCCCGGCAGGTCTGGACAAAGATATCGAGGTGGTCGGTGCCTACGGTTTTGCTCAGGAGCTCTCCTCCGGCAAGGACACCCCGTCCGGCCACTGGGAGATCGCCGGCGTGCCCGTGCTGTTCGAGTGGGGCTATTTCAAGGATCACACCAACAGCTTCCCGCAGGAGCTGCTGGACGCCATCGTCGAGAAGGCGGGTCTGTCCGGATATCTGGGCAACTGCCACGCTTCCGGCACCCAGGTGCTGGACGATCTGGGCGAAGAGCACATGAAGACCGGCAAGCCGATCCTCTACACCTCTGCCGACTCGGTGTTCCAGATTGCCTGTCACGAAGAGACCTATGGTCTCGAGAAACTCTATGAGCTGTGCCACATAGTGCGCGAGCTGCTGGAGCCCTACAACATTGGCCGCGTGATCGCGCGTCCGTTCGTCGGCAGCGGCAAGGGCAACTTCAAGCGTACCGGCAATCGTCACGACTACTCCGTGCTGCCGCCAGCACCGACTGTGCTCGACTATATGAAAGAGGCGGGTGGTCAGGTGGTCTCCATCGGCAAGATCGCCGACATCTACGCCAATCAAGGTATTACCAAGCAGGTGAAGGGTACAGGTCTGGTTGAGCTGTGGGATCGTACTCTGGAAGAGGTGAAAGCGGCCGGTGACAACACCATCGTCTTCACCAACTTCGTCGACTTCGACTCCTCCTATGGTCACCGTCGTGACGTGAAGGGTTACGCCGATGCGCTGGAGTACTTCGACGCCCGCCTGCCGGAGCTGTTCGAGATACTGCAGGACGGCGACGTGGTGGTGCTGACCGCCGACCACGGCTGTGACCCGACCTGGGGTGGCACCGACCACACCCGTGAATACATTCCGGTGCTGTTCTTTGGCAAGCCGGTCAAGGCCGGCTCTGTCGGTCGTCGCGAAACCTTTGCCGATATCGGCCAGAGCATCGCGGCGTACCACGGTCTGCCCAAGTTGCAGTACGGTACCAGCTTCCTGTAATTTACCCGCCCGCCACTTCGGCGGCGGGCAATTTATAAAACAATAAAACTCAACCTGTGTGAAGGAATCAAGAGAATGGCAACTCCTCATATCAATGCGAAAGATGGCGCCTTTGCTGATACCGTACTGATGCCGGGCGACCCCCTGCGCGCCAAGTACATCGCCGAAACTTTCCTGGAGAACGTTGAGCAGGTGTGCGATGTGCGCAGCATGCTCGGCTTTACCGGCACCTACAAGGGTCGTCGTATCTCCGTGATGGGCCACGGCATGGGTATCCCGTCCTGCTCCATCTACACCAAAGAGCTGATCACCGATTACGGTGTGAAGACTCTGATCCGCGTAGGCTCCTGTGGTGCTGTGCGTGAAGACGTGAAACTGCGTGACGTAGTGATTGGTATGGGTGCCTGCACCGATTCCAAAGTAAACCGTCTGCGTTTCAAGGACCATGACTTTGCAGCTATCGCTGACTTTGATCTGGTCGCCAATGCGGTACAGGCTGCCAAGAACAAGGGTACTCCGGTGCGCGTGGGTAACCTCTTCTCCGCCGACCTGTTCTACACCCCGGATCCCTCCATGTTCGACGTGATGGAAAAATACGGCATTCTGGGTGTCGAGATGGAAGCCGCCGGTATCTACGGTGTGGCTGCAGAGTACGGTGCCAAGGCACTGACCATCTGCACCGTCTCCGACCATATCCGTACCGGTGAGCAGACCACCTCTGAAGAGCGTCAGCTGACCTTCAACGACATGATCGAAATCGCACTGGACTCAGTGCTGCTGGGCGACAAGTAATCCCCCGGTAGTTGAATGAAAACGGCGGCCTTCGGGCCGCCGTTTTGCATTTCTGAGCCCGGAAGTAGAGGGTCAGAGGTCGAGGGCAAAGCGCCCCTTGCCCGCCATCTTGGCCCGATACATGGCGGCATCGGCCCGGTGCAGCAGCTCGTCGATATGGCAGTGCTGACCTGAGTGGCAGAGCGCCCCGCCGATGCTGCCCGCGAGCGGCAGCTGGTGGCGAGCCACATCCCACGGTTCGGCCATGGCGTCCAGCAGCCGTTGGCAGAGGACTGGCAGCTCCTGCTCCGGGTGGCGCAATGCCGGCAGTATGATGGTGAACTCGTCGCCCGCGAGGCGGGCCACCATGTCGCCGGGGCGCACTTGGGCGCAGAGCACGCTGGCGAAGCGGTGCAGCAGGGCATCCCCTACATGGTGCCCCAGCTGGTCGTTGATCGCCTTGAAACCATCCAGATCGAGAAACAGCAGGCCGAGCGCCTCCCCGTCATGGTGTACCCGCTCCAGCTCACGGCTCAGGCGCCGGGTGAAGGCGCGCCGATTGGGCAGGGCGGTGAGGGGGTCGTGGCTGGCGTCATGTTCAAGCTGGCTCTGCAGCGCCTTGAACTGAGTGATATCGGCACCCAGGATGTAGACCCCGGGCTCGTCGCCCACACTCGGGATCATGGTGATCTTGAGATCGCGCGGGCCTATGGGCAGCTCGAAGCGGTATTCGAAGCTCACCTGTTCCCCCGCCTGTGCCCGAGCCAGATAGCTCATGGCATTGAGGTAGGCGGCTTCACCGATCACCTCCCGCGCGCTCATCTCCAGCATGCGTTCTGGATTGAGCCCGAAATAGCGGCAGTAAGCCTGATTGGCAAACAGATAGCGCCCCTCTGGCGAGAGCATGCTGATGGTGACCGGCAGGCCATCGCTGATCGAGCGCAGTCGGGCACGGTTGCGCTCGACCTCGGCCATCGCCATATGCAACTGCTCGACGGTGGCCGACAGTTCGCGGGTGCGATCCCGCACCTGCATCGCCAGTCCCAGCTGCAGTTGCATCAACTTCTCTTCGGCCAGCTTGCGTTCGGTGAGGTCGGCAAACACCGCGATCAGGTGCGGTGCAGCAGTGCGACTTCTGCATAGTGTCACGCTCAGCTGTACCCAGCAGAGGGTGCCATCGGCGCGCAGCATCCGCTTCTCCAGCCGGTAGTGCTGGCGCTGGCCATCGAGCAGTGCCTGAAACAGCGGCAGCTCCCGCACCAGATCGTCGGGATGGGTCATGGTCTGCCAGGTGTGGCTCAGCATCTCGGATTCGCGATAACCGAGCAGCTGTTGCAGACCCGGATTGGCTTTGAGCCATACCCCTTCTAGTGAGGAGAGCGCCATGCCCACCGCCGACTGGTTGAAGGTCTGGGTAAAGAGATGCTCCTGATCTTCCAGTACATTGCTGAGGCTGCGCACCTGATGGCGCCGCTCAAGGTCGTGCAGGGTGTTCTCCACCAACAGACCGAAATCATCGAGATCCTGACACTGGGTCTCGTCCAGCTGGCGTGGCTTGCTGTCCACCAGACAGAGAGTGCCGAGCACTACCCCATCCAGCGCCCGCAGGGGGTGGCCAGCGTAGAAGACCACGTGGGGGGGGCCCGATCACCAGCGGGTTGTCGGTAAAGCGGGGGTCGAGGCGGGCATCCGGCACTTGCATGATGTCGGGCTGCAAAATGGCGTGGCCGCAGAAGGAGATATCCCGGCCAATCTCGCACAGGGCGATGCCGGTGCGGGCCAGAAACCACTGGCGATCGGTATCGGTCAGGGAGACCAGTGCCACGGGCAGATCAAAATGGCGGCTGATGAGGCGGGTCAGGCGATCCAGATGATCGATCGGCTCGCGATCGAGCAGCCCGAGGATCCGCAACCGCGCCAGCCGACTCTCTTCATCAACAGGGATTGGTGGGGCAATCATACTGAGCTCCTGCTGGTTCTACCCTCATGGGTATATACAAGGTGGCTGGGGGATTGACCCCGGTCTATGGCTGATCGGCCGGTTTGTGCTTTTTTTTGTGCTTGCGTACCCGCATGTAGTTACGGCGAATGCCGTAGGAGATAAGCAGGCCAGCCAGCAGGGCGACCAGCAGCATCAGACGCTGTTTCTCCTGCACCACCTTGAGCCGGGTGTCCTTGTCTGCCAGCATCTGTTGCTCTTCCAGGGTGATGCGCAGGAAGCCGATGGTCAGCTCACCATCCCGGATCTCCTGCACGAACTGGATCCGTCCCTTGCCCTGCTCCGGCAGTGACTTGTTATCGCTGCCGATGGGCAGCAGGCTCTCCAGTGGCACCGCCTGCTCCGACTGGGCGAGGGGGATGCCGCGTCCATCGTACAGGGTGGCATCGAGGATCTCCGGCTCCGCCGCCAGATCTCGCGCCAGCCGCTCCAGCTCGCTGCTCTTATCTTCTTTGATCCAGCGCTTCATGTCGCGGGCGGCGTAAGCAACCAGCGCCTGTGCCCGGCTGCGGGCTTCGTTGTGCAGCGAAGCCTGGCTTTCACCCTGCATATGGATAAGCACGCCGAGCACCCAGCATCCGAGCAGGATACCAGCAGCCAGGCTGAGAGCGCGTTTGATGGGAAGATGACGCTGCAAGCGTGAGACCTCATGGTGACAAGAAGTGGCGGGATCTTGGCGCTTGCCTGTACAAAAAGCAATACGCTACTCTGGGCCAGCATTGTTAACTCCCTGATCACCAAGGAAGGCGTATCCCTTATGTTGTTGTCCCGGCTCCCCCCGCTGTTATCCGATTGGCCCGCGTTGTTGTCCGGCGCACCCTGTTGGCAGCTCAACCCAGATGCGTTGCAACCGACAGAGACCCCGCTGGCAGGTGGCTGGCTGGTGCTGTTTGGCAAGGGGCTTGGCGCGCCCCATCTGGCACGTCTGGCGCCACTGTTGGCAGCGCAGGGACTGGCCGCCAACCTCTATCCTCCCGCCGAGGTGGCGGGCGTGCCACTGCTGCTGCTTGGCTGCGATGGTTTCTCCCCCGAGCTGGTTGCCGTGCTCAAAAGTGGTGAGTGGGAGATCGATCTCTGCCATCTGCCGGCGCTACCGACCCTGAGCGAACCCGGCCTACTGGTGATGGACATGGACTCCACCGCGATCCGCATCGAGTGTATTGACGAGATCGCCCGCCTTGCCGGGGTCGGCGAGCAGGTAGCGGCGGTAACGGCTGCAGCCATGCAGGGCAAACTGGAGTTCTCCGACAGCCTGCGTAACCGGGTGGCCCTGCTGGCAGGGGCGCCGGTCACCATTCTCGACGAAGTGGCCGCCAACATGCCGTGGATGCCCGGCTTGCAGCTGATGGTTGATACCCTCAAAGGGGCGGGTTGGAAGGTGGCCATTGCTTCCGGCGGTTTTACTCGCTTTGCCGGCGAGTTGCAGCAGGCGCTGGGGCTCGATGCCATCTTCGCCAACGAGCTGGCGGTGGATGGGGGGCGGCTGAGCGGCCAGGTGAGCGGGCGCATCGTCGATGCCAGCGTCAAGGCCGAGGTGCTGCAGCAGCTGGCGCAGCAGTACGGCATTGCTGCCGCCCAGACCGTGGCCATCGGCGATGGCGCCAACGATCTCAAGATGATGGGAGTGGCGGGCCTTGGCATCGCCATTCATGCCAAACCGCTGGTGCGGGCACAGGCGGCGGCCACCCTCAATCATCACGATTTGGAAGGGGTGATCTGCCTGCTGGCGGCGCGGGCCTGTAGCGAGCGGCGCTGGGGCCAGCGCTGACAGTGTTTCAAGGAGAAAACCAAGACAATGGAATTGTTGCAGCAGTCTCTCTTTATCCCCTGTGGTGGCCATCAACTGCATGTGCGCCACATCAAGCCCCGGGTTGCCGTGCATCATGGCGAGCCGATCCTGATGGTGCATGGCGCCATCGAAAATGGCCGGATCTTCTACACAGAATCGGGCAAGGGTCTGGCCTGCTTTTTGGCCCGCCACGGTTATCAGGTCTATGTGGCCGATTTGCGGGGGCGAGGGCTCAGCACTCCGGCCATCGCCGAGCAGTCAGGGCATGGTCAGCACGAACTGATCACCGAGGATCTGCCAGCTCTGCAGCGCTGGATTGCCGAGCGCCATCATGGCTTCAAGGTACACTGGGTGGCCCACTCCTGGGGCGGCGTCATCATGGCGTCGACCCTGGTGCGCTTCCCCGAACTGGCAGATCAGGTGGCCAGCTTGCTGTTCTTTGGCACCAAGCGCGGGGTGTCGGTGCACAATCCAGAGCGTTGGCTGAAAGTCGATCTGATCTGGAACCGGCTGGCCCCCTGGCTGGCCCGCCGCCGCGGTTTTCTGGCGGCTCGCAATCTGAAGATAGGTGCCGATGACGAGTCGCTGCGCTATCTGCAGGAGACCATCCCCTGGGTCAAGTGCGGCCCCTGGCAGGATCCTCACGACGGCTTTGCTTATGATGAAGCGGCTGCAGGGGTTAACTGGCCACCGCTCTGGATGATCTCGGCCAGAGCCGACAAGGTATTGGGTCATCCGACCGATGTGCGCCGTTTCAGTGATGAGATGGGCTCGGCAACTCGTCACACCCGCCTTGGCCGGGACAACGGCAACCGGCTCGATTACGACCACATCAACATGCTGACCGCCCCGCAGGCCCAGGAGGATCACTTCCCCCAGATCCTCGAGTGGCTGCAAGCGCCATCTGCTGCATGACAAACAGGGCGCATCATGCGCCCTGTTTTGTGCAGAACAAGGTCAGTTTTACGGCTCAGTGATCCCGAGCCGGAACAGGGTGGCCTGAGTGGTGTCGGTCAGCTCCCCCACGCCCACTACACTCCAGAGCTCCTCCTCCAGCTTTTTAGCTTTGTGGATGGCAAACTTGGCGATGTAGTCCAGCTCGTTGGCGATGAAGTTGGTATCGGGCCGCCCGGTACGGGAGATGCCGACCAGTACCGAGTAGAACTCCCCCTGTCGCTGTGCCAGTTCGATAAACTGACGCTTCTCTTTCGCGCTGACCAGGCTGCTGGCCAGTCGACTGTTGAAGACGGGGAGCCCTGCCTTGGTCTGGATACTGGCAATATAGACCTCATCCTCTCTGGGCTTGTCCTCCCGCTCGATGGCGCGCAGCGGGGTCATCAGCAACTCTTTGAGCAGCTCCCCCTGAAATAGCGGGTAGAGGTTCTCCTGTTCCGGCAGCTCGGCACAGGCTTGCAGCAGTTGCTGCAAACTGCGTGGCTGCAGCGATTTGCCGATAGAGGCCGGTTTGGGGGCGCCTTTCAGCTTGTTGACGTAGACCGGCGAGTTGAACAGGTGGTGGGTATAGATGTTACGCAGGGCTCGCGCCAGCCCGCGATAGCGCCGCTGCTCCTGCGCTGCCTTTAGCTTGTTCTGATTGCTCTCGATCAGCAGGCTGAAGAACTGGCGGCCGGTGTGGCGGTCTGAATCCCCCTCAATACAGAGGTGCAATACGGTGCGGGTCATGTTGATGCTGACCAGCCGGTAGGAGAGGTGCTGCAGATCCATGCTCTTGGAGAGCTCCTGCAAACGGGGCAGGGCTATGGTCACCACATCGCTCTTTTCACCAATGAAGGCCTCTTCCAGCTCGATCTGCAGGCCGTGGGTCGAGATGTCGCGGGTCCAGCCGAGCCAGGATTTGCCATTATGGTGGATGGCGACCGCCGTCTTGTGGATGTAGCGGGACTCTTTGCGCAGCTGGACATAGTGCAGGGTCTCGATTTCAAACGGCACAGCCCCCTGTTCGTGACCAAAACGCTGCAGCTCGTTGGCATTGTTATTGATTGCCTCCTGATGGAACTCCTCACGTTGGGACTCCTGACTGATATCTTGTATCAAGCCGCAATAGCCGATCTGCTTGAGTCGCTCGAGCAGCAGAATATCTTGCAGCTGGGGGCTATCTTGCCCCTGTAACTGGCCGACATCCGCCTCGACCAGATCGCACGCCTCCATGCTGAATTTGTAGATGCGCCAGCTGGGGCGACGGGAGCCGACCTGAAAGAAGAGGGCGGTGAGGCCACTTTGGCGCAATTCATCGATGGTGGCGGAGAAAAAGTAGATATGGCTGCGTACCGTGTGGGTAAAGCAGTAAATGATCGTCTCTGTGGTGGTGCCCGGAGCCGGGCACAGTTGCTTCATCCGATCTGCATTGAACAAACCGGCCAGAGCGTCACGGTTCTTCTCGTCCCGCCAATACTCCAGCAGGTGCTGGTTGTTCTCGGTACGCAGGGCGATCTCCAGGTGAGGGCTGTCACCGGTGCCGAAGAACAGCGGCATGCCGGTCATCCGCGGCAGGTAGAACTGCTCGTATCCCTTGATGATGGCGGCAGAGAGCAGGTAATCGACACTGACCCGATAGCGGGCCTTGTTGGCTTCTATGAATTCGCCGAGAAAGGCATCAAAGGCTGCGTGCTCGCCTGCGCGTACCAATCGTAGCCAGAACTTTCCGTCTTTAATCTCTTCGCCCAGGATCTGGTAGCCGACCGACTGGTGCAGCACCGGATTGGGGGTGTCTCGCTCCAGCCCGGTGAAGAATACCTCCACTTGAGCACCGGTATGGTAATTGGGCAGGTAGGGGACAGAGACTCTCATCCCCCCCAGCGAGAGATCAGAACTCTTGGCAAACAGCTTCTCGCCATCCTGCATCTTGATCAGCAGTGGTGAGCTAAAGTGCATCCGCTCCTGACGGCGGCCGTAGTAGCTGGCAAAGGCGATGGTATTGACATCATATTGCCGGAAGGGGCTGGCTGGTGGCGAGAGTTGACCGTCTGCGCGGGTATGATGGCGCTGTTTTTGCCACTGTTGCAGCGCCTCATAGACGCCGAGGGTATAGATATCGCGGTAGAGATAGCATTGGGACTGGAACAGCCCGATCGCGTCGGCAGGCATGAAGTGGGTGATGCCATCGAACTCATGCACCAGGCTCTCATCTTCCAGTTCGTCACGCATATCAATGACCCTGCGGCAGGGCGAGCACTTGCGTTTGAGCTCCATCTTGATCAGAAAACGGCTATTGCTGTTCTCTTCATGGGTGATGCGCTGGAAGAGCTCCTCGAAGTCCTTCTCCCGCAACAAGGGGACGAGCTGTTCAATCAGATGTTGCTGGTGTTCTGAATCCATGTGTTCCTGCCACGGAAAGTCATTTTTCCGATTCTGGGTTTGATATGTCGGTCGCAAACAAGTATATCAAGCAGGAATTCATCCTGTCCCCGAGTTATCAATGGCCAAAAATAAAACTGCTTATGTTTGTTCTGAATGTGGTGCCGACTTCACACGCTGGCAGGGTCAGTGTAGCGAGTGCAAGGAGTGGAATACCATTACCGAGGTGCGGCTTGGCTCGGTGACCCCGGCAGGCAAGAGTGCCCGCTACACCGGCTATGCCGGGGCGATTGGGAGTAAGGTTCAGACATTGGCAGAGATCGCCACCACCGAGATCCCCCGCTTTTCCTCCGGTTTCAAGGAGCTGGACCGGGTGCTTGGCGGCGGTGTGGTGCCCGGCTCGGCCATTCTGATCGGCGGCAACCCGGGTGCGGGCAAGTCGACCTTGTTGTTGCAGACTATGTGCGGTCTGGCGGAGCGGATGAAAACCCTCTATGTCACCGGTGAGGAGTCCCTCCAGCAGGTCGCGATGCGCGCCAGTCGCCTCGGCCTGCCGACTGACAAGCTGCGGATGCTCTCCGAGACCAGCGTCGAGCAGATTTGCCTGATTGCCCAGCAGGAGCAGCCGCAGATCATGGTGATCGACTCCATCCAGGTGATGCATGTGGCGGATGTGCAGTCTTCGCCGGGTTCGGTCTCCCAGGTGCGTGAAGCGGCGGCGCTGCTGACCCGCTACGCCAAGCAGAACCATGTGGCCATCTTCATGGTGGGTCACGTGACCAAGGATGGCAGTCTGGCAGGCCCCAAGGTGCTCGAACACTGTATCGACTGCTCGGTGCTGCTCGATGGCGGCCATGACTCCCGTTTTCGAACTCTGCGTTCCCACAAGAACCGCTTCGGCGCGGTCAACGAGCTGGGGGTGTTTGCTATGACTGAGCAGGGGATGCGGGAGGTGAGTAACCCTTCCGCCATCTTCCTCAGCCGGGGTCAGGAGCAGGCGCCCGGCTCCATAGTGATGGTGATCTGGGAGGGCACCCGACCGCTGCTGGTGGAGTTGCAGGCGCTGGTGGACTATTCCCAGCTCTCCAACCCGCGCCGGGTGGCGGTGGGGATGGATCACAACCGGCTCGCCATGTTGCTGGCGGTGCTGCACCGTCACGGTGGCTTGCAGATGGCGGATCAGGATGTCTTCATCAACGTGGTCGGTGGGGTCAAGGTCGAGGAGACCAGTGCGGATCTGGCGCTGCTGCTGGCGATGGTCTCCAGTTTCCGGGATCAGGCGCTGCCCAAGGATCTGGTGGTGTTCGGCGAAGTGGGCCTCTCCGGCGAAATTCGCCCGGTGCCGTCCGGCCAGGAGCGGTTGCAGGAGGCGGCCAAACATGGTTTTCGTCGGGCCATAGTGCCACACGCCAATGCCCCCAAGCACCCCATCGAAGGGATGGAAGTGGTGCCGGTCAAGAAGTTGTCTGATGCACTTGAAGCGCTGTAACGGTAGATGTGAGTAGTGAGCGTTGGCCAATGTTGGCCAACTAGCATTGCAACAAAAAGAGCGCCGCGGCGCTCTTTTTGTCAAAGCGTAGCAGCCATCAGGGTTGGCTCTGTTCCAGGTGCTCGCTCAACAGTTGCTCCAGCTCGCGGTGCAGCAGCGTTTCATCGCCGACGTTGAGTTCGATCATCCGTTTGAGGTGGGTGGCGCTGTCGATATCGATATGGTGGCAGTAGAAGCCCAGCTTCTTGCTGGCTTCATGGTTAAGCTGAACCTGCATCTTGATCTCGATATCGCTACCGCTCAGGACAAAACTCAGCTGGTACTCCTTGTTGTCTCGGCTCTCCCAGTCATCGGGGCGGACCAATAAGGCTCCCTGCAAAGAGACGTCGACAAGTTGAGTTTGCCACTTTTTTTCCCCTTGGGTGAGTTCTGACATGGTCAAGTAGAGGATCCGTGCAAAACGGCGGCGCTCAGACATGCTCATCTCCTGTATGCAATATAAGTAAAGACGCAGTGGTCATTACTCTGAGTGTAATCCACCTTGGTTGCCCATATCTTGAACTTGATCCGAAAATGGGGTTCAGGCTTGCTGGGCACTCAAGGATTCCACCACATGTAGCGTCTTTACCAGCCGATCTTCCTGTTTAAAGCGATCTTCCAGTACTGGTCCCAACTCGTTGAGATCATCGTCAAGTAGTAGCAATTGGGCCTCATCGGCATCACTGTACTTGTCATTAAACTCGAGGGCGAATTCGGTGCTGGTACGGATATGGGGGTAAATACGTTTTGCCAGTTCAAGGGTTTCGCCATTGGCTTGCTCGAACGCAGTGACAACATGGTGGTAGATTTCGAAATGACCCGCGCTGACATAGTCGACCAGTCTGTCGCAAAATTGCTGTAGCTGTTCGGTCTTGGGCAGGCTGCGCTGCTTGGTGCGGGCCGGGGTGAGCCCTGCCAGGCGCATATAATCGACCAGCAAGGCTTGCCTTGCATCCAGCCAATCATCGATTGCTTTGTGTTTACCTGCCAGCGCTTGTTTGGTCTGTTCCAGTTTTGTCAACATAATCCCTCCATGGGACAAAGGCCGGGCGACTGATGTGGCTTCCGAGCCGTTAGAACGGTGACACTGTCTATAACTAGGGAAAATCTGGGCAAGCGTCAATAGGCTGGCCGGGATATTGTTAAGTGACGAAGAAATAGGCGGCAGATTGTTTAACCGTGCTTGCAGTTTTCAGGCCTGATGAGGGTTTTTCGCGTGTGGAATGTGACTATTTTCGCAGATCTTGATGAAAACCCCAGCGTTTGGCGTGCACCACTCGATAAAGCCTTTGCCTGAGTGTTTTTTTTTGCATAGAGTGAGCCAGCGCTAAATGCCCGATCATAAAGGAAATGTTATGAACAAAGCTCAACTTGTAGATGCGATTGCCGCCAAAGCAGACCTGAGCAAAGCTCAGGCTAAAGTGGCTCTGGAAGAGATTATCAATGGTATTACCCAGAGCTTGAAAGAAGGTGATGCTGTGCAACTGGTCGGTTTTGGCACCTTCAAGGTCTCCCACCGCGCAGGCCGCACCGGTCGTAACCCGCAAACTGGTCAAGAGATCCAGATTGCTGCGGCCAACGTGCCTTCATTCGTGGCTGGCAAGGCGCTGAAAGACGCCGTCAAGTAAGTCCGAAAGTCTGTTTTGTCCAATGCCAGTCAGCTTGCTGACTGGCATTGTTTTTATGGGGTTTTCCCATCTTTCCGGTTAGTGCTTCCTGAGATTTCCCGCTGTTCCGGTTCCTTCTGTCAGCCTTGCTGTGGCTGTGACCTCATGCCGTCTGCGGGGTAGCTGGCAGTGGCCAGATCCGCTCATAGGCCCAGGTAAAGCCGATGATGTAGACCAGGTAGAAGGCGACGAAGCCGAGGTCCAGCATCAGAGCATCCCACAACCCCAGTTCGAGCCAGAACATGACGCAGGGGAGAGAGAGCATCATAAAGCTCGCTTCATAACCCAAGGCATGGAGAAAACGATCGAGTGGTCGCTTGTTGGTGCGCCCGCACAGTTTGAGTAATCCCTTGTCGAACAACAGGTTCCAGCCGTAGGTCCAGGCTGTGGCGACGATGGAAAAAAAGATGGCCAGCGAACCGACCTCAGCCACCCCCTGCCCGAACAACTGGCTGATCAGCGGTGCGACCAGTGCCAGTCCGATGCCTTCGTAGAGAACCAGATAACGAAGTCGATCCGGGGTGGTGCGCAGTTGGGTACTACTCATGTGATGTGCCTCCTGTGGGAGGCGCATTCTAATCAGGGAGTGGTTAAAAGAGAAGCACCCTGACCCGTCAGAGCATGAGTGGAGGAGCCATCATGGTGGTACTCCCTCTCTGCGGCACTTCTCTTGGTTGTTAGCTCTGAGCCGTTAACCCTGCGATCAGGCGCCGGTTGGCGTGACCCGGGTCAGCATGGCAAAGCCCTCTTCCACCAGATTGAGCTGAACCCTGACTTGGCCGAGATCGGCCAGGGTGGCGACATGGGTGCCACCACAGGGGATGGTCACCTCTTTCTCTTCCAACATGCAGTGCCAGTAGCGCGAATCGATGATCGCCTCGCCAGCCCGGCTGCGGCGGATCTCGCCCCCGGCTGAAATCCAGTCGGCCAACTGTTGGTTGACCTGCTCTTCAATCAACGCCAGATCCGCCAGCAGCACCTCGCTGTTCACCCCCTTCTTGCGCAGGCTTTTGCCGATGCGGTACTGCTCTTGGGAGCCCATGGGCTCGACCCGTGAAGTCAGGATGGCAAGGCGGTCGAAGTCCGGCTGATCCAGTGCATCACGCTCACTCACCTCCTTACGCCAGTAGGGGATGAGTACCCGATTTAGGGCCAGCGCCGCCAGATGGCAGCCGCTATGGCCCAGACTCAGGGCGTGGCGGGCCGCGCTATCCACCTGCAACTCAACCTGGCTGCCGACGGCCAGCTCGTGGTCACCAGTCAGCGGATGGACCACCACGAACCGCCACCCCTCAGCTCCCCGTTTGACCGGAATCGCGGTGTCTACGAACAGCTCGCCATCTGGGCTGATGGCGCCCATCCGGCAGGGGCCAACGGCTGCTTCGCCCCCTTCCCAGCGAGCATGGCCGACATCTCCCGGCTGATCGGGCCAGAGATGACTTTGCGGATGAAAAGGGGTGAGGTCGGTGACCAGTAGCGTGGTCTCACCGGGCTGGCAGCAGACCACGCTGGCTTGCTCCTGATGATGGCCCAGCACGAAGCTGGCTCGGGTATGTTCCATGGCGAGGCTCCCACAACGATATGAAGAGAAAGGAAAGGTGGCAGCATACGCCAAAGTGGCAAGGGGCTCATTAACCAGAGTTAATAAGCCCCTCCCTTTGTCATTGCTGGCTTTGTCATAGCCGGGTGCTAGAGCATGCCGACCAGCAGGTAGGCATTGAGGCCAATCACCAGCGCCACGATCAGGCGGCCAATGGCCTGGGTGACCGGATGGTTGCGATGTGCTCCCATCAGTACCCGATCGCCGGTCAGCATCAACAGCGGGATCAGGGCCAGCGCTATGCCAAAGCTCAGGATCACCTGACTCAGTACCAGGATCTCGGTGGTATTAAAACCCATGGCGATCACCACAAAGGCGGGGGTCATGGTAATGGCGCGGCGCAGCCAGAGCGGTATGGTAAAACGCACGAACCCTTGCATGATGACCTGGCCAGCGAGCGTGCCCACCACGGTGGAGCTGATGCCGGAGGCGACCAGCGAGAGGCCAAACAGAGTGGCTGCTGCCTGGCCCAGCAAAGGTGTCAGGGTCTGGTAGGCGGACTCCAGCTCCGCTACCTGCTGGTTGCCTGTGCCATGAAACGCGGCTGCGGCCATCGCCATCATCGCCAGATTGACGAAACCGGCGATGGTCATGGCGATAGCCACATCGACCCGGGTCGAGTGCAGTCGTTGGGTGACGGAGCCCTGATCCTGAGTGTGCTGGGTCAGTGCCGAATGCAGGTAGATGACGTGGGGCATCACGGTGGCACCGAGCACCCCGGCCGCCAGATAGACCGCCTCGCTGTTGGGCAGGCCGGGAAAGAGTGCCCCCTCCAGCAGGCTGGGCAGATGGGGGCGGGAGAACACCAGCTCGACGATATAGGCTGCGGCCACAAACAACAGCAGGCTGCCAACCACCCATTCCAGCGGTTTCTGGCCGCGACTCTGCAGCATCAGAATGCCCCAGGTCACCACGGCGGTGATAGCGGCGCCCTCAAGCAGGGTCACCCCGAGCAGCAGCTTGAAGCCGACCGCAGCACCGATAAATTCGGCGAGATCGGTAGCCATGGCGATGATCTCTGCCTGTACCCAGTATGCCCAGACTGCGGGTTTCGGCAGTCGGTCGCGGATATGCTCCGCCAGATTTTTGCCGGTGACGATGCCGAGCTTGGCTGACAGGGTCTGCACCACCATGGCCATCAAGTTGGCCCACACCACCACCCATAGCAGCTGATAACCGAAGGTGGAGCCCGCCTGAATATTGGTGGCGAAGTTGCCCGGGTCGATATAACCGATGGCGGCGATAAAGGCAGGCCCAAGTAGAGTCAGTTTGAATTTTCGAGCCGGAATGGCCGTGGTCAGCGCGGGTTGCATGGCATCACCCTCCATAAGGATATGGAGTCAGAATAGATCTAAATGATAATAATTATCAATTGATGTTTTGTATTGCACCCATAGGGAAAAACATCTGTTGCGGCCAGTTGCAGTGAGGGATGTGATTTCGTACAATATGCCGCCCTAGAAAAGCAGCGACTAAACACCACTATGTTCCTTGCCTCCGAGGTCTGGCTGCACCTGGGCGGAGGCTGAATTAATCCGTAAGGAGCTAAAATGCGTCATTACGAAATCGTCTTCATGGTTCATCCGGACCAGAGCGAGCAAGTACCAGGCATGATCGAGCGTTACACCGGCGCTATCACCACCTCCGGTGGCACCATTCATCGCATGGAAGATTGGGGCCGTCGTCAGTTGGCTTACCCGATCGACAAACTGCACAAAGCCCACTACGTTCTGATGAACGTAGAAGCAGAGCAAGCCGTTATCGATGAGCTGGAAACCAACTTCCGCTTCAACGATGCCGTTATCCGCAACATGATCATGCGCACCAAGCACGCTGTGACTGAAGTCTCTCCGATGGCCAAGGCCAAGGAAGAGCGTTTCGTCCGTCGTGACGACGAGCGCCGTGAAGAAGCTACTGAAGCTGCTTCCGAAGAGTAATTCTGGATCACTGAATAGAGGATAAAGGCCATGGCACGTTATTTCCGTCGTCGTAAGTTCTGCCGCTTCACTGCCGAGAACGTTACCGAGATCGACTACAAAGATATCGTTACTCTGAAAAACTACGTCACTGAATCTGGCAAGATCGTACCGAGCCGTATCACCGGTACTCGCGCCAAGTATCAGCGTCAGCTGGCACGCGCCATCAAGCGTGCTCGTTACCTGGCTCTGCTGCCGTACACCGATCTGCACAACAAGTAAGAATCGGTCCGGCACTTAAGCCTAACTCAACATCTCTAGAGGAAAGGTAATGCAAGTTATCCTGCTCGACAAAATCGCCAAACTGGGCGGTCTGGGTGATCAAGTCGCTGTTAAAGCTGGCTACGCCCGTAACTATCTGATCCCGCAAGGCAAAGCCGTTATGGCTACCAAGGCCAACATCGAGACTTTCGATGCTCGCCGTGCTGAACTGGAAGCCAAGCTGGCTGCCGGTAAAGCTGCCGCTGAAGAGCGCGCTGCCAAGCTGGGTGAACTGGCTGCTGTTGTTATCGCCTCCAAATCTGGCGACGAAGGCAAGCTGTTCGGTTCCATCGGTACCCGTGACGTGGCTGATGCCATCACTGCTGCCGGCGTTGCTGTTGCCAAGAGCGAGGTCCGCATGGGCAACGTTCTGCGTAACACCGGCGAGTACGAAGTTGTTGTTCAGCTGCACGCTGACGTTAAAGCAACCGTACAGATCCAGGTTGTTGCTCTGTAATAGCGATTCGCTGCTGCAGATAAAACCCGCGCACTTGCGCGGGTTTTTTATTTTGGGGCCCGGGGGTAGAGTGAAGGTCTGTTCCGTTGGAGGAGATCCTTATGGCTGCCTGGGTCGAAGGTCGGGTCATCGAGCGTATCGAGTGGACACCTACCCTGTTTTCCCTGCGCGTAGCGGCAGAACTTGCCCCCTATCAAGCAGGTCAATTTACCAAGCTGGCCCTCGAGCAGGGCGAGCGGCGCATTCAGCGCGCCTACTCCTTCGTCAATCCCCCCTCTGCGCCATACCACGAGTTCTATCTGGTCGAGATCCCGAGCGGTGAGCTGACCCCTTCTCTCGGTTCGCTGCAAGCGGGCGACACCCTGTTGGTGCAATCCCAGGCGAGCGGTTTTCTCACCTTGGCTGAGGTGCCTGCCGGGCGCGATCTCTGGTTGCTTGCCACTGGCACTGCCATTGGCCCCTTCCTCTCTATGCTGGCCGATGGTGAGGCTTTTGAGCGTTTCGAGAATCTGGTGCTGGTACACGGGGTGCGCAAAGGCGAAGAGCTAAGTTATCAGCCACTTATCGCCAGCTTTGCCGAGCAATATGGCGAGTGCTTTCGCTACGTGCCTTTCGTCAGTCGCGAGCCGTGGCCGGACGCGATGCAAGGAAGGATCCCGGCGGCCATCGCCAACGGTCAGCTGCAGCAGCGGGTGGGGCTGGATTTTTCAGCCGAACATAGTCAGGTGCTGATCTGCGGCAACCCGGAGATGGTGAAAGAGACCCAGCAGACCTTGCTGGCACTGGGGTTGGCCAAAAACTTGCGCCGTGCGCCGGGCAATATCAGTGCGGAGAATTACTGGTAACAACAGCTGGTAACAACCGCTGCACAGGGGCTGCTGGCCCCTGCATCATGAGGATGAGAAAAAGAGGGCATCAGTTCTTCTTGCCGTTGTTCTTGTTCTTATCCTTGTGTTTGTCGTGACCTTGTCCCGGGTTATTACCGCTGTGGATGCTGCGGTTGTAGTGATCCCGGTACTTGCCATCCATCTTGTCGCAGTTGAGTTTGAGCCGACTGTCACCAATGCCGAGATCCAGGCAGTTGTTTTGCCACCAGTCGTACTCTTTGTCATCCCAATTGAGGTTGACCTTGATGTCATCGCCGGAGATGCGGATACCATCACCGTTTTTGGCTGGGGGCGCAGCAACGGCGGCTCCGTGCACGATAAACAGCGAGATCAGCAGCAAGCTGCGGTTGATCGTGGGGCGGGGGGTGAGTGGTTTCATGAAATAGTGCTCCTGTTAATTACTGGCCACCCTACTGGTTGGCCGGGGCTTGATTGGTACTGGGTGGCTGGTTGCGGTTCTCTTCATCTTCCAGATTGAATCGTGTTGTGTTGCAATCAGAGGGGACGCTGTCGCCCACCCCCAAATCGAGGCAGTCACTCTGTGACCAGCCGAACTGCTTGTCATCCCAGTCCAGATTAAATTTGATCTGGTCGATCGAGAGTTCAGAACCTTGGGGTTCCTGGGATTGTGGCGCCGCGATGGTCGCGCTGCTTGCGAGCAGCAGGGACAGTATCATAGTGGTTGTTCTGTTCATGATGGCCTCGAATAATTGCAACTGCGGGTCAGTGTACGCCGGTCGGGCTGAACCCGAGCGGAACCGTACATAACCTCACCATATGATTAGGTCTGTCGGTGATTGTACCGGTTTTCTGCTGCTGATTTGTCCGTTTTGGTCGCACTCTGGGCAGCTGGTTGTCAATCTGAAGGAATTTAGTCATTTGCCCTTCTCTGTGCGAGTCTGGCGACTATAATCGGCAGCCAACTTTTCCTGCACAGCACACCCCTTCATCATGACCACACAGGACTCCTCCGCACTGCGCTACCCCAAGGGGTGGTTTGCTCTGACGACGGTATACAGTTTCACCGGGCTGGCCATTCTGGCCTCCATCATCTTCTCCCTGCTGCTGTTCCTCTCCATCGATGACAACCCGCTGATGAAGTGGCTGTTTGGCGGGCTGGCCATCATCTTTGAGCTGGGCAAGTTTTACGTCTGGTACGAGTACGGTGAGCGCAAGGCGCGGCGGGATTTGAGCGGCGCGGTCTGGTCGCTGCTGTTCTACAGCGTGCTGGCGGCCATCTCCATCGGCGGCAGTATCGGCGGCATCAACAGTGCCACTAACACGGTATTGAGCCAGCAGGCGCGCCACGAGCGGGAACTGGCCCGCTTCGACGAGCAGATTGCCAGCATCGAGCGGCAGATCCAGCTCAACGAGGAGGCCGCCCGCAAATACATCGAGCTGGAGCGTATCTCCAGCGGCGTCTCTTCCCTGCAACACGCCAACACCAAGCTGCGCTTGCAGCAGGATGAGCTGCGTCAGCAGCGCGATGCCAAGCCGGTCAACGAACAATCCTCGATGCTGGGGCTGATGAGCAGCCTGGCGGACGGAGTGGGGATGAGCATCAGTCAGGTGCAGTTCCTGCTGGTCTGTTTCCTATCTGTGTTGCTCGACGTGTTCGGCGCCTTCTTCGTCAGCCTGATCGGCGAGGAGAACCGCTTTCGCCGGATGTGGCGCTGGCAGCAGGATCAAGCCCGTCTCGAGGCGCAGGAAGCGCTGGCGCTGGCGGCTCAACCCGAGCTGATGATGCCCCCCGAGCCCGCACCCGAGATGCTGGCGCAGGTGCGCGGTGCGCTGGAGAGTGGTGAGCTTAAGTGCAGTAAACGCTCGGTGGCGCAGGCGTTGTCACTCTCGCTGGAGGAGGTGGATCGGGTGTTCCACCATCTGTTGTCGCAAGGGGTGTTGGGGCAGGGGGGCAATCGCCATTACTACCTCAATCCGCTGCTGGAGCAGCAACCCGGATAATGAGAAGGCCACCGGAACGCGGTGGCCTTTTTGTTATCGAGTGGCTGCGCACTCAGTGAGTCAGCACCATCATCAGGCTGAGGAAGGCGGCCAGTCCGCCACCGATGCCGATGATCCAGTAAAACCCCTTGGCCCCCTTTTTGAGGGGAATGCGGAAGTAGAGCAAAAATGCCAACCACCCCAGCGCCAGCAACAGAGGAATAAGAAACATTCGAGCCATGGTGTCCTCACTGTTATTCTGTTGACCCTTGATCAATCAACAGGATGGATTGTGCAATGACGCAGCTACAGATTACCGCATTCGGTGACCCCTCGGTACTCAAGCTCAACCCTTCCCTCGATAAGGTGCCTGCCGATGGCGAAGTGCGGGTGCGCATCTGCTTTGCGGGGGTCAATCCCATCGATGCCAAGACCCGGGCTGGCCTCGGTTGGGCGGCGGCCCAGAACAAGGACAAGCTGCCCTGGACGCCGGGTTATGACATCTCCGGCGTGGTGGAGAAGCTGGGCTCCGGCGTGACCTCGCTGGTCGAAGGGGATTTGGTGTGCGGCATGGTCGGTTTTCCCCTAAGCGCCGGTGGCTACGGGGAGTCTGTGGTGGCCAGCGAAAGCGAGCTGGTCAAGCTCGACGGGGTGAGCCTCAAGCAAGGGGCGGCGCTGCCGCTGGCCGGTCTCACCGCCTGGCAGGGGCTGTTTGAGCACGGCGGCCTCCAGCGCGGCCAGCGGGTCTTGATCCTCGCTGGCGCCGGTGGGGTTGGCCATCTGGCGGTGCAATTTTCCAGTGCCTGTGGCGCCGAGGTGGTGGCCACCGCCAGCCAGGATAACCATGGCTTCCTGCACGCACTGGGCGCGCGCTGGATGGTGGATTACCACGATGCGAACTGGCCAGCTGTGGTGGTGGCAGAGGCCGGTCAGGTCGATCTGGTACTGGATCTGGTGGGCGGCGAGAGCGGCAAGGCGGCGCTGGCCTGCGTCAAGCCGGGTGGCCGCTTGGTGACTGTGCCCACCATCACTGCCCAGCTGATCAAGGATGCTGGGGCTGCGGCGGGTATCGAGGTGGTCGGTATGCTGGTTCACCCTGACCAGCAGCAGCTGGGTCAGATGTTGATGCTGCTGCGGCAGGGGGAGGTGAAGGTCACCTTCGCCGGTGAATTCCCGCTGGCGGAGGGGGCGCTGGCCCACCAGGCCATCGAAGGGGGTCATGTGCGCGGCAAGCTGCTGCTGCGGATGCCAGCTGCCGATGGCCTGCCCGGATGAATGGCATTACCGAGATGGGGCTCATCTGGCTATTTCTGAGCGCCTTCACCTCCGCCACCCTGCTGCCCGGCAGCTCCGAAGTGCTGCTGGGGGCCATGGCGGCCAAGGGGGAGTGGAGCATGGCGAGCCTGCTGCTGTGGGCGACGCTGGGCAATACCCTCGGCTCCATGACCACCTGGTGGCTCGGCTGGCTCGCTACTTTCAAGAAAAAACCGGAAGATTTTCAAGGCCGTGGGGAACAAAAAGCCTTAGGCTGGCTCAAACAACATGGTCACTGGTGTCTGCTGCTTGCCTGGACGCCGCTGGTCGGTGATGGTCTCTGTCTGCTGGCCGGTTGGCTGCGCCTCTCCTTCTGGCGCTCTCTCATCCTGATCGGGCTCGGCAAATTGTTCCGTTATGCCCTGGTTTTTCTGCTGGCCAGTCACATTTTCTAGCCTGTTTTTGTCACTCACGAGGTTACCGTGAACAAAGTCATACCTTTAACGATTCTGCTGGGCTTTACCCTGCCGGTGCTGGCGGCACCGACCCTGATCTCCGAACAGGGCAAGGAGGAGGGCAAGCTCGCCATCCCTTACCAGATGTACAAGCTGGACAACGGCCTGACCGTGATCCTGGCCCCCGATCGCTCTGATCCGCTGGTGCACCTCGATGTGACCTATCACGTCGGTTCATCCCGCGAGACGGTCGGCAAGTCCGGCTTCGCCCACTTCTTCGAGCACATGATGTTCCAGGGCTCGAAACACGTCGGTGATCAGGAGCATATGCGGATCATCAACGAGGCCGGTGGCGACATGAATGGCACCACCAACAAGGACCGCACCAACTACTACGAAACCGTGCCGGCCAACCAGCTGGAGAAAGTGCTCTGGCTGGAGGCGGACCGGATGGGCTTCCTGCTCGATGCGGTGAGCCAGAAGAAGTTCGAGATCCAGCGCGCCACCGTCAAGAACGAGCGGGCCCAGCGGGTCGACAACCAGCCATACGGGCTGGTGAGCGAGAAAGTGGGGGAGGCGCTTTATCCGCGCACTCACCCCTACTCTTGGCAGCCTATCGGCTACGTGGAAGATCTCGACCGGGTCGATGTGAACGACCTCAAGCAGTTTTTCCTGCGCTGGTATGGCCCCAACAACGCTACCCTGACCCTCGGCGGCGACTTTGACAGCAAGCAGGCCCTTGCGTGGATCGAGCAGTACTTCGGCTCCATCCCGCGCGGCCCGGACGTGGCCGAGCCGACGCCCAAGCCGGTGACTCTGCCCGAGACCCGCTATGTGACGCTGCAGGACAAGGTACACCTGCCGCTGCTCTATATCAGCTACCCCACTGTCTCCCTTGGCGATCCGCAGGAGCCAGCACTCGACATGTTTGCCGACGTGCTCGGCGGCTCCGCCAGCTCCATGCTCTACCAGTCGCTGGTGAAAACCGGCAAGGCGATCGATGTGGGGGCGTCCCACTACTGTGAAGAGCTGGCCTGTACCCTGACCGTCTACGCCTACCCCAATCCGTCGCAGGATGGCAGCCTCAAGACCCTCAAGGGTGAGGTGGACAAGGTGATCGGCGAATTCGCCCAGCGCGGCCTCAAGCCGGAAGATCTGGAGAAAGCGATCGCCAAGTACCGTGCCTCCGCTATCTGGGGTCTGGACAGCGTCTCCGGCAAGGTGAGCCAGCTCGCCATGGGTCAGGTGTTTACCCAGGATCCCAACTATGTATTCAAGACCCTCGATGCCATCGGCAAGGTGACACCGGAGCAGGTGAAGGTCGCCTACGACAAGTTCATCGCCAGCAAGCCTGCGGTGGTGCTGAGTGTGGTGCCCAAGGGCAAGGCGGATTGGCAGGTCGCCACCCCGAACTTTACCCCCGCCCAGCGGGAGCTGCCGGATTACAGCAAGCATGACGAAGCGCTGGCCGAACGACCGGTAAAAGACAAGTTCGATCGCAGCGTGCAGCCCAAGGTCGGTGAGGCGGTGAGCGTCAAGGTGCCCGCCATCTGGCACGGCAAGCTCGACAAGAACATCGAGATTATCGGCACCCGAAGTGACGAGATCCCCGCGGTCTCCATCATGATCGCCCTGCCGGGCGGCATTCGAGCCGAGGATAAAGGGCAACTGGGGCTGGCTAATCTGACCGCCGCCATGCTGGGGCAGGGGTCGATACGTCTGACCGAGGCCCAGCTCAGCGACGAGCTGCAAAAGCTGGGATCCTCTATCAATGTTTCCAGCGCCCAGTACAACAACCTCGTCACCATCAGCTCGCTGGTGGACAAGTTGCCCCAGACCCTAGCGCTGGCACGGGAAGTGTTCGAGCGCCCCGGTATGCGGGAGGCGGATTTCGAGCGGGTCAAGGCGCAACTGCTGCAAGGGATGCAGCAGGCCCAGCAGCAGCCCGAGTGGCTGGCCGGACAGGCGTTCCGCGAGCTGGTCTACGGTAAGCAGAACCGCCTCGGTCAACCCGCTGACGGGGTGCTGGCTGATGTGGCCAAGCTGACCCTGGCGGATGTGAAGCACTTCTATCAGGCCTACTACAACCCGACCAACGCCAAAGTGGTGGTGACCGGTGATGTGAGCCAGAAGCAGATTGAGGAGCAACTTGGCTTCCTGACCGAGTGGAAAGGTGCCACGCCAGCGCTGGGTGATCTCAAGCTCAAGGGCGAGCAGGCCAAGCCGGGCATCTATCTGGTGGACAAACCGGGGGCGCCCCAGTCGGTGATCCGCATCGGCCGTCGCGCCATGCCGTTCGATACCACGGGTGACTACTTCACCGCCGGGCTGATGAACTTCAACCTGGGTGGCAACTTCAACAGCCGCATCAACCTCAACCTGCGGGAAGACAAGGGCTACACCTATGGTGCCAGCTCCGGCTTCTCCGCCAACCGCGAGGTGGGCACCTTTGCCACCGGCGCCAATGTGCGATCCGATGCGACCGTCGATGCCATCCGCCAGTTCCTCAAAGAGATGGATAACTATCGTGCGAGTGGCCCGACCCCGGTGGAGCTGGCCTATATGCGCAGCGCTGTCTCCCAGCAGGATGCCCTCTCTTACGAGACTCTCGGCCAGAAGGCGGGTTTCTTGCTGCAGATGGTGATGTATGACCTGAAACCGGACTATGTGCAGGCCCAGAACAACCTGATCAAGACGGTGTCGCCCGAGGCGCTGAAGGCCAGTGCCGCCCGTTGGCTCAATCCGGCCGACATGGTGATCGTGGTGGTGGGAGACAAGCAAAAGCTTGAAAAACCCCTGAAGGAGCTGCATCTTCCCATCTATCCGCTGCAGTTGCCGTAACGGGCACCTTATAAAAATCAAGAGCCGCCCCGGATGGGGCGGCCTCACATGAGCCGTGAATATGACTACTACAAGCTTGTCACTCACCGAGTTGCTGAACGTTCTGGGGTCACCGGAGCGCTTGACTGCACTCAAGGGGATCCGGCGCGGGATCGAGCGTGAATGTCTGCGCATCACCCCGGATGGCAAACTCGCCCAGAATAACCATCCCCGGGCGCTGGGCTCAGCCCTGACTCATCCCAACATCACCACCGACTACTCCGAGAGTCTGCTGGAGTTCATCACCCCGGCCACCGACTCCATCGACAGCCTGATGGAGCAGCTCGGTGATATCCATCACCATGTGATGCAGCATCTGGGTGAGGAGCGGATCTGGCCGCTCTCCATGCCCTGCTTCGTCGGTGGCGAGGAGAGCATCCGGCTGGCCCAATACGGCAGCTCCAACATCGGCAAGATGAAAACCCTCTACCGGCAGGGGTTGAAGAACCGCTACGGCAGCCTGATGCAGGTGATCGCCGGGGTGCACTTCAACTTCTCGATGCCGGACAGCTTCTGGAGCGAGTGGCAGGAGCTGGAGTGTGTCGGCTGCTGCAGCCAGCGCTTTATCTCCGACAAGTACATGGGGCTGATCCGCAACGTCTATCGCTTCGGTTGGCTGGTGCCCTATCTGTTTGGCGCATCGCCAGCCATCTGCGAATCCTTCCTCAAAGGGCGCAAGAGCAACCTGCCGTTCGAGAAGACCGGCAAGGGCACCCTCTATCTGCCTTACGCCACCGCGCTGCGTCTCTCCGATCTCGGTTACACCAACAGCGCTCAGGCGGGGCTCAAGATCAGCCACGACAATCTGCCGGCCTATGTCAGCAGCCTGCGTCGCGCCATCAACACCCACAATCCTGACTTTGCCAAGATCGGCGTCAAAGTGGATGGCGAGTATCGTCAGCTCAACGACAACGTGCTACAGCTGGAGAACGAGCTGTACGCGCCGATCCGCCCCAAGCGCACCCCGCGCAGCGGCGAGAAGCCGTCCGATGCGCTCGATCAGCGCGGCATCGAATACATCGAACTGCGCACCGTGGACGTCAACCCCTTCACCCCGCTCGGCATTGATGCCGACCAGATCCGCTTCTTCGACCTGTTCCTGGTCTGGTGCCTGCTGCGCCCGTCCGCGCTGCAGAGTGACGAGGAGATTGCCCGCAACCGCCGCAATCAGAACAAGGTGGTGCTGGAAGGGCGTCGCCCCGGCCTAACGCTTGAAGATGAGCAGGGCAATGCCATTGGCCTTAAAGAGTACGGGCTCAAGCTGTTCGAGGAGCTGGCTGAGGTGGCCGAGCTGCTGGATCGCTGCTGCGGCCGCAACCGCTATCGCGAGACCCTGGCGATGCATCGCGAGAAGCTGCTCAACCCCGAGCTCACCTACTCCGCCCGCATGCTCAAAGATCTGCTGGAGAGTGGTAAAGACAACGGCTGCTATGGCGACAAGCTGGCGACCCGTTATCGCGAGGATCTGCTGGCAGGGGAGCTGCAGTACTGGGATGCCGCCTATTTCGCCGGTGAGGCGAAGGATTCGCTGGCCAAGCAGCGGGAACGCGAGCGCAGCGACAGCCTGTCGTTTGACGACTTCCTGGCTGACTACTTCGGGACCAGCAAGACAACTGTCTGATGACAGGCTTGTAAAAGCAAAAAGCCGCTCAAGTGAGCGGCTTTTTTTATTACTTGGAATCTGAGCGTGATCAGGCGTGGTTATACATGGCCTCGATTTCGCGCTGGTATTTGGCCTCGATGATCTTGCGGCGCAGCTTCATGGTGGGGGTTATTTCCCCTAACTCCATGGAGAAGGCGCTCGGTAGCAGGGTGAACTTCTTCACCTGCTCGAACTTGGCCAGCTCTTTTTGCAGGTCCGCGATGCGGGCTTCGAAGAACTCCATTACCCGTGAGTTGCGCAGCAGCTCGCTCTTGTTCTGGTACTGCAGGTTGATGGAGCGGGCGTACTCCTCCAGCGACTCGAAGCAGGGGACAATCAGCGCCGACACGAAGTGGCGGGCATCGGCGATGATGGCGATCTGCTCGATAAAGCGATCCTTGCCGATGGCGCCCTCGACCACTTGTGGCGCCACGTACTTGCCGTTGGAGGTCTTCATCAGCTCTTTCAGGCGCTCGGTGAAGTAGATATTGCCCTTGCTGTCGAGATCACCGGCATCGCCGGTCCGCAGGAAGCCATCCTCGGTCATCACTTCGGCGGTGGCTTGTGGCTTGTTGTAGTAGCCACGCATCACGGTGGGCGATCGCACCAGCAGTTCGTTGTTCTCCCCCAGTTTCACCTCGATCCCGTTCAAGACAGTACCGATGGAGCCCAGCTTGAACTGTTGATCTTCGTAGCAGCAGACGGTGGCGGTGGTCTCGGTCATGCCGTAGCCGTACTTGAGGTTAAGCCCCATGGCCTGGAAGAAGAGGTTCACATCGTCGGCCAGACGGGCGCCCGCCACCGGCAGGAAGCGGGTGCGGCCGCCAAAACGGGCGCGCAGCTTGCGAAACACCAGCCGCTCGGCGAGCCAGAGCTGGGCATAGAGCTGGGGAGAGGCTGACTTGCCAGCCTGACGGGTGGCGACCATCTGTTTGCCGACCCGGGTAGCCCAGCCAAACAGGGCGCGACGGGGGGCAGGCGCTTGGGCAACCTTGGCCTGGATCATGGCGTAGGCCTTCTCGTAGAGGCGCGGTACGGCGCACATCACGGTCGGTTTCACCTCGTCAATCACCTCCATCACCTTCTGCGGATCGCGGATATAGACGTTCTCGCCGCCGCAGTAGAGCACGTAGAAGCTCCAGACCCGCTCAAACACATGGCTCAGTGGCAGCATGCAGAGCGACACATCCTGCTCGTTCAAATCGAGGCGGCTATTGTGCATCTCGAAACAGGCAGCGATGTTGGCGAAATCGAGCATGACCCCTTTGGGCTCGCCGGTGGTGCCGGAGGTGTAGATCAGGGTCAGCAGATCGTCCATCCGGTACTGCTGCTCGCGCTCGCGCAGTTGCTGTTCACTGGGCTGGTGGTTGCCGGAGACCAGAAATTCCTGAAAGTAGCTCGCTTGCGGGCAGCCACGCAGATTGACGTTGCCATCGAGGGCGACGATCTGGCGGATCTCGCCATTTTGCAGCAGCGTCAGTGCCTGATCGAACTGGGGCTGTTCACCGACGAACAGGATGCCAATCTTGGCGTCACGCACGATATAGCGCACCTGATCCAGGGTACTGGTGGGATAGATGGGGACGCTGACGCCGCGGGCGGCAAGGATGCCGAGATCAGCCTGGGTCCACTCTGGCATGTTGCGTGCGTAGATGCCGACCATTTCGGTGGGCTGGTGACCACAGCGGATCAGCGCCTGGGCGCAGTAATCCATGGCCTGACCCAGGGTGCGCCAGCCGATAGCACGCCATTGACCATCTTGCTGAACCCGCAGGGCCGCCTTGTTACCAAGCTGGGTAATACGTTCACGCATCAGTCGAACCAGATGAAGCTTCGGCATCAGTCAAGCATCCTTTAATTACAGTTGTACGCCGGTTAGGGCACTAAAAATCGGGGTAGAGTTTAAACTCCAACATTACAGCTTACAAGTGTTCGCCGTTTGTCTTGGATCACAAAGCATGCAAATAGCTATGCCTTTGCGCAGGCTGGCCGATACTGCAGATCAGTAGCAGGAGGGTTAACGATATGAATCTGTGGGTGAAAGGGGCGTTGGCTGCGGTTGGGCTCATGGTGGTGGGTGGCGGTGCGGCCTGGTTTTTTGTGGGCCAAGCGCCGAAGGCCCCTGCCAATCCCTGGTATCAGGGGGCCGAGGGGTATCATATGGCACAGCAACAAGCGTTGACCCTGGGCTATCCGCTGCTCTATGTGCTGGAGACCCCCAAGTGCCGCCGTTGTGGCGATTTGGAGAAGAAATTCTGGCAGAACAAGGAGATGGCAGGCCCGCTGGCCAAGCTGGTGAAGGTGCGGCTCAATCCGGGCGAAGGGGATGGCAGCGAGCAGATCTTGCGCCGCTTCCCCAAGGTGGCCACGCCGCCCGGCATTTATGTCCAGCAGCCGGGCCAGCCCCTCAAGCCCATCAAGATAGTGGTGGATATCGAACAGATCTGGATGCCGGGAAAAACCTGGCAGCGGGGCTTCTATATGCCGCTGTCAGCTGCCGGGTTCGAGGCGGTGCTCCACACCACCCTGGCTTTGCAGGATCCCGCGCTGGATAACGCGCCCCTGGATTGAAACGGGGCAAGGCGGTTTAGTGTGGTGAGGGGGCTGGATCAGCCGAAATCGAACAGCCGCGACATCAGTACCGCATCTTCCCGATCATTGCCGGTGCCATAGTAGTCAGCACGGCGGCAATATTCGGCAAAGCCGGCGCCTTCGTAAAGGGAGATGGCGGTGTGATTGCCAGCCCGCACCTCGAGGAACCAGGCCTCTGCCCCTGCTTGCTTGCTGCGAGCCAGATAGGCCTGCAACAGCGCCCGTCCCAATCCCTTGCCCTGAAACGCCGGGTGGACGCAGATGTTCATCAGCGAGCTGTCACCGGCCACCAGATCCGAGATATAGAAGCCCGCCGGGCGACCGTCTACCAGCATCAAGCCATTGAGGTAGCGAGGGCCGAAGCAGGAGAGCAGGTTGGCCTGACTCCACGGCTCTTTGTGAGCGGCTTGCTCGATGGGATAGACAAGCTCGAAATCGCTCTCGAGTAGGGGACGAAACTCAGGCATGGGGGCTCCGGGGTGCTGGATTGTGGGTGGCAGGGTCTGCCCGTGCGGTTTTTGTAAAATCAGGTAAAAAGAGCGGCATTTGTGAGGGGGCCTGAGGCATGATGCAAGATCATGCTGCCGGATGGGCAAGGTATTGGCGCAGCTGTTGCCACAAGGCCCGCTTTTGCGCGGCGCTGGGGGCGAGCGGGCAGATCAGCGCATCCGGCCGCTCGGGGTTGGCATCGGTCAGCCAGATCAGGGGCGGCTGGCCCGCCAATGGCAGGTCGGCGGGTGGCAACTCGCTCAGCAGCGAGACCTCGTCGGGAGTGACGCCCAGCAGTTGGCAAATATCCGCCAACAGCGCAGTGGGCGGTAACCGGGGCGCCAATAACCAGAGTTTGCCGCTGGGCCGCGGGGCGCTGCTGGCCGGTGTCGTCTGGCCGGTATGTTGCTCCAGCTCGGGAGTGTGGCCTTCGCCCAGCAATGCCGGACGACGCAGCTGCCAGCTTTGAATACCCATGCGGGTCAACATGCTCTGACGTACGGGATCTTGCATCGGGGGCGACTCACTCTTGATCTGCGTTGGAGAAAATAGTGCTGCGAAGGGTACACTCGAACCGCTTTTGCTGCACCCCTTTGCAAAGCGTTGTCAGCAAAACAGCGCTGGCAGCGGATCCTGGGGATCTTGCGTTTTTCCTGTCAGAGTCGGGTATTCTGCTGCAAGAGATACCAGAATAAACATCATAACAAGACAAAACCCAGGGCCGAGTAAATGGATATCGCGTCTTGGGGCTATCATCATCCCAGCTTCGGAACAGTCTCTATGTCGTCATTAGCTCAAGCACAGAACCCTGCGCGTGTCATTCCCATCCAGGAGCGCCTGCCTCGACTGCTGGCAGCCCTTGGCGAGGGACTCTATGAACGGCAGGATGCGTTGCGACTCGGTCTGCTGGCCGCCCTCAGCGGCGAGAGTCTTTTCTTGCTGGGGCCCCCCGGCATCGCCAAGAGTCTGATTGCCCGTCGGCTCAAGCTGGCGTTTCACGACGCGCGCCATTTCGAATACCTGATGACCCGCTTCAGCACGCCGGAGGAGGTGTTTGGCCCTCTCTCCATTCAGGCGCTCAAAGAGGAGGGCAAATACCAGCGATTGACGGCAGGCTATCTGCCTCAGGCCGAAGTGGTGTTTCTCGACGAGATCTGGAAAGCGGGGCCGGCCATTCTCAATACCTTGCTGATGGCGATCAACGAGCGGCAGTTTCGCAATGGGGATGAGACCCTGCCGATCCCCATGCGGTTGCTGATCAGCGCATCCAATGAATTGCCTGCGCCGGACAGCGGGCTGGAGGCACTCTACGATCGGATGTTGGTGCGGGTCTGGATGGATCGGGTGCAAGAGAAGGCCAACTTTCAGGCCATGCTGGCCAGCGATGGTGCCACTTTGCATCATCTCTCTCCTGCCTTGCAGATCCAGGCTGACGAGTATCTGAAGTGGCAGGGCGAAATCGAACAGGTTGCCCTGCCAAGTGATGTCTTCGAACTGGTTTATCAATTGCGACAACGGCTCGACCATTTATCGGATGAACCCTGTTATGTCTCGGACCGACGCTGGAAAAAGGCGGTACGCTTGTGCAAGGCCAGTGCCTTTTTCCATAGCAGACAAGAGGTTGCACCACTTGATCTGCTGCTGCTCAAAGATTGTCTCTGGCACAATGGCGAGAGCCGGCTGGCCCTGCTCGAGTTAATGGAGGAGTTTGCCCGTCTGCACTGCTACCAGCAGCAAGCGCTGATATCCCGTCACCTGGCCATTACCGGCGAGTTGCAAACACTCCAACAGCAAATCAGCGCCAGACTGGCGCTGAAAGCGGAGCCCGGCAAAGGATTTTTTGGCAAGCGCGGGAAAGGCTGGCAACTCATGCTGGACGAGGCGAAAAAGCAGGGGGAGCGGGGGCTGCAGCTCCACCTCCACTTGCTCACCCCGGCCACATTGAGCCCGGAAGAGCCGGATCTGCAGGTGCAGACCCTGGAGTGTGACAAGGTGGTGCTGGACCACTGGCAGTTTAGTGGTGACAAGGTGTTGTTCCATCCCACGGGCAGCAAGACGGGCCTGACCCTCGAACTGGAGCTGGATCTGCAGCAGCGACTGCATCTGCTCGATAGCCAACGACGACCCATTGCGCTGGTGCTGGTGCGCAGAGAGCCTTTACCCGGGTTGGTTAGTGCCCCCTGGTATCAAACACTGACCCGCCTCAATGAGCAGCTGAGTGTCTTGCGAGTGGATCTGCGCCGCCAGCGGCACCGCTTCGATGGCCACCAACCCCATCAGTTTCTCGACGCCCGCTGGTTGATGGCGGTTGAAGAGGGCTTCTTTACCCTGGAGCGAGATATGGCGCTCACTACAGCGCTGCTAAGCCAATGGCAGAGTCGTTTGCCGGTGTTGTGTGGAGACCCGCTATAGATGCTCGAAATTGGCGCAATGAGTGCCTTGCTGACACTCGCCGAAGGGGAGATGGTGACCGAGGTTGTGGTCGCCATGTTAGCCAGTACGCAAGTGAGCCGGGTCCTCCGGATGGGGCGGGCACAGGGACGGGCGATCAAAAAGCGGCTGAAACATTGGCAGAATCAGGTCAATAACACCATTGCCCATACGCCGGTGCCGGTTGCACTGGAGCAGGAGTTTTTGCTCTATCAGCATGCCATATCGCTCACCCTCAGTGAGCTGGTGACCGGGCTGCCGGCGCTGGTCAGTGCGCTTGAGCAGAGTAGTGATTTTGCTGATGTAGGGCGGCAACTGGCTCATCAGTTGGTCGAGCACCCGACGGAAGGGGGGCGACGCTTATTACTCGATAAGTGGCGCACCAGTCTGGTGACGGCGTTGCTGCGGTTACAGCAAGAGCTGGCAGAGGCTGAACGGCAGCGTTTGCAGCAGGAACTGGAGGCGCAAATCGGCGCCAGTGAGGAGCTCGAGCAGGTACTCGACCCCGAGAATCGCACGGCTGGTGGCTTGTGGAATCTGGCGCAGGGCAAGTGGCAACCCGCGTCGCTGGTGTTGATCCGCCAATATGCGGCCATGTTGCGCAAAGAGCCGATGCTGCAAGATATTGCCAACAGCCTGGGGCGCAGCCTGCATGATGATGAGCAAGCCAAGCGCCCGCAGCCCCCACAACTGGTGCGGGTGCAGGAGCAGGTACTCAGTGATGAAGTGCCGGATGATCTGGTGGGTATCCATCAAGGGAATGATTTGATGCGGATGTTGCCCAGCGAGTCGGTGATGCTGGGCATACCAGAGCTGGAAATGGAGTTTTATCGCCGCTATCTGGAGCGGCGCCTGCTCAGCTATCAGGCCCGGGGAACCTTGCCCCGCCATGCCGTGCTGCCGCGGGTCCCCCAGCAGGGGGAGCAGACGTTGCAGCCCATGGGGCCGGTCATTGTCTGCATTGATACCTCGGGCTCGATGGGGGGCTATCCGGAGCAATGCGCCAAGGCACTGGCGTTGGCGTTGCTGCAATTGGCGCTGTCCGAACAGCGCGCCTGTTATGTGATGCTCTTTTCGACCGATGTGGCCACGTTTGAGCTCACCGATGCCAATGGTCTGGATGAAGCTGAGCGATTTCTGGCGATGACCTTCAATGGCGGCACCGATTTGCTGCCCTGCCTGAGCGCAGCGTTGCGCCAACTCCAATCCCCGGGATTTGAGCTGGCCGATGTACTGGTTATCTCGGATTTTATTGCCCAGCGCCTCCCGGCTTCGCTGGTGGAACTGCTGGCGGCCCAGCGCACCAGGGGAACCCGTTTTCACGCCGTTGCCATGTCTCGCCACGCCAAACCGGCGCTGCTGCGGGTCTTTGACCGTAGCTGGCTGCTCGATTGTGGCCTGCGTGGCCGCCTGCTGCGCCGCTGGCAGCAGCACTGAATCCCCATTGTCGGGGGCATGCCATCCCCCCGCTATATCAGCAGTTCCTGCTCAGGGAACCCCGCCAGTCACCCAACGAACAGGCGCTGCCCACCGTGACCTGAGTCACGTTATTCAGTCACAGTCCAGTTAGTGAGGCTATAATCGCGCCCCCGCGATTTACCGAGAAAGACACCGCCAAGATGGGTATGCTCCATTTTTTCATCTGTTTACTGCTGATCACGGTTCCATCCATTGGGCGAGCGGATACCCTTGCCCCATCGGCGTTCTTGCAAGAGCTGCAGGCGCTGGAGGCGGATTTCTCTTATAGCGAAGATTATCGCCAGCGGGTGGCTCAGCTGGTCAGCCAAAAAGATCAGCATTCGAGCGCAATCCAGAGCCGGATCGCCCAACTGCAGTGTGATTCATGGCCTGCCAACCATATAAGCGATTATCTGCAGGGGATCCGGTTTGCCGAGCGTGAACTGGGGATTATCAAGGGGCGCAAGGATCTTCATAGTGAAGCGGGGCTCCGGCTGTGTCGGGGCTGGTTCAGGCAGCGCCTTGGTGACATCGCCAAGGCCAAGGATGATTATGATGCCGCCCTGGCGATGGCCAGCCAGCTTGGCGCACTCCCGTTACAGGCAAAGGCCCGCAGTTATCTCGGTACCATGCTCGCTTCCCAAGGCGACATGCTGGAAGCGCTGCATCATCTCAAGCAGGCCAAGGCACTCTATGATGGCATTGGCTTGACCCGCCTGAGCCTGCGTCAACAAACCCTGATTGCCAACACCTATCGGCGGATGGGGAGCTACGTTCAGGCGGAAGTCCTGTTCGATGAGTTGCTGCTGAGCTATCGCAATAGCGGCGATGAGGGGGTGCTCAATGATCTGCGGGTCTACCAGGGCATCCTCTACACCAAGACTGGCCGTGATGATAAAGCCATTGCGCTACTGACCCTTGCCGAGTCCTATTTTATGGCACAGCAGCTGTGGATGGAGGTGAGCGAAGTCCGCTTATGGTGGGCCAATTCCCTGCTCGCTCAGGGTCGGGTAGATGAAGCCCTTGCCAAGGGGGACTGGCTTGATCTGCCACTACCGGACAATGAAGTTGAACCGATCCTGCTTGCCATGCGCAACTTGCTGCGTGGGGCTGTCATGGAGCACAAAGGGCTCTATCAGCAGGCGGTTGATTATATTGAACTGGCGGTGCCGACCCTGATGTCCGAGGCCCATCAGGAGATGCTGGCAAAAGCGTATCGCATTGAATCGTCAGCGCTGAAGTCGTTGGGCCGTTACCAGGCCAGCTTGCAAAAGCTGGAGCGGTATATCGAAACCTATCAGCAAGTTGAGCTGGAGCTGCAGGGGCATCGACGGCTGCAGATGCTGCTTGAGCAAGACCTGGCGCAACAGAAGCAGGAAAATGAGCGGCTGCAGGTGCGGCGCAAGATGCAGCAGCAAGAGTTGGTAGCGCTTGAGGCGGCACGCCGATGGCGGATGATGGCGGTTGTGCTCGGGGGCGGGATGCTGCTGCTGGTATTGCTCTATCAGTTGCAGCGCGGCCGCACCTTGCGTCAGTTGACCTTGACGGATGAGTTGACCGGTATCCAGAATCGCCGTCAGGTTCAGTTGCAAGCCGAGGCGCTGTTTCTGCGGGCCAAGAGCGGTCATCTCAATCATCTCTCCGTGCTTATCGTCGATATAGATCACTTCAAACGGGTAAACGACCGGTTGGGTCATCTGATGGGTGACAAGGTACTCACTGAGGTTGCGCGCACGATATCAGCTTCATTGCGAGGTCAGGATCGGGTTGGTCGCAACGGAGGAGAGGAGTTTATGGTGCTGCTGCCGGGGGCGCCGCTGGCGGCTGCGGGCGAAGTCGCAGAGCGGATCCGGCTGCAGGTGGCCAACCTGCGGGTGGATGGTGTGCCCGAATCTATGCCGATCCGGGTCAGCATAGGGTGTGCGCAATATGACCTGCGTGATGGCGAGTTATCCGGGTTGGTACACCGGGCGGATATGGCGATGTACCGGGCCAAAGAGCATGGGCGGGACCGGGTCGAACTGGCAAGCTAGCCGTTTGCGGCGGCCCATTTCTGCGTGGTCGACAGCTTGATGGCTGACCCTGCCTATCTGGTGCGGGTGGTCTGGCAAGCGGGGGATCCGGTCTGGCCGTCATGGCATCATGCCGTTAGAACGCGGGCTGGGTATTTTTCACTCGCGCGGGTATAATGTCGCGCAATTTTGCTTTGACTCAGGCGAGCAGACCCATGTAAGGCAAGGTACCCCATCATTACCATCACACTGCCGGGTGTTAGCGGCTATAGCTGTCATCAGGGCAGGTCAGGTACCATTGCGCCCCAATATGCCGTGAGTCGAATGCGGCATCCCGGATGTATTCCCACGGTGACCGAGGTCACCGCTCAATAGAAGAATGTTGAATTATGTCAGCTGAATTTCTGAGTGAAGTCTCCAAGAGACGCACTTTTGCGATCATCTCGCACCCCGATGCGGGTAAAACTACCATTACAGAAAAAGTCCTGCTGTTCGGACAGGCCATTCAGCGCGCCGGTACCGTCAAGGGCCGTGGTTCAGGCCAGCATGCCAAGTCTGACTGGATGGAGATGGAGAAGCAGCGTGGTATCTCCATCACCACCTCGGTGATGCAGTTCCCCTACTCCAATTGCCTGGTCAACCTGCTCGACACCCCGGGTCACGAGGACTTCTCTGAAGATACCTACCGTACTCTCACCGCCGTGGATTGCTGCCTGATGGTGATCGACGCCGCCAAGGGTGTTGAAGATCGGACCCGCAAGCTGATGGAAGTCACCCGGCTGCGTGACACCCCGATCCTCACTTTCATGAACAAGATGGACCGCGAAGTACGCGACCCGATGGAAGTGATGGACGAGGTGGAGCGCGAGCTGAAGATCATGTGCGCCCCCATTACCTGGCCAATCAGCTGTGGTAAATCCTTCAAGGGTGTCTATCACCTCTACAAGGACGAGACCTATCTGTATCAGACTGGTCAGGGCCACACCATCCAGGAGAAGCGGGTAGTCAAGGGGCTGCATAACCCCGAGCTGGATGCCGCCATCGGCGAAGATCTGGCCGCCCAGCTGCGTGGCGAACTGGAGCTGGTGCAGGGTGCCTCTCCCGAGTTTGATCACGAGGCTTTTATCGCCGGTGAGATGACTCCGGTGTTCTTCGGTACTGCGCTCGGTAACTTCGGTGTCGACCACATGCTGGATGGTCTGACCGACTGGGCACCGTCCCCGATGCCGCGCAAGGCCGAGAGCCGTGAAGTCGCCGCGACCGAGGAGAAATTCTCCGGCTTCGTGTTCAAGATCCAGGCGAACATGGACCCGAAGCACCGCGACCGTATCGCCTTTATGCGAATCGTGTCAGGCACTTACAGCAAGGGCATGAAGATGCGCCACGTGCGGATCGGCAAGGATGTGAACATCTCCGACGCCGTGACCTTTATGGCCGGTGACCGCGAGCAGGCGGTGGAAGCCTGTGCTGGTGACATCATCGGTCTGCACAACCACGGCACCATCCAGATCGGCGACACCTTCACCCAGGGTGAGGATCTCAAGTTCACTGGTATCCCGAACTTCGCACCGGAACTGTTCCGCCGCATCCGCCTGCGCGACCCGCTCAAGCAGAAGCAGCTGCTCAAGGGGCTGGTTCAGCTCTCCGAAGAGGGCGCAGTGCAGGTGTTCCGTCCGCTGATCAGCAACGATCTGATCGTCGGCGCGGTCGGTGTGCTGCAGTTTGATGTGGTGGTGTCTCGTCTGAAGAGCGAATACAACGTCGAAGCGCTGTACGAGGCGGTCAACGTCTCCACCGCCCGCTGGGTGGAAGGGACCGACGTCAAGAAGTTCGAAGAGTTCAAGCGTAAGAACGAGGTCAACCTGGCCCTCGATGGCGGTGACAACCTCACCTATATCGCGCCGACCATGGTTAACCTGCGACTGGCACAGGAGCGTCACCCCGACGTGGAGTTCCGCCAGACTCGCGAGCACTGATAACGGCTGGTTTGCCTGTTGGCAGATGATAAGAGACCCCGCTTCGGCGGGGTCTCTTTTTACATGGTCATAATTCCCTTCCTGATCACAATATCCCATTGTTTTTCCATACGAAACCAACATAGGATTTCTCTTCGTCATGAAGATTTCGGAAAGAGCAGCAATAAGGACATAGCATGCACATTCTCCAAGCCACCCCGGCCCATCTTGAAGAAACCAGTCAGTTGTTTGATGCCTACCGCCAGTTTTATGGGCAGGATCCGGATCATAGTGCCGCGACCGGCTTCATTGCCGAGCGCCTCACCGCCGCCGATTCGGTCATCTTTCTTGCTCGCAATGAGATGGGGAAAAGCATCGGTTTTACCCAGCTTTATCCCGCATTCTCTTCCGTTGCAATGAAGCGGATGTGGTATCTCAACGATCTCTATGTTGTCGAGTCGGCCCGTCAGCAGGGTGTGGCGAGGGCCCTGCTAAAACGGGTAGCAAGTTTTGCCAAAGAGACAGATGCGCTGACCGTAAAGCTGGCCACGGGCATATCTAATCATCCCGCTAAATTGCTCTATGAATCAGAGGGGTATCAAAAGATCACTGCCTTTGACCACTATGCCCAACGGGTTTAGGTGCTTCTCCCCTTGCGGGAGAAGGGTTGGGGATGAGGGGAGCTACTCCAGCGTCAGCACCATACAAATTTCGCAATCCCCGTGACCGGTGCAGCCGAGGGGGCCGGGAAGATGTGCAAAGCCCAGTGATTCATAGAGGCTGGTGGCTTCCCGCAACACCTCTGTGGTCTCCAGATAGCAGCGTTGATAGCCGAGTGCCCGCGCCTCATCGATCGCCTGCAATACCAGCCGCTTGCCAAGGCCCAGTCCACGCAGGGTAGGCATAAAGTACATCTTCTGCAGCTCGCAGACCCCCTCTTCTCCCGCCAGCGGCGCTATACCGCCCCCGCCGAGAATGGAACCGTCCGGCCCTTCGATAACCCAGTAGCGGCTCTTCTCCCCCTGATAACTCTGGGAGAGGGTATCGAGATTGGGATCGGAGACCCCATAGCCTTTATCGGCGGTGAGGCCATATTCGGCCGATACGGCGCGGATCACCATGGCGATCTGGGGATTGTCCGCCGTCGTGATGGGGCGGATATGGTAACCCTGCTGGCGGCGGGCGCGGGAGAGGGCGCTGCGATAGAGCAGCAACCCTTGCCACAGCTGCTCCCGCTCGGGCAGGTTCAACTGCGCTAGCATCTCCTCCATCGCTGCGTCCATCTCCAGGTGCAAGGTCAACAGCATGGCCTGGCCGTGTACGGTGAGGCGAGCCTCCTTGCTGCGCCCGTCGGATGGGTGCGGGTGCCAGCTGATCAGCTCCCGCTCGGCGAGGCGGGCCAGCGGGCGGCTGGCGTTGGATTTGTCGATGTGCAGTTTTTCTGCCAGCTGCTGGTTGGTGGCGGGGGCGTTCTCCAGTTCGATCAGCAGGTGCGCCTCGATGGGGGTGAGGGCCAGATTGCCGCACTGCTGGGAGAGCATGCCGAGTTCGCGCACCAGATCGCGTGACAGGGCGCGCAGGGGACGGGGATCCATATCGTGGTTTCCTTTTTAGTTGTGCATGACAACTAACATAGCATGAAGGTTGTGATGCGCAACCTTTTTGCCGCCATGGTGGCACCCAATGGCGAGCGGCAGCCAAGAGGGGCTGCCGCAGGCAAGCTGGTTCGTCAGGCGGCGGCTCTCACCCCCAGTTCCGGACGACGGGAGAAGCAGCGGGCAAGTAGCAGCATGGTGACGACGCCTATGGTACCCAGCACCAGCCAGGGGAGGGCCGGTTGCCCCTGTTGCAGCGAGAAGTCATAGAGGGAGCCGCCACCCACATAGCCGGTCATGCCTCCCAGCGCCAGCCCGAGGCGGCTGAAGCCCATGTAGCTGCCACGAGCATTGGGGTTGGCGAGCTTGGTCATCAGGGTCTCCCGCGCCGGTTCACAGATGATGATCCCCAGATAGAAGCAGGCCAGCAGTACGAAGATGCCGGAGAGGGTGCTGACGAAGGCCACCAGCCCGATCCCCACCGTCATCAGCAGAATGCCTGCCATCAGCCGGTTCTCCAGCCGGAAGCGCCGCTCGCTGAAACGGGCGATGGGGTAGAGCAGTGCCAGCGACAGCGCCGTTTCCAGGCTGTACATCCAGCCTACCGCCGTGGTGGTGCCAGCCAGTTGCTTGACCAGGATCGGGAAGATCAGCATCACCTGCACCCACAGCATGTAGTAGCCGCTCAGGATCAGCACCAGCCGGCAGAAGGCGCGATCCGCCAATACCTTGCCGAGCCCTTCCCGCATCGGGGTCGGTTTGACGGAGATGCGGTAGGCGGGCAGCAGGGTCCAGTTGCACAGGGCGGCCAAAGTGAAGAGCCCGGCCCCCAGCAGGCAGACATAGGTGAAGTCGAAGCGCAGCAGCCAACTGCCAAGCAGCGCACCGGTCACAGCTCCTGCGCTTTCGAGCATCATCAGCAGGGAGATAAAGCGGCTCCGTTCACGGGGGCGGGTGAACTTGATCACCAGCGCTGCCCGTGGCGGGTCGAACAGGCAGCCGCCGAGGCCCGAGAGAAAACAGGAGAAGATCAGCATGGCGCCGCTGTCGGCCCAGGCCAGCGTGGCAAAGCCTACCGCTCGCAGCAACATGCCGGTGACGATCAGTGGGCGGGCCCCGAAGCGGTCGGCCAAGGATCCACCAAAGATCCCCAGCCCCTGCTGGGTCAGCTGGCGCAGACCAAGGGCCAGCCCCACCAGCCCCGCGGCCCAGCCTAGCTGATCGACGAAGCGCAAGCTGATCATCGGCATCACCACAAAAAAACCCAGGATCACCAAGGTGGTATCCAATGCCAGAAACCAGCGTCCCCAAAATCTCGCCCTATCGACCATAACATCCTCTCATTCACAGATAACTTCATTCTGGAGAGGGTTTAGATATAGTGGTAGACGACAACTACCTATATTTCATATCAGGATTATTTATGTCTATGGATCTGGACGATCTGCAATTGCTGCTGGATGTCGCCGAGCTGGGCAGTTTCAGTCAGGCGGCGGCTATTCGTAGCTGGTCGCAGCCACTGGTGAGCCAACGGATTGCCCAGCTCGAACTCAGTCTCGGGGCGCCGCTGTTTCAGCGTCATCGGCGCGGGGTGACGCCGACTCGTGCCTGCGAACAGTTTCTGCCATCGGCCCGCTCGGCACTTGCCACCCTGAGTGAGGGGCGACTGGCATTGCAGGGGGCGCCAGCCTTGCCTTGTATCCGTCTTGCCAGCCTGCCCTCTCTCACCGCTGTGGTATTCGGTTCCTTGTTGATGGAGCTGGTGGACGAGGCGTTCGAGATCCGCTGCACCACGGATCACTCCGGGGTCATCATGCAGGAGTTGTTGACCGGGGTGACCGATATCGGCTTTGTGCTCAAGTGTCCGCCTGTTGCAGGCCTGCAGATGGAGCTGCTCTGCTGTTCCCCCATCATTGCTATCGCCTCGCCACTGCACCCACTGGCGGGGCGCCCGGGTCTGACCCTGCAGGATATCGCCGATCAGCGGTTGGCACCCCAGGTGTGGGGGCCCGGTTGTGATTCCTTTATCCAGCAGTTGCGGCGACTGCGGCGGGCGGCAAGCCCCCTGCATGCGGTGCAGCCCGCGAGTGCGGCGCGGGATCTGGCGCTGGAGCACGGCTTTATCACCCTGATGCCGGAGCTGGCCATCAAGCGGGATCTGGAGGTGGGTCGGCTGGTCAGGCTCGATGTGCGTAATCTGCCGCAGGATCACTGGGACGTGATGATGGCCTGGCGCGGCGGCAAACGGCCCAATCCGGCCCGGGAAGCTGTGCTGACCACGGCTCGTTCGCTGGCCAAACGCTGGCGTAATGAGTAGAAAGGTGCGGGACAATGCCCGCACCGGATGATTCAGTAGCTGGCCTTGAGGGTCACGCCACTGAATGCTGCAAACCCTGACAGCTGTACATGCCAGGTGCCTGCCTTGGGATTGGTGAATGAGCAGTTTTCATTATTGCCACCCTGGTAGGGACGGCAGTCGTAACTGCTGCTAGTGGGGGCGCTGCCAAAGCGGACGTAGAGGTCGGCATCACCGGTGCCGCCGCTGCTGCTGATCTGCAGTGACCTGGTGCCAGCCGGTACGGTCAGGGTGTAGTTGAGCTTGCCTCCCTTGCTGGCGGCGAGGTTGCTCCTCGGCACGCCGTTTTGCAGCACCTTGTCACTCGGTGGCGGCGTGGTGCCGCAGCTGGCATCGACCCCGACGGTCTGGAAGGCACGCGCCACATCCGCTTGGCTGTAACCCAGATCGGCGGTTGCCCGGCTGACGCCGCAGGCCCCTTGCTGGTAGTTGGTGTTGGCGCCCCAGTAGAGGCGGTTGGCCAGCACGAACACTTCAAACGCCTTGCGGGTGTTCCAGCCGCGGCTGGTGGCGAGCAGGTAGAAGGCGCGGTTGTAGACCCCGGAGCTGTGGTGCACATCCATCCCCTCCTGATAATCCGCCGCATGGCCGATGGACCTGCCATCCCGGGTTGGATCCTCGAAGTAGCGCAGGGAGCCGTTGCCCTTGAAGATCTGGGCGCCGACCAGCCAGTCGTTGTTCCCCTTCATGTAGAACTCGGCCGCTTCCCCCGCCATATCGGAGAAGGCTTCATTGATGCCGCCGGATTGTCCTGAATAGACCAGCCCGGAGTTCTGTTCGGTGAAGCCGTGACTCACTTCGTGGGCGGCGACATCGAGGCTCACCAGCGGGTGGAAGGTGGTGGCACCATCACCAAAGGTCATCTGGCTGCCATCCCAGAAGGCGTTTTCGTAATTTTTGCTGTAGTGAACCCGCATCTTCAGTTTGAAGGTGAGGGGCGCCGTGTTGTACCAGTTGCGGTACATGTCGAACACCACGTTGCCGAAGTAGTGGGCGTCGTTGAGGGGGGAGTAGGCGCCGTTGATCTCCTTGACCCGGTTCTCCGGGCAGGTGAACTGGTGGATGGTGCCGCCAGACGTGGCGTGGTTGAGGTTGATGGTATCGACGTTGGGGCTGGTCATCCGGCAGTTGTCATCGACGATCAGCGGGCCAAAGTCGGAGCCGTAGATGTATTTGCCGGTCTTGATATTGCCCCCGGGGCCGCTGGCATTCTTGTGGTTGATCCCCTCCCAGCGTTTGAGCTCTTCGCCGCTCTGGGCATCGAGAATGACGAAGGGGCGGCTGGGTTTGTCACCTTCGGCGATGAAGGAGACCTGATAGACCAGCCGGGCCAGCCCGTTCTCGTCCTGCATCACGTAGAGTTTGACCTGCTCGTTGCTCCCCTTGCTGCCCGCCTTGGCCTTGCTGGCGGCATCCTGTGGCGAGAGAGTGGTGGTCGGGCTTGCCACATCCTGATCGATCTGGCGCAACATGCGCCCGCTGGCCTGCTGCAGCTGGCCGTTCAGGCTCTTGTCAGCCACTACCCCCTGACCCATCACCGGGATGCCGTTCCAGACCTGCTCGTAGCGGATCCGCTGCTGGCCATTGGGCAGTTTGACCACCCGCACCTGACGAAACTCGCCATCTTCCAGCTGCAAGGTGCCGCTCGCGGCACTGAGGCCGGTCATGGCCCGAATGCCGTTTGCCGTTACGTTGATCTCTACCTCTTGCGCCGCCAGTGCGGCGCCTCCCCAGCAGGCCAGCACAACGGCCAGATAAATTTTATTCATCTCTTCTTTCCTTAAATCGATGAGGTTGATGAACCGACCCATGGTCGGGCGCTTTGAAGCTAGTGCCGCTGAGGGAAAGTGCCCCCTGTCAAATGTGACAGCGCAGCACAAAGGGGGAGCAGGATCTGCCAAAGTGCCTTTTGGGTGCATCGCTTGGCGTCATATGGAGAGCTTTATCCGGTTTCAGCCACACCCCCTCCTCTTTTGAGGGAGGTGCAAACTTGCGCGGTCACCCTCTGCGGGTTCTGCCGGAAGATCGCGCTAAAAGTGGCTGGCGCGGCCAGTAGCGATTGGCTACATTGGGTGGCTGGTTCGCTATTTGATCACTGATTTGAAAGGAGAATCCCATGTTTTCATGGCAGTTGGACGACGAGCTTGCGCTGCTCTTCTTGCAGCCCGATATGGCGAGCGAACTGTTTGCCCTCTGCAATAACAACCGGGAGTACCTCTCCCAGTGGCTGCCCTGGCCGCCGCTGATCCAGCGCCCCGTCGACAGCAGCCTCTTCATTCGCAGTGCCATCGAAAAATTCGCCCGCGGCGAAGGGCTCAGCACCGCCATCGAGTATCAGGGGGAGGTGGTGGGTGTCATCGGTTACAACAGCATCGATCACGATCTTGGCAAGGTGGTCATCGGTTACTGGCTGGCAGAGCGTTGGCAGGGCAACGGCATCATCACCCGGGCCTGTCAGGCGCTGATCCATCACGCCTTCGAGGAGATGGGGGTGGAGAAGGTGGAGATCAGCGCCGCCACCGATAACGAGCCCAGCAGAGCCGTCTGTGAACGGCTTGGCATGCAGCAAGAGGGGGTGACCCGGCGGGCAGAGCGGCTGGGTAACCGGATTGTGGACCACGCTCACTACAGCCTGCTGCGCGATGAGTGGCTAAGCCAGAGGGAGATATGATGGTGCTGCCACATATCAAGACGGCCCGTAGCCACCTGACCATACTGTCGCCGGATCAGGCCCCCATGATGCTCGACTTTTACCGGCGTAACCGTGGCCATCTAGCCCCCTGGGAGCCACTGCGGGACGAGCACTTTTATACCCTCTCTTATTGGCATGCCCGGCTGCAGGACAGTTACAGCCAGTTCTTCAACGGCACCGGCGTCACTCTGGTGGCGCTTGATCCGACCGGGGAGAGGGTGATCGCTACCTGCAACTTCAGCAATATTCTGATGGGGGTCTTCAAGGCGTGTCATCTGGGCTACGCCATCGACCAGCAACACCAGGGGCAGGGGATAATGCGAGAAGTGCTATCTGCGGGTATCGACTATCTGTTTCGGGAGCATGACCTGCACCGGATCATGGCTTGCTATATGCCGGTGAACCAGCGCAGCGGCGCGCTGCTGGAGCGGCTCGGTTTCGAGCAGGAAGGATTCGCGCGGGCGTATCTGATGATCAATGGTCGCTGGGAGGATCACATCCTCACCTCCCTCATTAATCCCGCACTCTGATCGACAGATAAAAAAACGGGCCCGAAGTTGCCTTCGGACCCATCTTCGAATGAGGTGCAGGCTTAGTTAGCCTTGGCATCGCTCACTGCAGCTTCAACCTTGGTAGCTACGTCAGCGGCAGCTTTTTCTACGGTTGCAGTCGCTTCGGAGGTGGCCTTCTCTACGGTAGAGGTGGCTTCGCTAGCGGCTTTTTCTACAGTTGCAGCAACTTCGGCGGCCGGAGCAGCAGCAGCAGGAGCGGCAGCTTTCTCTTCTTTCTGACCACAAGCGGTCAACATCAGACCCAGGATACCGGCTACCAGTACTTTGTTCATGTGCATACCCTCAAAAAAAGATGGAGAGATGGTCTGTGCAACCATCACAGCGCCCGCTGTGACCCGGTATTGAAAAAGAGGCCGGGCGGCAGAGAGCGCGCGAAATATAGCCCCATTAGTGACCAATGAAAACTGATATCACAATGACATTTTTTCGTGCCGTGGATAAAAAGCACCACTGCAACGACGAATATCAATATAAGATGCCGTCAAGGCAGCAAAAACGCCCAATAAACCACCATTTCATGGCTGCAGGTTAGCACTTTGGCTGAATTTGGCCCCCAGCTGAGTTGTGAGAAAACGGACTTTAGTCAGACAGCTTCTGACAGGGCAGCCGTTTTCCCTCACGGTGGCTCTGGCGGGCCAGATCCAGCAGCGCCATTACCGCCAGTGCCTCGCCAGCTGGCACCGGGTTGCTCCCTTCGCCCCTGATGGCGGCGCAGACTCCGCGATAGTAAGCGCCATAATCCCCTGCCTCGCCCACCACGCTCTGCTGCTGCAACTGACCATCGACAATGCGGCTGAGCTGACCGGGCTGGTTATCATGGCCCCAATCGGCGGCCGGTGGTCGCAAGCCCTGCTTGAGCTGATCTTCCTGCACATCCATACCAAATTTCACGAACGAGCCCTGGCTGCCGTGGATCACGAAACGCGGCATGGTGGCCGAGACCAGGCAGCTGCCGTGCAGAATGACCCGCAGCTGTTCACCATAGCCCAGCACCACGTGGAAGTAGTCATCCGCCAGCGCGCCGGGGCGTTGCCCGGCCAGATCGGCCTGCAGCCAGTCGGGCTGACCGAACAGCTGCAGCGCCTGATCCAGCACATGGGGGCCGAGATCGAACCAGAGGCCGGAGCCGGGGCCACCCGCTTCGCGCCAGCGCTGACGCACCTCGGGGCGATAGCGATCGAAGTGCGACTCGAACTGGGCGATCTGCCCCAGACTCCCTTCTGCCAGCAGACGGCGCACGGTGAGAAAATCGCCATCCCAGCGGCGGTTGTGGAAGATGCTGAGCAGCCGTTGCTGCTTTTGTGCCAGTTCGACCAGCCCTTGCGCCTCGGCCAAGTCCAGTGCAAACGGCTTGTCGATCACCACATGCTTGCCAGCCAGCAGTGCCTGACGGGCGAGGGGGGCATGGGTATCGTTGGGGGTAGCGATCACCACCAGATCGACGCTGTCATCGCTCAGCACCTGTTCCAGCGACCCGACTCGGCAGCCGGGCAGATCGGCCTGCACTTTGGCGGCATTGCTGCTCACCACCCAGCCGAGGGACAAACCGGGCGTGGTGGAGAGGAAGGGGGCGTGGAAGGTCTTGCCTGCAAAGCCATAGCCCACCAGGGCTGCATTAAGAGAGTGACTCATCGGGTGTGCTCCGCTGACATCGAGTGAGTGGGGTTGTCATCACCGGCAGGCTGCCGGATGGTCATACGCTGTAAAGGCGATACAAAAGAGAAGGGGGCCGTTGGCCCCCTGAGTGTACCCATCAGAGCACAGGATTTATTGCAAACACAAGCTGCGTCCGCGGCGGGTCATCAGCATCACCAGGGGCGGTAGCAGCAGCCACATGTGCAGTGCCAGCTGGCTGAGCGGGTCTCCTGTTAGTAAGCCGGTCAAGCCAACCAGCGCGCCGGATCCACTCATCTGGAACAGGCCGAGCAGAGCGGCGGCGGTACCAGCGCAGTGGCCGAACGGTGCCAGCGCCATCCCGGCGGCAGAGCCCAGAATCATGGCAAAGCCGATGCTGGAGAGGAACACCGGCCCCATCATCGCCAGCGGATGTTCAATGTGCATCGCCAGGGTCAGTATGATGGCGGAGAGGAGCAATACCAGCAGGCCGATGCGCAGGGTGCGTCTTGGCCCTACCTTGGCGATAAAGCGCGGTGCCATGAAGCAAGCCAGAATATTGAGCGCGGCGTTGGCGGTAAACCAGTAGCTAAAGCCACTCATATCCAGCCCCAGTTTCACCATCAGCTGCACCGGTGCGGCAGTGACATAGGCGAGGATCACCGCCATCGCCAGCATGCAGAGCGCCGCGTTGAACAGGAAGCTGGGAGAGCGCAGTACCGGGCTGTAGCGGGACCAGCTGATCAGGGCCCCTTCGCTGCGGGTGGCGTTCGGGCGAGTCTCCGGCATCCGCCACATCAGCCAGCTGCCGACGATGACCGCATAACCGGCCATAAACCAGAAGTTGGCTGACCAGCCCGCCTTGGCGGTGAGCCAGCCACCGAGCAGGGGGGCCAGTGCCGGAATAAAGCAGATGGCGCCATTGAGATAGGAGATCATCTGGCCGCTCTTTTTCGGGCCGTAGCTGTCACGCACCACCGAGAAAGCGGCCACCGAGGTGGCGCAGGCGCCGAAGCCCTGCAGCACCCGGGCCAGCATCAGCTCGCCGAGACTGGCGGCAAAACCGGCCGCCAGTGCGCTCAGACCATAGAGCAGCACGCCACCCAGGGCGATAGGTTTGCGGCCATAACGATCGGCCAGCGGCCCGACCAATAGCTGACCCAGCCCCATGCTGAACAGGAACCAGGTAATGGTGCCCTGCATCAGGGTCACTTCGGCGCCCAACTGCTCGGCCATTTGTGGAATGGCGGGCAGATAGATGTCGATGGCCAGCGGACTGAACAGCACCAGTAGCACAAGTAAAAGAATCAATGGCATCAGTCACCTCGGGGCGTGGGGGAAAAATCGATTGGGGCGCGAGTCTACTGACTCACAGTAATGAATTGAAATGGTATTTTATCACTTGTGTTATTCCGCTATGGAAACATGCAGGCAACAGCACCGGCTAACAGGAGCTTGGCCTTCATCACATGTCAGGCTAGCGCCGCTAATTGGCGCTTTTACTAAACCCTTGCGCCGCATAGAATGCGCAGATTATTTTTGCGGAGGTGCGCGATGAACAAGCTTGTCCTGGCAACAGGTAACCAGAAAAAGGTGAAGGAATTGGCCGCCATGCTGGCCGATATGAAGATCCAGGTGATCCCGCAGAGCGAGTTTGCAGTCTCCGATGCCGAAGAGACCGGCACCACCTTCGTCGAGAATGCCATTATCAAGGCCCGCCACGCCGCCCGCATTACCGGTCTGCCCGCCGTTGCCGATGACTCGGGTCTGGAAGTGGATCTGCTGCACGGTCGCCCCGGTGTCTACTCGGCCCGTTTTGCCGGCCCTGATGCCAGCGACAAGGATAATATTGAAAAGCTGCTGGGCGAGCTTGCAGGTGCACCGGATTACCTCAAGAGTGCCCGTTTCTGGTGTGTGCTGGTCTATATGCGTCACGCCGACGATCCCACCCCCATCATCTGTCAGGCGAGCTGGGAAGGGGTGATCATCGATGAGCCGCACGGTCAGCACGGCTTTGGTTATGACCCGGTGTTCTTCGTGCCGGATCACGACTGCACCGCGGCCCAGATGCCCGCCGAGCTGAAAAACCAGCTCAGCCACCGCGGTCAGGCGCTGGCCAAACTGAAAGCGGCGCTGGCCGCCCACTGAGTTCTGGCCCTTCCCGCCCATCGCGTATTGTCATCTACAATGGGGGCCTTGAGCCCCCGTTTTATTGGAAGCCCCATGCTGCAACTGCCGCCCCTCTCCCTCTATATTCATGTGCCCTGGTGCGTCCAGAAGTGCCCTTACTGTGACTTCAACTCCCACGCCCAGAAGGGGGAGCTGCCTCACCTCGAATATGTCGCCGCCCTGCTCGAAGATCTGGATCAGGATCTGAAGTGGGCGCAGGGGCGGCCGCTCTCCTCGATCTTTATCGGCGGTGGCACCCCCAGCCTGTTGACGGTGGAGGCGATGCAAACCTTGCTGGACGGAGTGCGGGCCCGCATTGCGCTCACCGCGGATTGCGAGATCACCATGGAGGCCAACCCGGGCACGGTAGAGGCGGACAAGTTCGCCGGTTTCAAGCGCGCCGGCATCAACCGCATCTCCATCGGGGTGCAGAGCTTCCAGCAGGAAAAACTGACCCGTCTCGGCCGCATCCATGGCCCGGAAGAGGCACGCAAAGCCGCTGCACTGGCCCATGCCATCCAACTGCCGACCTTCAATCTCGATCTGATGCACGGTCTGCCGGATCAGAGTCTGGATGACGCTCTTTATGACCTGCAGCAGGCCATCGACTGCGCGCCGCCGCATCTCTCCTGGTATCAGCTCACCATAGAGCCGAACACGGCGTTTGCCTCCAAGCCGCCGCGGCTGCCGGAAGATGACACCCTGTGGGATATCTACGAGCAGGGCCACGCCATACTCACCGCCAGCGGTTATCGCCAATACGAGATCTCGGCTTACGCCAAAGAGGGCTACCAGTGCCGCCATAACCTCAACTACTGGCGCTTTGGCGACTATCTGGGGATTGGCTGCGGCGCCCACGGCAAGATGACCGATCTCGCGAACCAACAGATCCTGCGCACCGCCAAGGTGAAGCATCCGAAAGGGTATCTGGATAAGAGTCGCCCCTATCTGGACGAGCAGTGGCAGGTGACTGCAGATGATCTGCCGCTCGAGTATTTTATGAACCGTTTCCGGCTGTTTGAACCGGCCCCCAAGGCGGAGTTCGAGGCATACACAGGTCTGGAGTTGGAGCGGGTGGAGACGGTACTCGCCATCGCCCAGAGCAAGGAGCTGATCGAAGATCTGGGGGATAGCTGGCAGCTCACCGCCCTCGGCCACCGCTACCTCAATGTATTGCTCGAACTGTTTATGGATGAGTGAGCTGTGGTTGGCGAACCTTGTCTGGGCCGTTTCTACACAGATCTTGTTTAGAAAGTACCACTGGTGTGGATTTCAATGGGTGAAGCCCTCTTCTAATTGAGGCCGATATGCACCATTACCTTGAGTGCAGCGCGCCGGTGAGTGAGTTACAGCAAAAGAGAGTGGAGATGGCAAAGATAAACGGCTTTGGGTGGGCGGTATTGGGGGTGATCGTGCTGGTTGGTAGCGGTGTTGCCTATTTGGCCATGCCGACCAAGCAGCAGGTTAATATCAGCCTGCGCGGCAATCATGACGGAGTTGACCGTACTAATGCAGTTAAGCAGAGGTTTGCCCAACTGGCCCTGCTATGTCCAGCTATAACCAAGGCCAAGTCTGTGACAGTTACCCATGAGCAAGGTGAGTTCCTTCTGTGGCGTAACGAGCAGCTCGGCTGGCAAAGTGACTATTACTTTCAAGCGGTGGACCGAAGTGGTGAAAACCACCATTTCTACCTGCGCGATGATGGTAAGAACGAGCTGATTATCAACGGCAAACAGTCCAGCCTCGATTGGTGTGGCATTCAGCAGAAGATGAATGGTTACTATCTGGCTGCCTTCTAGCCTTTAAATGGGGCGTAATCACTCCAGAGACCTATCAACAATCAGGGCGCCATTGGCGCCCTGATTGTTGATGGTCGGTAGAAACCCGCTCAGCAGCAGACGCTGATCATCTGCTGTTGGCCGGGCTCCCACCGCTTGCCAAACTTGGCCTTGCGCTGGTAACTCCCCTTGCCCTTCTTGTTGCGCTCGACCCGGCTGCGAAACAGCGGATCACAGAGCAGGGCGTGTAGATGGTTATCCTTTATCTCGCCGCGCTGATGGGCATAGTTGCCCCCTTGCGCATGCTCCTCACGGGGGAGGGCGGGTTGGTCGACCCGAATGTTGGCCATGATGGCTCCTCTTCTTGCTCTTGGTGTGTTGACTCTGGTTTCTGGATGGCGGTTTTCGCTGCGGGCACTTGTTCAGGTGAGCGCCCGGCAACCGGATGCGCCAGCACCGGTTAAAAACGCGGCGATTTTGTCACCAAATCGCCGCCGGAGCAATGAGTCGTGCGTACCGAGTCAGGCTCGCTCAGTCAGGCATACCGTGTCAGCCGTGAACCTGGTCATGCTGGTCGTGGCTGTGATGCTCGTGATGGGCCGGGGCGCCAGATTCCAGCGTCTCGAGGATGGCGCAGTGTTCGGCCGAGCGGGGGCCGCCGCAGCAGATGTTGGAGAGCTGGCGCAGGTTGTCGCGAAAGCGGGTCAGTTCGATGATCTTCTGCTCCACCTGGGCCAGCTTGGTGTCGGCCACCGCTTTCACCTCCTGGCAGGTCACCTTGGCCTTGTTGGTATCAAGGTCGAGCAGTTCGCCGATGTCCGCCAGCGAGAATCCCACCGACTTGGCGCGGATGATGAACTCCAGCCGCCGCTTGTCCTGTTCGTTGTAGAGGCGGTAGCCGGATTCGTTGCGGATCCCCGGTGAGATAAGCCCGTTCTTCTCGTAAAAACGCAGAGTATCTGCCTTGACCCCGCACGCCTTGGCCAGTTCACCGATCCGATACATGCTCTCTCTCCCCTTGGATATATGCCGCAACAAAAACCGGAATCCACTATCGCCCCTTTGCCAATGGATTGCCAGCCAAGGGCATAAAAGGGGCAGATAAACGTCTCTTTGCGGCCCTTTTTCCGATAAAACACTGAAAGTGCAAACGTTTCGCGAAAATCAAGTGGAAAACGTTTAACGCCGCGCCAAATAAGGCTTTGCAGTTTCAAAAAATCCACCACAGGTCACATTTTTTGTGTAGAATACGCGCCCATAACAGAGCGCTGCGTCAAGCGGGCATTTCTTAAAACACCTTTGCCCTTGAACGACTATCCGGGTGAGAGTGGTTTGCGAAATCCCCCACTTCCATTTATTTGGGGACTCTCTGTGTTTGGTGCGACCCAAGTGCGCTTGCCTCCCATGGAACGGTCCCCGTTATGTTGAGGACGATAGTGTGATGGAACAAGCTCGACCCATTCGCCGTGCACTGCTGAGTGTGTCTGACAAAACGGGCATTCTGGAATTTGCCAAGGCACTCAACGAGCGTGGTGTTGCCCTGCTCTCCACCGGCGGTACCGCCAAGCTGCTTGGCGAGGCGGGTCTGCCGGTGACCGAGGTCTCCGACTACACGGGTTTCCCTGAAATGATGGATGGTCGGGTCAAGACCCTGCATCCCAAGGTTCATGGCGGCATCCTCGGCCGTCGGGATCAGGATGATGCCATCATGGCCCAGCACGCTATCTCTCCCATCGACATGGTTGTCGTCAACCTCTACCCCTTCGCCGCGACAGTGGCCAAAGCGGGCTGCACCCTGGCCGATGCGGTCGAGAACATCGACATCGGCGGTCCGACCATGGTGCGCTCTGCGGCTAAAAACCATAAAGATGTCGCCATCGTGGTCAACGCTGCCGACTACGATCGGGTTATTCGCGAAATGGATGGCAACGGTAACAGCCTGAAACTGGCGACCCGTTTTGACCTTGCCATCGCAGCCTTCGAGCACACCGCCGCCTACGACGGCATGATCGCCAATTACTTCGGTACCATGGTGCCCTCTTATGGCGACAACAAGGAGGGTGACGAAGAGTCCCGCTTCCCGCGCACCTTCAACAGCCAGTTCATCAAGAAGCAGGACATGCGTTACGGCGAAAACAGCCATCAGGCTGCCGCTTTCTACGCCGAAGAGCAGGCCGCGCCGGGTTCTGTCTCCAGCGCCACCCAACTGCAGGGCAAGGCGCTCTCCTACAACAACATCGCCGATACTGACGCGGCGCTGGAGTGCGTGAAGGAGTTCAGCGAACCGGCCTGCGTCATCGTCAAGCATGCCAACCCCTGCGGTGTGGCTATCGGTAACGACTTGCTGAGTGCCTACGATCGCGCCTACCAGACCGACCCCACCTCTGCCTTCGGCGGCATCATCGCCTTCAACCGTGAGCTGGATGGTGCCACTGCAGCAGCCATCGTTGCCCGTCAGTTTGTCGAAGTGATCATCGCCCCGAGTGTGAGCCAGGAGGCCCGCGATGCGGTCGCCGCCAAGCAGAACGTGCGTCTGCTCGAATGCGGTCAGTGGACGGCACCGGCGCAAGGCTTTGACCTCAAGCGTGTCAACGGCGGCCTGCTGGTGCAGGAGCGGGATCTCGGCATGGTGACTCTGGGTGACCTGACCGTGGTCAGCAAGCGCCAGCCGACCGAGGCCGAGCTGCAAGATCTGCTGTTCTGCTGGAAAGTGGCCAAGTTCGTCAAATCCAATGCCATCGTCTACGCCAAAGATGGCCAGACCATCGGCGTCGGTGCCGGCCAGATGAGCCGCGTTTATTCGGCCAAGATCGCCGGTATCAAGGCGGCGGATGAAGGGTTGACTGTGGCGGGCTCCGTGATGGCCTCCGATGCCTTCTTCCCGTTCCGCGATGGCATCGATGCTGCGGCGCAGGCCGGTATCTCCTGCGTGATCCAGCCCGGTGGCTCGATGCGCGATCAGGAGGTGATCGACGCTGCCGATGAGCACGGCATGTGCATGGTGTTCACCCACATGCGCCATTTCCGTCATTGATGGGTCAGGGGCTGCCGATGGCGGCCCTTTTGTTGTCTCTTTTCAACTGACTATTGCCACTGGCTGACGGTCCGAGAGGCCGCCCGGTGACCCCAAATAGAAGCGAGCGATACGATGAAAGTACTGATCATTGGCAACGGTGGCCGCGAACATGCCCTGGCCTGGAAGGCCAAACACTCCCCACTGGTACGCCACGTTTTCGTGGCGCCGGGCAATGCGGGCACCCAGCTTGAGCCGGGTGTCGAGAACGTTGCCATCGAGGCGACCGATATCGAAGGGCTGCTGGCCTTTGCCAAAGAGAAGCGCATTGGTCTCACCATCGTCGGGCCGGAAGCACCGCTGGTCAAAGGGGTGGTAGATGCCTTCCGTGCCGCCGGTCAGCCCATTTTTGGCCCGACCGCTGCCGCCGCCCAGCTGGAGGGCTCCAAGGCCTTCACCAAGGATTTCCTGGCCCGTCACGCTATCCCGACTGCCGACTACCAGAACTTCACCGAGGTGGAGCCTGCGCTCGCCTATCTGCGGGAGAAGGGCGCCCCCATCGTCATCAAGGCCGATGGTCTGGCGGCGGGCAAGGGGGTGATTGTCGCCATGACCTTGCAGGAAGCAGAAGACGCGGTACGCGACATGCTCTCCGGCAATGCCTTTGGCGAAGCGGGCTCCCGGGTGGTGATCGAAGAGTTTCTGGATGGCGAAGAGGCGAGCTTCATCGTCATGGTCGACGGCGAGCACGTACTGCCGATGGCTACCAGTCAGGATCACAAGCGGGTGGGCGATGGCGATACCGGCCTCAACACCGGTGGCATGGGGGCTTACTCGCCAGCACCGGTAGTGACTGCCGACGTGCATAAAAAGGTGATGGAGCAGGTGATCATGCCGACCGTGCGCGGCATGGCGGCCGAAGGCAACGTCTACACCGGCTTCCTCTACGCAGGTCTGATGATCGACGGCGCAGGCAATCCCAAGGTGATCGAGTTCAACTGCCGTTTTGGTGATCCCGAGACCCAGCCCATCATGCTGCGGATGCAGTCCGATCTGGTGGAGCTCTGTCTGGCCGCTTGCGCAGGCAAGCTGGATCAGAAAGAGGCCATCTATGATCCCCGCGCCGCCATCGGCGTGGTACTGGCGGCGGGGGGCTATCCTGGCGACTACAGCAGCAATCACCCCATCAGCGGTTTGCCGGTGGATGAGGTGGCGGGCGAGAAGGTGTTCCATGCCGGTACCCGGCTGGAGGGCGATACCAGCCTGACCCAGGGTGGCCGCGTGCTGTGTGCTACCGCCCTTGGCCACACGGTTGCCGAGGCCCAGCAGCGTGCATATCAGCTCGCTGGCCGCATCAAGTGGGATGGTCTCTTCTACCGCAAGGATATCGGCTGGCGCGCCATTGCTCGCGAACAGGAGTAACTGACGCAAGCAAATGGCCAGCTGATCCAGACCCCGCTTCGGCGGGGTTTTTTGTCCCTGTTAACCGGTTTCAACCATCCTTTTGCCGTGCGTCACCGGCGTTCAATCAGTTACCAAGTGCAAACAAGCGCGGCATACTTGTCACTATTTGCCACAAAAAACAGCATCTTTCACAAACTCTTCACCATGAGTCATGGCATTATGCTGGTGATGAATTGCTGTCTGGATTCATTAAGTACCTCTAACAATTCGAGCATGTCGTTATAAATAAGGAAATCCCATGTTGAAAACCGTTCGCCCCCTGCTGCTGCCCCTGATGTTTGGCCTGATGACCCTGCCTGCCGTGGCGGGAGATCTGGAGCAGCCGATGAAGAAGATTGGCTTCAACTACAAGCAGGCCGTCAAGGCTGATGATGCTGCCACCATGGAGAAGCACATCAACGAGATGAAGGCCCAGCTCGACGTGGCCAAGCAGAAGAACATGCCGGCTGCCAAGAAAGAGAAGTTCCTTGAGGGAATGAACGAGGTACAGACCGAGCTGGACGCCAGCCTGGCCGCACTCAAGGCGGGTGATGAGGCCAAGGCGCGCGAACATCTGGCCAAGGTCAACGACCTGAAGAAGGAGTACCACAAATATGCCAAGCAAAAAGGGTGAGCCCTTTCGCTGGGATGCGCTGGTTCGCCTGACCCACTGGGGGGTTGCTGCTGTTTGCATCGGCAACCTCTGGGTTAACGAAGCGGGAGAGCTGTGGCACGAGTGGCTGGGTTACGGCGCGATTGGGCTGGTCACCCTGCGGCTGTTGTGGGGAGTCTCGTTCGCCAAAGGTTATGCCCGTCTGGGGGCACTGATCCCCGGCAGCGATGATTTTCGCCAGCAGGCGCGCGAGATGCGTGAGCGGTTACCCCCTGCGCCGGGTCATCATGGCAGCGGCAAGCTGGCGGTGTGGGCGCTCTGGTTGGTGGTGCTGGCGACCGCAGGCAGCGGCTGGTTTCAAAATACCGAGATGGGTTTTGAACTGGGAGCCGACGAGTGGCATGAGTGGTGTGTATTGGTGTTGCAGGGGCTGATTGGCCTGCACCTGCTGGCCATTGTGTTCACCTCCTGGCGTCAGCGCAGCAATCTGGTCACCCGGATGCTGCCCGCCATCGGCCGTCGCTCATCCATCCAGAGCAGCAACGAGCAAATCTGAGGCTCAGCATTAGGCTCCTTGCGATCCCTCTGATTGAGGCGCCTGATCCGGACCCTGCCCAGACCCGCCAATGGCGGGTCTTTTCTATGACGTCATCAATGGATGTTGCCCGGATGGCAGATGCAAAAAGGCCGCTCATGATGAGCGGCCTTTTCTAATTTGGTGGCCCCTGGCGGACTTGAACCGACGACCAATCGATTATGAGTCGACTGCTCTGACCAACTGAGCTAAGGGGCCAAATTGTGCATTTAGCGGCGAGGATTATAGGGTAAGAGGAAAGGGCAGTCTATAGGCAGATCAACCACTTGGCGACTAAATAAGCAGTTGGATACAAGGTGTTGAACCGGTAGAGGAGCCGATAGCTGATAAAATAAAGCCCCGCATGGCGGGGCTTTGACAGGGCAGAGTCAGGACTATTCGTCCAGGAAGCTGCGCAGCACTTCCGAGCGGCTCGGGTGGCGCAGTTTACGCAGTGCCTTGGCTTCAATCTGACGAATACGCTCACGGGTGACATCGAACTGCTTGCCCACTTCCTCAAGGGTGTGGTCAGTGTTCATGTCGATACCAAAGCGCATCCGCAGTACCTTGGCTTCACGGGCCGTAAGACCTGCCAGCACGTCGCGAGTGGCGTTACGCAGGCTTTCGCTGGTCGCCGCATCCGCTGGCAGAGCAAGGGTGGTATCTTCGATGAAGTCACCCAAGTGGGAATCTTCATCATCACCGATCGGCGTCTCCATGGAGATGGGCTCTTTGGCGATTTTCAGAACCTTGCGGATCTTGTCTTCCGGCATACCCATGCGCATGGCCAGCTCTTCCGGGTTCGGTTCACGACCCATCTCCTGCAGCATCTGGCGGGAGATTCGGTTGAGCTTGTTGATGGTCTCGATCATGTGCACCGGGATACGGATAGTACGAGCCTGATCCGCGATGGAGCGGGTAATGGCCTGACGGATCCACCAGGTGGCATAGGTCGAGAACTTGTAGCCACGACGGTATTCAAACTTGTCTACCGCCTTCATCAGACCGATGTTGCCCTCCTGGATCAGATCCAGGAACTGCAGACCACGGTTGGTGTACTTCTTGGCGATAGAGATAACCAGACGCAAGTTGGCTTCAACCATCTCTTTTTTCGCTCGGCGGGCTTTTGCCTCACCGATGCTCATGCGACGGTTGATATCCTTGATCTGGGCAATCGACAGACCGGTCTCTTCTTCGATCTGCTGCAGTTTGCCGATGGCGCGCAGCACGTCTTCAGCCATCTCGACCAGACGGGGAGACCAGGCTTTACCAGCCTGCTTCTGGTACTCAAACCAGGCACTATCACACTCGTTGTTGGTGAAGGCAGCGACGAAGGTTTTCTTCGGCATCTTGGCCTGCTCAACGCAGAGTTTCAGGATGATACGTTCCTGCACGCGGACCCGTTCCATCATTTCGCGCATGTTGTTGACCAAGCGATCGAACTGCTTGGGCATCAGGCGGAATTGACGGAACACATCGGCCAGCTGAGCGATGGCAGCCTGGGTATCTTCGTGCGCACGGCCATTCTTCTGAATGGAGAGGCGGGTTACCTCATACTGGGCGCGCAGCTCGCCAAACTTCTCGCGAGCGACTTCCGGATCCGGGCCACTGTCACCTTCATCATCCGAGTTGTCGCCATCCTCGTCTTCATCTTCGTCCTCTTCTTCGTCCTCATCAGCCAGATCATCTTCGCTGAGTTCAGAGCCGATATGGGTGGCAGTAGGTGCCACATCTTCGGTTTCGTTAGGATCGATAAAGCCTGAGATGATGTCAGAGAGACGCAACTGCTCGGCTTCGTACTTGTCGTACTGTTCGAGCAGATAGGTAATTGCTTCAGGGTACTCTGCCACAGAGCTTTGTACCTGATTGATACCGTCTTCGATCCGTTTGGCGATGTCGATTTCGCCTTCACGGGTCAGCAGTTCGACGGTACCCATTTCCCGCATATACATGCGGACGGGATCGGTCGTACGACCAATCTCAGATTCAACAGATGCCAGTGCCTGGGCCGCTGCTTCGGCAGCGTCCTCATCGGCGGTACCACCTTCAGCCATGATAAGGTCATCGGCATCCGGAGCGTTTTCAACCACTTGAATGCCCATATCGTTGATCATCTGGATGATGTCTTCGATCTGGTCTGAATCGACAATGTCTTGCGGGAGGTGATCGTTCACCTCGGCATAGGTCAGGTAGCCCTGTTCTTTACCTTTGGCAACGAGGAGTTTAAGCTGAGACTGCGGGGTTTGCTCCATAGAACTCATCCGGTTGGTGATGCTAGGTTACGCGTACGGTGTACTGCTGCGCAAATAGCCAATTCTAATAGAAAACCGCCAGACATGCTATGTCTGGTTGCGGCGTCGGTCGTGAGAAACCCCTGCCCGCAGTATTGTCGGGGCCAGGCGGTTATAAAAATTTTGCTTTTCATCCCGTCGTTTCGGGCAATGTTATCCATATTGGGGCTAACCACTCAAATATCAAGCCCCACCCTCATTTCTTTTCTCAATTTGTACCTCTCTGATCAGCATCATCAACTCTTGGGTTTCATCGGAGCTTAGTCCTTCCTGAGCCACTTTGGCCTGTAATTCTTCGATTCTTTGTTTCAGAAACTGGTTGATGAAGCCGACGAAGGTATCCTGTAACTCGCCCAGAATATCGGGTTCCTGGTCAAGCCGGACCTCTTCGAACAGATCGTGCATGGCCAGCTGAGCGAGGATCTCGCCCTCCTTGGTGCCACGCCAGTGTTCCAGCAAGATACCTGTGGTGATGGTTGGTTGTGCCAGGATTTGCTGGTGCAGTTGCAGCAGGAATTTGATCCCTTGTACGCGTAGTCCGAGCAATTCTGGCATGGGGGGCAGTTCGGCCGTCACGGCCGGATATTGCACCATCAGCGCCAGCGCCCTACGCAATGGCGTCAGCTTGACTGCCTTGGGTTTGTTGACCTCGGCTTTGGGCTGGCTGTTGCGGGCAAAGAGCTCGGCGATACGCTGTTTGTTCTCGCCCCAGCGCATCATGCTGGAGAGGCGGGTGATCAATCCCTCGCGGGTAAATCCTTCCGGTACCCGGCGAATAAGCTCGGCGGCCTTGTTGGCCACTTCGAACTTGCCAGCCTCACCGCTGAGAGCCGCATCCCGTCCGAGACGTTCGAACATGAAGTCAGCGAATGGCTGGGCCTCATTGAGCAGGGTTTCAAAGCCCTCCTTGCCAATCTGGCGTACCAGCGAGTCGGGATCTTCGCCATCCGGCAGGAACACGAACTTCAGCTCGCGGCCATCCTGCAGATGGGAGAGGGCGTTATCCAGCGCTCGCCAGGCGGCTTCACGTCCGGCTTTATCGCCATCGTAGCAGCAGACCACCTCGGCGGTGGTGCGAAACAGGGTGTGGATATGGTCGCTGGTTGTCGCAGTGCCCAGCGCAGCCACCGCATAGTCGATGTCGTACTGACCGAGCGCCACCACATCCATGTAGCCTTCCACCACCAGGATCCGGCGCGGATCCTTATGTGCCTGTTTCACTTCATAGAGGCCAAACAGCTCACGCCCTTTATGGAAAATGGGGGTTTCTGGCGAGTTCAGGTACTTGGGGGTGCCGTCACCCAGCACCCTGCCACCAAAACCGATGACCCGGCCGCGCTTGTCGCGGATCGGGAACATGATGCGGTCGCGAAAGCGATCATAGCTGCCCGGGCCATTGTCACGGGTGATCAGCATGCCGCCCGAGATGAGCAGCTGTTCGTGATCCCGGCTGGCGCCAAAGCGGCGGCGCACCTGATCCCAGTCGCTGGGGGCGTAGCCAATGTTGAATCGTTTGACCACTTCACCGGTCAGGCCGCGACCTTTGAGGTACTCCACCGCATGGGGAGCGCTCTTGAGATTGCTTTCGTAGAATCGAGCGATCTGGTTCATCAGCTCAAAGAGGTCTTTGCTGACGGCCGGCTGGCTATTGGCCGAGCCGCCAATGCTCTGTTCGCGAGGTACCTGCATGCCTTGCGTGCTGGCGAGTTCTTCGATGGCATCGGGAAATTCGAGGCCGTCATACTCCATGACAAAACCGATGGCATTGCCGTGGGCACCACAACCGAAACAGTGATAGAACTGCTTCTCCTGGCTGACGGTAAAAGAGGGGCTTTTTTCGTTATGGAAAGGGCAGCAAGCCTGGTAGTTCTTACCGGCTTTTTTCAGCCGCACTCGCGAGTCGATCAGCTCGACTATGTCTGTGCGTACGAGCAGATCATCGATAAAGGATTGGGGGATCCTGCCTGCCATAACCATCCTGATTCATTGCGGAAAAAATAAAAAAGCCGCGCATTCCAAGGGAAGCACGGCTTCTTCTACTAAACAAGAGAGTTGCCTGTTACGCCAAGCGGGTTTTCACCTGAGCACTGACGGCGCCGACATCGGCACGCCCCTGAATTTTCGGCTTCAAGACAGCCATGACCTTGCCCATATCAGCCATGACGGCAGCACCACTTTCAGTGATGGCTTGCTCAATCAGTGCGGCAATTTGATCTGCGGTCAGCTGTTGTGGCAGGAATTCCTGCAACACAACAATCTCGGCGGACTCTTTGTCGGCGAGATCCTGGCGACCGGCAGCTTCAAACTGGCTGATGGAATCGCGGCGCTGTTTGACCATTTTGGTCACGACAGCGAGGATATCCTCATCATTGAGCTCGATACGGGTATCAACTTCACGTTGCTTGATTTCTGCCATCAACAAACGGATCGTCCCCAAGCGAGCCTTATGTCTGGCAAGCATGGCGAGTTTTTGTTGATCCTTGAGTTGATCCTTCAGAGACACGGCATTGACTCCTGATTAGTACAGGCGGATACGACGTGCGTTTTCGCGAGACAGCTTTTTGGCGTGACGCTTAACAGCAGACGCTTTAGCGCGCTTACGAATGGTAGTCGGCTTCTCGTAGAACTCACGGCTACGAACTTCGGACAGGATACCGGCCTTTTCGCAAGAACGCTTGAAGCGACGCAGAGCAACGTCAAACGGCTCATTTTCACGGACTTTGATTACTGGCATGTGCCTTTCACCTCAGTGATAAATTGTTAGCTGACCTTCAATCGATCAGCATGACTTAAAATGGTGCGAAATTATACTCTGGACAGGGAATGAAAGTAAACCCGCAGAGATCGCTCTGGTTTAAAAAACCCGCGAAGGTTACCATAGCCGTCTCATTTTAGCAGTGAAATTTTTTAGCAATGCGTGTATTGGGCATAGAGACATCCTGTGACGAAACCGGGATCGCGATCTTCGATGATCAAAAAGGGATCCTTTCCCATCAGTTATACAGCCAGGTCAAGCTGCATGCGGATTACGGTGGCGTGGTCCCCGAACTCGCCAGCCGGGATCATGTTCGCAAGACGATCCCGTTGATCCAGGCCGCATTGCAAGAGGCGGGACTGGGTAAAGATGACATTGACGGCATTGCCTATACCGCGGGTCCTGGCCTGGTCGGTGCCATTCTGGTGGGGGCAACCATTGGCCGCTCGCTGGCGATGGCGTGGGACAAGCCGGCGATCGCCGTCCACCATATGGAAGGCCACCTGCTGGCTCCCATGTTGGAGGAGAAGGCTCCCGAGTTCCCCTTCGTGGCGCTGCTGGTTTCTGGTGGCCACTCCATGTTGGTGCGGGTTGATGGTATCGGCAGCTATCAGTTGCTGGGGGAATCCATCGACGATGCCGCTGGCGAAGCGTTCGACAAGACCGCCAAGCTGATGGGGCTGGACTACCCGGGCGGCCCGCTGCTCTCCCGTCTGGCCGAAAAAGGCACCACCGGGCGCTTCAAGTTTCCACGGCCCATGACGGATCGCCCCGGGCTTGATATGAGCTTCTCCGGGCTCAAGACCTTTGCGGCGAATACCATTGCCGCCAACGGTGATGATGAGCAGACCCGTGCCGATATTGCCCGTGCATTTGAAGATGCGGTGGTAGACACCCTGTCGATCAAGTGCCGTCGTGCCTTGCAGGAGACCGGCCTTAAACGTCTGGTGGTGGCCGGTGGTGTCAGTGCCAACCGTCACTTGCGCGCCCAGCTGGCAGAGCTGATGGAGGGCCTCCATGGCGAGGTGTTCTATCCGCGTACTGAATACTGCACCGACAATGGCGCCATGATCGCGTATGCAGGTATGCAACGATTGAAAGCGGGGGTGTTTGAACCGCTGGTAGTCAAGGCGGTGCCACGCTGGCCGCTGGATACCCTGGATCCGGTCTGATCCGCAGGATCCTGCACCTTGATGGCGTGGTGGATGTGATGATGAGCATGGCCCATGGGATGCACCAGAGGCGCTTGCAGGGCTACTGAGGCATCATCACTGTGATGGTTGGATAGCTATCTAGCAGTGCCATCTAAAGTGTCAGCTTCTCTTTATATGCAGCGATAAAAAAATCCCCGCCATGTGGCGGGGATTTTTGTTTGGCGCTCGGGGCTCGATGCGATTAGAGCATGATGCCACCGAAGAAGAAGCCCAGCGCGACGGCGCAAGCAATGGTAGCGACACCAGGTACAAAGAAGGGGTGGTTGAATACCGCCTTGCCGATACGGGTGGAGCCAGTGTCATCCATTTCAACCGCAGCCAGCAGGGTTGGATAGGTTGGCAGTACGAACAGGGCGCTCACCGCTGCGAAGGAGGCAATCGCAGTCAACGGGCTGACACCCAGCGCCAGTGCGGCAGGCATCAGGGCTTTGGTGGTGGCACCTTGTGAATAGAGCAGCATGGCAGCGAAGAACAACACCACAGCCAACAGCCAGGAGTACTGGTTCAACAGGTCGCCCGCGATCAGCTGGATGGTATCCATGTTGCCTTTCACAAAGACGTTACCCAGCCAGGCGACACCCAGTACGCAGATACAGGCAGACATACCGGACTTGAAGGTCGGCATGTTGGTCACTTGAGTGGCGTCCAGTTTGCACACCAGAGTCATGATGGTGGCAGCGGCCAGCATGATGCCCATAATGGCACCGTCACGTGGGATCGGCGGGTTGGCGATCAGGCCCACTTTGCCGGAGATAGCGGTGGCGTAAGCCATAACCGCAATGATGGCGGAAATAAAGATCCACACAGAAACCTTGGCGTAAGGTTTCAGCTCAAGCTTGGTGGTGCCACGCAGCTTGATCAGCCCTCTGGCTTTGCGATCCAGGTAGACTTCGTCCTGCTCCAGCGGCTTGCCCAGCATGTTGGCGACAAAGGCACCGATGATACAGGCCAGGAAGGTGGACGGGATGCAGATGGCCAGCAGGGTCAGGTAGTCAACACCGAACGGCTCTAGCATGCCGGAGAAGGCAACCACAGCAGCAGAGATTGGGGATGCTGTGATGGCGATCTGGGAGGCGATAACTGCGATGGAGAGCGGACGGGATGGGCGGATCCCTTGCTCTTTGGCCACTTCAGCGATAACTGGCAGAGTGGAAAAAGCAGTATGGCCGGTACCAGCCAGCATGGTCATCAGATAGGTGACGATCGGTGCGGCGAAGGTGATGTATTTGGGGTTTTTACGCAGCGCTTTCTCTGCCAGGGAGACCAGATAGTCCATCCCGCCAGCCAGTTGCATACAGGCGATGGCGCAGATAACAGACATGATGATCATGATTACATCCCAAGGGATGTAGCTCACCAGTTGATCACTCGGGATGGGCATGCCCAGACCCCAGGTCAGTACCAGTACCCCCAGACCACCGGCAAAGCCGATGCCGATGCTGCCTATCCTTGCCCCCAGATAGATAGCGCCGAGCACCACAAGTAACTCGATTAAAATCATAGCGATAACTCCATTTATTTAGTTTTTGGTTTTTATTTGGCAAAAAGCCAATTCCTGATCGGGCTGGGGATAAAGACCAATCGGGAACTGACTTTAATGGGCCGGGAAGATCCCGGCCCATACTCGCTTATACGGTGGCTTCGCGGGTGAAACGCTTGGCTTTGTATTGCGGGTTCATCAAGTTCTCGATGGAGAGAATTTCGTCCAGTTGCTCGGCGCTCAGCAGGCCGCGCTCCAGCACGACTTCGCGGACGTTCTTGCCGGTCTGGGCACAGATCTTACCGACGATGTCACCTTCGTGGTGACCGATGAAGGGGTTCAGGTAGGTCACGATACCGATGGAGTTCAGTACGTGGTTCATGCAGATTTCCGGGTTAGCGGTGATCCCTTCCACGCACTTCTCGCGCAGGGAGATACAGGCTTTTTCCATCAGGCTCAGGGATTCGAACATTGCCTGACCAATCACCGGCTCCATGACGTTCAGCTGCAGCTGACCGGCTTCGGCGGCGAAAGTGATGGTGATGTCGTTACCGAATACCTTGAAGCAGGACTGGTTGACCACTTCCGGGATAACCGGGTTGACCTTGGCTGGCATGATGGAGGAACCCGCTTGCATTTCTGGCAGGTTGATCTCTTTCAGTGCAGTGCGCGGGCCGGAGGAGAGCAGACGCAGGTCATTACAGATCTTGGAGAGCTTCATGGCCAGACGCTTGACTGCGCCGTGCAACATCACATACGCACCACAGTCAGAGGTCGCTTCGATCAGGTCTTCTGCCGGTACATAAGCACGGCCAGTGATCTCGGCCAGACGCTTGATGGCCAGGGCAGAGTACTCTGGCGGAGTGTTCAGACCGGTACCGATGGCGGTTGCACCCAGGTTCACTTCCAGCAGCAGCTCCTGGCAACGCTTGATGGACTTGATCTCTTCACGCAGGGTAACGGCAAAAGCATGGAATTCCTGACCCAGGGTCATCGGAACCGCATCCTGCAGCTGGGTACGACCCATTTTCAGAATGCTCTTGAACTCTGCTGCTTTGGCATCGAATGCGGCGATCAGATGCTCCAGTGCATGCAGGGTCACGTCAGTGCTGTTCACCACGGCAACGCGGAAACCGGTAGGGTAGGCGTCGTTGGTGGATTGGCACTTGTTGACGTGGTCGTTCGGATTGATAACGTCGTAGTTGCCTTTTTCCAGACCCATGATTTCCAGGGCGATGTTGGCCAGTACTTCGTTGGTGTTCATGTTGACGGAGGTGCCGGCACCACCTTGATAAACGTCGACCGGGAACTGGTCGAAGCATTTGCCAGTGCTGAGCATCAGGTCGCAGGCTTCTACGATCTTGTCAGCAATTTCCGGACGGATGGTACCCAGCTCGCCGTTTGCCAACGCCGCAGCTTTCTTGGTCAATACCATGCCACGGACGAATTCCGGAACGTCAGAAATCTTCTGAGAGCTGATCTTGAAGTTCTCGACTGCGCGCAGGGTATGCACACCGTAGTAAAAATCATTGGAAACTTCTTTGGTGCCCAGCAGGTCTTCTTCAATGCGGACGTTCTTGATGTCGCTCATTGTAATGCCTCAGAAATCAGAAAAATGGAAAAAATCCTCACCGAGTGGTCGCGAGTTCCTTGCGCACAGCTCATCCTGAAGCACCACACATCGAGTGGGGCAGTTGGGAGCACAGCCCCCGAATTACTGGCCAATATACTACTCCAATTGAGGTATCGGTTATTAGAGCTAGATCACTAAATTTAAGTCATTTTCAAATTACTTTGATGAACGCATACATATGTTGCAAGCTACGCATGGTTATGTTTTTTATGAATTTTTTTTAGAGTTTGCTGATTTTTTAGATTGCTGATGACGTAGGAGTCAGTTGAAGTGCTTGAAAAGAGGGGGATAGCCCCCATTTATTCAGGGTAGATAGTGGGGATGACGCGGCAGAGACGTCACCGACAGACTGCTGTTTGACGCGCCCCGCTGTTTCTCAATTTACTGGTATTGGAGTAGATATGGGCAAGTTGTTTCTGTTGTTGGTGGGACTGGTGGTATTGGAGCTCACCGTGATGATCGAGGTCGGCTCCGTGATTGGCGCACTGCCGACCGTCGGCTTGCTCATTCTGACCGCGGTGTTGGGATCGTCTCTGGTACGCAATGAAGGGATCAAAACCCTGTTCAGCGCTCAACAGAAGATGCAGATGGGCGAGATGCCAGGCCGTGAGGTGATGGGTGGCATGATGTTGGCGCTGGCCGGCTTGCTGCTGATCATTCCGGGTTTTGTGACTGACTTCGTTGGTGTGTTGCTGTTGCAACCCTGGCTGCGCAACAAGCTGGCCGACAAGCTGATCGGCAGCAACCCGTTCCGGATGCAGATGGGTGGCTTCCAGCAGGGAACACAATCGCCGTTCGGCAATGGGGCGTCTGATGACCATCTGGAGCACCCCAAGCAGGGTGGCACTACCATCGAAGGCGAGTTTGAGCGTAAAGAGTAATCTACGAGACGAAAACCCGAGGCGAGTGACCGATCAGGGTTTACCCTGATGACACAGCGCCTCGAAGCGGTGTCGGGCATACCACCAGGCGAGGGTGCCCGCCGCCAGATTGGCCAGCAGTATTCCCAGATAGATCCCCTGTTCTCCCCCCAGTTTTGCCCCCAGCCATGCCCCTGGCAACAGGAAACCAAACAGTCGTAGCCCATTGAACAAGAACGAGATGCTGGATGCCCGCACGCCATTGAGCGCAGAAGCTAACAGCATCACCATCCCCTGAAAGCCATAACCAATCGGCACCAGATGCAGATAAAGAGTGATCAAGCGCACCACCTGTGGCTGCTCGCTGAACAGCCTGGCAATAAAGGGAGCAAGCAGCCAGGTCAGGCCATAGATGGCGAGCTGGAACAGCAACGCAAAACCCATACAGCTTTGCAACGCAGCCTTGGCGCGGGCCGGATTACCCGCCCCGCAGTTTTGCGAGATGAAAGGGGCAAGCACGGAGGCAAGGGCCATCATCACGATCAGCAGCAGCGCTTCGACCCGCGAGGCCGCGCCGTAGGCGGCCACCACTTCGGTGCCAAGACCGGCGAAAAAGGTCATCAGCACCGCATTGGCCAAGGGGTTGAGCATATTGGTAAAGGATGCCGGTACCGCGACATGAAGCAGTGAGCGCCAGTGCTGAAACAGTCGGGGTCGGGCAGAGAGGCGCCACAGCAGTAAACCTTCTCGATGGCGCAAGATATAGAGGCTGACCAGCATCGCCATCAACCAGGAAATAGAGGTGGCGATGGCCGCCCCGCGGATCCCCCATTCGGGAAACGGACCTATGCCGAAGATCAGCAAGGGATCCAGCACCCCGTTGACCAACCCGGCTACCGCCATCACCACGCTAGGGGTCTTGGTATCCCCGGTCGCGCGGATAGCCGCATTGCCCACCATGGGTAATACCAGCATGGGCACGGTCAGATACCAGATCAGCATGTAGTCATGGATGAGGGAGATGAGTTCGACACTGGCTCCCAGCAGGGTAAACAGCGGTTTGATGGTGAGTGCGCCGCCCACGGAGAGCAGGGCCACCATGATCACCGCCAGAAACAGACTGTCGGTGGCGAGATGGGCGGCCTCATCGTGCTTGCCTTGCCCCAGGGTATGGCCGATCACCGCAGACAGCCCGGCACCCAATCCCATGGCGAGGGAGGTGACGACAAAGGTCACCGGAAAGGTAAAACTGATGGCGGCCAGCGCCTGAGTACCCAGCATGCCGATAAAAAAGGTATCGACCAGGTTGAACGCCAGAATGGCGATGATGCCGAAAATCATCGGGCCCGTCATCTGGCGCAGTACGACAGGGATAGGTGCTGTCAGCATGGGGTTAGTGCGGGTCAATGGCGAGTCTCTGTATCTGGCTTTGAGGGTTCAGGCATGGCAGCGATGGGCTGAATCCGGCTTTTATCCATGGTGAGGACACGGGCGAACAATCGAAGAGCTTCATAGTACGTGAAAATATTTTTTTTGTATTTGCCCTTGAAGGGTTAGCTACTTTGCCCCACATCAGTGCCATATCTAATTTGGTCAGAAACGGCCATTCCTCAAAGCAACAATAAGACTCATTTTGGGAGAGTTATCGATGAAAATTCGTCCGCTGCACGACCGCGTCATCATCAAGCGCATCGAAGCTGAAGCCAAATCCGCCGGTGGTATCGTTTTGACGGGTACCGCGGCCCAGAAGTCCACCCGTGGTGAAGTGCTTGCCGTGGGGACTGGTCGCATCCTGGATAATGGCGAAGTCAAAGCGCTGGCAGTGAAGGTGGGTGACAAGGTTATCTTCAACGAAGGCTACGGCGTAAAGACCGAAAAGCTGGATGGTCAGGATGTACTGATCCTCTCCGAAACCGACATCCTGGCGATTGTCGAAGCGTAATCCATCCTCCTTTTTCCCCGAATTGATTTAAGGATTGAAGAAAAATGGCAGCTAAAGACGTTAAGTTTGGTAACGAAGCCCGCATCAAGATGCTGGAAGGCGTAAACATCCTGGCCGATGCGGTCAAGGTCACCCTGGGCCCGAAAGGCCGCAACGTGGTGCTGGACAAGTCCTTCGGCGCCCCGACTATCACCAAAGATGGTGTGTCCGTTGCGCGCGAAATCGAGCTGGAAGACAAGTTCCAGAACATGGGCGCCCAGATGGTCAAGGAAGTTGCTTCCAAGGCTAACGATGCCGCCGGTGACGGTACCACTACTGCAACCGTTCTGGCTCAGGCGATCGTCAACGAAGGTCTGAAAGCCGTCGCGGCTGGCATGAACCCGATGGATCTGAAGCGCGGTATCGACAAAGCCGTTGTGGCTGCTGTTGCCGAGCTGCAAGCGCTGTCCCAGCCTTGCGCTGACAGCAACGCCATCGCTCAGGTAGGCACCATCTCTGCCAACTCCGACGAGAAAGTGGGCAAGCTGATTGCTGAAGCCATGGACAAAGTCGGCCGTGATGGTGTCATCACTGTTGAAGATGGCCAGGGTCTGGACGATGAGCTGGCTGTGGTAGAAGGCATGCAGTTCGATCGCGGCTATCTGTCCCCTTATTTCATCAACAAGCAAGAGACTGGTTCCGTTGAACTGGACGACCCGTTCATCCTGCTGGTTGACAAGAAAGTATCCAACATCCGCGAAATGTTGCCGGTGCTGGAAGGTGTTGCCAAAGCAGGCAAGCCGCTGTTGATCGTTGCTGAAGACGTTGAAGGTGAAGCGCTGGCTACTCTGGTGGTCAACACCATGCGCGGTATCGTGAAAGTCGCAGCCGTCAAGGCACCGGGCTTTGGTGATCGTCGCAAGGCCATGCTGCAAGATATCGCCGTACTGACTGGCGGTACCGTGATCTCTGAAGAAGTGGGCATGGAGCTGGAAAAAGCGACTCTGGAAGATCTGGGTCGTGCCAAGCGCATCGTCATCACCAAAGAGAACACCACCATCATCGATGGCGTGGGTGATGCAACCGTGATCGAAGGCCGTGTTGCCCAGATCCGTCAGCAAATCGAAGATACGTCTTCTGATTACGACCGTGAGAAGCTGCAAGAGCGCGTGGCCAAGTTGGCCGGTGGTGTTGCGGTCATCAAGGTTGGTGCTGCCACTGAAGTCGAGATGAAAGAGAAGAAAGCCCGTGTTGACGATGCCCTGCATGCAACTCGCGCTGCCGTTGAAGAGGGTGTGGTTGCCGGTGGTGGTGTTGCGCTGGTGCGCGTAGCTGCCAAGCTGGTTGGCCTGCGTGGCGACAACGAAGACCAAAACGTGGGTATCAAGGTTGCCTTGCGTGCCATGGAAGCTCCGCTGCGTCAGATCGTGATCAACGCCGGTGAAGAAGCCTCCGTCATTGCCAACGCAGTGAAGAACGGTGAAGGCAACTTCGGTTACAACGCATACACCGAACAGTACGGTGACATGCTGGCCATGGGTATCCTGGATCCGACCAAGGTTACCCGTTCAGCCCTGCAGTTTGCCTCTTCCATCGCCGGTTTGATGATCACCACCGAGTGCATGATCACCGAGATGCCGAAGAAAGATACTCCAGCCATGCCGGACATGGGTGGTATGGGCGGCATGGGCATGATGTAATCATCATCCCGGCTCTGTTTGAGAAACGGCTCGCCCTAGGCGAGCCGTTTTTTTATATCTGGCTAAACTGAGTCTGTTGAGACAGCACATTTTTGGGAGAGAACATGAACGTTTTTGGTTGCATTGCCCTGCTTCTTTCATTGGTCATCATGCCAACGGCCTCAGCAGAGGCGCTCACCGGACCGGTGATCTTGAAAGTCAGCGGCAATATAAAGTCGACAGATGAGGTGGATGGCAAGGTACTGTTTGACCTGGCCAAGCTGCAGGCGCTGCCACAGCATGAAGTGGTGACCGGCAATCCCTGGGTCGATAAACCGCACCGATATAGAGGACCCAAGCTGGCGGACCTGTTGGCTTCGGTTGGGGCTAGTGGTAAAACTGTTATCCTGACAGCATTGAACAGTTTCCAGATCAGTATCGAGTGGGACAAAGTCGCTAAGTATGATCCTATTTTGGCATGGCAAGATGATGGGGTAGTCATGCGAGTGCGCGATAAGGGACCGATTTGGTTTATGCTCCCTCTCGATCAGTATCCGGAACTGAAGCGCTCTGAATACACCGACATGATGATCTGGCAGCTTGATTCAATAGACATCCAGCGCTGATCAATACGCAACAGGAGCATCGGATGAAAGGAAAGACCAGAACTTGGCCACTGATCGTCATTCTGTATATATCCATCCTGTCGTTTACCGGGAGCACGCTCTACTGCCTGATGCAGATCCAGAACACCACCAGAGCGATGGAGAAATACACCTACGATGTTTCCTGGGCGTTGATGCAGTTGCAATTGGAGCTTGGGCGCTTCCTTACTGCCGTTAAGGTGTATCACTACGGTGGCATCGATCACGATACCTTGATGCTGCGCTATGACATCCTCTGGAGCAGAACGCCCATTTTGTTGAACGGCCAGTTGCGCAAAAGCATGGAGGACAAGCAGAAGACCTTACGACTGGTTCAATTGATAGAAAGCAATATCCGCAATATTGAACCCGATATCACCACCCTTAAAGCTGGCGTCAGCGATTATCAGCAAATCATGATGCGGCTGGAACCTCTTCAAGAGCCGCTTTCCTACTCACTTGCCTCTGTGATGCAAAAGAACATCAACATCTATTCAGATAACGATCGTTATTTTGGCCAGTTGCGCAATGCGTTGCTACTGATGGTGTCGGGTCTGATTGTTTCGGTCCTGTTGCTCAGTATCCTGCTTATATATGAAGGGCGTCGCCATTTTAGAGCGGCAAGGCAGGATCCGCTGACCGGATTGCCCAACCGATTTGCTTTGTTGGAGCGAATGGAGCTGTGCACGACTCAAGACGTGCCGTTTGGACTGGTGTTGATTGATATCAACGATTTCAGGGATATCAACAGTAAGTTCGGCTATGACACCGGTGATTATTTGCTCAATGAGTTCGCCAATCGAATAAGAACATTGTGTGGTGAGGGAGAGTGGAGTGGTCGCTTGGGGGGGGACCAGTTTGCCATTATTCAGCGTGGCAGCAGTGATCTGCGCCAGGTCCGGGAGTTAGTTGCTCGCTTACACAATGCGCTCAAGCAGGATATCGTGTATGACAACTATCCATTCCGGCTAGAGGCGGGGGTCGGGATTGCATTTTATCCGATGGACAGCAACAAAACTCAAGAGTTGTTGAGCCATGCAGAGCAAGCGCTGTTTCATAGTCGCAAGACCCAAGTGCCTTATGTCATCTACGATAACTCGCTGCTAAACGAGACAACCCGCCGCAAGCACCTGGCTTCGGACATGATCATGGCGTTAGAACATAACGCCATGGAGCTCTATTACCAGCCGATAGTCAATCTTGAAAATGGTCGCTGTGAAGCGGTCGAAGCCCTATTGCGTTGGCGCCACCCTGAGTTGGGGTTTATTCCCCCTAATGAGGTGATCATGGTGGCAGAAGAGTTTCAGCTTGCAGAAAGAGTGGGTAGCTGGGTGTTAAATACAGCGTGCCAACAACTTTCGCAGTGGCATCAGCTTGGCTTGGTGGACCTGCAGATGTGCGTCAATATTTCCCCGGGCATGTACCAGCGTAATTTGCTCAAACTGGTAGCCAAGGCATTGATGGAGCATCACTTGCCCGCCCGGAGTCTGGTATTGGAAGTGACCGAAGATACCACCATGCGGGAAGTGAAGAACTCTCTGCAACTTATGCAAGATCTTACCCAGCAGGGAGTACTACTGGCACTGGATGACTTTGGTACCGGCTACTCATCATTGAGTTATCTGCAAAAACTGCCGGTCAGCAAAGTGAAGATTGACCGATCCTTTATTCAGGGCATTGACACCTCTATAGAGGCATCCGAGTTGGTTGCCAACATTTGCCGCTTGGGATCCATGCTGGGCAAGAGTCTGGTCTGTGAAGGGATCGAGACCCAGGCGCAACTTGATGTGTTGCGTTCTCTGACCGATATCCACTTATATGGACAAGGTTATCTGTTCAGCCGACCTGAGCAGGCGGAAAAAATCTATCAAACCTTGCTAGAGATGGAGGATCTTTGGTTGGCGCGTCAACAAACCGAGCCCGCTTACATGGGTTGAAGCAGTATCCCCTCTGGTGCGGTTAGCCTCTGGAACTGTGATTTAGTTCAAATATTCCACGCATTGTTTGTTGTTTGAACGTCTGTGTGATTTTTTCAAAAAAACATGCAATTCCTGCTTGCCAGAAAGATTCTGCTCCCTATAATGCGCCACATCGACAGGGCAAGCGGCAACGCAAACCACCCGGTTGGTAACCTTGAAAAGCCTTTGAAAATAAGGCTTGACTCGAGAAGGCGGTTGAGTAGAATTCCACTCCCGCAGCAACGAACTGTTGCGCCGCTCTTTAACAATTTGAATCAAGCAATCTGTGTGGGCACTCACAGCATCGAGCATCAAAATTAATTTTTGATTTTCAATGTCTGGTGAAGTGACCAAGACGATTTCTTAGCAATAAGAAGTCGAACAGTTTATTT